>CAZBXQ010000005.1:83957-94554 GCA_964495935.1 uncultured Flavobacteriaceae bacterium
GCCAGAACATTTTTATCGGTGTTCTTTCGTAGGATTTGAAAACTGCCCCAAGAGCTTTGGTCATCCGGGATGTCTGTTTCATTCATCCAGGTTCCGTTAACATAACTGTAAAAGTCATCTTTGGGATTGGCTGTTGTATCCATGTAATGGAGATCGAGTCCATGTTTTTGTTGATCCATTTTGTCTTTTTGTTTGGGATTCTGACAAGATGCCACGAGGGCAATAACGGCGATGAGCATAAAGCTCTTATAGAAGTTCATAGAATTGAAGATTAATTTAACAAACTGTGAAATTTAAAAAATATTGTAGAGAAACAACACATTTAATCATTTTTTCGGGATTACTTTTTTTGCGCCTTTTGAAGGCTGTCTTGGCGGCGATCAATGTCGAAATCAAAATCTGAAAAATCCTGAAGATAAACTTCGTTGAGTTGAATTTCCAGATTTTCATACGCTTCATATATTCCCGCTCCCATTTTTTGAAGCTCAAGAGTATCGTTTTTTTGATACTTGAGGTACTGATTTAACATTTTGCTTCTGGTATATAGTACGTTAAGACGAGCTTCTATAGGAGTGGTTTTAAATTGCTCGGGAAGACTGTCTTTTACTTTTTCTACGGATTTTAACACGGTTGACTCGGCATCCATGAGATCTCTCAAGGAGTAATGTTGAAATTTTTCCATTTCTACCTGCAAGGTGAGAAAGTCGCTCCAATTGGACAAATCTTCTTTTGCCTGAGGGATGAGATGGGATCTGGAAACCTGCTCAAGATTAAGAGGTTTAGACAAGGACTTTGATAATTTTTGATTGTAGATGATATCTTCATCTTTCTTTTTGTCGGAAGAATGACAGCCTACGAGGATTATTGATAAAAGAAGAAGAACTCCTGTTTTGCTGAGGGAACTATAAATGAGGGACATGTTGTAAAGTCGTAAAATAATGAGAATTTTGTCTGGTGATATTACAAAAAAAAGCTGTTAATTTGGGGACGCAAGCTAACGAATAATATTATGATGAAAAATATTTTGGTTATCGGTGCCTGTGGACAAATTGGTTCGGAGTTAACCATGGCCTTACGACAAAAATATGGAAATGATCATGTGATTGCCACGGATATCAGGGAAGGAGGAGCAGAGCTGATGAATTCCGGTCCTTTTGAAATTTTGGATGCAAAAGATAACGAGGCGATCGAGACGATGTTGATTCGTCATAACATTGGCGATGTGTATCTTATGGCCGCCATGCTGAGCGTTATTGCAGAAAAGCATCCGCTGCGGGCTTGGGAGTTAAATATGAATTCTTTATTTAATGTGCTTAATCTGGCACGGGAAAAGAAAATTCGCCGGGTTTTCTGGCCCTCGAGTATCGCGGCATTTGGGCTCAATACTCCGCACGATCACACGCCGCAAATTACAGTGATGGATCCCAACACGGTATATGGGATTAGTAAGTTAACCGGCGAGCGTTGGTGTGCCTATTACCATAAACGCTACGGGGTAGATGTTCGTAGTGTTCGTTTCCCCGGACTCATTAGTTATAAAACACCTCCGGGAGGAGGAACGACGGATTATGCTATTGATATTTTTCATAAAGCACTGTCGGATGCGAGGTATGAGTGTTTTTTGAAAGCGGATACGGCTTTACCCATGATGTATATGGATGATGCAATTCAGTCGATTCTATGTCTGATGGCCACTGAAGAAGAAAATCTGACGATACGCTCTTCTTATAATTTGGGAGGGATAAGTTGTACTCCTCGGGCCCTCGCAAAAGCGATTCAAAATCATATTTCTGACTTTGAAATTACGTATAATCCTGATTTCCGTCAGGAGATTGCCGATTCCTGGCCGAACAGTATTGATGATTCTCAGGCCGCTCGAGATTGGGGGTGGAAATCTACTTTTGATCTCGATGATATTGTCGAAGTCATGCTGAATAACCTTCCGAAATCCTAACTTGACTTATTTTCTTCCCGCCAACTGCACAGGGATCAAAATTTCTTGAAATATACGGTTTTCCGATTGACGAATTCTCGGATTCCATCGGCAGAAAGCTCTCTTCCATATCCCGAAATCTTAGTTCCTCCAAATGGTAAACGAGGATCTGATTTTACTAATTCGTTGACAAAAACGGCACCATCATCAAATTGGGGAACGAGGGCTTCGGCCCGATCAAAATCTTCGGTAAAAATGGAAACACCTAATCCGAAATCTGATCGATTGACCAAATCAATGGCTTCCATGTCTGTTTTAAAAGACATAACAGCCATCAACGGACCGAAAGTTTCTTCGGTGAAAACAGGCATTTTTTTACTGACATTAAGGACTACGGTAGGTTCAAAGTAGGCTTTATTACGATTCCCGCCAAGAATTACTTGGGCTCCTTTTTTAATGGATTTTTGCAATTGTTTTTCCAAATCTTCGGCCAAATCTTCACGTGCTAATACGCCGATGTAGGTTTCCTTATCGGTAGGGTCGCCGCTTTTTAATTCCCGTACGCCGGTCAGGAATTTTTCGACAAATTCATCATACACTTTTTCGTGAATGAGGAGTCGTTTTCCCGCGATACAACTTTGACCCGTATTTTGGAAACGAGCCTGGATACAGGTATCCACACTTTTTTCGATATTGGCGTCTTCAAAGATGACCAGCGCGTTGCTTCCCCCCAACTCCAAAACGGATTTCTTAATTTCGGAAGCGGCGGCAGAGGCGACGGCACTTCCGGCAGATTTACTTCCGGTAAGCGTAACGGCTTTGGTGTGCTTATTTCGAATGACGTGTTCTACTTTTTTACTGGAAAGGATTAAATTTTGAAAAGCACCTTCCGGAAAACCGGCCTTAATCGTTGCTTTTTCAATGAGTTCAGCGCATCCCATAACGTTACTTGCGTGTTTTAAAACGGCTACATTGCCGGCCATTAATGCGGGCACTGCAAATCGGAAAACCTGCCAAAAAGGATAATTCCAAGGCATAACGGCCAGTACAACGCCGATGGGTTCATAGGCTATATAGGAATTATAAGCCTCGGTTTCTATCGTCTTTTTGGTTAAATGCGCTTCGGCATGTTCGGCATAGTAATCGCAAACCCAGGCACATTTTTTGATTTCGGCCAGGGATTGTGAAATGGGTTTTCCCATTTCAGCGGTTATCATATCGGCATATTCCTGAGTATTAGTCCGTAATTCTTCCGCCAGATTCTCCATGAGACTTTTTCTATAGGTGAAACCTGTAAGTCGCCATTCGGCGAAAACCTTGTCGGCTAATTTTAATTTCTTATTGATCTTGGATTTGCTCAATTCCTTGTATTTACCGATGATCTCGCCGGTATAAGGATTGATAGAGGTGATCGTCTTTGCCATTTTCTTTTTTCTTAAAATTAGAAATATTATTCCTTCGAATTTAAGGGGTTAATAGGAATTTAACTTTGTTGTTGATTATTCTTCTTTAAAGAATGGAGTGTATTGTAGAACTCTAAAGTCAATAGTGTTAAAATCGGGATCTTTTTGTTTCATTTCTTTATATAAAGCCATGCTTCCCACGGCGCGATTGGCAGCACCCGATGGGGCGGTGAGTGAAACGGTGCGGATAATCCGTTGATCGAGTTTAAATTCATGAATTCGTGGAGGGCCTTTGGTAATTCTTTTTAACCGGATATCGGGGTGCTTCTTAAGGTGTTTTCTAAAAAAGTACTCGGGGCCGTTTTTGCTGTTTCCACCGGTAAATAAAAGCGTATGAATGTCGGGGTTTTTTTGAATCACCTGAATGAGGTTACGGAGTTCATATTTCTTTATTCCGAGGTCTGAGGCGTCTATCTTTTCCCGATATCCACAGCTTACAATATCACAGATCCCGATGTGATATTGGGTTAAAAAGGCCTTTCTCTCATCGATGGCCTGTTGTGTGGTTTCATAAGAGAATCCCACTTTATATATACGATCCAAAATGGGCCACAACTGACCGTCCCGGCTGCCATAATTAAAATCGACATCACCGGGTTTTAAGGTCTTGGTCGCAAATCGGGGAGGGGGAAGGGTGCCTATAATCAGGCGGGTTGTATGCTTGGGAATAAAGCAGGGATAGGGATGGAAATGTCTAAACACAATCTTTTTATCCCAAATTTATAAAGAATGGATGGAGATAAAAAATCCACTCCGGAGAATTGGAGTGGATTTTGAGCATTATTTTCCGTTTTGTACGGGTTATAAAATGAGCATGGCATCGCCGTATGATGAAAAACTGTATTTTTCCTTAACGGCTTCCTCATACGCTTTCATAATTAAATCATAACCGGCAAATGCTGCGGTCATCATCAATAAGGTAGATTTGGGGGTATGGAGGTTGGTAATCAAGCTATCGGCAATGGTAAAGTCGTAGGGAGGAAATATGAATTTATGCGTCCAGTCATCAAAAACGTTAAGCGCACCGTTGGGGGAAACCGCACTCTCGATAAGGCGCATGGTTGAGGTTCCTACAGCACATACTTTTCCTTTGCCGTTTTTGACCCGATTGATTAAATCGGCTGCCTCTTGCTCGATTTCGCCTTTGGCACTGTGCATTTTATGTTTGGACAGGTCTTCGACTTCCACCGGATTGAAGGTGCTTAATCCGATGTGTAAGGTCACTTCTGCTAAATTGATCCCTTTGATTTCGAGTCGTTTCAGAAGGTGTTTGGAAAAATGGAGTCCTGCAGTCGGAGCCGCTACAGCCCCCTCTTTTTTAGCATATATGGTTTGGTATCGTTTGCCGTCCTCGGGTTCTACGTCTCGTTTGATATACTTGGGGAGTGGGGTTTCGCCAAGTTCATATAAGGTTTTTCTAAACTCTTCGTACGGGCCGTCATAGAGAAACCGCAAGGTTCTTCCACGGGAAGTTGTGTTGTCGATAACTTCGGCAACCAATTCTTCGTTCTCTCCAAAAAGAAGTTTGTTGCCAATTCGAATTTTTCGTGCAGGATCGACCATAACGTCCCACAAGCGGGTTTCCGTATTTAATTCACGTAATAGAAATACTTCTATTCGGGCTCCTGTTTTTTCTTTGTGGCCAAAGAGACGAGCCGGAAAAACTTTGGTATTGTTTAAGATAAAGGCATCATCGGCTTCAAAATAGTCAATTACATCTTTAAAAATTTTGTGTTCTATTTTTCCGGAGTCACGATGAACCACCATAAGGCGGGCTTCGTCGCGATTTTCTGAAGGATATTCAGCCAGGAGTTTTTTAGGTAAGTCAAAATCAAACTGTGAAAGTTTCATTCCCATAGTGAAAAAAAGATAAATAGAAGTGAATAAAGTTGCAAATATACAATCTCGGGATAGGGGTTGTCAAGTAAAACCCCATATATTTTATTTTTATCGGAATAGCACAAAGGTTTTTCAGGTTGGAAACGGCTTCGGCTCTTATCTTTGTTTTTTATATTGTCGCCAGAATCGCATAAAAGTAGTGCCGAATCCGAATAAAATTCCCACGATGAGGTTAAATACGATAAAGGAAGGAAGTACTTCGGCATTAAAATAATCGCGATAGAAAGCACCGAATCGGAATTTGTACTCCACGGCAATACGTACTATATTAAAAAAGACAATAAATTCGGCTGTAAATAAAACGACCGACCACCAGAATTTTTTAGAACTGATAATTTTCTTCAACATGTTATTTTAATTTTTGATTGTGGTGGTGCCGGTCGTGATCGCGTTGAGCCTTATAAGCCAGTTTTTTGTCAAAGGCCTCCTGCAAATTAATTCCGGTCTGATTGGCCAAACAAAGGACGACAAAAACGACATCGGCCAGTTCTTCGCCCAGATCCTTGTTTTGGTCCGATTCTTTTTCACTTTGTTCTCCGTAGCGTCGGGCGATAATCCGCGCTACTTCCCCCACTTCTTCAGTGAGTTGTGCCATATTGGTAAGTTCATTAAAATAGCGGACTCCATGTTCCCGAATCCACAAATCTACTGCTTTTTGAGCGTCTTTTATGTTCATTATTCTCTTCTTTTAGAATCTATAAGTATCGTTACCGGGCCGTCATTGCATAATTCGATTTTCATGTCGGCACCAAATTTTCCAGTTGCCGGGGATTTTCCGGAGTCTTGTTCAAATTGAACAATAAATTTTTCGTATAAGGGTTCTGCAATTTGGGGTTTTGCTGCGGCGATAAAACTGGGACGATTCCCTTTTTTGGTGCTGGCACATAAAGTGAATTGACTCACAATTAAGGCTTCTCCATCAATATCCTGAAGGTTGATGTTCAGGGGTTTCTGATCATCGGCAAAGATGCGGAGTTTGGCGATTTTTTTAGAAAGCCATTGAATATCGTCTTCTGTATCGCCGTCTTCAATGCCTAACAAAATAAGAAGCCCCTGCCCAATCTCACCATAAAGTTGATGAGCAATATGAACGGAAGCGTGGGTGACACGTTGTATGACAGCTCTCATGTTTTCTTAGCGTTATTTTTGATGATGGATATCCGGGCGATATTCCTGATCTTCATTTTCTATAATCTGAAGATAGGAATGGTATCGCGACCATGACAGTTTGTTGGCTTCAAGTGCTCGTTTTACCGCACATCCCGGTTCTTTTATATGAATGCAGTTATTAAATTTACAATTTTCTTTGACAGCAAAAAATTCGGGAAAATAATTGCCTACTTCTTCATCTTCCATTTCAACGAGGCCAAATCCTTTGATTCCGGGGGTGTCGATAAGTCGGGTGTTGTTATCGATGTCAAACATTTCGGCAAAGGTAGTGGTGTGTTTCCCTACAGCGTGTTGGGTAGAAATTGAAGTTGTTTTAAGATCGAGATGCGGTGCCAGCTGATTGATCAGTGTTGATTTTCCTACTCCACTGTGTCCCGAGAAAAGACTGGTTTTGCCGGTCATGAGATCGTTTACCTTATCGATGTTGCGATTGGGTCGTACAGAAGTGCCAATGCAAGTATATCCGATATCCTGGTAAATAGAAGCTGTATAACGGAGTTCGTCGCGCTCTTCATCAGTATATTGATCAAATTTGTGAAAGAGCAGAATCGGTTCGATATGATAGGCTTCGGCAGTAACGAGGAAACGATCGATAAAAACGGTTGAGGTTTCGGGATTTTTCAACGTAATCATAAGAAACACCCGGTCGATGTTGGCAGCGATAATATGGGTTTGTTTAGAAAGATTGACCGATCTGCGGATGATGTAATTTTTACGGGGTTCAATATTTTTGATAATCCCGGTATGATGATCTCCTTCGGAATCTTTTTCGAAAAAGACGTAATCGCCTACCGAAACCGGATTTGTGCTTTTAATCCCTTTCCTCCGGAAACGTCCCTGAATACGGCAGGAATAGAATACCCCATCTTCAGCTTTTACACGATACCAGCTACCGGTTGATTTATAGACCACCCCTTTCATGAAATAGGTTTGGAGATTTTAAGGTTTTGGTGACAAAGGTACTATTTTGCGCGGATTGGTTCCCGGGGATTACAATTTATTCACAAACTCATCGTTTTGTAAGAGAAGGATGCTTGACTTCAACAATATTCTTATTTTTGTAATAATATAACCTTCAAAAACCAACCTACTATGAAAAAAATGATAGTACTATGCATGGCATTTTCTATGGCTTTTATAAGCTTCCAAAATGGGCATGCTCAAAATCTTGACCTGGGCCTTAAATTAGGTGCCAACTTTGCTACCTTGAATGATGCCAGCGGGTTTAAAAACAAAACGGGGCTTCAAGCCGGTGCTTTTGCCGCCATAGGATTTAATAATTGGGCCATCCAGCCGGAAGTTTTATATTCTCAGCAGGGGGCAAAAACCGATTTTGGCGATTTCGACTTGGATTATGTTACGGTTCCGGTGATGTTTAAGTTTTATGTTATTGGCCATACCCTTAATATTCAGGCAGGACCACAATTTGGCTTTTTAACACACCAATCCCTGAAAGATCAGATTGATGCTAAAGACGTTGATATTAATGGTGCTGTGGGACTCGGACTTGACTTGCCCCTCGGATTCCGTTTGGACGGCCGTTATAACTTCGGATTTTCTGATGCGTTAGAGAATACCAATGGTAAAAATGGAGTTTTTTCCATTGCGGTAGGCTATACCTTTTTATAAAGGACGTTGATTTTATAAACCTAAAAATGTCGCCGATTGGCGGCATTTTTTTGTCCATTTGGAAGACGTTTACGTTTATAAGGCTATGTTGATTTCCTGAATAAGGAATAGATAATCTTCCCGGCGAGCTACAAAATCCAATTCCGAAATATCGATAATTTTGACCCGGAAATAATCCTGGGTTTTGATAAAATTGAGATAGCCTTCATTGATTCTTTCAAGGTATTCGGGATCGATGTTTTGTTCATATTCCCTTCCTCTTTTTTGAATGTTTTTAAGCAGACGTTCTGTATTTTGATAGAGATAAACATATAAATCCGGTTTGATAACGTCTTTATACATAATATGAAAAAGTCGCTTATAGAGCTGGAATTCCTCCTCCTCCAGAGTTACCTTGGCAAAAATGAGTGATTTGTAGATGTCATAATCGGCGATGACGAGATTTTTAAATAAATCATATTGGCCGATTCCATCAATGGCTTGTTGATAACGATCGGCCAGAAATGACATTTCAAGGGGAAAAGCATAACGTTTTTGATTGCTGTAAAATTTGGGAAGAAAAGGGTTGTCTTTAAAACGTTCGGTTATTAATTTAGCGTTATAATCGGCGGCCAGCATATGAACCAAACTGGTTTTTCCCGCGCCGATATTTCCTTCTATGACCAGATAATTGAGTTTTTCATTCAGGGACAGAGAAGGTTTGTGGAGTTGTATGGATTGGGTTTTAAGGAGAGCATTGTCTTTTGTTTCTTTCAATAGTGTGGACAAAGTTTTGTAGTGATCGGGATGCCGAAAAGAGGGCGCGATATCTACGAGGGGTTGCAATACAAATCGACGGTTAGGAATTTCGGGATGGGGTAGGGTCAGATTCTCAGAATTTATGATTTCCTCCTCATAAAAGAGTAAATCGAGGTCGATAACGCGATCTTCATAGCCTTGATGGCGACGTGTGCGACCCAATTTGGCCTCAATCTGAAGTAATTTTTGAAGGAGAGTTTGTGGAGAAAACCGTGTTTTAATTTCGAGACAAAGATTGAGAAAATCGGCCCCCTTATACCCCCACGCCGGGGTTTCGTAAACAGGAGAAATTTGTGTGATATCCCCGATTTCTTTATAAATAAGGTGGATAGCCTCTTGAAGATGGGCTGTGCGATTTCCTCGGTTACTGCCTAAACCTATATATGACGTATGCGCGTTTTCCACAGACTTTGATTTGCCCTCAAAGATACGGCAGGGATTGAAAAATACAGGTATAAGCGAAGGGGTATTCCAAAAATGAAAATTAAAAAAGGGGCCGCAATTTTTATTTTTTTTGTTGGTTTCCTTCAGTTGAAGTGTTGATTGTGAGCAAGATTGAGGAAAGATTGGGAATAGGCAATGACAATTATAGAATGTTTTATTAGTTTTATCACAAAATTAAAATGGGCTCAATAATTTGGGGGGACCGGCTATTTTGCGCAGATGGGTTTTATTTTAGGAAGATTTTTTAATGGAATTGTATTTATGGAAATAAAAGTATTGGCTCGAAGCTTATTTTTTGTGGTGAGCCTATTTTTTGGTATAGGGATTATACAGGCTCAGGAGTTTGAATTAAATACCATAGAACTGGAAAAGGATTTTGAAGAGACCAGCCAGATAGCTTGTTTTCGCTCTTTTAGAGACGTTTATAAAGACAGCTACCTCCGCGTGGGAACAAAAAAGGCCGAACTTACGGCACTTACAACATTAAGCGGAGAGGTACGGAAAAGAGTGAGTATTATCGGAACGGCAAATTTACACAGGGAGTTATCATCCGGTGAATTGGGATTGAGAAAAATTGATTTACAAGTATTAAGTGATACTCTTTATGAAGCGAAACTTTCTGATTATGAAGAGAATTTTGCGGTGATTACAGGATTGTCATCGATGATTCAAAATTTATCGAGTAGGAAATTGGAGAAAACCTATTCTTGTCAGCAAGTAAGTGAGAATCAATGGGTCTTTTTGGGGAATTATAAAATTAGAGATTGGTGGGCCGGAAAATTGAGAGGGAAGCCCACGGCTATTTCCATCGACGATATTAAAAGCAAAAAAATGTATGTCAGAACCGATGATGACGGGCGATTACGGGTATTTGAATACAATGTACCGGCGGGCTATTACCGACGAGATTTGACGCATAAATCCTTGAAGTACGTATTCCATAAAAAACGCCGGAGTATCGAATTGGATTTGGTAGATTATCTGGGAACCAATGACGAAAAAGAAGGCCTGACGCACATGACGGTATCTTTTTAGATTTTATTCCAAATCGCTTATGTAGTGGATGGATCGTGATTTTTTAGGTCTTACAGGTGAGGGGAATTCTGAATTTTAATTTTTTTTAATCCATCACTCAAAAACTCATTACTATCCTCGCTTTTTTTTAACCACAGAGCCCACAGAGCATCCGCGGAGTTCACGGAGGTTGTTGTAAAATTGTCAATCCCCGAATAAGGAGTCACAAGTCACGAATCACTCAACA
>CAZBXQ010000005.1:94654-100063 GCA_964495935.1 uncultured Flavobacteriaceae bacterium
AACTTCGATTTCGGGAGAATATTTTAAATCCAGATTATTTTATTTCAAACATTCTTTTTATATTTGCACCCCATAAGATAGAAACCAACACTAAAAACAGGAGATCGTGTATGTTAGTAGTAAAAGTTAAGGAAGGCGAAAAGATTGATCGGGCGCTGAAGCGCATGAAGCGTAAATTTAGAAATACCAAGGTTTTACAAAACCTTCGGGATAACCGATATTATACCAAACCTTCGGTGGCTCGTCGCCATGAACTTCAGAAGGCTGCCTATGTACAGTCGCTGAAGGATAAAGAGAACCTCTAAACCTATGGAAGGCATTCGCCTTTTTACTGCACAACATAAACCCACGACTTCAGAACGGATGAAGATCGTGGATTTTTTATTTGAGGAATTGGGGGCATACGGTGACTCCAAAACGGCGATTGAAAAATGTATGGCTTTTGCGCTGGGAGAAACGCCAAAATCTATGGGAGGGTTTGTGCTTCTTATCCGGGATGATACAAAAAACATTCGAGGAGCAGCCATTGTCAATGAAACCGGTATGACTGATTATATTCCAGAAAATATTTTGGTTTATATTGCAGTTCATCATGAAGCTCGAGGGCAGGGAATCGGCAAAAAATTGATAGCCAAGATCCAGGAAACGGCAAAAGGAGATATTGCCCTGCATGTTGATCCCGATAACCCGGCGATACGGCTGTATAAACGAATGGGATTTACACAGCCTTATCTGGAGATGCGCTACCATTCATAAACGGCATTCAGGCTACCCCTATTTTTCCCTTCTATTTATAAAATCATCAAATTATGGCGCATATCACCTTAGAAAAAGAGGCATTAAAACATAATTATGATTTTCTTAGTTCCCTTTTTAAGGAACATGAAATAGAATGGGCACCGGTTGTAAAAATGCTCTGTGGGAATGAATTGTACCTCGATTACCTGCTTTCTCTGGGAGAGGAACAAATTTGTGATGCCCGATTAACCAATCTGCGGATTATCAAGAGACTTAAACCCGAAGTAGAGACGATTTACATCAAACCCCCGGCCAAAAAGAGTATTTCAGACGTTGTACAATATGCAGATGTTAGCTTTAACAGCGAATATGTGACGATTCAATGGCTTTCTGACGAAGCCAAAAAACAAGGGAAAGTTCATCGCATTATTATCATGTTGGAATTGGGGGACTTGCGCGAAGGCGTAATGGGGGAATCTCTGGTGGAGTTTTACAACAAGGTTTTTGAGCTTCCTAATATTGAAGTGGTCGGGATCGGCTCTAATCTAAATTGCTTGAATGGGGTGATGCCCAGTAAAGACAAATTGATCCAATTGAGCTTGTATCGTCAGCTTTTAGAAGCCAAATTTAATCAAACCATTAAAGGCGTTTCGGGAGGATCATCGGTTATGGTTCCATTGCTGTTAAAGGGATTGATACCAAAGGATGTCAATCATTTTAGAATTGGAGAAACCTTGTTTTTTGGTAGCGATATCTTTGCTGAAAAGACGATTGAAGGGATGCGAGACGATGTGTTTACCTTACATGCAGAAATTATTGAAATTACCGAAAAACCGGTTAACCCATACGGACAAATGGAGGCTAATCCGTCCGGGGAAAAAACAGAACTGAAAAGCGATGATTTTGCAGCCACCCAAAAACGAGCCATTTTGGATATCGGTTTGTTGGATATTGCCAAACCGGAATTTTTAATCCCGCTGAATGAGAATATGGAGTTTATCGGTGCCAGTTCCGATATGTTGGTACTCAATCTTGAAGGGGCTCAAAGGGACTATAAAGTAGGTGATACAGTGTGTTTTAAGATGACTTATATGGGAGCCCTGCGGGTAATGAATTCCCAGTATATCGAAAAACGATTAAGTTAATCAGTCCACTTTTAGGTCTATCACATAGCCGCTGTTATTCCGAATATTGAGTACCGTGCTATCCTCAAAAATAAGATATTGACCTTTTATTCCTTTTAGGATCCCCTTATATTCTGTTTTTCTTTTAAAGCTAAGAGATTTTATTTTTTGGGGATATGCCAGTACCGGGAAGTGAATTTTGGTTGTAGCGGGATTTGAAATAAAATAATCTTTTACTTCTTCGGGGAGGTATTGCTTTAATTTATCGCGGATTTCAAGAATATCCACATCGTCGATTTTGTTTTTGAGCATATCCCGCCAATTGGTTTTGTCTGAGATATGAGCTTTTAAAGCTACTTCGGCAACGCCGGCCAAATAGCGATTGGGCATTTCTAAAATGGGAATTGCTTCATGGGCGCCTTGGTCGATCCAGCGTGTAGGGATTTGTGTTTTACGGGTGATCCCGACTTTAACATGTCCCGAATTGGCCAAATAAACAATATGAGGTTGGAGTTGTACCCTTTTCTCATACTCCAAATTCCGGTCTTCCTGGCCCAAATGCGCGGTGCTAAGCTCAGGATTGATAATCCATTCTCCGGTTTTAGGACTTTCAAAAAAACAATCATAACAGAACCCTTGGCGGTATATGGATTTGTCTTTTCCGCAATTCAAACACTGATAACCGGTGAAGTGGAAGTGAAGTTGGTGATTAAGAAGTTGGTTAACATGTAAAAAATGATTGGGAAAATCTATGTAATATTGAACCTCATCGGTCAATTCCGTTTTCATTTTCCGAAGGACGCCCGAAAATTTCATTGCTCTGCTTATTTTTTTAAAGACTTCTATTGCTCTCCTGCCGGAGATCAAAGATTTTTCAATTAAATTTGTCGTAAAGATACTGTATAAATGGCGATTCCTATAGGAAATTCTGTGGCTTCCTGGTTCTTGAAGAAGCGAATGCACCAAATGGATTTATTTATAAAATACCCGCATGAGGTGCAAAATGAATTATTGTTACGTCTTGTTCATCAAGCGAAAGATACAGAAATCGGTCGGCAATACGACTTTAGCTCTATTATGGATTATGCCAGTTTTGTCGAACGGGTTCCGATACGCTCGTATGAGGATATCTATCAGGAAATTGAACGTTTACGTCGGGGGGAGCAAAATATTTTCTGGCCCACTCCCATTAAATGGTTTGCCAAGTCGAGCGGGACTACCAATGCCAAAAGTAAATATATTCCGGTGAGTGAAGAATCCCTTGAAGATTGCCATTATGCCGGGAGTAAGGATTTGCTGTGTATGTATCTGCTCAACAATAAAGAAGGGAAAATTTTTAGGGGGAAAAGTTTGCGTCTTGGTGGGAGTAAAGAAAATTATTTTGAACACGGTACGATTTATGGAGATTTATCGGCTATTTTGATTGATAATATGCCGTTGTGGGCCTCCTTTAGCAGTACTCCCAATACCGAGATTTCTTTGATGTCAGATTGGGAGGAGAAAATGGAGGCCATTGTAAAAACCACGATCAAACAGAACGTGACCAGTCTGGCCGGCGTACCCTCTTGGATGTTGGTCGTACTTCATAAAGTATTAGCCCGAACCGGTTATGATAATTTACTGGAATTATGGCCGGATTTGGAAGTCTATTTTCACGGCGGTGTCAATTTTGACCCCTATGTTTCACAGTTTCAGAAATTGGTACCTACTGATGAATTTCAATACTACGAAGTCTATAATGCTTCAGAAGGATTTTTTGCGGTGCAGGATCAAAATCAAAGCAAGGAGTTATTATTGATGTTGGATTATGGGATTTTCTATGAATTTATCCCGATGGAGGTCTATGGTACCTCGGACGAAAAAGTGATTCCTCTTTGGGAAGTTGAAGTGGGGAAAAATTATGCCTTGATAATTACTACTAATGGCGGGTTGTGGCGATATAATCTGGGGGATACCGTGCGGTTTACTTCGGTGGCTCCCTATCGGATTAAAGTGTCGGGGCGAACCAAACATTTTATAAATGCTTTCGGTGAAGAATTGATGGTTGAAAATGCAGAACAGGCTTTAAAACGAGCGACCCATCTTAGTAATTCTGAAATTGTGGATTATACGGCGGCACCCGTTTTTATGGATGGGGAGAAGAAAGGTGCCCATGAATGGTTAATCGAATTTAAGACGGCTCCCAAAGACCTGGGTAAGTTTGAAGACTATTTGGATACTGCCCTGCAAAATTTGAATAGTGATTACCAAGCGAAGCGTCATAATAATATGACCTTGAATAAATTGAAAATAAATCTTGCCGAAAGAGATTTATTTTATACTTGGTCCAAACAGAATGACAAACTCGGCGGGCAGCATAAAATTCCCCGGTTATCCAACAATCGCGAGTATTTGGAGGAGCTGATGGAGTTAAATGAAACTTTAAAACGGAAATGGTGATGGAGCTGACAGTAAAGCGAGAGGTTGTTGTTTTTTCTTTTTTGTGGCTGATTTTTAATCTTGGAATTTTGAATCCGGCTTGGGGCCAGTCCGATTTTAATATTATCCCTCTGGGCGTTTATGGCGGTGGAAATGAGGGGAATTTAAGTGCCTATCTCGTGGGCGAGTCGGGCGATGATGTTTATGTAGCACTTGATGCGGGAAATTTAAAATCGGGAATTGATAAGGCCGTTGCAAACGGTGTTTTTAACCGACCCGCAAAAGAGGTTCTGAGAGGCCGGATAAAAGGATATTTTATATCGCATGGGCATTTGGATCACGTGTCCGGTTTGATCATTAATTCTCCGGACGACAAAGGCCCAAAACCGATTTATGGCACGCCTTTTACGCTTGATATCCTGAAAACCCGGTATTTTACCAATACTTCCTGGACCAATTTTGCCGATCAGGGAGATCGACCCCGATTGAAGACGTATATCTATAATCCGATTAAAGACGGGGAACGGTTTCAATTTAAAGACACGAATTTAAAAGGACAGATTTTTGAATTAAGTCATGGAAATCCCTATAAAAGTTCTGCTGTTTTGGTAACCAATAGTGCAGGAAACAGTATTTTGTATTTTGGCGATACCGGAGCCGATCGGATCGAGAAAAGTGATCGAATGGAGAACGTGTGGACCGTTGTGGCACCCTTGCTTAAAGAGGGAAAACTGAAGGGGATTCTAATCGAAAATTCCTATGACAATACTCGGAATGAGAACCAACTTTTTGGACATCTCACGCCCAATCTGTTAAATGAGGAATTACAAGTCCTGGCAAAAAAGGCGGGGAAAGCGGATTTGTCGGGCCTAAAAATAATTATAATCCATATTAAACCGGGAAATGATCGTATAAAACGCATTCGGAAGGACTGGAAGAAGGAGAATCCGTTATACGTCAAGATTATTTTTCCTAAGCAAGGAGAACAGATTACCTTGTGATCCCGTAAGGAGTGCTTATAAAAGGGGTTGATAATCCAGAATCGATTTGGCTTTTTTGGGGGGGTCTATACTATGAGGTGGTTTAAACTTTTGGGATTGAAGCGAAAAATAGAGATTATTGTTCCAGG
>CAZBXQ010000006.1:0-76466 GCA_964495935.1 uncultured Flavobacteriaceae bacterium
TTTGGAACCATAAGCATACATTGATACTTGAAGTATTAACTCCGAAACTTTTGTTTATAAGCCTCGATTCATCCATACCAAAATAACCCCTGAAGCAGACTTTTCGAGTTAAGCTTTTTTACCCTCCGACTTATTAATTTCTTACTGAAGTTTCGGAGATAAAATCAGGCGATATTTTTCTGATTGTTTGCATATAAAGGAGCAAAGATTTGATTGATATTTTGCAGGATGATCTCCTGCTTGTTGATCAGGGTTCTGATAAATAGATTCCAGTCCATGCCCATAGCAGCAAAAACGGAGTCAAAAAATTGGATCAGAGTTCTCCAGATGCATTGGATTATAGTCTGTTGCAGCAACAAATCCTTGAAGCCCCTAAAGAGAATCCCCAAGGTTTCATAATCTTCAAACCTCTTTTTTAAGGCCAAAGCCATATAGTTCATGAAAACAATGCTGATGGTGGCAATGTGCGCATCCAGATCGGTAGATTGGCAAGCTTGCAGCCCGAGGTTCTGTTTGCAATCTTTGAAGAATACTTCTATACTCCATCTGTTCTTATAGCACTCCATGGCCTTTACAAAGCTCAGCTTATCATCGGTAGAAATCAGAAGGCTCCAGTTCTGCTGCCCTTTCATTTTGATCCAATAGCCTCGCATTGCTATTCCTTTATAGCTGATCTTTAGGCTGATATAACTGCATTTTAATTTTTTGCTGTAATGGATGTTCTTCCGTTTGAGCTCGGGAACCTGGTTCGCTTTGTAAGACTTTCCGTTAATGTTCAATATCCTGTTGGTTTTCATCTGCCCGATCACCTCAAGCTTTTCATCAATGGCATGGACGCCCCTGAGGAACCGCTCACAGATAAACCAGCTGTCGGCTAGGACATAATCAACCTTAAGCCAATTCTTCTTATAGCGTTTTATCATCTGAAGAGCTGTACTGATTTTGTCTTGAGATACATCCAATACTCTTTGATAACCGGCACTCCCGGGCTCTCGTTCTTTTGAAAACTGGTTCTCGAGTTCTTTCTTTTTCAGGCCTCTTCTGTTGTTCCTGCCCGGCTCATTGTGGATCGAAAAATCGAGCGGCATAAAACTCTTTCCACCGCAATACCCCAATGTCAGAACTTTCATTCCCAATTGATAGGTATATGTGCAATGATCGAATACTTTTCCGATAAACTCCATCGTTTTGCCTGACTTCTCCAACAAAGAATCATCCAGAACGAAGCATCGTGGACTGTCCGAATCCGCCTCAGTACAGCGGTCGAGTATCAAAGCATGTGTTTGTTTAAAAAATAACCGCAAGATCCTTCGCCATGGGATATGGGAGTTTTTCAAGAAATCATATAGCACATCCTTTTTATGCATGACTTCTTTTGATAACCCCGATTGCATCAATTGATAGATATTATCAAAGTCTAGCAAACGAAGCACAAAAAGAGTACGAAAGACTTTACTGCTCGGAACACCGCGTTTTTTGGTATCGGAAAGGAGCTTGTTGATATAGCGAAGGTCAAACAATCCCAGAAGCTGATTAAAGGTACCGATCAGCAGGGAGGAATTTCGGCAATAAGAGTTGATTTCTGAGAGTGATTTTTTATCTTTGTTCAGTTGCATTTTCCGGAACGGTGTTTTTGTTTGTAACTAACTCAAAAATAGCTATTTACAACGGAAAATGCAACTTTTTTATAATCTTATATGATTGATTGTCAGAGGCCTATTAAGTCCGAAACTTTAGTTTCTTATATAGATGCTTTACAACAACCTCCGGTATTTGATAAAGATTGTTGAGAGGCAAACGATACTTTATTAGAAAAGAGAGTAAAAGACACAGAATTTCTTCCCGGGAAGGGTAGAAAATAAAACATTCCTGTATTTTTACCGTTTGAATCATAACTTACAATTGCAAAAACAGCTCTGTAACCAAAAGCAAATCACCATTAAACCTGTCTTTGATGGAAACACAGAACGCCCCCGACGAAATTACATTCGGCCATCTGGCCCAAGGGATTAGAAATCTTTACCATGCCTTTTTAATGCGGGTATATGAACTCTTGCGGTTTATCTATAAAAATTGGATTGTCTTTTTAATTCTGATTCTTCTGGGTTTTGGCATTGGTTATCTGATGGATACCCAAAAACCTGCGGCAAAAAACGCCCGTCTTATCGTACAGCTCAATTATTCGAGTACCCCCGTTATTTATGAAGCGATAGAGCACCTAAACGCAAAACTCAAAGGCCATGATTATGACTTCCTAAAGGCACATCATCTCTATAAAAAAGGGCATTCCCTTATAAAAGAAGTGGAAATAACTCCGGTAGTAGATCTTTCTCAAGCCCTTCAACAATTCCGAAAGGACTCCAAGCAAGGCGACTTAGTCAGATATTTATTAAAACAAGCCGGAAAAGAAAATCCGGAAATACTGACCTCCGATCTTTTTCTCTCCCAATACAAATTACATAAAATTGAAATCAAAGGATCGCGTCAGGCCGATCCATCTACCCTCCAAGGCATTTTGGATTACCTTAACAACAACAAGGGTTTGCAGAAAGCAAAAGCCGTCTATCAAAAGAGCTTAGCCTTTAAAATCCACGAGCACAAATTGAATATCGCTCAAATCGATTCCATATTTAAACGCCTGGGAGAGAGAAATACGTTGGGTTCCATAGGAAACAATAATCCGGTCAGCCTCTACGAAAGCGGGCAATCCATTCTTGATCTTTCCAAAATCATTCGCGAGAAAAGAACACTTATGGAAGACTTGGAGGAGCTGCAAGCCGATGCCGTAAACTATGACAATCCGGTAGCCGTGCTGAACACACCCGATTGGACTCGTGACGTAAAATCCTTTTTTGAACGTATTCTATGGCTGCCGATAACCCTGGTAGCGGCCTATATGGTACTGGCTTTTGCAATCTCCGGAATTAAAAAAGGAAAGCGGCTCACCGAGCAACAAAACAAGAAATAGACCTTTTCCCGGTCGGCTCGATCCTCTTACAAACATATCTTTACAGCGGAATAATTTTACGTACTTTTGCGATTTTAAAACAAGACGAACGACCATCGTCCGACAATCGATTTTCCGGATAAAACGAATTGAAGTAATATAAGGAAAATTTAATTTGACCCCAGCAGGTCATCCGATAAAACCCGGGAGGAAATCGAGACTCATTTGGAATTACTTTAATGAACATTAAAAAAAGCATCGCCGGAGGCGTCTTCTGGACCACTCTTGAGGCCTCTATCAATCACGGTTTCCGGCTCATTATCGAGCTGTTGTTAGCCCGTTTATTGGTGCCCGAAACCTTTGGTATCGTCGGGATGGCAGTCGTGTTTATATCTTTTCTTGAAGTTCTTAATGACTTGGGGATGAACGCTGCTCTGATACAAAAAAAAGAAGAAAAGTTAACTTCTGAGCATTTTGACACCGCTTTTTGGACCGGATTAGCCTGGGGATTGTTTTTATTTTTAATGATGGCCGTCATCGGGGCTCCTTTAGTTGCGCAATTCTATCACGAGGAACAACTCCGAACCATCATCCCCGTCATGAGCCTGACCCTGCTTTTAAATCCCATCAATTTAGTGCACCAGGCCCAGTTGGTAAAAGCCATGAATTTTAGAAAATTGGCACTTATCAACAATATCAGTAACATTGCTGCCGGGCTCATTGCTCTTTTATTAGCCTTTTTAAATTTTGGCGTTTGGGCATTGGTTTTTTATTCCGTCAGCCGGGTGATCGTCGCTTTACCATTGTTTTTTAGAGCTACCCATTGGCTCCCCAGAAGAAGATGGAAAAAGGAGTTGTTTCGTGAAATCTTTAATTTTGGAGCATATACTACCGGGACCTCCCTATTCAACAAATTGCGGGGAAGTATCGACTTCTTATTGGTCGGTAAATTAGTGGGGGCCACGGCCCTCGGGTTATACACCTTTGCCTTTACCTGGACAAACATTGTGCGAGACCAATTGGTTGCCATCATCAATAAAGTGTTATACCCGGTTTATACTCAATTACAGGATGATAAAAAGAAAATGCTCGATTTATTTCTAAAAATCGTATCCATCAACAACTTTATAGTATATCCGGTAATTTTAGCACTTTTTCTGTTTGCCGAAAATGGCATTCCTATCTTCTTCGGCCATAAATGGGACGGTGCCGTTCCCATCATTAAAATATTGTGTATCGCGGTGTTGATTCAAATGTTAAACAACTCCCACACCATTCTTTTTAGAGCTGCCGGAAAAGTGCGATTAGAATTTACACTACAAGTGATTAAATCAATCGTCCTATTTGTTCCATTGATCACGCTGGGGGTCTATTTTTATGGCCTTATCGGGGCCGCCGTAGGATTTATGATCGCTACCTTGCTGGGCGTCATTCTTTCTTTTTATTTTATGAACAAAATTTTTGATTTTAAGATCGCAAAAATGTACCATGAACTCCGGGTCTCTTTGTGGATGTCTGCTTTTTGTCTGGGTTCCACGCTATTCCTAAAAACACTATTGGATTGGCGATGGTGCCTCCTGTATTACTGCATGGCCGTTCTCGGAATTTATTGGATCTTCGGAAAAGACAAAATCATAATGATGTGGGGAGTAATTAAAGGGTCAAAAAATATTTTAAAAAAAAGCCATGACTAAACATTATGCGGCTGTTGAATTTACAAAGACAGCAAAGGGTTTTAAACATCATCTGAAAGCCGATTTTGCCTGTTTTGCACTGTGGAAAAATGCGCGTCCCTATCAAAAACGGATACGCGAGTTGCTCGCTTCACAATTTGAATTGTTATTGGAAACTGAGATTGTATGGAGTGAAGCTCGGTTTCATGAAAATGCCAACCGACTGTATGAAGCACCTATTTTTAATGATTCGAATAGGAATACCCGTTCCCTTCATGCGGATAAAATAGGAGACCATCGCTTTATCTTGTTTGTCGTGAGCGATCCGCATCCGTATTATACGTATGCCCAATCGGTTTCCAAAAAAATCGAACTATCCAACCTGAATATCGTCAAGGCCAAATACAAAATGCGGGATTGGATTCAAAAAGATACCGGAGTAAAATATGGAGTTCATTCGACCAACAGCATCTATGAATTTTTGGTGCAAGCACCCCTGCTTTTAGGGATAGAAAATCTTGAAAAACTCCTCAACGGAGAACAACTACATATTCCCAAAATTGAAAAAGACCTGGAAGGGGCCGGAGGATGGAAGAATTATGAGGCTCTGTTTCAAATTTTAAACAGCTCCGGGAATTACTTGGTGCAACGAAGTTTTGAAAGTTTACCGAACCGGAATGAAGAAAAAGATCTCGATCTCCTCACCGATGATTACCAGCGACTGGCCTCTCTTATCGGGATGAAACAATCCTCCAAAAGGCCCTATAAAGGGCAGGTAAAAATAGGAAAAGAAGAAATCTCTATCGACATCCGTTTTGTAGGCGACAAGTATTATGATGCTTCCTGGCAAAAAGATATGCTTCGGCATAAAGTTTTTAAGAACGGTATCTATATCCCCCGGGAAGACGATTATTTCTTTAGCCTTCTGTTCCATTGTAAGGTGCAAAAAGATAAGGTCAAGGAAAAGTATTTCGAAATTTTGCAGAAGCTGTCAGAACACCTTGATTTTGACTGGTACAACAACCATTTGCTAATAGACGATAAAGCTACGGGAGAAATCTTAAACGGATATTTTCGATCTCAAGGTTATGCTTACGAAAAACCAATCGACAAAGGGGTATATGAAAATCGATCCATCACACGGTACCTCCAAAAGACAAATGTAGTTTCTTCTCGGGAAATCTTTATCCAGCATACCAAAACCACTATAAAACGTATATTACCCAATCGCGTCATAGAAATTTTAAAACAATTCATCAAAAGATAATGGGGCTAAGAAACTTCATTTACCGTCTGTGTTACCGACTGGGGTTCTATCCTGTCAAAATTAAACCACCACAGGTTTTGTATGCATATTTAAAAAGGCAGCCTCAACTACTCAAGGAATTTGAATTAAACCGCCTTTCCCAAGCTATAGCACTTGGCCGAGATCACAATTATTATAATACCCTTTTAAATAAATTTGTCCCTCAATGGACTCCCGCACAAATCGGCAAGGCTAAATTTATTGGGGAAGGATACGGAGGAGGCAGTTTAAACGCCTATCGTCACGTGTATATCGACGGAAAGGACTACTTTGAAAAAGTTTATTTTAACAAGCATATCGATTTCAAAAAAACAACGTGGTTTCAGGACCATGTAGCCGAATTAATCCGTGAAGCGATCAGCTTTCCAAAAATCCAAAAGACCTATTCCGGAGAGCTTATAAGTATAACGTACTTTGACTATCTAAAATTAGAGGGCTTGCAGCAGGCTAATCTAAACAATCTCATTGTATGGAGTAAAACACTCTATACCCTTTCCGAAAAATATGCCGACCGACTGCGAAAAATAGAAAAACCATCGCATATTACCGATTTTAACCAGCACCATCAGTATAAAAAATATCGTCAATCGGCAGCCCAAAAACTTCAGGAAAAAGCATTGGCTGCACAACGGTTCGAAAAACTTGCTGCAGATTCAAAATACGTCTTAACACACGGCGATCTCCAGAAAAACAATGCCTATAAACCACGGATCCTGTTGGATTGGGATTCCTTCGGCTTTTATCCCGTGGGGCTCGAACCGGCCTTTTTATTTTTTAGACACGTCTTTAAAGAACAACTGAAAGAAAATCCGGGTGACTGGCTATATAAGAACTACCGGGCAGCGATCCAGGAAGAAGACTGGAAAGATTTTGAACGAAACTTCGTCTATTTTCTTTTTGTTTTTGCCATGGAGTTATTTCTTATTCAACAAAATAAAACATTGGAAGAAGCACTTATCAAAAAACTCAAAAGCTACTTTTAAACGGATCTTTATGCAGTACTGAAAACAGGAAAACAACCTATTTCAGCGTTTTTAATTTTGCTGTTAAATTCTGGGAGACCAAGGATTTTTCATAGCTTTTAGCCGTTTTTCGAGCGTTTCGTTGCAGCTCTTTTTTATCTTCTTGTGACAAGCTTTTAAAAGCATTTATTTTTACAGCCAGATCTTTCGGGTTCCGGGGTTCAAAAAAAAAGCCGTTTTTTCCATTTTTCAAAAAGGTTTCTAAAGCCGGTATTTTACTGCCGATAATCGGAATTCCACAGGCCAGAGCTTCCAATCCCGTCAATCCCAGACTTTCCCGATAAGTCGGAAAAATATACACGTCCATTCGGTTATAGTATTCTCGTAATTCGGTTTGCTTGACAAATCCGATAAATTCAACATCATCCATCAATCCATAACGCCGAATACTTCTTTTGACTTCCTCCTCATCCGGTCCCTTCCCAATAATCATGGCTCGAAACGGAATCTTCCACTGCTGTAGGATCTGTAAGGCCTCAATAAAAGTTTTCCAGCCTTTGGATTCATCAAATCGGGAAACAAAGCCCAGCATCATTGTCGTGTTCTTAGGAACGTTAAAATGAGGATAGAAATTGGATAAATCAAGTCCTCCCGACGGGGATATAAAAATTTTATCGGCCGGAAAAAAAGGATAGTATTCCAAAATTTTCTGTTGAAAATATCGAGAAGGAACCACCAATAAATCAACTTTTTTCAACACTTTCTTGGCCAGGTAATTGAGTTTCGGGTGCTCCACCAGGTCTATCAGGATATCGGTACCATGCACATTGACTACCCATACCTGTTTTTTAAAAGGCAGGAGCAACCACAGTAAGGGAGTATGCATCGAGAAATAATGCACATAAAAGATATCGTAGTCCTTCTTAAAAAAGAAAGCCAAAATTCGGAGATAATGCGCAACATACTTTTTTATCTTTCCGAAAGGAGAATGGGCGCGGCCTCGTATCAGGGCTTTATGGGGAAACACAACGCCTTGTTCCCGAGCGGCGAGGTACATATTTCTCACAAAAACACCATACAACTTATCCGCTTTAGAGGGATACATATTGGAAACTAGGAATATGCGCATACTCATCTTTGCTGTGATTTTAAGTCCTGTGGATAAATGCTAATTTCTATATTTGTCAAAACTATTACAATAAGTTGAGACTCAAACTCGCATCCTTAGATAAGATTATCCTCCTCTTGATGGGGTTTAGTATTATAGTGGATATGCTCAACGGTTTTTTTATTCGAGAAATCGTTCATTTGCCAATCAGTCAGGGGTATAAACTACTGATCATGGGGCTAATGCTTATACGTCTGGCTCCCACCAAAGATTTTTTATCAGTCCTCTTTATCTTTTTGGGGTTTCAAGTGGCCCCCTGGGTCGGGTTGTTAAAAACAGAAAACTTCTCCTCCTATTTGGGAAATGTAATCGTTACCACCAAGTGGTTTATGGTTCCTTTGAGCTTCTTTTATTTTAAAATGCTTTTTAAAGGGAAATTTGTTGATCGTCTTGAACTCCCGATACGAAGGGTTTTTATCTTATCCTTTATATTTCTCAGTCTCAACATGCTTTTGGGAGCATGGGGCTACGGCAGTGCGTTTTATTATGAAGGTTACCCCAACGCTGCCGGAACCAAAGGATATATTTATGCCGGAAACGAATTAACCATTCTGGTACTCGCTCTGGGATTTGTTATCGCTTCCTATCTTTATCAAAAGAAACGTCATTTGCTCAACGCACTTTTCTTTGCGGCATTTTTACTCTTTGCCTTTCTGATTACCTCAAAAACGGTGGTTGGCGGAGTAACGATTATATTTTTAATCCCGTATATCAGCTCCGTCAAATGGCGATTTAATCGTAAATGGGTAGATGGGTTTATAGGCTTATGCGTTCTTGGACTACCCGCTCTTGTAGGTGCTTTTTACTACGGAATGACTCGATCGGGCTTTTTAAAAACCATTCAATACAACAGCACGCTCAACGAAGATTTCTTAACGCTCCTGCTTTCTAATCGCAATACCTTTGTCATTAAAGGCTGGGAAGTTTTTTCTAAAGATTACAGCGTCCCGGAGCAGTTTTTCGGACTGGGAGAAGCCTATCATTTGTCTCGTGCTGGAGATCTGCCTGAACTCGATTTTATCACTATTCTCTTTTCCAACGGGATACTGGGACTCTTGCTCCTCCTTTTTATCCTTCTGTTTTATTTTTTAAACGCCCGCTTGTTAATTTCAAAAAAAGGATATGTATATGCCAAACCCGTTTTTGTCTTTTTACTGTTTCTCTGCCTCGTGGCAAATTCGGCCGGACATGTTTTTAACTCCGGTATTGCCGGACTTTATATTGGAATGGCCATAGCATTGATGTTTTATCAACATCCTTCCCGTCAACCCGCCAAAATTTCCATTAAATAGACAATTATGGCTCTAAAAAGCTTTCGTTTTCCAAAACAAAACCGGCTCCAAAAGATAACTTTAGGAAGTATTTTTACAGTGGCCCTGCTTCTTCCCTTTTCCACAACATTCTCCAACATTGCTTTAGGGGGGGTCCTGATAACCACGGTTATCGCATTTTTTACCTCGGGACTGAACCCCTCTTTATTTCGTCGAAAAGATTTTTATCTCCTCTCTCCGCTACTCTTTTTTTTATTGATTTTTATAGGGACCCTCTATTCCCCGTGGGATCATCAAAC
The DNA here is from genome assembly GCA_964495935.1 of uncultured Flavobacteriaceae bacterium. GTDB lineage: Bacteria > Bacteroidota > Bacteroidia > Flavobacteriales > Flavobacteriaceae > JAJYSO01. The sequence continues at coordinate 9,627 of CAZBXQ010000006.1, forward strand.
CTTTAAGGAGGTTAAAAGAATGCTGTTTATGGCGGTACTGCCTTTCCTGGCTCTACGACAGGATCTAAATCCTCAAAAAGCCTTAAAATTCGGAGCCGCAGGCCTCATTGCCGGGGCCTTGGGAAGCGCACTACTGTTACTGATCATCAATTTTATTAAAATCAGTTCGGAGCCGATAACCTGGTACACGGTTTTTAGTTATCACCACACCAGCTTCAACTTTACCGCCCCCTTGGGCATTCATCCTATTTATTTGGGGTCCTATTATGTCATGGCATTGGTTTTTCTCTCGCTGAATAGATTTACCTTTCCCTTTAAAAAAGTATTAATTACATGTGGCGCGGGAATCCTCTTGGTCGGAATCCTTTTTTTGAATTCCCGAATGATCTACGGTATCACAGCCCTGATTTCTGTCCTTTTACTGATCAAAAAATTTCGATGGAAAGGTGTTGTCCTCCTGTTAATTGGTATAGTTATAAGTAGTTTTTTATTGCTCCCAAAAATGAGTAACACCTACTTATTCAACAAACTCGTGAAAGGAACACAATGGGAATTATCCCAAAACATCGGCACCTATAACACCGATCAAAAACACCCTGCAGATTCGCGTTTTTCCCGTTGGAAGGTGGCTTGGGAGCTTATTCGGGAGCAACCTCTATGGGGTTCGGGAACCGGTACAGAACGCGAAAAACTGGCACAGAAATTTAAGGCTTATAAGATGCAGGTTTCTTATGCGAGTCGATATAATGCGCACAATCAATTTATCGGTTTTACCATTCGTTTCGGTATTTTCGGATTGTTATTTCTACTCTTTTATTTTTTTGGTAACTTCACTCGGGCTCTTCATAAAAGAAATCTGACCTTCATCTGTTTTCTACTGCTTATTTTGGGCATTTTCTTAATCGAAAACTATATCGACAGAAACATGGGGATTAATTTTGTCGCATTTTTCGGAACCCTATTTTATATGGAATCTAAGCCGTCGAAACCTATGCGGTACGCAATCGCTGCCCCCGCTGAACAATTAAAAGTGTATTAAACTTCAGGGAAGACCTCCATACGACAGACGGGCCTTGGGGAATCAGCCCCGGCTATCCCGGCCGTAGGAACCAACGGCAAAGGAGGATTAAATTTCTGTTTTTCTTTTTGGAATCTACGTTCTGTTGCGGCGCAAAAGCCACAGCTTTGCATAGCGCGTAAAAACCGTATATCCCTGAATGTAGGAAATGGTAAGCCCCACTACTCCATCCCGAAAACCTCCTTGAATAATATAGTGCTTGAAAAACTTCCAAAACGGTTTAACAACAAAATGAAAAGCCGTTAGTTTTCCGGTTCTTTCATCAAAATCGCGGGCCTGCCACCAAGCATAACGATTTATTTTTTCAAAATATTGATCCAGTGAAATATACGTGTTGTGATAGAGCTTATTCTCAAGTTTACAAACTTTACCATCGGCAATAATTTCTTCGTGAACACGCTTGTCATTATACCGACATTTACTTTTTCGAAACAAACGAATCACCTTATCATTTTTCCAACCGCTGTGTTTGACTCGTTTTCCCATAAAATGATTTTTTCGACCAATCCAATAGGCTACCGTTCCATTTTTACCGGGATCCTCAAGTGTTTTTAAAATCTCTCTTCTCAATTCTTCATCCACTCTCTCATCAGCATCCAATAGTAATATCCATTCATATTGTGCCTGTGGAATGGCCCAGTTCTTCTGTCGGGAGGGGTAATCAAATTTTCGATAAATAACGTTATCGGCTAATTTCTCGGCTTTTTCGGCTGTACCGTCATCGCTATGGCTTTCGACAACAAGAATTTCGTCTGCAAAATTAACGGAGGCAATCACTTCCTCAATATTATGAACTTCATTTCCGACCGGAATTATAGCCGTTAAACGATGACGTTTTCCCATTATGTTCTTCGTAGCCATAGTTGAAAACAAATAATCAAGGGAATAAGAAGAGTCGTGCGTTTACCTCGTTAAGAATCCCCGATTCCTCCTTTCAGCTCCCCAAAAAAATGTACTCTAAGCTTAGGTTTACTTAAAAGTAAAATAAAAAACAAGACACACCATTCCTGTAGTCCTCTATTGCAAAACCCTGAGGATTTCAATCCTCTTCAAAAGGCCAATGAAACAAAGTCCGGCAAATATACAGTTTCTAATTCAAATTTTTAAAACCTATAGAAACTTCTGTAATCCGCCGAATCAACATCTTGTTCAAGGTCTTTAAGGGCTGATGGGGAAATTGAAAAACTCGGAGTCTAAACAGCTATAAAAGGTACTCTTTCTTCTGACAACCTTTTCCGTTCAAAATGAATGTGAGAATTTTAAAAATTCAGTGGAATTCCGGTTAAGAAGAGTCTTTAAAGTTTTTAAAAACTCCGCCTTTCAAGCCCCTTATTTCGTAATTTTGCAACTTATGGAAGCAAATATAGAGAGGTTATTCAAAGATATCGAGGCATTAACTTCGATTTATCCTTACCGAAACTATAAAAATACGGAAAGCTTAAAAAAAGCGGCAGATTACATCAAAAAAGAATTGAATACTTCGGGTTTGCCCTACTCCACACAGCATTGGGATGCCCGGGGCAATACCTATGAAAATATTATCGCTTCTTACCAACCGAAAAAGAAACAACGATTAATTATAGGGGCCCACTACGATATTTATAAAGATCAACCGGGTGCTGACGACAATGCGAGTGGCGTTGCAGGTGTATTGGAATTAACCCGATTACTTCAAGACTATCATCCCGCCCTAAATTACGGAATTGATATAGTGGCTTTTTGCCTGGAAGAACCTCCTTTTTTCAGAAAAAAAGAAATGGGAAGTTATGTTCACGCGCAATCTCTTGCGGGTAAAAGCCATGATATTTTAGGAATGATAGCCCTGGAGATGATCGGCTATTACACCGGAAAACCGGGCGCAGTTAAAAATCGGAAAGAGCTTATCGTCTCCGGAATCCGGAAGTTCGACCACTTTAATAAAAAGGTTTCCAACCTTTTAAAAATATCACCAAAGTTGAACTCAAGGCGATTGGCTTTTGCCGATAAATATAAGAATAATGGCCCCTCCGATCATCGGAATTATTGGCCTTTTGGAATTCCTGCCGTGATGATTATCGGTTCGGGCGGAAATGGAAACCCCAACTATCATAAAGTGACCGACACCATAGAAACCTTAGATTTTGAAACCCTGAAAATCGCGGTAGAAAGTATAGCCAACCTCGCTTTTAACTTCTCCCCTTAATCCTCCATTTTGATGTTACCGACACGTTATGAGCCTCCTAAAAAGCCCCTTCACAAATTTTATAGCAGGTTAGGGTTCCTGCTTTTTAAGCCAGGAAATCATTTCATCTACCTCCTTCGGACTTAATTTTGCCTCCTTGTGAAGGAACAAATACGAGGGAAGCGGCATCCTTCCGGTTTCGATTTGTTCGACCATAGAACGGAGTAATCGTTCTTTTGTACGATCGGTATAACTTCCCCACTCGTTAAAATTCAATTCTTTTTTCCCTTTCTCGATATGACTTTCCACAAGGAACCGGGCGGGCTGAATAAAATCATACCAATCATATTTTGTGGTATTACTGTGACAATTATAACAGGAAGTCTCAAGTGTCCTAACAACCCGCCTCGGCAAAGCCTTCCGAGATCTTACAAAATCCAGCGTATCGATCACCTGATCCGGCTCCTGATAATTTTTCTCAGGCTGATAAAATTGAAAAGCAATAAAGAGCAGTGCGACTATAAGGATTCCCCTCTTCCACCATGGCTTCATCTTTAATATTCTTTTTCAACGCTTCCACAGTTTTCGAATTCCGGACCATAAGGGTTTTTTTCAGCCTCCTCCTTGTCGCTAATCCAATAGGCTCCTTTATTTTCGTTATAATCGGGGCAAAAAATTCGATAGAGTTTTTCGGGAGTTCCAAACATTTCGAGCAGGTCATTGACATCACGACTCAGAAAATCCAAATGTTCCCGTTGGTGAAAAATATGATCTGCATTCTTACTGATATGTTCAGCATTCACCTCGGCATCATCCATAATATCGGTAAAGTCATCGCCCTGTTGACTGGCGATCACCGGATTGTCAAACTCTTTTAAAGCCGCCCATAAATTTTTACCGGCCTCTGCGGCAGCCTCTCCACGATCCTTCGCCAGCGCATCGACCAATATCAAGTAGTTTTCAATAATGGGTTTGAGGGTCTCTTCTGAACTTACATTTTCAACATCCTCCAAGGCTTTTCTCTCTGTATCTTTTGCTTCTCGAGAGTTTTTTCCTTTACAGGAAGTAAGAACGATCAAAAGCACCATAGAGCATCCAATTAATATCCTTTTCATAATACAATTTTATGAGGTATTATCATTTCCATCCAGTGAAGGTAGTAAAAATTATGCCTTTCGGGGAGTCCGCTCTTATTTTATCATGTAAAGAATACCGCCAAGCGATAAATTTTAAAGCCATTTCCCCTGCATTAATAATTGCTCGCAACTTTTTGTAGGGGATTTAAAAAGGCTCTATAAAGAGGTTTAAAAGTTTAAATAACCGCAATAAAAAACGACCACTCCTTCGGAATAGTCGTCTGTATTAATTTTTAAAAAATGGCTGTATTTAAAAAATTAAATGCGTAAATAACTCGTCGTGTTCGTTGAGATATTGATAGCTAAATCGTCTCTCCTTAAGCCGTTCTTCTATTTTTTCAAAATCCTCTTGATTTTTTAATTCGATTCCTACAACTGCAGGACCATTTTCCCGGTTATTTTTTTTGGAGAACTGAAAATAAGTAATATCATCTTCCGGTCCCAAAACACAGTTTACAAACTCTTTCAGAGCTCCCGGTCGCTGCGGAAAATTCACTATAAAATAGTGTTTTAGCCCCTCATAAATCAAAGCACGTTCTTTGATTTCTTCAGTTCGCGTGATGTCGTTATTACTTCCACTAACAACGCAAACCACGTTCTTCCCCCGGATTTCATCTTTATAAAAATCCAATGCAGCAATCGATAAGGCACCGGCAGGTTCAACCACAATGGCCTCCTCATTATACAATTGTAAAATCGTACTACAAACTTTTCCTTCGGGTACGGCAATAATGTCGGTTAAGGTTTCTTTACAAATCGAAAAAGTCTTCTTCCCCACTCGTTTTACCGCGGCTCCATCGACAAACTTATCGATACGCTCGAGTGCAATTACCTCGCCCGCAGCAATAGAAGCTTTCATCGAAGCGGCTCCTTTCGGCTCGACACCAATAATCTTGGTTTTGGGACTCAGTTCCTTCAATACGGAACTAACGCCCGATGCCAATCCACCGCCCCCAATAGGAACAAAAAGATAATCAATAGGAGCTTCGGCGTCTTCCATCAATTCTAAACCAATGGTTCCCTGTCCGGCAATAACATCATCATCATCAAAAGGGCGAACGGGAATAGCCCCGTACTCGTCCGCAAAACGATCGGCTTCTTCATTGGACTCATCAAAAGTATCCCCGCGCAAGACGATATCCACTTTTTTTTGTCCGAAAAGCTTAACCTGTTTAATTTTTTGTTGAGGTGTTGCTACCGGCATAAAAATAGAAGCCTTGATATCCAGTTTTTTACAAGCATAGGCAACCCCTTGCGCATGGTTTCCGGCACTCGCACAAACCACTCCTTTAGCCGCTTCTTCGGGACTCAGGGAAGCAATTTTATTATAGGCACCACGCAGCTTATACGAGCGAACGGGTTGTAAGTCCTCTCTTTTTAACGAAACCTGAGCAGAAAATTTTCTGCTCAGGTTTTCGTTTTTGGTAAGAGGAGTATGTAAAGCAACACCCTCGATACGTCGCTTAGCCTCCTCTACCTTTTTTACATCAATCATTGTTGATTAGGTCTCAATTTTCGAACCGTTTTTCCAGCTTGCCAGATCTCGCTCTCACGAAGTTCTTTTAGTTCTTCATTCAGTTTATCACGATAATCCGGCTTACTGTTTGCTTCAATGACAATTTCAGCTTCTTTTCCGGTTTTTACACTGTCGTATAAATCTTCAAATACCGGCGACATGGCGTCTCTAAACTTGTCTTTCCAGTCTAACGCCCCGCGTTGAGCCGTAGTCGAACAATTGGCATACATCCAGTCCATTCCATTCTGAGCTACTAACGGCATCAAGGATTCTGTCAATTCCTCAACCGTTTCATTAAAGGCCTCACTGGGGGAATGCCCGTTTTTTCTCAAGACGTTATATTGAGCTTCAAATGCACCGGCAATAGCCCCCATCAGGATCCCTCGTTCTCCGGTCAAATCACTATACACTTCTTTTTCAAAAGTGGTCTCAAATAAATATCCGGATCCGATTCCGATTCCGATGGCCAATGCCCGATCTTTTGCTTTTCCGGTAGCATCCTGGTAAACCGCAAAACTGGAATTCAATCCCTGTCCTGCCAAGTACATGCTGCGAAGGGATGTTCCCGATCCCTTGGGAGCAGCCATAATCACATCAATCCCCTCGGGAGGTACAATTCCGGTTTTCTCATGGAAAGTAATCCCGAAACCATGTGAAAAGTAAAGTGCTTTTCCATCGGTCAAATGCTTTTTCATGGTTGGCCAAACCTGAATTTGCCCCGCATCTGAGAGTAGATTCATGAGGATTGTACCCTTTTCACAGGCTTCCTCAATTTCAAAAAGGGTTTCTCCTTCTACCCAACCATCTTCAATCGCTTTATCCCAACTGGAAGAGCCTTTTCGTTGTCCAACAATAACTTTAAATCCGCTGTCCCGTAAGTTAAGTGCTTGTCCCGGACCCTGAACTCCATAGCCGATAACAGCCATCGTTTCACCCCCCAAAACTTCTTTTGCTTTGTTCAATGTAAATTCTTCTCGCGTAACTACGTTTTCGGTTACTCCTCCAAAATTTAATTTTCCCATTACTTTTTTATTTTCGGTTTATTAATTATTACTTTCAAATTTCTTTAATTGATCGTGGAAGCCCTCACTATCTTTGATAATAGCGACCCGGGCACCTCTTACAAATTCAATCAGGCCGTAAGGTTCAAAAAACTTAATCACCCGATCTACTTCTTCATGGTGACCGGTAGCTTCAAAAACAATGTAATCCTTACGAATCGCAACTGCTCGCGATCCAAACTGACGGAGCAAGCGTTCCACCTTGATCTTTTCGGCGACAGATTCTGCCGATACCTTATATAATGCCATTTCCTGCCATATAATCTCATCTTCGGTATGGAAATAGGCTTTAATCACTTCGACTTGTTTTTCAATCTGTCGAATCAGTTTAATTACATTTTCCTCGGTTTCATGAATCACAATGGTAAATCGATGAATCCCTTCAACCTCAGAAACTGCCGTATTTAAATTATCGATATTGATTTTTCGTCTTGAAAAAATATTTGATAAACGCCCTAATATTCCTACCCGGTCTTCGGCATAGACGGTAAGCGTAAATTCTTTTTTCTCCATGTATTTATAAATAAAGTTAGTATTCGATTAGGACAATATCATCTCAGAAACACCAGCTCCTTGTGGAATCATAGGAAAAACGTTGTTTTCCTTCCCCACCTTCACCTCCAGCAGATAAGCCTCTTTGGAAGCTATCATCTCAGCAATGGCCGCCTCCAGATCTTCCCGTTTATCCACTCGATTGGAGTTGATATTATACGACTCTGCCAGCTTGACGAAATCGGGGCTCTGAATCCCGGTAAACGAATACCGTCGTTCCATAAATAATTGTTGCCACTGCCGAACCATCCCCAAAAATTCGTTGTTTAAAATCATAATCTTAACCGGAATATTATTTTGCATAATCGTTCCTAACTCCTGTAAGGTCATTTGAAAACCACCGTCTCCAACCACCAAGATAACCTCACGATTCGGAGCTCCCAATTTTGCTCCTATGGCTGCCGGCAGACCAAACCCCATCGTACCGAGTCCGCCACTGGTCACATTACTTTTTGACTGCACAAATTGTGCATAACGACAGGCGATCATCTGATGCTGTCCCACGTCACTAACAATGACGGCTTCGCCCTTTGTTTCCTTATTCACAAATTTTAAGGCCTCCCCCATTGATAAGATTTCCGTTTTAGGATTCAACTCTTTATCAATCAATTCATTATATTCATAATCCTGGAGTTTTTTGAATTCCGCCAACCATTCCGTATGATCTCCTTCTGTCATCAATGCGGTCAAGATGGGAAGGGTTTCTTTACAGTCGCCCCATACCGGCACAGCCGTTTCTACATTTTTTCCAATTTCGGCCGGATCAATATCGAGATGAATAATCTTGGCTTGCTTAGCATATTTATCCAGACGTCCCGTTACCCGATCATCAAAACGCATTCCTACGGCAATGAGGACATCGCATTCATTCGTCATAACATTGGGTGCATAATTTCCGTGCATCCCCAACATCCCCATCAACAGGGGGTGATCTGATGCCAAGGCACTCAATCCCAAAACCGTCGAAGCAGCCGGCAAGTTCCCCTTCTCAATAAAGGCTTTAAATTCCTCTTCAGCTTCTCCAAGGATCACGCCTTGGCCAAATACGACCAGAGGTTTCTTTGCCGAATTAATGAATCTCGCAGCTTCCTCAATATACTCTTTACGAATAATGGGTTTAGGGCGATAACTCCGAACGTGGGTACACTTCTTGTATTCCTTAAATTCAAAAAGCTGAGTTTGCGCATCCTTTGTCAGGTCAATCACCACCGGCCCCGGGCGTCCTGAGGTAGCTACATAAAACGCCTTGGCCACTACCGATGGAATTTCCTCGGCACAGGTAATCTGATAGTTCCATTTGGTTACCGGAGCTGTCACATTAATCACATCAGTTTCCTGAAAAGCATCCGATCCCAGCAAGGGTGCAAAAACCTGTCCCGTAATACAAATTATGGGCGTACTGTCGATCATGGCATCGGCAAGCCCCGTTACTAAATTGGTCGCTCCTGGGCCACTGGTGGCAAACACCACTCCCGGTTTTCCGGAAACTCGTGCATACCCCTGAGCCGCATGCGCCGAAGCCTGTTCGTGGCGCGTCAAAATATGATGGACTTCATTTAAGTAATCGTATAACGCATCATACACCGGCATAATGGCTCCACCGGGGTATCCAAAAATAGTATCCACGCCTTCTTTCAGCAGAATATCCATCAAAGCTCTCGACCCCGTGATCTTTTTTACCGAATCTGTTTTTTTTGACTCTTCTTTTACGGCACTTTTTACTGTTCCCATAACACACAATTTTTATTCCTTTATTTTTTATACTCGTCAACGATCGGTTACACAGCCCTCGGCAGCACTTTTCACTAATTGGGCATACTTATATAAAATTCCTGATTTGGCTTTCAACTCCGGCTTGGGTTTGCTTTTTCTTCTCCGTTCCAATTCTTCTTCATTAACATCCAATGTAATCGTATTCTTGATTGCATCAATTTCGATAATATCATCATCTTCTACCAAACCAATCGTTCCTCCCACATAGGCTTCAGGAGTAATATGCCCGACTACAAAACCATGGGTTCCTCCACTAAACCGACCATCGGTAATCAGGGCTACACTACTACCCAAACCGGCTCCCATCAAGGCTGAAGTGGGCTTTAACATTTCAGGCATACCCGGAGCACCTTTGGGGCCTTCATTAACAATTACAACAACGTCTCCTTTTTTAATCTTTCCGGATTCAATGCCCTCAATGAGATGTTTTTCACCATTAAAAACCCGTGCCGGTCCCGTAAATTTCTCTCCTTCCTTACCGGTAATTTTGGCGACGCTACCGCCTTCTGCCAAGTTTCCATAAAGGATCTGTAAGTGCCCCGTCTTTTTAATCGGCTGCTCCAACGGCCGGATAATATTTTGTTTTTCAAAATCAATATCGGGGATATTCGCCAAATTTTCGGCCACTGTTTTTCCGGTGACCGTCAAACAGTCTCCGTGCAACATTCCCTGTCGTAACAAATATTTCATGACCAATGGCGTACCTCCGATCTTGTGAAGATCTTCCATCAAATACCGACCGCTGGGCTTAAAGTCACCCAACATCGGGGTTTTATCGCTAATCCGCTGAAAATCATCTTGTGTGATTTCCACCTCTACACTACGGGCCATCGCAATGATATGCAACACGGCATTTGTAGATCCTCCAAGGACCATGACCAATGTAATGGCATTCTCAAAAGCTTCTTTGGTCATAATATCTCGTGGAAGAATATTCTTTTCCAACAGGTTTTTTATGGCCTTCCCGGCATTTTCACATTCTTCCCGTTTCTCTTTGCTGATGGCCGGATTACTACTACTATAGGGCAGGCTCATTCCCATACATTCAATGGCGGAAGACAACGTATTGGCCGTGTACATTCCCCCACAGGCTCCCGGCCCCGGGCAACTGTTACACACAATTTGCTGAAAATCTTCTTCGTTGAGATTCCCCGCTATTTTTTGTCCCAGAGCTTCAAATGAGGAAACAATATTCAAATCCTCCCCTTTATAATGTCCGGGGGCTATAGTTCCGCCATATACCATAATTGACGGTCGATTCAAACGCCCCATGGCAATAACCGATCCCGGCATATTCTTGTCGCAACCCGGTAGCGCAATCAGTCCGTCGTAATATTGAGCTCCGCAAACCGTTTCTATGGAATCTGCGATGAGATCCCGACTCACCAAGGAATATCGCATTCCGTCAGTACCGTTACTCATCCCGTCACTCACCCCGATCGTATTAAAGACAAGGCCCACTAATTCATTATCCCACACCGATTTTTTCACCGCTTTGGCCAGATCGTTCAGGTGCATATTGCAGGTGTTTCCATCATACCCCATACTGACAATTCCCACCTGGGCTTTCTTCATATCCTCATCTGATAATCCGATACCGTAAAGCATGGCTCTCGCAGCCGGTTGGGTTTCATCTTGAGTAAGCGTTTTACTATATTTATTTAAAGATTCACTCATTATAATTCTTGTATTCAAAAGGTTTTTATAGGGTTCAAAATACTATCCGGACAGCTAACAAAGAGACCTTTAAAACAAAAACCTTTCTATTGTCTAAAGGACAAGAAAGGCATGAAAACTTTTTATATTCTACTTCAAAACAAGAATATCAAAAGTTTGTTCAACAAGTCAATTCAATTCTTTTATAGCACATCATAAAGCAAAAGTAAATAATTATTTGGAAGAAAGGCGGGCTTCCCAAAGATTTTATCCAAAATATGTTAGGTATTTAAACATTTTTACTAAATAAAAATCATGATTCATAATTTAAAAATATCATTAATAAATCAATTTAACATAATATATATAGATATTATCAATATAATCGGCTGCCATTTTCTAATTCCAAAACCTTATTAACGATAGCAGGTATATCTTCTTTATAATGGCTTACATAAAGAATAGTCTTATCAGGCCGATTACAAATCACATTCACCACATTTTTAAAATGCATTTTTTGCTGCCTATCCAATCCCTGACAAGGTTCGTCCAAAATCAATAAAGGCGGATTTTTGATCAATGCCCGAAGCAGTAATACCAAGCGTTGCTCCCCGGTCGAAAGGGCTCTGTAATTCTCTTCTTTATAGCGATTCAGATCCAGTAATTCCAAACCCTCCGTCGCCCGTTGAAGCTCTTCCTTTTTAGCCCTTGAACGTTGAAAACGCATAACATCGTACAGCCCGGACAAAACCACTTCAATAACCCGGGCCTCTCCTTTAAAATATTGATGCATCTCCGGAGACATATACCCGATACGGCGTTTGAGTTCCCAGATGCTCTCACCGGATCCTTTCTTGCGGTCAAATAAGCGTATATCGTTAGCATAGGCCTGTGGATGATCACCATTCAGTAAACTGAGCAGGGTAGATTTTCCGGCTCCATTATGGCCGACAAGTGCCCATTTTTCTCCTTTTTTCACTTCCCAATCAATATCTTTTAAAATAGACTTCCCTCCGCTTCTTACATTGACATTCCTTAATTGAACGGCATATTCAAAATTTGATTGCTGCAGAGGTGATCGTTTGTAAATCCGATTCAGTAATTCTTGGTCGGGCTCCCATGAGTCTGTCGGGTTTTCGATTCCGATACCCGAATTTTCAAATTCCTCCCGACTCCCTTTAAAAATAACGGATCGATTTTCCAAATATAAAACACCGGTTGTCGTCTCCGGAATTTCCCGCGCCGATGTGGCCATTACAACCGTTGTCCCCCGTTCCTTGATCTCCTGCAAAAGAGTTCTCAGCACAGGCCTTGTTTCCTTATCCAGTCCGATGAACGGATTGTCCATTAAAAGCAGTAAAGGTTGCTTGAGCAAGGCTTCAGCAATCATCAATCGCCGGGTCTCGCCATTTGACAACTGGATCAAAGTTTTATGTAACAGCGTCGTCAGTTGCAGCTTGTCGATAATCCACTTCAGTGAAAACCGTTCGGGTAAAACAATGTTTAAATTCTCCTGCACCTCCTGTAAATACTCCTTCACACGAGCCGCTTCCTCAGAATAATACGCATGATACCGCTGCTGATAAAAAAAATCGGCTCTATTTTCCTTATTCTTAAAATGTGCCTGCTGTCGCACAAAAGCAATCATTTTTTCATAGGTAAAAAGAGGATCCTCAATCCCCAGTTTTTCTTTAAACCTTTTTAAATAGGGATAAGAAACCTCCCCGTGAGTAATATTAAAATAGCCATACAACGTGTATAGCAAGGCGGTTTTTCCCGCACCGCTTTCACCGAGTACCGCCCATTGGTCTCCTTTCTTGATCTTTAAGGAAAGATTTTTAAACAGGGTTGTGTTCAAATTCCAAACGGTAACATGATTAACCGATACAAGCATAGCAAATTAGTTTAAGGACTGAAGAGAAAAATGATCTTTTAAAACGTTGAAGATAAGATAAAAAAAGCCTCCGATAAATCGGAGGCTTCAAAACTTAAATTATGAAAACTACTACTTTACTTATTTTCTTTCTCCGCTTTCTTTTTGTTGAATTTAGCATATTTATTCTTAAACTTATCAATACGACCAGCGGTATCAACAAGGGTTTGCTTCCCTGTATAGAAAGGATGTGAAGTTCTTGAAATCTCTAATTTAATCAAAGGATATTCCGTTCCATCAACTTCAATCGTCTCTTTGGTCTCGGCGGTAGATTTAGTAATAAAAACATCGTTATTCGACATGTCTTTAAAGGCTACTAATCTATAATTATCCGGGTGAATTCCTTTTCTCATAGCGTTACTTATTTATAGTCACTGAATTTCGAGGTGCAAATTTAGACATTATTTACACACACACAAGTAAAAAGCACATATTTCTTTTAAAATCTTTTCTGATCCATCCGGTAGAACCGTACCCCCTCCATGACAACCGTAGCACACCAACGCTTCAATTACCGCTTCCACAGATTTCGAATCCATTTCCCATTATATCTCTATCAATAGACTGAAGTTTCGGAGATGTTCTCATGAACTGAATTCAACACGATTTATTGGAATATATTCATACTGTATTTATTTTTAATGGGTTATAGAAAAGTAAATTGATTGAATCCATCCCAAACACCCCACCTATGGCACCCCTCTTTAAAAGAGGGGAATAGATGTGCGATTCAATGAAATGTAGTTGGGATCCGGAGGATTAAAAAAGAAAATAGACCGAATTCCCCTCTGGTAGAGGGGTGCCCGCAGGGTAGGGTGTCGATTTCGAAACAATAAGCATAAATTAATGCCTGAAGGATGAACCCCGAAACTTTTGTCAATAGATAAAAAAGATGTCGAATAAATTCCTTCTGCCTCGTAATTTTCCAGCATGACAAGTACCGTACTAATGGTGACAGCCAACAGCCCAAAAACTATTCCTTCGCAACTATTAACGAATACTTCAGGTTTTTCTATATTTGCCTTTTTTAGGACCAACTTGCCCCTATGCCGCAACTTCATAAATCGTTAAAGTATTTTGCCTACCAAAAAGGAATCTTCCTCGGCATTATTCTTATCCTGTATATCACGGTCGCCTATTTATGGAATTGGGATCTTCTTTTGGAATATGGGTTTGAAGTCTCCAAATTACCAATAATCCTTATCTTTGGAACATGGGTTGCCGTTAGTGCCCGTAAAAAACACAACGGTAAATTCTCATTTCGGGATGGTTTCTCGTTGTTCTTTATAACAATTGCTATTGGGTTAACTTTATCGGTAATCGCAAAATGGTTGTTTTATAATTATATTGATCCCGATTTCGGACAGTATATCAACGAAATGGGAATTGAAAAACGAAAAGAGCAATTGAAATTGGCACAAACTGATGCAAAAGAGATAAAAGAAGAAATGAAAACGCTAAAAGACACTTATCAACTCTCTTTTAAGATGCTCTTTCAGGAATACATCTTTCGCTTAATCGCCTATTGTATCCCTGCCGTTTTGGTCGCTCTTATCCTGAAAACTAAAAAACCTCTCCTTCGGTAATGCAAATTTCTGTTGTCATCCCGCTTTTAGACGAAGCCGAATCGCTACCCGAGCTATACGAGTGGTTAATCACTATCCTGACGGCGCACCAGTTTGAATATGAGATTATTTTTATTGACGATGGAAGTCGGGATCGCTCTTGGTCGCTCATTGAAGAGTTTTCAAAACACAATCCCCGGGTTATCGGACTCCATTTTCGAAAAAATTACGGAAAATCTCAGGCACTTCACGCCGGTTTTAAAATCGCTCGAGGAGATGTTGTCATTACCATGGACGCGGACTTACAAGATAATCCCGAGGAAATCCCGGAACTTTACAACCTGATTGCACACGAAGGCTACGATTTAATCTCGGGATGGAAGAAAAAACGCTACGATTCCTACTTCTCAAAAAACCTCCCCTCCAAGCTCTTTAACGCTGTTGCCCGACTCACTTCTGGCCTGAAACTACACGATTTTAACTGCGGTTTAAAAGCTTATAAAAAAGAAGTCATTAAATCCATCGATGTATATGGTGAGATGCATCGTTATATCCCGGTATTGGTAAAAAATGCCGGATTCTATAAGATTGACGAAAAGGTGGTCCAGCATCAGGCCCGAAAATACGGCCGCACCAAATTTGGGGCCGAACGATTTATTCATGGATTTTTAGATCTGATTACCATCTGGTTTCTGTCGCGATTCGGAAAACGCCCGATGCATCTCTTTGGTGCCTGGGGGGTACTCATGATGATTATCGGGTTTTGCTCGGCTCTGTGGATTGGAATTTCCAAACTCTATAAACTGGCCAATGATCAAACCGATATTCTCATTGCCCTAAACCCCTGGTTTTACATTGCTCTTACCATGATGATTATGGGAACACTCCTGTTTATTGCCGGTTTTTTGGGAGAACTGATCTTACGCACTGAAAAAAATGTAAATTCCTATTACATCGATAAAATAAGGAATCTTGAAAATTCAAAAGAAACTTTTAAAAAACAGGAAAGTCTGCAATAGGCCGCAAAAGATTTCACAATCACCCTGTTTTAGTGTTTATAAAAAGTGATATATAGAAGAGAATTGTTTAAATTCGCAACAAAAATTTAAAGAATTATGAGCAAATATGATGTTATTGTTTTAGGAAGTGGTCCGGGTGGATATGTGGCTGCCATTCGAGCGTCCCAACTCGGTCTCAAAACGGCCATAATTGAAAAGGAAAGTCTGGGGGGAATCTGTTTGAACTGGGGCTGTATTCCCACTAAAGCCCTTCTTAAAAGCGCAGAAGTCTTTAATTATCTTAACCATGCCGAAGATTACGGATTAAAAGTAGAAAAAGCCGAAAAAGACTTTGGTGCCGTCATCCAACGAAGTCGCGGAGTAGCCAATACGATGAGTAAAGGAGTTCAATTCTTGATGAAAAAGAACAAGATTGAAGTTATCATGGGCAGCGGCAAACTCAAAAAAGGGAAGAAAATTGAGGTTACCGATGATGACGGAAAAACCACCGAGCATCAAGCCGATCATATTATCATTGCTACCGGTGCCCGCTCCCGTGAATTACCGAGCCTAAAACAAGACGGAAAGAAAATTATAGGATACCGTCAGGCTTTGGCCTTGGAAAAATTACCGAAACGAATGCTCATTGTAGGCTCCGGAGCCATCGGATCTGAATTTGCTCATTTCTATAATACCATGGGAACCGAAGTAACTCTTGTTGAATTCCAACCCCGGCTGGTGCCTGTGGAGGATGAAGAAGTATCCAAAGCCTTTGAACGATCTACCAAAAAAGCAGGAATCAAGGTGATGACCAATTCTTCGGTTGAAAGCGTGGATACCTCCGGCGATGTTTTAAAAGCCCAAGTAAAAACCAAAAAAGGTGAGAAAACGATCGAGACCGATATCGTACTTTCTGCAGTCGGAATCAAAAGTAATATCGAAAATATCGGTTTGGAGGAAGTCGGTATTAAAACCGATAAAGACAAAATTCAAGTCAACGAATGGTACCAAACCAATGTTCCCGGATATTATGCCATTGGGGATGCGGTTCCCGGGCAAGCACTGGCTCATGTAGCCTCGGCCGAAGGAATCCTGTGTATTGAAAAAATCAAAGGAATGCGTCCCGAGCCGCTCGATTATCAAAATATTCCGGGATGTACCTTTACCACTCCCGAAATTGCCAGTGTCGGGATGACCGAAAAACAAGCCCAAGAAGCCGGATATGAAATTAAAGTCGGGAAATTCCCCTTTTCTGCTTCCGGGAAGGCCAATGCAGCAAACGCTAAAGATGGTTTTGTAAAAACTATTTTTGATGCGAAATACGGAGAGTGGCTGGGCTGTCACATGATCGGTGCCGGCGTTACCGATATGATTGCAGAGGCTGTCGTAGGCCGTAAACTGGAGACCACCGCACAGGAAATCATGAAAGCGGTACACCCCCACCCGACGATGAGCGAGGCCGTCAAAGAATCTGTTGCCGATGCCTATGGGGAGGCCGTAGATATCTAAAAAGGGATTGATCAATCTCTTTTAAAAATAATAAATCGTAGATAGACCTTGAAGATTTTAAAAAAATCTTCAAGGTTTTTTTATCCTTCCTCGGTTTTTAATTTCAACCGAATCGAGGTCATTTAAGCTTTTAGATCTTTCGATGGATGAACTCTCGAAAAATGCATATCAAAAAATTATCTTTGATTTCATTGAAGGCTTTCAAAAAACACCATCTGCTCGCGATTTTGCTCAGGTTGAAGCTCAATCTCCCGCCCGATCTTCATCACCTGAACCGTCTCTTCCGGAGTACCGATGTTGGGTCGCCATTGAGGTAAGTCCGGGCCATTGGGATTTCCGGTTTTGATGAAATTAGCAAAATAGTCCTGCATATAAGCAGAAACCCGGTAGTCTATAGCTGTCCAAGGATACACTTTATTGGTTCGTAGATTTCCCAGAGCATATTCTATTTCCCAGGAATGCCCGGCTCCTTGTTCCCGCTTGACTTCATCATCGTTATAAGGGAAAGGCCGAGAGAGGTCAAAAATATAACGATACGTTTTATTTCCGGATTGACGTTGATACTCCGACCATTTCCAAGTATTATAAGTGATAAAATCGGCACTGGCCAAAGCGGTAGCCGACTGTTTTACTTCCTCCACCGAATTACCGGGAAATATCTTAAATACCGCATCGGCTTTAGATTTGTATTTGGATTTCAAGACTTTGTAATAATTTGCGGGAAGTGGTTCTTTTTTCTTTAAAAAGGCAGAGTAGGACGCTTCTGCCGAGTTCCATCCTACCAATAGTGGGATTTGAGCTTGCTTTCCCGCTGCATAAATTGTAGAAGGCTTATGGGGGAAGAAATACCCATCAAGAGTCGGGGCAAAATAATCCAATCCTTTTTTAGTGATTTGCAGTAAACGGTCGGCAGGAACCTCCCGTAATTCTTTTAGGGAGGAAAAATTGTTTTTTCGGGCAAAAGAAACACCTCGTTTCTCGGCTCTTTGCAGAGCAATGGGTTTCAGATGAGAATATGCCAGAGCTCCGCTTTCTCCAATGGCTCCGGCCAGTAAATTTTTAGATAACGGAGAGGCCATAAGTGCCGAAACAGACATCGAACCAGCCGATTCTCCGCCAATCGTAATTTGTTCCGGATTTCCGCCAAAAGCGGCAATATTATCGTGAACCCACTGGAGCGCAAAGGCCTGATCCAGGAACCCATAATTTCCGGAAGATCGATGAGGAGATTCCTGTGTCAATTCGGGATGGGCCAAAAACCCAAAAATCCCCAATCGGTAGTTTACCGTTACGACGACGATTCCTTTTTGGGCCAAAGCGGTTCCATCATAACGCCATTCACTTCCATCGCCGGCGATAAAACCACCTCCATACAAGTAAACCAAGACGGGCAGGTTTTCGTCCGGGGCTTCCGCCGGGCTCCAAATATTAAGATACAGGCAATCTTCACTCCGCCCTGTCGATCGGAAATTCATATCCGAAAATACCGGTTTCTGCATACATCGGGCGGCAAATTTCGTCGTCTTTTTCACACCATCCCAAGGTTTTGTGGGTTGGGGTTCTTTCCAACGCAGGTCACCAACAGGAGGTTGAGCATAAGGAACACCAAAAAAGTTACGAATTCCGGAATTAACATCCGTTATCCCCTGAATTTTGCCCGAATTGACAGTAACAATATTTTTGGCGAAGCGCGTATCTGCCACGGTTTGAGTAAATCCTAAAGAGGATGCGAAGAGTAAAAACAGAAAGGAGATATAATTGCTTTTCATCATGATTGTTGATTTCTAAAACCGAGAAACTCGAAAATCCTACCAAGACACCGAAAAACTCTTATTAAGCCTTTCCCGGTTTCTATATGCCAAGCCTAAAACTACCAAAACGAACTTGAACTACCTACGATCTCAGCAAATTTTCACAACTATAGAGATTTGGATCAATGACCTTAACTCTTCATCCAAAATGCGTTCGCAAGATTGTAAAGCCTGATTTTAAACCCCATCCGAAGTCTTTCTAATATTTCTGTAAAACATTGAATCTAATGAAAATAATCCATAAGATTCGAAAAAAACATCTGGAAAGGCCTAATATTTTATATATATTATATTGATTATTAATAGGTTATAAAAATTTTATTAATGCAAAAAGAATATGATGTAGCTCATATCTTATCTTGGAAGGAGAAACTCTCCTTAGCAGTTGGTTAAAGCTAAACTGCGACGAATATAGGCAGCGATTATTCCGATATTGTAGTTGAATATCAGAGTTTATCTCTTGCTGTCTGCTTAAGCAGAAAAAAGATGGCAAAACCCGGGCTTGGTCCCATGTAAACATGTAAAAGAGTCTATTATCGTATTTCCGAAGGGAAAATGTGGCTGAAGCCTAAAATAAATTGTATAGTAATCCCATTGCTTTACTAATTGCTCGCGATCATAATCGTTTTTGAAAAGACTATAGGTATAGTTTTCAGCCCTATAAATGAAGATTTTCAAGATCCCTTCGAGTAATTTAAAAATTTAAACGACCTCAGGGGGACATCCCCAAAAATTTTCTACCCCTTCCCAAACCGAATTAACCCGCAGGTATGTATAACGACCGTTTTTAATCTCTTAATCCCTTCTTGATTCACGAAATATCATATATCAAGAAAGCCGCAAAAATTCTTCTTTATAAACGGCATAGTCAGAAATGCTGTAACATACAAATCTTACAGTTTTAATCTCGTGGTTTGTTGTTAAAAAATCCAAAACCGTTTTTAAGGCAATTTTTGTTGCTGCCCGGAGGGGATAGCCATAAACCCCGGTACTGATGGCTGGAAACGCTATACTTTTAATCCCGTGATCCCGAGCTATTGTTAACGAATTGAAGTAACACTTTTTCAATAATTCCGGTTCATTTTTTATCCCTCCATGCCATATCGGACCCACCGTATGAATTACAAATTTTGCCGGAAGTTGATACCCATTAGTCAGTTTGGCCGCCCCTGTATCACATCCCCCCAATTTTCTACACTCCTCCAGCAACTCCGGTCCCGCCGCCCGATGAATAGCACCATCAACGCCTCCACCACCTAATAATGAAGAATTTGCTGCATTGACAACAGCTTCCGTTTTCTCATCGGTAATATCTCCCTGAATAATTTCAATTTTATTTTTCATTTTTATTATATGATAAAATACTGTTAATTAGATATTTGTACTATATCAATTAAATTTTGAATTTAAGTATATAACTTTAAAACCACAAATCAATATTTCCCGCTCCTCAATCAAAATTACAAATTCCTTCCAGATTTCATTATTTCCTTTGTCTTATCAACTGAGGTCATTTAAACTTTCAAAAATGGGCTGTAAAATGATCTTATTGCCCCATATTTAGTCTTTTTTTCGACCGTAGCTATGGCTATGCTCTACAAAAAAGCCGTCATCTGGAACAATAATCTCTATTTTTCGCTTCAATTCTAAAAGTTTAAACCACCTCACTATTTAAAGGCTCTTTATACAAGACTATTTTTATTTCAGGTATCCTAATAAGTTAGAAATCAAACCCGCATTATGATCACGCCTTGGATTGTGTAAACCACAAAAACTTTTGATCTAATGAAAACGCGATATTGTTTAATTCTGTTTCTGTTTTTAATCCCTTATTTTTTAGGATCAGCCTATGGACAGGTTTTCGATGATGTAGAGGGTCGGTTCAGAGTTTCTATAGAACATGAGTTTGACAACGGAATCAAAGTCCGAGGAAGGTATAGTCATTATCTGGACCAACATATCAGTCATTATAAAAGGTCGGGGCTGGGGGTCAAGATCGATTACGATTATAAGATAAACTCCTGGCTGGAACCCGGAATAGATTATCGGTATCAATACAACGGGAAACAGGACTCACATGATATTCGTTACTCCATAACCGCCTGCCATGGTCTAAAAAATAATCTGAAATTGGAATATTCACTCAAACTCCAGCAAAAGATAGCTTCCGCCATCAAACCTGAATTTTATATACGAAATAAAATTGAACTGGGCTATGAAATCATCAGACCATTATCCATTTTTATTTTTTCGGAAAACTATCAAATCATAGAAAAAGGACTGAGTTTTTCCACCCAGAAAAGCGGTTTGGAAGCGGAATATAAAATGAATAAAAACAACGAACTGGAGTTTAAATTTGATATAAAAAACAAATCCACTCATCAAGATATCGCCCGAGTCACCTTCAATTATACCTATATTATAGAATAGCGAGAAGATTCAAAGATTTGGCCTTGGAAACTTGCCTTGGAGCACAGTACCTCGACAGTTAAGGGTTGACATCATCGAGGAGTGCCCCCTATTACCGTTCCTTTTTTTCCATTCCTCGTTTTTCCTCTTTAAATAGATAAACCAGAAGCGTGGTCATAGGGAATACGAATAGCACAACTATTATCGGTATCGACCAAAACCCAAACTGACCGGAATGCCCATGAGCGATTTCAATAGTCCGCAAACTAATGATAAAGAAGATAAGAGCGATCAGGAGTTTTATATAACGGTTAAAACGTGTGGCAATCGTGTAGTATCGGAAAGCATTCTTAGATGTAATGTTGACCGGGTAATTCATGCGATAAGGATAATGATTCAGAATAGTAATCCCAATAAACAACAGGGTTGCAATTGCAGGGAGTAAAAAAATCCGGCCTTTTACCCCCCATTTTGTGACTGCTCCCGTAAAATCGTAGTGAATGGGTATAAGTTCGGGGAGATCGGAAAAAGAAATTACCACCAATAACCAACTGGCCAACACTACCCCCCAACCGGCCACCTCCAAGCACTTATCCGGTTTCTGTGGAGGAATTCGCAAATGCGGTCTCTTTTCAGCCATGAGGCTCTCTTTTAATTCAACTTCATTTATTTATAATCAAAATCTTCTCTAAAACTACTTATATTTTTATGGAATGAGCATTTATATTGAAAAAATATGATTACCGCAACCCGGTTACCAAGTCTGTAAGGAAGTGAGCTTCAACTTTTCCTCCTTCCGTATAAAAAATAAAAATAGAAAGTATTAAAATCAAATATCCAAAGGCCAGCCGTAAAAATTTATTGCTCAATCGATCCTTGTAATGATTAGCTGCCAAAACGCCAACTAATGCGATGCTGGTATTACGAAGCAGGAAACCCCAGTCAATCTGTATAGAAGGATTAAAATCACCCAGAAATCCCAAAGTCGTTGTAATTCCAATAATCATCAGGGAAGTAGCAACGGCATTCTTCATCGGGACCTTATTGCTAAATACCAAAGCCGGGATAATCAAAAACCCGCCACCGGCTCCCACTAAACCCGTTACTAATCCCACTCCCGCTCCTTGAATAACAAGCAACTTGTAGTTATAAGAAGTGGGTAAAGTATCTCCCGGAGCATTTTTCCCCCACAACGATTTAAGAGCAGCCAACAACATAATAAAGGCAAAAAACAACATGATCCCATTACTCTTAGTAATTGACAACTCTGACGTCTGGATGAGATATTGCGGTAAATAAGGTAATAGAAAGCGACGAACAGCAAATGTGACAACAAGACCGGGGATCGCAAAATAAAAACCCTGCCTATAAAGCACCAGCTTTTTACGCATGCTGTCAACTGCTGCCAACCAGTTGGAGGTTCCTACCAAAAACATGGAATAAGATGTCGCCAAGTAGGGATCCACCCCAAAAACATACACCAGTACGGGAACCGTCAAAATCGATCCTCCTCCCCCTAAAAGACTAAGAGTGACACCAATTAAAAAGAACAAAAGACTGCCAATAATCAGCGTAGCCATGAAAACTGTAATTTAATGCCGCAAAATTACAGATATACTTTCATTTTTTGTAACTTATTATCATATATTGATCTTATTTCTTAAAATGAAGGTAAATGAATACTGTATAAAACTTTTCTTAAATCGGCGTATTCGGTTTATGCCCCCTTCTCCATTTTCCACCGGATGCCCATCCTAAACCATCGGGGCGGCATGGGAACAGCTCCTGCCTCTCGATAACTCGCATTCAGGATATTGGATACATCCATATAGATCTGAAATTTTTTAAACCCGTATTGCACGCGAGCATCCAAAAGATCATAACCGGAATTTAATTCCCGTTTTATCCACCGGTTTTGAACCTGTAAAGAAAGATTTTGATATGTATAATTAATGCCGGCAATAAACTGATGTTTTAAATTTTCCAAGATATATTTAGACTGTTGATCGGTAACCGTTTTCATATTTGGATGTAAATAATTATAACTGACTTTATATCCCATATTCTGTTGCGCCCCCAATTTAAAATCTTCCCGCAGCCGTAAATAAAGTCCGCGAACTCTATTATTCCCTAAATTGTAAGGGGAGTACGGAAGGTCTTCCGATTCCCGAACCCAATCAATAAATTTGGCAATATCCCGGTAAAAGTATCCGGTTTTGATCCTTCCGGCATTCATCATATACGTTACTGACACCTCATATTGCCATGCTTTCTCGGGGCGAAGATCCGGATTCCCAACGTTTCCGGGGGCCTGATCGACATAGAGATCGGTAAATGATGGAAGACGCTGAGCCGTTCCCAGACTGGCGGCAAGCTTCCAACGCTTACCGGGGGTATAACCAAGATCCAGCCCGGGATAAGTTTGCCAACCATAATCGGTATTATAATTCAAGTACGCACCGGCTGTCATCGACCATTGCCTACCAAACTCTCCTTTATATTCTACATAAAGGCCATGGTTATCACGACTGTGCTGCCCGATATTGGAGCTGCTGATATGAGAAAAACGGGATTCCCATCCCATTCCGAAATCCCCTATCGCTGTCGTTATACTCGCATTCAATTCTGCCATAAAGGCGTTGGTGTAATGTAGCGATCGAGCATTTTTTAAATCGTATTTAAAATAGCGATAATCATCGGTATCATAACGATTGCTCAGTCTTGGCCGCAACGTGAAATTACCCCATCGGTGAGTCGAAGAAAGGCTCATTACAAAGGTTTCGCTAATTTCTTCGGCATCCTGATCTCCGGGAGGGGCATAAAAACCGTTAGCTCCATATCGATTATGCGCATATCCCGCCAAGGCTTGAATGGAATTCTGAACATCAAACCGGTATTTCCCGGTATAAAAAAAACGAGAATTGTTTAATGCGGTATTATAGCGTTGTCCATTGTATAAATCCTGACTCAGGGCCAACAAATGACGTTGATTTTTACCGGCTAAATTTCCGGTTAACTGAAGACTGCCGCCACCGTATATTCCGCTCTTTCCCTCTTCCTCCCGGGGTTTAAAACCGGATCCCATATTAAAGTCTGCCGTTACGTAGGAGGTCGCGCTTTTCTTGGTTACGATATTCACGGTGCCGGTAAGTGCATTCACCCCGTAAATCCGGGCCGCTGCCCCCCGTAAAACCTCGATGTGATCAATGGCCTTCAGGGGCACGGGAAGATTCATCATAAGATGGGCGGTTTGATCATCAATAAGCTTAATCCCGTCAATTAAAACCAATGTTTGCTCAAAAGACCCTCCGTCTATACTGATATCGGCCTGCCCTCCAAACGGTCCTCGTTGACGAATATCGACCCCGCCTACGTAGGCCAAAAGTGCATTTAAGGAATGAACGGGAAGTCGGGAAATTTCAGCTGCCGATATCACCTGAATATCTCGGGCTAACTCGTTAAATGGTATTTTTAAACGATTTCCCTGAATGATGACCTCTTCCAAATCGTCAGTTTGCTCGAACTCTTGATGTTGTGCCCGAATTAAACTAAACGTCATTAAAAAGAGTACTACAGCTATTAAATATCTAAAAATCATTATCAAAAAATATAGGAGTGTGCGTTTGCACAAATATTCAACCTATTGTCTTACTTTTGATAGTCCGGTTTAAATATTATGAGTAGTCCGCCTCTTTTAGCTTTTTCCCAATTCATCAAAATCGATCGACGTAAATCAGATCCGGTCTATCTACAGATCGTATATCAATTCATTCAAGCCGTACAGCTCCGGATGTTGGAAGACGGCGACCAACTACCCGGGAGTCGCCCCTTAAGCCGGGAGTTGAAAATTCATCGGAAAACCCTGGTTAAAGCCCTTGAAGAATTACAGCTTCAGGGATGGATACGCAGTGTTCCCTCAGTAGGCCGGTATGTCATTAATCCGGAATTACAGCACTCCAAAGGAGGGACTGCCACTACTTTTCCCCGCAAAGCAACATTTCCCTTCCACCGAAGTTTTATTTTGGACAGACCCCACGAAAATGTTGTGGCCCCACTTCGGTTTACCGATGGCACCCCCGATTACCGACTTATCCCCTCCCGGGAAATCGGGCGTTTTTATTCCTCGGTGTTGAAACGCAGAAGCCGACACCGCCAAAAAAACATTACTTCAGATCATTCCTTTTTTAAAAAACAACTCAGTTTTTATTTAAATACCACACAGGGTTTTCACCTTTCCACACAAAATCTGTTAACGACCCCAAGCAAATCCGTATTGCTTTATGTCATCGCTCAACTTTGTATTCAACCCGGTGATCAGGTATTGGTAAGCACCTATAGCCATCCCGTTGCCAACATGGTCTTTCAACAGGCTGGGGCACAGTTACAAACAATCCCCATGGATACCGAAGGCCTGCTAACCGATTTTATCCGCAAGCACTTTAAAAAAGGCGAAATTAAGCTGTTGTATTACCAGCCCCAACACCACTACCCCACTACGATTTGTCTTGCCGAAAAGAGACGGCAGGAACTACTGCAGCTAAGCCGGGAATTAAATTTTATTTTGATTGAAGATGATCGGTTTTCTGAATTGACGTATGAAAAATCCCTTCCACTCCCCTTCATTAAGCGAAAACACAAGGATCCGCTCCTTTATATTGGAAGTTTTGGCCACTATTTACAACGTGGCTTTCAAACTCATTTTCTATTGGGACCGGAAGATTTTATAGCCGAAGCCGAAAAATATCTATCGCTCTTCAGTACAGCCGATCCCATTAAAAAGCGAGCTCTGGGGGAAATGATCTATGAAGGAGATATTCACCGGTATCGGCGAAAATCGATACAAACCTATAT
This sequence comes from uncultured Flavobacteriaceae bacterium, assembly GCA_964495935.1. Taxonomy (GTDB): domain Bacteria; phylum Bacteroidota; class Bacteroidia; order Flavobacteriales; family Flavobacteriaceae; genus JAJYSO01. Next base: position 35,636 of record CAZBXQ010000006.1, read on the forward strand.
CGGGAGACGCAATCTTTTTACCCATTTGTTACAAGAACATTTTCCAAATACTTTTGACTATCAAATACCGGCCGGAGGATTGGCCTTTTGGCTTGCTGTAAAACCGGCAATTTCCCTAAGTGTACTATCCAAAAAATGTGAAGAAAAAGGCCTGCTCATCCCCCGGGCCTGTCGATATCAAATTCGAGAAGAAGCTCATTTACGTCTTGGGTTCGGTCATTTTAACGAAAAGGAATTGCAAGAAGCAATTACCATTCTGCGAAGCGTTTTTGAGAAAAAGGAATGATGCTCTGAAGGCTCTTATTTAGATCGTGAAGGCAAGGAAGGGTAGGGATGGATGTTTTTAATTGTGGAAAAAGATACCTCCATTTTTATGTAATTGTATAGCTAATTGATTATTAATAGATTACTCAGATATTGTTTTTTAATCGGTTAGTAATGAATCTTTATCTTGAAATCCTATCTTTGAAGCACTAAAATCTCTCAAAGCAGGGGTACTGTCATCAAATCTGCTAAACACCTTACAATTTTCTTAAAACGTGAAAACTTTCATCCCAAAAATTACTTTTCAACGTATCCTCCGCTTTCTATTTGGCCTTACCTTACTAATTGGATTAAGCGTACTGGGAGACTGGGTAGCCGGCTATATTCCCTTTCCCATACCGGGTCCGATTTTGGGATTGATATTTATGCTGGGGCTCTTACTACTCCGATGGATCCCCCTGCAATGGGTAGATGATGCCGCTCGGTTTCTCCTCATTTTTATGGGGCTCTTTTATGTACCCTATGGAGTCGGAATAATAAACGTCAATCCGGAAACCCGTGCAATGGGTTTTAAGATTATTCTCCTGGTCCTTACGGTTACCCTTAGTGTTCTGTTTATAACCGGCAAGCTATTTAGCTACCTTAAATCAAAAGGAAACCATGGGTAGCCTGCTTACGCTCGTATTGTTTGCTATGGCAAGAGTACTCCATAAAAAGTGGCCTTATATCATTTTTGTTCCGGTATTTTTCACGGTTACGGGCTGTATTCTGGTATTGTGGTTGGGGCACATTCCCTTTGACCGGTATTTTTCAGAGAACCGACCGATCACTTTTATGCTGGGTCCCGCAGTAGTAGCACTGGGCGTGCTCTTATACAAACAGCTTCCCCTGATCAAGGCTCATTTTAAGCCGCTCCTGATCTCCATTGCGAGTGGAAGCCTGATCAGCCTCCTGTTGGTCATCACCATGGCCCAACTCCTCTCCCTGCCCAAAACCCTGGCAGCTTCTCTCCTCCCCCTGGGAATTACAACCCCCATTGCCATAGAAGTAGCCCATCCCCTGGGCGGTGATCTCTCGATTACATCGGTAGTTGTCATCGGTGTGGGATTATTTGGAAATCTCGTCAGTCCGTTTTTACTTCATGTATTTAAAATCAACTGGGATCCTGCACAAGGGCTGGCAATCGGCCAGACCAGCCATGGGATAGGAACAGCGCGCGCTGTACAAATGAGTGACCAAGCCGGAACCTTTAGCGGTCTGGCCATGAGTATCAACGGAGTAATTACCGTATTCCTGGCTCCATTAGTCTGGTCGTTATTACAGGGATAAACACTGCATAACTGCCCTAACTTCGATTTTCAGGCGCATTAGAAATTAAATTGATTAGCGGTTGGTCTAAACTACCCGTTAATATAAACCGATAAGAAATGAGACTCAAAGCCTAAAACAGAAAACCCTATATCCGCCATCCACCACCTAAGGCGACGCAATAACTAAAGTTTACGTAATTCGAGGCCTCTCCCTTAAGCCGGGCAAAAAACCTTAAAGAACAAGAAATTCACATCCTTTCTCAATCATCGTCAAAATGGACATACCCGACAAACTATAATGGAAAAAATCATCTTTTCAAATCTCGAGCGGTCAATCTGTAGTATTTTTGCATTTTAAGATCCTTTATATTATTCTTTCGGCATGGAGAAAACTTCCACACTATTTAATAAAATGAATCAATGGGGCAAACAAGGGCTTCCCTTTCTTTTTATAATTGACTTCCCCAAAGAAAACGGAGTTGCTTATCCACTCTCGGAATTACCCGAAGACATCCGGTTTTCAATCCGCGCATCATCATCTTCAGAAGCCCCTTCACCGCTTTTCAAAAAGCATCCTATCTCTCTAAAAGACTATAGAATCTCATTTGATAAAGCGCAAAAAGCTCTTCAACAGGGCTCGATCTCCTATCTCAATTTAACCGCAACGACCGCAATTGAGACTCCGCTCAACCTACGCGAATTATACGCTTCTGCTCATGCCCGCTATAAAATCCTGTATAAAGATGAATTTGCCTGTTTTTCTCCGGAAACCTTTGTCACGATAAAAAACAATCGAATTAGTGCTTTTCCAATTAAAGGAACCCTGCAAGCGACCTCAGCACACAGAATCGAAGAACTTCTCAAGAATCCCAAGGAAATTGAAGAACATCAACAGGCGGTACAGCTCGTCCAAAGAGACCTGGAAAAGATAGCAGAAAAAGTCTATGTTAAGCGTTTTCGTTATGTCGAAAAAATAAAAACCCATCAAGGCGTACTGTGGCAAACCGTTTCTGAAATTGTCGGACAACTCCCGGCAGGTTTTCAAGCTCATCTGGGTGATATTTTTAATCAAATCACTCCAGCCGGCTCTATTTGTGGCAATCCCAGAGAAGCAAGCCTAAAACTCCTGCATCAAATAGAACTTCATCAACGAAAATTTTATACCGGAATCTTTGGTGTGTTTGACGGGAGGAATCTGGACAGCGCAGTCCTCATACGATTCTTCGAAAAAACCCCGCACGGACTCGTATATAAAAGTGGAGGAGGAATAACAGCGCAGAGTAAAATAGAAAAGGAATACCAGGAACTGATTTCAAAAATTTATGTCCCAACTGCTTGAAAGTATATGTATTATCGATGGAGAGCCCCGAAATCTGAAGTTTCATCAGAAACGCGTAAACCGATCTCGCCAACAACTCTACAGCCTTTCCGATGAACTCCGACTGGAAGCCCTACTGGCCTCGCAAAAAATACCCAAGAAAGGAAAGTTTAAATGCCGCATCCTTTATGGAGCAGCCTTTGATTCTGTGGAATTTATTCCCTATACGATTCGACGGCATTCATCATTTCGGCTGGTCCATGCACCATCGCTGAAATATCCGTATAAACTGGCAGACCGTCGCATTTTTCAAGATCAAAAGAAGCGCGTTCGCGAAGCGGAAATTATCCTTGCTCAAAATCATCAAATTACCGACGCTTCCTATGCCAATCTGGTCTTTTTTGATGGAAAACAAGGGTTTACTCCAAGTTCCTATTTACTCAACGGTACCATGCGTCAATCTCTATTATCCAGCGGAAAAATCCAAGAAGAAAAAATCCTCTCAAAAGATCTCAAAAACTTTACCTCCTTTAAACTTATCAATGCCATGATCAATTTAGAAGAAAGTCCACTCTACGATATTCAAGCCATTTTTCTTTAACCCGCTGTTTTCGATAATACAGCTCATAATTTATTGATATTCCCTATAAAATAGGGATAAACACTACCTGACAAAATGACAAATACAATTCGTAATAACGTGTATATCAGTATATTAAATAATATTAATTAAATGGATAGTTTATCATAAATAAGTTATCTTAATTAGATATTGTTTTTAATCGGTTAATAATGACAACTTATATAAAACAAATTTAGCAAAAGGAAATCCGATGGATCTACATATACAGTCATATATAAATTAATAGGTAATTACATGTCAATAAGTTTATTATATAGATTAAATGATGTTTTAGTTTAATAATGAATATCAACTAAAAAAGGTCTAATCAGCTTTAAAAAAAGGGGTATTTTCGGCAGTTTTACAAAAAGAGCTATTTCCTAATTAAAATGAATATAATTATGGAACTCCGGTTTTCAGAGATATCTCGCCTTTACTCATAGCTGCACGAGACTCAACATTTCAAAAAAATAGTAAAGTCGATTCCTTACCCGAGAGCTCCGATTAAAATCAACTCTGATTTTTTCCCTCAAATATTTTTAGCCCCGAATTACAGAAACACCCCGCGGAGCGATTCAAAAACCTTATGCCTATCCCGTAAACCGCCGATTTATAAAAAAGGCATCGATCCGGACGGATTCATGTAAATCTTATATACAATCCCCGCCCGTTACAGGTAATTTTTAATCAGCTCTTTTACAGATTGCGGAGCGTAGAAGGAAGGCGGTGTGTCAAGAATAGTTTTAGCGCCATAATCGCCATTTTTATTCATCTTATAAACGGCACGAGCTCCCATTACAGCGACACTGGCAGTAAATTCGGGATTGCTTTCCAAAGTCAGGGAAAAATCTATTTTTGAGGTATGCTGATCTTTGAATCCCGTCTTCCCCACCCGAATCACATGACCGCCATGTGGCATTTTCTGATGGTTCTTTTGAAATTCTTCTTCAGTAATAAAATGGACTTCGGTTTGATACTTTTCAAAATAGTCTTTCATATGGATCACGCGGCTCCGAATCTCCTCTTTATCGGCATCTTTACGAGGTACTATAAAACATTGCCGATCATGCATTTCAAAACCTTTTAAATCTCCTTTCTGCTCGTCAATATGGTGGAGCACGGATGGTTTTGGAATCGTATATTGAACCGCATTCTTCACCCCTCTAATTCGCCGTACAGCATCAGAATGTCCCTGGCTTACTCCCTTTCCCCAAAAAGTAAATGTTTTACCTGAAGGCAACAGACTCTCAGCGAGCACACGATTTAAAGAGAACATCCCGGGATCCCAGCCCATTCCGATCAAACAGGTTTTTTGATGATTCTTGCCCACCGCATCCATGGTCTCAAAATAGGACCCCATCTCTCCATGATTGTCATAGGTATCCACGGTGTTAAAATGTTTTGCCAAATCGGGACCAAACGTAGGGATATCAGTGGCCGATCCCAACGCCAAAAGGAGTACGTCAATTTCCTGTTGATACTCCAAAATATTTTCGGTATGCTCCATCTTGTCATTAGAAAATTGTTGTGGATCCCTTCGCGTAAAGATCTTTACCAATTCCAGATCCTCGGTATGCCGAATTGCAGCAACCAGGCCTTTTCCCAAGTTTCCATACCCTACAATACCTACCTTTATTGTTGTCATCCCAATACGTCTTTCATATCATAAAATCCATTTTTTTTCTTCAGCAAAAACCGGGCTGCACGCAAGGCTCCTTTTCCAAATATTTTTTTGCTTCCCGCCGTATGCTTGATTTCTACAACCTCATCGGTGCCGGCAAAGATTACCGAATGCTCCCCGACAATCGTCCCTCCCCTTAACGATGCGACCCCAACTTCATGCGGTTGGCGTTTTTCGTGCTTTTTGGTCCGGTCATAAACAGGATAAGCTCCTCTACGGTTTCTTTTTACCGTTTCCAGCAACATTTCAGCCGTTCCACTGGGCGCATCTACTTTTTGATTATGATGTTTCTCTATAATCTCAATATCAAAACCGGATAAAATTTTTGTCAGTGCAGCAACGACCGTATCTATCGTATTCACCCCGACACTCATATTTTGAGCATACAGGATAGGCGTCTTTTTACTCAGGAATTGCATGCGTTCTTTGATTTTATCAGATAAACCTGTAGTCGCGATAACCGCAGGTTTTTGAACCGCCTCAACAAAATCCAAAAGAGCCGGTGTAAGCGATGAATGGGAGAAATCAACAAGGACATCAAAATCCTCTTTTACGGCCTTAAAATCATCGTATATCGGGATATCCAGCATTGTTTTACCCTGCCCTATTCCCGCTACAATTTTAATGTCATTTTCTTCCTGCGCCACTTTCGCTATGATTTGTCCCATAGCTCCGGTCGCACCGACTACAAGGACTCTCATATCAAGTCCAGTTTTTTCATAACACGTCGTAGCGTTTCCCGGGTGTGATCTGAAGCTTTATAAAGTGGCAGACGGAGATACCCCTCATCTTTACCGATAATCTTCATCGCCGATTTTACCGGAATAGGATTTGATTCCATAAACAAGGCCTCGATAAATTCCTTATAACGCGTTTGCGTGTTCCGGGCAGCTTCCAAATTTCCATCAAAAAAATTCTGACACATTTCATGTACTTCTTTCGGACAAACATTGGCCCATACCGAAATCACTCCGGAACCTCCGAGGGAAAGCAGCGGCACGACAACATCATCATTTCCGGAATAAATATCAAAATCATCCGGAACCAAACGCTTGACCGCGGTGGTGTAGGACAAGTCTCCGGTAGCATCCTTCAGCCCCACAATATTAGGGATTTTAGCCAGTTCGGCCACAGTTTCGGGCTCAATTGTCATGCCGGTACGCCCCGGGACGTTATACAAAATATTTGGTATAGAAACCCCCTCCACAATTGCTTTAAAATGCTCGTACAAGCCTTTTTGGCTCGTCCGGTTGTAATACGGCGTTACCTGCAAGAGAGCATCAGCCCCGGCTTCTTCGCACATTTTAGACAAATTTATACCATGCCGTGTATCATTTGACCCCGACCCCGCAATTACCGGTAACCTTCCGTCGATATACTCTGCGACACCGTGTACCACTTCTGCCTGTTCCTCATCGGTCATAGTCGAGGCTTCTCCGGTGGTTCCGGCGACCACGATGGCATCGGTTTTATTCTCCAAATGGAAATCCAGCAATTTCTTTAAGCTCTCGAAATCAATGCTTCCATCCTCAAAAAACGGGGTTATAATGGCGACCCCGCTACCTTTAAATAAACTCATATTTTTTTCTTTATAATCCTGCTCTCAGCATCAACTGAATCAGAATGCACAAATATAATCCAATCACAACTATTGACCAACGATAAATCACTCTCTTTCTTCTACTCATTAGATTATTTATCTGAATAATAAAACAAAAATAGATGCGTAAAAAACCGTTTATCAGTGCCGTTTTTATACCTCTCCTGCGGAACCGGCTTCTTCCCCGAATTTTCCAAAAACCAATATCCCTCAACCAGAGACAATCTTTAACGAACTATATCCTTGCCCATTTCTTTCCAATTGAATTTGTGTGGCAATACGTTCCTTTAAGGATTCCACATGACTGATTATTCCAATCGTTTTGTTAGAAGCAGCCTGCAGACGCTCCAATGTGTCGAGGGTCTGATCTAACGTTTCGGGGTCTAAGGTTCCAAAACCTTCATCGATAAACAAACTGTTGATTTGTACATTCTTAGACGCTAAATCAGAAAGTGCGAGGGCCAGAGCCAGACTCATCAAAAAGGTTTCCCCTCCGGATAAAGTTTGTACAGCGCGTTCCTGGCTTCCCATATCCAAATCGGAGACCACAAGATTATCGGTGTTTTTATCGGTATTGGGCTTAATGATCAATCGATATCGGCCGCTTATATGTTGAAGCCGTCGATTGGCCAAGGCCAAAAGATGGCGTAATGTCAAATCCTGGGCAAACTGATTAAATCGATCACCTTTTGAATCGCCAATGAGCCGGCTCAACAATTTCCAGCGGAAGTTCTCCTTCTGCCGCATATTGATATCTTTTTTTCGTCTTTCAATCCGTTTCAAGAGCTCATCATCGTTTTTCAGGCATCGATCAAGTTCTTCTCTTGTAGTCGTTTGTTCTGTAATCCGCCCCTTCATCTCTTGAATAGTCTCCTCCAGCTCTTTAATCAACTGCCCGGATTGGAGCTGCTCCTCCAGCTTTTTTTTACGGTTTTCTTCGGTTCGAATACTCGAGATCAACTCGGCGATCCGTTTTTCCAACGCCAATCGACTGTCTCTCATCTTTTTGTACTCCGTATTGGGCAATACAACTTCCTGCGCCGCTTTAACCGAAGAATACCCTCGATTCTCCAGTTTTGGGAGAAGCTCCCGAACCTGCTTCTTAAAAGCTGCCTTTTCCTGCTTTAGTTTTTCTCGATGCTCTTTGAGCCGCAAATTAATGAACTTCAGATCCTGGTTTCCTTTCAGCCAGTCCGATTGTAGTCTTTGATAATCTTCCAAAAGATTTTTTCCCTGATAATATTGTTGGAGTTCCTCTTTAATTTGTCGGCCGCGTTTAAAAATTGACAAGAGCTCATTAAAAACGGGTTGTGCCCGTTCAACCTGTTCCTGTTCTTCCCTTATTTTTCTATAGCGTTGAAGATTTTCGATTTCCTCTTCAACCGTTTTGATCTTCTTCTCCCAATTTTGTTCCCGAAGGTCGGCCACTGTATTATATTCCTTGTTAAAAGCAAGCTTCCGAGCCTTTAATTTAGTCCTTTCCAGCCGTAGGTTTTCTGCCCGTTCGAGCTCCTGCTCTTTCCAATGTCGTTCTTCTGTTCGTTTTTGAGTCAGGTTCTTTTGATATTGATGCAAAGCAGTTTTGGCAATCCTGATCTTCGCCTTTAACTCCTTTTCTTTTTGCGGTGTATGATGCGCATAGGGATGCGTCGTCGAACCGCAAACCAGGCAGGGCTTACCGTCTTCTAAACGCCTCCTCAAATCTTCCACTTTTGCTGCCATCAACTGATTCTGATAACGCAGATCCAAATTTTCAACCTCTTTATCAGCCTGTTCTACCTGGTGTTTGAGGTGCTTGATAATACCAGGCAATTCCTTCCCCTTCTCCCGTATTGTGTGTAATCGATTTTCATCTTTCTTAAGCGTTTCCTGCCAATCTTTTATGAATCTCTGCTCCTTTTGCGCTTCTTTTATAAGTTGCATCCGGTTTTTATAAAGATCGATTTGCCGGTCAAAATCACGGGGAACAACTCCATTAAAATAAGCCTCCAGCTCGTTCTTCCTTTTTTTAAATTGAACGGTAACCTGCTCCCATTGCTCCGGGTGAGTCACAAGAAATGTACTGTCTCCCTGTAGTTCAAGTCCTTCAATCTCCCGCTCAAAAGCTCGTCTCCCCGATCGGTATTGTTCTCCAATGGCCTTCATTTGCTCCTGCAAGGCATTAACTCGGTTATAAAATGCGTCTAAAGCCGATATCAAAGCCTTTTCTTCTACAGGATTTTGAATAAATTTTTGGATCTTCTGAAGCTGTACGTTCTTCCTTTCTTCAAAATCCTTCTTCCGGACTAATAATTGAGTTTCCTCTTTTTTTAGCTCTTCCAGTAGCTTCTCCTGATGGGTCCAATCCTGAATCGCAACCGAAAATTCCTCGATCTGCTCGTGTTTTTTAATCCGCTCTCCATACGTTTCTTCAAATGCCTTCTGCCGAACCTGTTGAGTCCTCAGCTCCCCTTCCTTTTTCTCTAATGCGCGTTGTTGCTCTCGCAGCTCTTTGCGAAAACGAAGTTGCTCAAGAGCCTCCTCTTTCTTCTTATTCAGACCTTCAATAGCTTTCTTTAAAGCTTTTAACTCCCGGACTTTTTCCGCTTTCTCTTCCTCTGGCAATATCGCTTCCCGGTCTGCCATGAGCAGCTGTTCTTCTTGCTCGATCTCCTTATTCCGATCGGCATATTTACGAAAAGCCCGTATCCCCAGTACCCGATAGATTCCGGTACCGGTGATCTGCTCCAAGAGTTCACTGCGTTCCTTTTTGGGGGCTTTTAGAAATTTTGAAAATTCCCCCTGTGCCAAAACCACCGATTTGATAAACTGGGAGTAACGCAGCCCGATTAACTCCTCATTTTTTGACGGTATCTCCGATTTTTTATGACTCAAACGCCGCAACGGATTCAGCTGTGTTAATTCCATTTCATAATCCCGTAAATTTCCGGTGCGGGTCGTACTGATTTCCCACACTGAAGCAAATTGCCCGTGTTTACAGCTATACGTAACTTTGGCAAAAGCCTCCTCCTGATTCCGGGTAAGAATAGCTCCTTTTTCATCGACTATAGTCTTTGAAATCTTCCCCAGCCGGGGTACTTCCCCAAAAAGAGCCAAGGAAATAACATCGAGTAGGGTTGTTTTACCGCTTCCCGTCGGACCGGTAATAGCAAACAGGGGATTCCGTGCAAACTCATCGGCCGTAAAATCAATATGATGTTCTCCCTTCAGGGAATTGATATTCTTAAAATCCAAGCTCAAAATTTTCATTCTTCAATCGGATTTTCAATTTCTTCCAAAAGTTCTTTAAAAGCCATTTCTATTTCCTTTTTTTCATCCGCCAGAAAATCTTCCTGCTGTATTAATTCATCAAACACTTTTTGAGGCCCTAATTCCGCCAAGTGGACCTGTTCCTCAAAAAGCTCACCGGTCTGTTTTTGTTGATTTCTAAATCGTGCACGATGTTTGACAATCTCATATCCCGGTTTAACAAAGTGGGCCACCAAGACTTCTAAATCCTGTAGGATTTTAGCCTGATATACGTCTTCAACCAATTCTACCTCGATTAAATTTGACAATCCCTTATGCCCGGGCAATCTCATCAATGCAGACTGAATATGCTTCAAATCTCCTTTAATCTTAATAAGCTTTCGAAAAGAAGGTACCGGTATAGACCGGGGCTCCCAACTTTTCTCCGTATCGATTAACAAAATACGTTTGTGATCTTCACGTTCACTAAAAGAGAGTGGAATGGGAGAACCGCTGTAGAAAATACATTGCCTTCCCGAAACCCGTTGGGGTTTATGAATATGCCCCAAGGCCACATACGAAAAATAATCTCCAAAAGCCGAGGATCCTACAGCCGCCTGATTTCCAATCTGGATATCCCGCTCACTATCTGACGATTTTGCCCCCGAAGTAAACAGATGTCCCATGGCAAGAGCCGGAACATCAGGGTATTTTTTACGACAAGCCTCCGAGGCTTCCTTGAACACCTGCGAGATTCCTTCTCTCAAAGCTTCCAGACGTTCTTCATAAGTTTTTACAACCGTACGATAAGGAAGATCTGAATTTCGTAAAAATGGAATGGCAGCAATCAGAACTTCTATTTCACCTTTTTTGTTCTTCAATGGAATCAACGTTTCCTCGATATTTTCGGGGAGTCCGCCTATAACATCCAGATCAAAGGCCTTCAGCAGTTCACGAGGCGCATTCAGCACTGCCGGAGAATCGTGATTTCCTCCCGTTAAAATGATTTTATCCACTTCTTTTCGCAAAGCGACCAAACTCTTGTAATATTGACTACGCGCTGCAGAGGAAGGATTGGCGAGATCGAAGACATCGCCGGAAATCAAAACCACGTCCACTCCTTCTTCCCGAATAAATTGAACGAGCCAAGTTATGAAACGTTCAAAATCTTCCTGTAAATCGTAATTATGTAGTTTTTTCCCAATATGCCAATCCGCAGTATGAATTATCTTCATTTTATTTTCTTTCTGTCATGGTGAAGTGAGTAAATTTATAAATTAAATCCCTGAAAATTCATTTTTAACTACATTTGCCCCGAACGACCCCCATCATGGACGAGGAATTTACCATAATTATTCCGGTTTACAACGAAAAAGACAATCTGCAACGGGTTGAAGAAACAATGACTCAATACCTCCGGAAAGTGTGTAGATCAACTACCGTTTTATTTGTCAACGACGGGTCATCAGACAACAGTCTCGCCCTGATTGACGAGATCTGCAAACGTCAAAAGGCTTTTCATTATATTTCATTTTCCAAAAATCAGGGGCTCAGTGCTGCAATTAAAGCGGGGTTTGATTACGTCAAGACACCTATTGTGGGATATATCGATTCGGATCTCCAAACCAATCCTGAAGATTTCGACCTTCTATTGCCGGAAATTGATCAGTATGATTTGGTCACCGGGCTGCGAACAGGGCGTAAAGATTCTTTTATTAAAAATACCTCGTCGTGGATTGCCAATAGAATTCGACGCTCCTTTACGCATGATGGGATAGACGATACCGGATGCCCGTTAAAAGTAATACGAACAGAATATGCCAAGCGTATCCCCATGTTTAAAGGGTTACATCGATTTTTACCGGCCATGATTCTCCTGCAAAACGGAAAAATAAAACAGGTTCCGGTAAGACATTATCCCCGTATCGCGGGAAAATCGAAATATCACCTCCGGAATCGGCTTTTGGGTCCGCTGGGAGATTGTTTTGCCTATTTATGGATGAAAAAGAAGTATATTAACTACCACGTGGACGGTAAGGATGAGTAACTGGTGGATTTTTGGGATTGGATTTCTCGCCCAAGGGCTTTTCTCTGCGCGGTTACTCCTCCAGTGGATCGTTTCCGAACGAGCCCAAAAAGTATTGACCCCTTCTTTATTTTGGAAAATCTCTTTGATCGCCGCCTTTTTACTCTTTATATACGGAGACCTACGGAATGATTTTGCCATTATGCTGGGGCAGAGTATCACCTATTTTATTTATATCCGGAACCTTCAACTTCAAAGGGAATGGGAAAAAATACCAAAATTTATGCAGTGGTTCCTATGGGGATTTCCCATATTGATCGGGATTTATTTCTTCAATAATAACACTTACGACCTTAGTCGTTTATTTTCCCGGGAAGAAATTGCCCCCTGGTTATTGATTCTGGGAGCCGCCTCACAACTTCTGTTTAACTTTCGATTTGTATATCAATGGATCTATTCCGAACGCCAACAAGAATCGAGTTTACCTCTGGGTTTTTGGGCCCTTAGTTTAGCCGGCTCCGTACTTATCCTTATTTATGCCATCTTTCGTCGGGATCCGGTGTTGTTTATCGGCCAGTTCTTCGGGAGTATAATTTATACAAGAAATGTCATTTTAATTCGTCGTACTCATGTCTAAATTTCATCTTCCTTACGGGCTTTGGATTCTTATTGCCGTATTCTTTATTTATTTTGTTAATCTGGATGTTCTCTACATCAATTTGATGGAAGCCCGAAATATGCTTACCGCCCGGGAAATGGTAGATTTAAACCACTGGATTCTCACCACTCTCGATGGCCTCCCACGCTATGAAAAACCACCTTTACCCACTTGGATTACCGCTCTTTTTGGAATGGCTTTCGGTTTCCACAGTTTTGTTGTTATGCGACTTCCGGCGGCTCTTATGAGCCTGTTAACCGTATGGATGGTCTATCAATTTGCACAGCTTATTCAATTTTCTAAACGGCAGGCCTTCAATGCCGCTCTTATAATGGCCACCACCTTTTATCTCATTTTTTCGGGGCGCACCAATCAGTGGGATGTATATACCCATGCTTTTATGATGGTCTCCATTTATTATTTGTGGAAATTCCTTCAAAACGAAAAAAATGATTATAAAAATGCACTCTTGGCAGCCCTGTTCTTCGGGTTTTCTTTTTTGAGTAAAGGCCCCATTTCACTTTATACCCTCTGGCTTCCTTTTTTAATCAGTTACGGATTCACGTATAAATACAAAAAACTGAAATCCAAATGGGGAGCCATAGTAAGTTTCCTACTGGTCGGATTGGGGATTGGTTTATGGTGGTTTATCTATGTTCGTCTGGCCGATCCGACCGCTTTCATCGAAATTATGAATCGTGAAAGTTCCCGTTGGGGCAATTACAACACGCGTCCCTTCTATTATTACTGGAACTTTTTTATCCAAACCGGGGTATGGACTGTTCCGGCTTTTATCAGTTTATTATATCCCTATTTAAAAAACCGGGTCATTCACAAAAAGAACTACACTTTTACATTGTTGTGGACATTATTTTCGGTTTTGCTCCTCTCCTTAGTTCCCGAGAAAAAACCGCGTTACCTGCTCCCGGCATTAATTCCGCTGGCCCTTAACTGCAGTTTTTATATCCACTACTTATTCCGAAAATTCAAAACCCTACCCCGAAAAGAAAGTTGGGTCGTCTATTTTTATTTTGGCTTGATCGGCCTGATCGGTGTCGTCTTTCCCCTTGCTGCTTATTTAATATTGGATATATACGGAAGGTTTTGGATTTGGTATTTTTTATCCAGTGTAACCCTATTTGGAGTGGGGATCTGTCTATTTTATTACCTAAAACATCAAAAAATTAGTAAAGTTTTTTATCTTACGATAGTTTTAATTTGCGGGGTTATGACTTTGGTTTATCCGCTGACCGATAATTTTATTCACAATCCAAAATTCAACACGATCGCCCAGCTCCACCAAAAAGCAAAGAATGAAGGTTTCCAAGTATATGAATACGGGGCATTTGCACCCCAGGTAATCTGGGAATACGGGAAGCCGATTCCGCAAATCAACGAGCGCGATCCCCAGCTCCCGAATGCATCAAGATTTGGAATTATTGTTCAAAAAGAAGGATTGGATTACATTCAAAAGCTAAAAAAGGAATATACAATTTTGGACCGGGAACGCTATGATATGAATTATGTACCCTCAACCAAAAACAGCTATAAAGACTGGTTGGTACGATATTTCTTTTTACTCGAAAAAAAATAGTTTTGTAAACATCAATTTTCATTATGAAACTTTATTTAGTTCGCCACGGACAATCCCAATACAATCTCGAAAACCGGTTTACGGGTTTAGCCAATCCGGATTTAACTCCTCGTGGGATCCAAGAAGCTCATAAAACAGGAAAAATATTAACCTCAAAAGCCATAGAAGTTGCCTTTGTTTCTACTCTTATACGAGCTCGACATACCTTGGATATTATTTTGGAAGAGATTGGAAATCCCAAGATTGAAGTCACTCAAACTGCTGAACTGAACCCGAGAGATTACGGAAAACTAACCGGGCTCAACAAAGCCGCTTCCGCCAAAAGATATGGAGAAGAACAGGTTCATATCTGGCGTCGGTCATATAAAACCCCGCCACCGGGAGGAGAAAGTTTAGAGCAGACTACCAATCGAATTGTTCCTTATTTTGAAACCGTTATTGAGCCTTATTTAGGAAATAAAAATGTGCTGCTGGTTGCGCATGGAAATACGCTTAGAGCACTTATCATGTATCTGGAAAATCTCACTCCCGAAGAAATTCGAAAGCGGGAAGTACCCCATGCCGAGCCGGTAATCTATTCTTTTTAAACCGTTTTGCCATTGAAACAGGACTACCCGAGCCTGCCCCAATTAAACATTCATTATCAAGTTGCCCATGATTACTACACTTCGCGAATTTGACCAGCAACTCTTCCTCTATTTCAATAATCTGGGGCAGCAACATTGGGACTGGTTTTGGTTATTTATAACCAGTAAATGGTCATGGATTCCCCTGTATATCTTACTGCTGTACCTCTTAGTCAAAAAAGTAGGGTGGCGCATCGCCGGTTACACCTTGTTGACCATCGCCTTACTCATTACTTTTAGCGACCAGACCGCCAATGTTTTAAAGCACGGCTTTCAGCGTTTGCGACCTTGCCATCTCGATATAGGGGCGCGATCACTGGCTCCCTGCGGCCGGTATGGTTTTCCCTCTGCCCATGCCTTCAGTTCGATGGCTCTGGCTATTTTTGTCGGAAAATTACTGAAACCGTATTATAAATACGCCTTGGCGACCTTGTTTGTATGGTCGATCTTTGTGGGGTACAGCAGGGTCTATGTAGGCGTACACTATCCGGGAGACATCACCGTCGGGTTTATCCTGGGTCTTGGATTGGGACATCTGTTTTATACGCTCTTCAAGTTTAGTTTTCAAAAAGCCTTCAGCACTGAGCGGCTTCCGATCTATAAACCCTCAAGTACTATTATTCAGGAATTCAACAGCCCGGATACCTGTTTTTTATGTCGTCGCAATTATTTTCCGATAGGGGTTCTGCTGGCCGTTGCTTTTCTACTTTACCTGCGATCAGAACTCCATCCGGAAGCTTCCCTTTTAGAAGATACTCCCTATGAAATTTATTATGAAATGTTTGCGGTAGCACTGAGCCTGACAGGAGCCTTCATTCGTATTTTGGTAATCGGATATCCCTATCAATACCCTCGTAAAAAATCAAAAAAGCAGAAAGAAGCGTATATTTTAAATACCTCGGGAATTTATTCTCTCGTTCGCCACCCCTTGTATCTGGGAAACTTTCTTCTCTGGTTGGGAATCACGATCTGGACCGGAAATTACTGGTTTATTTCATCCTTTTGTCTGGCCTATTGGATGTATTATGAATGGATTGTCAGTGCAAAAGAAAATGTATTGCACCGAAGGTTTGGAAAGCGTTACCGGGACTGGGCACAGCGTACTCCGGCTTTCTTCCCCCGAAGACAAAATTATATCAAATCCAAAGTGTCCTTTAACTGGAAAAGGGTGCTAAAACGGGAAAGAAATGTGCTTTTCGTACTCTTCCTAACCTTTTGTACCTTCAATGTAGTAGGGGAATTGGCCGAGCAGGGAACAGATTACAACTACTTTTTAATTCTTATGACCCTCCTGACCGGAATTAGTTGTCTTTTCTTAAACTATCTGAACCTTTTCAAGGGATTATTAATCAAAGAAAGGGTAAAGGAGTAACAACTGTGTTTCATTTCTGAATATTAGTTTCGCCCGGTATCCATTGCCTAAAGGCGACGCAATAAATAAATTTTAGGTCCCTTGGATGGATTAAAATATCAAGCCCATCGTTTTGAAATATAGAGCCGGATTTTATAGAATACAACGCCCAATATTCCCCCTATCAACAATCCTGCGATAATATCACCGGGATAATGCTTTCCTACATATATGCGGCTATAACTGAAGAATGCCAACCAAATCATTAATGGCCAAAAAATATACTTATAATATTTTTTCAACAGTGCGCCGATATACCCCATCAAAGCCATTCCTACCGAGGCATGAGACGAAAAAAAACCATAATCGCCACATTCTTCTTGTAATGGATAACGCATATCAAAATTCATGGTACAGGGGCGGGGGCGCATCACTCCGTATTTAAACAATTTTGAAATCCCATACGTTACGATTAACATCACCACCATAACCATTCCGGTTACCACGGCTTTCCTAAATCCCGTTTTCCATACGATTAACAGCACCAAAACCGCATATACCGGAATCGACATCCACTGATTGGTAAAAGCGATCCAAAAGTCATCCCATGTGGAATTTCCCAAATTATTGAGATAGAGAAAAAGTTCAGTATCCCATTGCTTTAAAGTTTCCATTATTCTTCCTCTTCGTAACGTTCTACTTCTCGATCATAAAATTTTGAAGCTTCAGCTATATAATGCTTGGCTTCCTGCTCTAATTCCTTTTGATCTTCCTTATCAAATTCTTCCAGCCATTCCACTTCATCGGTTTTTAAATCTATGATAAACCTTGGGAATTGGGTATGAATGATAAAAATAGCATCGGGGAAATCTGTGTTATCCCCAAATAAAAATTCCGGAATATTCATACTGATTGTGGTTTTAAATATCTTGAGGTCATTTAAACTTTTATGTTTGAAGCAAAAATAGAGATTATTGTTTCAGATGAAAATTTTTTTGCAGCACATAGCCGTATATTATCCCTTGCCGTCTGCTTAAACGGAAGAGGGAATTCTCAAAACCGGATTTTAGCCCAAGTACAAATCCCTCCACTACCAGGGTGTGTTATTTTATGTATTTTTGCGATGTTGCACAACATGCTCTATGAAAGGAAAAATAATCACTATCGAAGGCCTTGACGGCACCGGAAAATCAACTCAAATCAAGCTCTTGCAGAAGAAACTGGAGGAAATGGGAATCCCCAATCGTTTTATTCATTTCCCCATGCTCAACGAGGGGATTTACGGTACTTTAATCGCCGAATTCCTTCGCGGAGAATACGGAAACCTCGATGAAGTACACCCAAAATTGGTGGCACTTCTCTTTGCCGAGGATCGAAATGAGCACCAATTTAAATTAAAGCAATGGTTAGCCGAGGGGCAAATTATCATCTTGGACCGCTATGTTAAATCCAATATTGCCTTTCAATGTGCCAAAATGAATCAAAAGAAGGAAAAAGATCAACTCAAAAAGTGGATTCTGGATTTCGAATTCGGCAATAATGCACTTCCCCGACCCGAGGCCTCATTTTTTCTGGACGTCCCTTTTGCAGCGATCTCAAAATCCTTAGCCAAAAACCGAGAAGGTGATGACCGTTCTTACCTCAACGGTAAAAAGGACATTCACGAAGCCGATATGCAATTTCAAAAACAGGTCTTGGCTGAATATTATAGGCTCTTAAAAGAAACCCCCGGATTCTTTAAAATCCCTTGCATTGATTCCCGGGGAAAATGGCTTCCGGCCACGGAAATCCATCAACTCCTATTTTCTAAAATCAAACCTTACATTTCCCGTTAAGTCGCCTCTGCCGATATAGCGAAAGCCTATCCGGCATTTCCTTTCCAAAAAGATCAATTGCATTTATTCTTCTTGGTCTTTTGCCAGTTTTGGAAAAGTTTCTCTTATCAATTGTTCAGCTTCTGTCTTGCGGCTGTCGGGAACCAATATAACGGCCTGTCCCGGAAGACGGCTGCCAAATCCCGCGCGAAGAGCAGAATCAGAGTCATTTCGAACAATAGAATCTATTCCGGCCTCTTCGAAAATATTGCGCAGATGCTGAATATTTACCTCAAAACCCGTAAAAACAGGGACAAATTTATTCATTTCAGCCATAGCTTATCATATTATATTTCATCCTAAGATAAGTCATTTTTGAGAATTAAAGACTGAAAATCAGAAAAAATCAATAGCCTCCTCATCCTCTTTTCATTCCTATATTCAAACCCAAGGCAATACAGCAGATACAGAAATTCCATCAGGCTATAAACCGCCTCGACAGCAGCCCTCAGTCGGAATTAGACCGATACAACTTTTGCCCAATGGCAATTTATAATAGAAATATCAGGTGATAGGTGCTAATGGTAATAGAGGTCTGAAACTCCTCAACTCATAAAAATGGAGCTACTGCTTCTGACTGGCATTAAAATAGATGCTTTGCCAAGTCGAAGGGCTAAAATTCTTTCCTTTTTTAACGCAATAAAATAAGGTAAACCCGCCGACCCATTGAAAGAGGATAAAAGCAAAAATAGCATATTTAGAAAAGTCCATATTATCGGTGAGCAAATCCCACGGAAAAATGGCGGCAAAGAGCAAACTAAAAGCCAGCACGGTCGCCACCATATATTCGATCCCTTTATAAGGCCAAGCCTTCAATTTTCTCCAAGGGCTCAAATCATTACCCCATTTGTGAATTAAATAATAATAACCATTCCCCATCGGAGCAAAAAGTAACGGATCATCTGCATTTTTGAGCCGAAAAGATTTTGCCGGAGCCATAATCTTAAATCCCGTAAATTCCGTCTGATGAAGTTTTTCTAAATGTTTTGTCTTTTGAAGAGCTTCTATCGGCAATTCCTTCTTGAAATAATGGCTGTCTAAAAACCGTAACCGATAAACTACACAAATCTTCTTGATCTGTTCAAGGTGAAAAATCCTGTCGGCTTCAATTACTTCCAAATTAAACGAATTGGAATCTTCTCCTCCCGAATGATCCGCCTGCAGCCGCTCTCTTATTGCTTCTTCCTTCTCTGTATCTTCCGCCAGAATGGTTTTAAAATCCTGAAGAAGCTCTTCCCCCGAAATAAAACGGTCGCGCTCCCGAATCAACTTTTCTTCAATATTTGTCCCCTTCATAATCGCAATATTTTCCACTAAATTATAAAATAATCAAGTGAAAATTATGAAATTGGAAATTTTAACACTACAATTTCCAATCGCTAATAGCTCGATTCTGAAATGGGTTACCCTTCTATCGCAACTCAGCACCTAATTCTTGTTCAAACTGTTTTCTCAACTTCTTCATAATCTTATCGACTTTATTATCGGTAAGTGTTTTCTTTTCATCGAGAAAAACAAAACTCACGGCGTAACTTTTCTTCCCATCCGGAAGGTTTTCGCCCTCATAAACATCAAACAAATCAACACTTTTCAACAAAGCAGAATCTGTTTTTCGGGCGATTTCCCGAATCTTAGAAAATTTAACGGTTTTGTCCAATAGCAGGGCGAAGTCGCGCCGCATTTTCGGGAACTTCGGGATGGGTTGGACCTTTAACTTCTTTTGGCGTTCCAAAATCTGCAGTATCTCTTCCCAATCGAGATCTGCATACAATACTGTTTGATCAATATCGTAAACTTTGACAATCTTACTTTTCAACACACCCAGGTATCCCACTCTTTTATTTTCCACATAAAGTGCAATAGAATCAGAAAATAAATCCCGTTCACAAACCTCACTATAATGAACCAGTCCCAATCGATTAAACAAGCTGTGCAAAATCCCTTTCAGATAGAAAAAATCACTCTCTCGAGAATCGGAATTCCATCGTTCTTGTTGCTGCTTCCCGGTAACAAAAAAGCTAAGATGCTTCCGTTCTATATATTTTCCCTCCTTCTGATGATACGTTTTTCCAAATTCGAAAAAACGTAAATCCTCATTCTTACGATTGATATTAAACGCAATACTCTGTAATCCTCCGGGCAATAAAGACTGTCGCATTACCTCCAGATCAGCACTTAAGGGATTCATCAGGAACACGTTTTCCTCGCCCTCCTGATCCTTAAAACGAGTGTGATTTTTATCGGTCAGAGAATTGGACATCATTTCATAAAATCCTTGTCCCATGAGTTGACCGGCAACGATCTTCTGAATATTATGATCGTCATATTTATCAATCTCTACAATCGTTGCATTGAGCTTTTCATTGGTTTCTACATTATTATACCCATAAATTCGCAGCACTTCCTCGATGACATCCACCTCTCGTTTTACATCGCTTCGAAATGGCGGTACGGTCAAACCAATTCCGGTTTCCGTTATATTTTTAGCCTGAATACTCAGCGAGGATAAAATAGATTTCAATTTTGATTCTTCGATCGTTTTTCCTATCAGGTCATTCAATTTTTTAAATCGAAGAAAAACCTCAAAATCTTCAATTTTTTTAGGATAGACATCGTTCAACTCACTGGAAACTTCACCTCCGGCAATCTGCTGAATCAACAACACCAAACGTTTTAAGGCAAAGTTTGTAAAATTGGGATCGATTCCCCGTTCAAAACGAAAAGAAGCATCGGTACTCAACCCGTGCCGTTTAGCGGTTTTTCGAATGCTCACCGGATCAAAATAGGCACTTTCCAAAAATACATTTTTGGTGTTCTTGGTCACTCCCGATTCGAGACCTCCAAAGACCCCGGCGATACACAAGGGCTTCTCCACATCACAAATCATTAAATCTTCTTCGCTCAACTTGCGGGTTACTCCATCGAGCGTAATAAATTCGGTTCCTTCCTTTAGGGTTTTTACCAGAATTTTTTGTCCTTCTATACGATCGGCATCAAAAGCGTGGAAGGGCTGGCCCAACTCGTGCATAACATAGTTAGTCGCATCGACTACATTATTAATCGGGGACAAGCCAATGGCCTTTAACCGATTTTTCAACCAGGCCGGAGACTCGGCAACTTTGATTTTAGAAATTGTAATCCCGCAATAACGGGGTGCTTTATCGGTATCCAAAATCTCTATCGGGACATTCCGGGTATGATTATCAACTCTAAACTTGCTTATAATCGGCTCATTCAAGGTTGCATTCAGTCCTTTCTCCCGTAACCCGGCGCGCAAATCCCGGGCCACCCCATAATGGCTCATCGCATCCGATCGATTAGGCGTTAAATCGATATCAAATATTTCATCGGTATAGACCTCAACAACCTCGGCAAGCGGGCAGCCTACGGCCGTATCTTCTGCCAGCACCATAATTCCGTCATGACTATTTCCCAGCCCGAGTTCATCTTCGGCACAAATCATCCCGTAACTCTCCTCCCCTCTGATTTTGCTTTTCTTAATCTTCCATGCTCCATGTTCCTTATCATACAAAGTGGTACCCACGGTAGCCACCGGTACAACCTGTCCTTCGGCCACATTGGGGGCCCCGCAAACAATTTGCAACGGCTGTTCTGCTCCGATATCAACGCGTGTGATCTTTAGCCGATCGGCATTGGGGTGTTTTTGACAGGAAATCACCTTCCCGGTCACAATTCCAGATAATCCGCCTTTCACCGATTCATATTGTTCTATACCTTCTACCTCAAGGCCTAAATTCGTCAATAAGCGTTCCGTCTCTTCAGCCGTCCAGTCTATATCTACAAAATCCTTTAACCAGGAGTATGAAATTTTCATATATCAATCTCAAAAAAATTAACGTTCGCAAAGATAGTATTATTTTCAATTTTGTTCCGATTTGGAGTCATCTTCCCGAAAATTTTAAGATATCAGACTGCCAAAAACCCTGCTCTTAAATCTTACTTAAATTCACTAAACCTTAATTTTTGTATTGAGAAATAAGGCATAGCTTTGTTAAAAATATAGCGAATTATGAATTCCCTCAATATACCCGATTCAAAATTACCCCGCCTCGTTATTATCGGCGGGGGTTTTGGTGGTTTGAAACTACTTCGGAAAATCGTAAAACACCATCGGTTTCAAACAATCATCATCGATAAACGCAACTATCATACTTTTCAGCCTCTTCTTTATCAAGTAGCCAGCGCGGGCTTGGATGTAAGCGCAATTTCCTACCCGCTGCGAAAAACGGTTAGAAAAAATACGCCGGATACGTACTTTCGACTGGGAGAGGCAAAATATATTGATACCCAAGAGCAGACTTTATTTTTAGACCGAGGGCAAATTGATTATGATTATCTCGTTTTAGCTACGGGAACCAAAACTAATTTCTTTGGAAATAAGGAAGTGGAACGGGAAGCCATGCGAATGAAATCGGTTCCTCAGGCTGTTAATATTCGAAGTTTGGTATTAGAAAATCTCGAAGAGGCCACCATCACCAAGGATCCCAAAAAGCGAAAAGCTCTTCTCAATTTTGTTATTGCGGGAGGGGGTCCCACCGGAGTGGAGTTAAGTGGAGCACTGGCCGAATTACGCAAAAATGTAGTTCCCCGGGATTATATCGATATCTCACCCGACGAAATCCAAATCCAACTGGTGGAAGGTCAGGACCGGCTTTTGGCAGCAATGAGTGAAAAAGCCTCCGAAAATGCAAAAAAATCCCTGGAGAAATTAGGTGTAAAACTTCATCTGGGTACGTTGGTCGAATCGTACGATGGGAAAACCATCAAAACCAGCAAAGGGCAAAAGATCGACGCAGAAACTTTTGTCTGGTCGGCAGGCGTGACCGGAGCCCCGATTTTAGGGCTGCGGGAAGATTCACTGGTAGCACGTGCCAATCGTTACAAAGTCGATGAACATAATAAAGTAAAAGGGTATGATAACATTTTTGCCATTGGTGATATTGCATTGATGGCCACTAAAAAATATCCCAAAGGACACCCTATGGTAGCTCAACCGGCCATTCAGCAAGGCCAGCATCTGGCCAAAAACCTACTGCGACTTCTCGATGGCAAGAAACTCAAGCCCTTTACCTATCTGGATAAAGGATCACTGGCCACGATTGGACGAAATAAGGCCGTAGCCGATCTAAAAATCGGTCATTTCTCCGGCTTTATCGCCTGGATTATCTGGATGGTTGTTCACCTCTGGTTTTTGATTGGGTTTAAGAATCGCGTTGGTACTTTTTTGAGTTGGTCGTATCGATACATTAATTACGATCGCTCCAACCGACTTATCGTACGCCCCTTCAAAGAACATCCCGAAAAACTGGAAGACGAAGAATAAATAGAAGGAACTCAAGAATTCATTTCAACTACTTCTGATGGCAATCGAAAGAAAAAACTTAACCTATTGATAATCAGTAAATTTGTCATCCATACTCGGGACGAAACGAAATTGCTGCAAAAAAGGGTATGGGATCGCTTCCATAAATTCTGCTGATTTTTAATCCCTGAACATCCGGTTTATGAACCTTGATGAAAAAACTCCTTTTGTCGCTTATCACCCCGACTACACGCTAAAACTCCCCGAGCGTCATCGGGTTCCCATAACCAAATACAGCCTCCTGCCCGATCAACTTCTCTACCGCGGAATCATTGAAGAAAAAGATCTGTTTAAACCGGGTCTGGCGGCTCCTAAACTCCTGGCTCAAGCCCACGAAAAAGATTATTTGAACCGTGCTTTACATCTGCAACTTAACGATCACGAAGCCCGACGTATTGGTTATCCCTATAATGAATACCTGATTCGGCGCGAGCGACGTATTGTTCAAGGTACAATTACCGCTGCCGAAATCGCTTTAAAAACCGGATTGTCTTTCAATCTGGCAGGAGGTACTCATCATGCCGGCAGTAATTGGGGAGAAGGATTTTGCCTGTTTAACGATGTGGCCACAGCCTCCCTATGGATAAGAAAAAAATATCAATTAAAACAAATCTTGATCGTCGATTTAGATGTGCATCAAGGAAATGGAACTGCCGAGATATTACAACATGAGCCGAATATCTTTACGTTCTCCATGCACGGAAAAAATAATTTCCCCTTTCGCAAAGAAAAATCAGATCTTGATGTCGGACTGGAAGACCATACTCAGGGAAAAGAATATTTAAAAAACCTTGATCAAAAACTCACTTCCCTATTTTCTACCCTGCATCCCGATTTGGTTTTCTATTTAGCCGGAGCAGACGTCTTAGACCGAGATCAACTGGGGCGTCTCGATCTCTCCAAAGAGGACTGTAAAGAACGGGATACGCTGGTTTTTCAATATTGCAAAGAATATCAGGTTCCCGTACAAGTGGGAACGGCAGGAGGCTATTCCCGTCGTGTAGGAGAAACCGTAGATGTGCACAGCCAAACCGTCGAAACAGGTATCGATATCATCTGGTATTAAATAAAAATCTCCTAATCATACAGGCCCCCGTTTTTGAGATTTACTGTCCTTTCTTCCGTTGAGACCGCCGCTCCTTTTTATAATTTATAGTCTGAGAATCTCTTTCTCCGGCCGATTTTCAATATGGAATATTCATACAACTCCATACGTACATTCATATTTTTGGGACATATTTGGGACATCCATAACCAAAAAACAGTACAAATTACCCCAAAATCGAAAAAATGACGAATTGTATAAAAACACGAAACCCCGCAGTGTTGCGGGGTTTAAGGCGTGATCGCGCCAGGATTCGAACCTGGGACCGTTTGCTTAGAAGGCAAATGCTCTATCCAGCTGAGCTACGCGACCTTATAAGTATTCTTTCGCTTTTTCAACAAGTGGTCATATCATTGCGATTATGCCTCCCTTGCCCTCTATTAATTGGTTTTAATCAAATTGCTGCAAATATAATAATCCTTGCTAATAAAATGATTTTACTTTGGCTTTTTTTCGGTACTCGACAAGATTTCAAACCCATTCTCCGCGATCCAATCCAATCAACTTTTTTATCGCTCTCTTCTTGTTCTCCTATCTCCCATACTTTTAATATCTTGAGCCGCTGAACAGACCAAGTCTATGCAGACCCCATAATCACAAGATTAGATGGATATAGCATTCACACAAACCGATATTATTTTTTTATTAGATCTCCTGGGAACGGTGGCTTTTGCCATTTCGGGAGTGTTGACCGCCATCCGAAAACGCATGGATCTATTCGGGATCCTCATCATCGCCTTTGTTACTGCTATCGGCGGTGGGACATTGCGGGATTTACTTATCGATATGCCCGTGGCCTGGCTGCAAAACACCATTTATATCAATGTTATTTTAACCAGTGCCATACTGGCTATTCTGTTTCGTAAAAAATTGTCTTATGTGAGTAAACCTCTCCTCCTATTTGACACGTTGGGGCTTTCCATCTTCACTCTTATCGGACTGGAAAAAGCGTTAAATGCCGGTTTTCCTCCTTTGGTTTGTATTGCTACCGGAACGATGACAGCCTGTTTCGGCGGTGTCATCCGAGACATCTTGGCTAATAAGATCCCGATCGTTTTCCATCGGGATATTTATGCAACTGCCTGTATCTTGGGAGGAATAGCCTATTTTATTATGCGTTTATTTCCAATTTCCAACGGAGTGGTTTTTACCATTACTTGTGCGATAATCTTTACCATACGACTACTCGCCGTATATTACAACTGGGAACTTCCAAATATCTATAAGCAGAACCGGAAATAATTTCAGAATCTGTCATCCGGATTCACTCTTCATAAATTGACGATAAAAACTCCTCTTGCATGACCCTTCCCTTATTCCGGTGTAGCCGGGCAATAACCGAGCTTTCTGAAGCACGGCCTCCCATCAGAATAGGACCATACTACCGATAAAAAACAATACGAATAGCACTTCAACCTCAATTTGGGAAGACAGGCTACGGCAGCACTTCTACTTCTACCTCTATATTATCAACAGGCCAATCACTGTTTTCATCGGTTTTGACATGATTTATTTTTTGTGCCACGTCCATTCCCTTAATCACACGACCAAAGACCGTGTGTTCAAAATCCAGATGATGAGCTCCGTTTTTATCCATAACAATATAAAACTCAAAAGGCGAAGAAGCCTTACTCACATTCTGTTTAGAAAACTTTGCAGCACCAACCGATCCATAATTGTTTAGATGGTTCTTATTAAATTCTTTGGGAATCAAATAATCGCCAATGGCTGAACGCATCTCTCCGGTAATTAAATTATCACTATTTCCGGCCTGAATAACAAAATCTTTAGTCACCCGATAAAAATAAGTCGTATTGAAATAATCCAGTTTGGCCAGTCGAACAAAATTTGCGCGATGCCAGGGCGTATCCTTAAACAGTTCAATTTCAATATCTCCGAATTTAGTCTTTATCACGGCATGCGTCTCCGGATTCTTTTTCCCATAGTCTTCCAGAAAAGGCTTTAGATGAACCTGATCTATCGTGGTGATGGTATCATATACAAACTTTGTTCGCTTATTACGGGAAGAAGAGGATAAAATCTTTTGTCTTAGATCTTCATCCATTAATCCGGTATCATTTTCTTTTTTTTCCACTTTTTGTGGCTTGCTTTTCTTTGTTTTAGTATCTTGACAACTCAACAGGCCAAAACACAAGACTACCATAAAAATTTTCTTAACCATGAATCATGAGGATTTTCTAAAGTTGGTACCAAAATTAAAAAAAATACCCATAGCCGGCGATAAAGCACACTTGGAAATGATTCCTGAGATTCGAAAAAAAATGATTGCCGAAAAGGGTTCCATCCGGGATTCTGCCCGGGAGGCGGGCGTAATGGCCTTATTCTTCCCCAATTTGGACCATAAAACTTACCTTATTCTGATCTTGCGAAAAACATACAAAGGAGTACATTCCGGACAAATTGGATTCCCCGGCGGAAAAAGAGAACTATATGATGCTGATCTTAAAGCAACTGCCTTACGAGAAACCTACGAAGAAATAGGCGTACGTACCGGAGAAATTGAAGTAGTTCGCTCCCTAACGAAATTATATATCCCGCCTTCTAATTTTTGGATATACCCGTTTGTGGGATACACGGAGTCCACACCAAAATTCAAAAGGCAGGAAAACGAAGTCGAACGCCTTTTATATGTCTCCTTAGAAGATTTTTTATCCGACAAAAACAGAAGTTTACAAACTCTATCACCTTCTTATTTACCTGAATTAGAGGTTCCTGCATTTACGTTGGCCGGGCAAATTGTGTGGGGTGCCACAGCTATGGCTCTCAATGAACTAAAATATTTAGTCAAGTCTGCCATTTAAAGCCTATTTTCGTACTTTCGTCAACATCAAAAACCCGAAGTCTGTAAACCTATGAGCCTGTTTAAAAAAGATCCGTTCGGACACCTTCTTTTTATCAAAAAATGGCTCATCCGAATATTGGGACTCATGACGCATCGTCGCTATCGGGGTTTTAATGAGCTCATCATCGAAGGATCCGAGATCATTCGGGATCTCCCCGATCGGGACGTGCTCTTTATCTCCAATCACCAAACTTACTTTGCTGATGTCGTAGCAATGTATCATGTTTTTAATGCCAGTCTGAAAGGCCGGGAAAACAGCATTAAGAATATTGGTTACGTCTGGCAACCCAAACTCAATGTTTATTATGTTGCGGCCAAGGAAACGATGCGAGCCGGTTTACTGACCAAGATCATGTCCTATGGAGGAGCAATCGAAATCGAACGAACCTGGCGAAAGGATGGGAAACCCATCAAAAGACAGGTAAAAATGAGTGACATTTCAAGTATTAAGAAAGCCCTTATGGACGGTTGGGTCATTACATTTCCACAGGGCACCACCACCCCCTGGAAACCTATACGACGCGGTACAGCTTTTATCGTAAAACAAAACAAGCCCATTGTAGTCCCCATTGTAATCGACGGTTTCAGACGATCTTTTGACAAAAAAGGAATGCGGATTAAAAAACGGGGGATATTACAGTCCATGGTCATTAAAAAACCACTTGAAATCGATTATGAAAATGAATCCATTGACAGTATTGTAAAAAAAATGGAATATGCAATCGAACAGCATTCTTCCTTCCTTAAAGTTATCCCTGAAAAAGAACTGAAAATTCACGAAGAACTCAATGAAATGCGACGCTGGAGCTATAAAGACGGAGATGAGCCTCCAAAGGAAATCAAAGAAGAAGAATAGCTTAAATTTTATTTTCTATAAACCGGCCCTTTTAAAATAACTGAAGTTTCGGAGACGTTCTGATGTGCCAAATTCAACACGGTTTATTGGAGTCAACTTCCATGATTTGGGTTTTATAGCAGGTTACAAAAACAGTAAATGGATTCAATTCATCAGAAACACCCCGCCTACGGCACCCCTCTTTTTAAAGAGGGGAATGGATTTGAGGTTCAATAAAATTTAGTTAGAGATTTGAAGGATTAAAAAAGAAAGCAAGCCTAATTCCCCTCTGGTAGAGGGGTGCCCGCAGGGCGGGGTGTCGATTTTGGAATCATAAGCATAAATTGATACTTGAAGTATTAACTCCGAAACTTTTGTAAAATAACAACACTGAGGGCGGTGATAATTTATAGTATCACAGCAAAAAGTAACGAGGGTAGGATTCCTTATAAGAAATGCTCCAAAACCTCAACCAACGTCATCCCGTTTACGTCTTTATTGTTACGCCAAACCATCTTGCCCTTATTATAAACCACAAAGGAAGGAAATTCTTTCACTTTTAAGGCTTTCACTAATTCCGGGTTTTCACCGGCCTCTATTTTATAAATCTTAATCCGTCCTTCGAGTTCCTGCATAATGTCGTCAAGGAAAGAATCCAACGTCGATCGGGTGCCGTCCGACCGATCATAAAATCCAAACAAAACAGGATGTTCACTCTCTATAAGTCTGCCAAATTTAGCCATTGTAAGAATATATAGTTTCTAATTAGAGGTTCAAAGATAAAAAACCATTTTTATCAAGCTGTAAAACCTTAAATAAATTAGCTTCAAAAATGCACAAAAATACTTTACTAAAGGATTTTGAGTCAATTTATTAACACCTCGGATCTCGTCCTTTTTCCATGTTAACTAAACTTTCCCATCTCTCTTTATGATAAGGGCTTCTCTCGTCCGGTAGGCAAATATAATGTAATAAGGTTTTCCATAATTCTCCGGTTTACCTCGTGAGCTTAGTAATCACTTGGAAGCAAAAGAATCACTTTATTACCCTATTCTGAAAATGGTTTTGGATGAAAGAAAATATGGTTTCTCTCCTAACACATCAAGTGCTGACTCCATTTATAACATACTGATAATCTTTATTATAGTAGTGTCGTATCTGCTTGTTAAAGTTTATATTTTAACAAATCGGGAACAGTTCAGAAAGAAGCAAAATATCCATTCCGACTTGTTCCCTAATTTTACGGCTCCTTCATTTCTCTATAGAATTCAGGTAGGCTGTGATTTTTTTAATTTAATAACGGTAATTTCAGGCCAGATTCCCACACGGCCGGGGTAAGCCAAATATCCAAACCCTCGATTCACATTGATATAACGGCCAAGTTCTTTATATAACCCGGCCCAATATTTATAGCGATATTTTATGGGGCTCCACTTTACGACCCCCGGGATTTCTATGCCAAATTGCATCCCATGCGTATGGCCGCTCAAGGTCAATTGAAAATTCTTATGATGGTCTCGAAGAATTTCCCGCCAATGGGATGGATCATGACTGAGCACAATTTTAAAATCCTTAGCACTCAGGCCTTTTGCTGCCTTGTCGATATCGCCATATTTAGGAAAATGTCCATTTCCCCAATTTTCAACCCCTACAATATGCAGGTTTTCTCCATTGCGTACCAATTTTCGTTGTTCGTTGAGTAATAAATCCCACCCCAATTCTTTATGAATCGTTTTTAGCCGATCCAGATTCGCTTCCTGCTCTGCCTTGGAATCCCATTTATAATATTGCCCATAATCATGATTTCCCAGAATCGAATACACTCCGTCAGGAGCAGTTAACGTAGAAAAAAGATCCTTCCAACCCTTGGTCTCAACCGCTCGATTATTGACTAAATCTCCCGTAAAAAAGAGGACATCACTCTTTTGTTCATTAATAAGTTGAATTCCGTATGCCACCTTATCACGATTATCAAAGCTCCCGCAGTGGATATCACTAATTTGTGTAATCTGATAACCCTCAAAAGCATCGGGCAAATCATCAAATTCCAGCTCATATTCCAAGACTTTATAATTGTACTTTCCCCAAATCATGCCATAGATTAAAGAAGAAAATGGAATTGCCGCAATACCCAGAGCCAACTTTGATATAAAACGACGCCGGGAAGGCATCTGAAGACTTTTTTCGGTATAGGTCTGTTTTGAAAACAAGCCTATTATAAAGCGAACGATATCCTCAGTAAAAATAAAAAGCACCAAAACGACTTGTGCGGTCAACAAAGCCAGCAGCATCCCAAAAGCGTATGCCCGGGCTCCCACCATTTGAGATCCCGCATGATCGACAAAAAGACGAAGAAAAAAGTTGAGTATAATAAACCCGGAAATACCGAAATAGGCAAGTGTTGCCCATTTATTCGCCCAAAGTGAACGAACCGCCTGAAAAGCATAAAATTCCAAGATTACAAAAATTAAGAGTATAATAATCCAACGTGTCATACCAAATCCTGTTCTAATCTTGAAACCAGCAAGCAAAAGTAAAACTTATCTCCGTTATTCTCTGCTTTGAAGGTTATTTTTTATCATTCTTTTGAGCCGTTAATTTCTATTCAACCGTTATGTCTATCATCATTCGGGTTTCCTTAATACAATCCTAAAAATCGTTGAAATACCATAAAAAAGAGTTACTTTTGTGATCGAATAATAAAGACTTAGTATTATGGCCTTAGAGATTACAGATTCTAATTTTGAAGAGAAAGTATTAAAAAGTGATAAACCGGTTATGGTCGATTTTTGGGCTACTTGGTGTGGTCCCTGTAAAATGGTAGGCCCTATCATTGAGGAAATCGCCGAAGAATATGACGGTAAAGCAGTCGTTGGAAAAATGGATGTTGATGCCAATCAGGAGTTTGCCGTAAAGTATGGCGTTCGTAATATTCCTACCGTTTTAATCTTTAAAGATGGAGAAATGGTAGGCCGGCAGGTAGGGGCTTCACAAAAAACAACTTATACCAAAGCCCTTGAAGAACACCTGTAAGTCATTTTTTAATAGAATGATCGTAAAAAGGTTTGGCATGCGCCAAACCTTTTTTATTTTTAATTCTTTCTACCCCCTACAATGAAATTACAAAACGAACTTCATAAGACAAAAGGATTTGGTAACCTGGAACTACTGGCAAATCAGGTGGTAGAGGGTTTTATCTCCGGACTCCACAAGAGTCCG
Organism: uncultured Flavobacteriaceae bacterium; assembly: GCA_964495935.1. Taxonomy (GTDB): domain Bacteria; phylum Bacteroidota; class Bacteroidia; order Flavobacteriales; family Flavobacteriaceae; genus JAJYSO01. The sequence continues at coordinate 67,193 of CAZBXQ010000006.1, forward strand.
TTTCATGGTTTTTCGGCAGAATTTGCAGAGCACAAAATTTATAACACCGGAGAAAGCACCAAACACATTGATTGGAAACTCTATGCCAAAACCGACAAACTCTATACCAAGCAATATGAAGAGGAAACCAACCTTCGTTGCCATCTCATTCTTGACAATTCATCGTCTATGCACTATCCCGAAATCGGCGAGCAATCGGTGAAAACTCTCAATAAGATTGGATTTTCCACTCTGGCCTCAGCCGTTCTTATGACACTTTTAAAAAAACAGCGAGATGCGGTTGGACTCAGTATTTACAGTGATGAGTATGAATTCTATGCTCCTGAAAAAAGTAATGAGCGGCATCACAGTCTGCTCTTTCAAAAGCTAAATGAAACCCTCTCTCAAAATACCAGCCGACGTTCTACAAAAACCTATACTTTTTTACACCAAATCGCAGAAAAACTAAAACGCCGGTCCTTGATCTTCTTATTTACTGACATGTTTCAGGACACAAAAACCCAAGAAGAACTCTTTGAGGCTTTACATCATCTAAAATACAACAAACACCAAGTCACCCTGTTTCATACTTATGATGGCAAAAAAGAGCTCAACTTTAATTTTGACAATGTACCCAAACGATTTGTTGACAACGAAACGGGAGTCAAAATCGATTTGTTTTCAGAGCCTATACGAGCCTCCTATACGCAGGCTGTCCGAGATTATTTTAAAACCATAGAAATGCAATGTTTAAAATATAAGATTAAATATGTTCCGGCTGATATCCACCGGGGTTTTGACAAAATTATAACCACCTATCTTATGCAAGGCAGGAATTTTTAATCGTCTTACAATTCTGTAAATCAAGACCCTAAAAAGGATTCAAAAAAAAGAATAAAAAATATCAAAAAAAAGGTTTGTCCAAATCCTAAACTCTTGTATATTTGCCATCGCTTAAGAAATCAAAGCTAATTTCTAAGTTCTTTTAAATTTGGTCTGGTAGTTCAGTTGGTTAGAATATCTGCCTGTCACGCAGGGGGTCGCGAGTTCGAGTCTCGTCCAGACCGCAATTAAAATCACAAAGATGTTGTGTTGGTTGAATAAACCAGTGAAGAGCTTTTTCATCTCCGGATGAGAGGGCTTTTTTTATTTTACTCTACATCTCAAATAGCCCTTTATCAGTGCTAACAAAAAGGAGCTGACTTTATAGAGCGACTGTGGAGTCTATGAATATAATAGGAAGTGTGATCCCTGCCTGAAAGCAGCCTTCCTATTATTTTTTCGGAGTGATTTCGACGAAGGAGAAATCTTTTTCCTGTTTATGGATTAAGATCTCTCACTGCGTTCGAGATGAACATCCTTGGGGTATTACCCATCCCAATTATAGCTGATCTTCAAAAATAACAACTAACAAATTATCAGTTACTTATAAAAGTAGTTAGGTAAGATCATTCACCTCCCAATAACTATACGGGATCACAAATTCAAAAAGTACATCCATGCTTAAATAACTCATTATAAGTTTATTATAGTAAATAATAAAAAATACTATATTTAGCATGGACGTAAATTTTGATTTAATTTTGGGATCCACCATGGGCGGGCAGGTTCACCACAGCCGGATACGGGATCTCTTATTTTTAAGCTTTGAGCCACATTTCTTACCTACTTATAGTAACGGCCATTTTGTAACAAAATGATTGTCAATTAAATTCATAAATAGAAAAGTTTGAATCTCCAAATTCTAAAAAAATCATTTATCTTTATATTTGTAGGAACTTATTATCCGCTCAATCTTCCTTCTTCCGACACAACCTCAATAAATCCAATTCAAATCCTATCCTTTCATTTGTTAAACATAATAAGCTATTAGTTGCTACGCTTTTCATATTACTTGCGCTAACCGGATATATCTTTGTATCGCCACAAACGTTTTATAAACTCATCGCCGATTATTCCGTTCGGGTTCGGGAGCTTTTCGGAAATTTTTACCTCGGGCTTGGGCTGGGAACTATCCTTTTCCTGTTAATCATCGCTTTCTCTCCCATCGGGAAAATCCGACTGGGCGGGAACACCCCGGAATTCTCCACACATTCCTGGATAGCCATGTTATACAGTGCCGGGATGGGAGCCGGTATTCTTTTACGGGCCGTTCAGGAACCGGTTTATATGCAGCAACACCCTCCTACTGATGCCGGTTTACCCAATGACATCGGAGCTTTGGAATACACTTTTTATCAATGGGGATTTACGGCCTGGGCTTTCTATGTGTTTTTTGCGCTGGTGATGGGATATTACCTGTTTACGCAAAAAAGAACCGTTCTTTTAAGCTCAGTTTTCACTCGCTCCTCCACTCCCCATAAAACCCGTTTTACCGACCTTATCGATTTACTGACCTTAATTACCACAGTGATCGGAATCGTAGCGGCCATCGGATTGGGAACGCAGCAGATTGAAGGCGGCCTGCAATTCCTTATCAAACCCGAACGTAATTACTATTTTGCCTTTGGTTTTACGGTAATTATTTTTGCTCTGAGTTTTACCTCGGCTTACCGGGGCTTAAACCGGGGAATCAAACTCTTGTCCAATCTCAATATTGGAATTACGCTCGTATTACTCTTTTTCATCTTCTTTCAAAGTCCCGTCCTTACTGTTTTAAAAAATTTTGTGACCGCAGGATATCACTATCTCCTCGATTTAATTCCCCTCAGTCTGGCACTGGGGAATTACAATCCCGGCAAGGAGTTTTTAACCGACTGGACCTTGTATTACTGGGCTTTCTGGCTGGCCTGGGCACCATTTACCGGTATTTTTATTGCCCGTATCTCAAGAGGCCGAAGTATCCGGCAAATGATTTTAGGAGCACTTTTAATCCCTTCTGTCGGAAGTTTTTTCTGGTTTAGTGTTTTTGGAACTTCAGCCTTTGACCTCATCCACCAAATGCCCTATTATCAGGGGAAATTTGATAATGTATTCACGTCTATTTTTATCTTTTTAAGCCATTATCCTTTTCAAAGCGTGACCGCTCTGGTTACCCTTCTGCTATTAGTCGGGTACTTAGTGACCTCGGCAGATTCTGCGATTTTTGTACTCAGTATGTTTACCGATAAAGGGAATCCGGAACCCAAGAAATCCCATCGATTGCTTTGGGCTCTTACCATGCTTCTGATGACCGAATCCTTCTTAATTATAGGTGCCTACACGCAGGCCGACAACATCCTCGATGCCATGCAAAAACTCTTGATTATCACTTCGCTACCCTTTGCCTTTCTAACGGTTTTAATTGGTGGAAAACTGGTACGGGATATCTGGAAATACCGGAAAAAAAAGTTCTGATTCTCACTTTATAAAATTCCATTTTTGAATAGTCTCTTCGGAATTCACAATCCAATTCATACATAAAAAAGAACCGGAGATAAGGGTATCGTTCTCGATAAACCCAAAAGAATCAGGTACAATCAGGGCAAATTCCCCATACACATCGGAGGCTACCTTATAATCAAAACGAGAAATCTTAATTTGATACCGGTCGATCCGTTCCTTCTTAAAATCCGTTCCGTCATAATCCGGATCCGAGGAACGGGACAGCAAATTAATTTCTTGTACCATACGATCTTTCAAATGAATATTTAAAACTTTGAGCTGTCCGGTATGTTTTTTAGGGAGAGAACCAAAATGATACATCCCCTGCAGTTTCGTATATCTTTCCGGTGCATTCGAGGGCAGGGAATCCAATTCCCGTCGGGTCGGGATCATCACCTGCGCTTGAATCTTAATACTGTTATCTTTCGTATTCTTCTGACAACTATTGGCCAACAACAAGGTATCCGCGGTCACTCCGTTTGTCACCCGCAATTTGGCAAAAGGAATGGTGGGCTTTTCTAAAGTCGTATCCACGCTGAAATAAGTCTTGAAAGGAAGCCTTATGGGGCCGTCGGGCTCACGAACCTCAACCCCTCGTATCGGTATCGGAGAACTGTAAAAAGGCGTAACCTTATCGGCCTCAGAAGAGCAGGCGGAAAACAACACGATAACAGCTAACCAGAATTGGGTTTTCATAGTAAACTTATATTGAGATAAACGCCAACAGCATCGGTATCGGGATCCCGTTACAAATTATACAAATACCTTGCCCGAATTCAAGAGCCTTTAATCGATCGCGTATTTCTATTCCCGGCATTATCTTCCTTTTCTATACTTTTGGAATGAGCCATTTTTAGACGATAAAAAATGTTTTAAACCCGGTGCGCGAAAGGATTCGCATGCCGACAAGGGTAATAGAAATACTGGCCATAAAAATACAAACTTCTATCCTATCTGTGTAAACCGGTCAGAATCATCGGGTATTTCTTCAAAAAACATCGGTTTATATTCGGTCTATTTGTTTTCAAAATATTCATCGCTTAATTCATTTTTATAAAGCCCCTTATTACGACTTAAAACGCTTATTTTTGTGAAATCAAAATTTAAAATCATGAGTACCACGGACTGGCAGATCGCCAAAGAATATGACGATATCACCTATAAGAAATGTAATCATGTAGCACGCATCGCCTTTAACCGGCCGGAAGTACGAAATGCGTTTCGCCCACACACCACTTCCGAATTGATTGATGCCTTCGACGATGCCCGAGAAGACACTTCTATCGGGGTTATTCTCTTATCGGGTGAAGGCCCGAGCCCAAAAGATGGAGGCTGGGCATTTTGCAGCGGCGGCGATCAGAATTCGAGGGGCCACAAAGGCTATGTGGGAGAAGACGGCATGCACCGATTGAATATTCTGGATGTACAACGCCAAATCCGTTTTATGCCCAAGGTCGTTATTGCCGTGGTACCGGGCTGGGCCGTAGGAGGCGGTCACAGCCTACATGTTGTTTGTGATCTGACCATCGCCAGCGCAGAACATGCCATTTTCAAACAAACCGATGCTGATGTAACCAGTTTTGACGCAGGCTATGGATCGGCGTATCTGGCCAAAATGATCGGTCAGAAACGAGCCCGGGAAATTTTCTTCTTAGGGCATAATTATTCGGCTCAGGAAGCCTATGAAATGGGAATGGTAAACAAAGTGGTACCACATGATCAATTAGAAGATACCGCTTATGAATGGGCGCAGGAAATTATCAATACGAAATCTCCCACCTCGATCAAAATGCTAAAATATGCCCTAAATCTTACCGATGACGGTTTAGTTGGACAACAGATTTTTGCCGGAGAAACCACCCGATTAGCCTATATGACCGATGAAGCCCAAGAAGGCCGAGATGCCTTTTTAGAAAAGAGAAAACCTAATTTTGAGAAGAAATGGCTGCCGTAAAAACAAGTTTCAAAGAAGAACAAAAATTCACCCAATGGTGGCTGTGGGTCCTCCTCATCCTTGTTTTCTGTTCCCCTTTTATCGTTCAGTATCAAAGTATAGTAGAAAATGGTTTCTGGGGTACTTTCAGCAAAGGAATATTCGGGCACATCATCACAATAGGGCTGGTTATTCTTCTTTTTGCCTCGATGAAATTAAAAACCAGCATTGATTCCAAAGGGATTCAGCTCCATTATTTCCCGTTTGTTAAACGAAGTTTTGCTGGGGAAGATATTGAAGAATTAGAAGTCATTTCTTATAATTTCTGGCAGGTCGGAGGCTGGGGAATCCGGCTTTGGACCTCTTTTGGAACCGTTTATAACGTAAGGGGATTTCACGGTCTGCGAATCGAATTGAAAAACGGGAAGAAATATCTGATCGGGACGCAAAAACCCGATGCAATCAAAAAAATCATCACAACCTATAAAACACAAAAAAGTCAAGAATGAATACTCCAAATATGCATGAGCTCGACATGGATCTGGTACAAATGACCATGGACATGATGAAATATGCAGTAGAGCGCGTGAGCGAAAAAAATCCGGTCATCGGATATCCCAAAAGTGAAGAAACGCTTCGCAAGGAAATAGGAGAAACCATTACATCACAAGGCATTGGTGGAGAGAATGCCTTTCGGATTTTTAAAGAGAAAATGCTCCCGACCATGGTTTCGGCCAATAATCCCCGGCATCTCGCTTATATCCCTGCAGCACCAACACGAGCCTCCATACTTTTTGATGTTGTCGTCTCTGCAATTAGCGTTCATGGGGCCTTTTGGATCAATTCTTCGGGTGGCGTTTACGGCGAAAACGAAGCCATGAAATGGTTGGTGAGCCTTACCGGTCTTCCCCAATCCGCTTTTGGTACGTTTACCGGAGGGGGAACGACGGCCAATCTCTCTGCCATGGTTACAGCACGAGAAACTTGGCGCAATAAAAAAGAGGAAAACAAAGCCTACCGGGGTCTCATTCTAACCGCCCGCGGTGCTCATGCTTCAATTACCAGTATGGCTCGGGTGATTGATGCGGATATTCAATATATCGAAGACAATGACGAAGACAAACTGGATGGTAAATCCTTACAAGAAAAAATTGACTCCCTTTCGCAAACCGATCGGAAACGGCTATTTGCCGTGATTGCAACCGCCGGAACAACAAACGCCGGGATTATTGACGAGCTGGACGAAATTGCAACAGTCTGTAAAAAGGAAGCACTCTGGTTTCATGTTGATGCTGCCTATGGTGGTGGTGCACTGGCAATTCCCGAGGTGCGTCCCCTCTTTACCGGAATCGAAAAAGCCGACAGCATCACTATCGACCCGCACAAATGGCTTTTTACATCTTATGATTGTGGAGCTATTATTTATAAAAACCCCGAACTGGCTAAAAAAGTTCACGCTCAACACGGGGGCTATCTGGAACTCGTTTATAAAGATCAAACCGGTTTTAATCCCTCGGAATATCAAATTTCCCTTTCCCGAAGGTTGAGAGGGCTTCCCTTCTGGTTTTCACTGGCCATGTACGGCACCGATAAATATGTAGCCGGAATCCGGCGGGGACTGGAACTGACAGCGATCGCAAAAAAACATATCGAAGAAATGGATCATGTCGAACTGGTACGGGAGCCCAGTTTATCCTGTATCATTTTTAAACGGAAAGGCTGGAAAGAAGAGGACTATATCCAGTGGACCCTAAAAAACCAAAAAGACGGATATGCGGTTGTTGCCCCCACAAAATGGACCAAAAACGGAAAAGCCGAAACCGTCACCCGTTTTTGTTTTATTAGTCCGGAAACCACCGAGGAAGATATTGTCGGAATCCTGAATACCATGAAGTAATGTAGATTGTATAATGTATTACTGTAGAATGTAAAGTGTAAATATACAACGTAGAGTATAAATTGTAGAGTATAAATTATAATTGACATCAACACATAGCTATTAACCCTACCACCTTGTTTGCAGCGTCTTAAGTATTAAAAGGATTGGTATTTTCTGAAATTGAATATCGTTTTGAATAAAAATAAAGATCCTATTATAGTATTTTGTCATGTCGATTTTCGAGGAACGATAAAAATTAATTAATATAAATTTTTATGTTAATATTAAAGTACTTAAGTCAATTGTATGATTTTACTTTGATCTATTAAAAAATGATCATAATTACTGATTTTTTAAAGCATTTTCAAGTTCGGATCAATAAAAAACGCCTATGTAAATTTAAAGTTGGAATCATACAGATTGATAAAGTTCATCAACTCTTTAATCAGAAATCATCATATTTCCAAATTTCCATTCTTTAACCTCAAACCTAATTCTTAACCTCATGTCCAACACCGTTTTAATTATCGATTTTGGTTCGCCCGAGACGCAACGAATTGCTCAGGGAATCCGAAATCTCAACATATACAGTGAAATCTTTCCTTTTCACAAGACACCGGAACGCCTTGACGATTACAGTGCTCTGATTCTAACTGATTTTTCATCGGCCTTGTCCCTAAAAAATGAAACTATAACAGAATTTGTTAATTCGAATCGGGAGATTCCTCTATTAGCATTGGGGAGAAGCAATCGGTTTATAACCGAAAAACGGAGTCGGGTTCTGGCGATTCAGAAAATCGAGGATTTTTCAACTCCGGAAAAACAGCAAAACCTTCTCAAAAACTTCCTTTTAGAAGTAGCCCAGCTTCCGCAGGATTGGACTCCCAAGCGATTTGTAGAAAATTCCGTTCAAAAACTACAGGATCAAATCGGTGATAAAAAGGTGGTGCTGGGGCTGAGCGGCGGCGTGGATTCCACAGTTACCGCAGTCCTTCTGAATCATGCCATTCAATCTAATCTGTACTGCATTTTTGTCAATCACGGTCTGCTTCGTAAAAACGAATTTAAATCTGTCCTTGAGCAATACAAGGACATGGGCCTAAACGTAAAAGGCGTCGATGCTTCGGCGCGTTTCCTAAAGGAATTGGAAGGTATTACGGATCCGGAACAAAAACGAAAAATCATTGGCCGACTCTTTATTGAAGTATTCGAGGCGGAGGCCAAAAAACTCCACGGAGTCCGGTTTTTAGGACAGGGTACCATTTATCCGGATATTATTGAGTCTGTTTCAGTGGACGGAAAAGTCACCGTGAAATCTCATCACAACGTCGGTGGACTCCCGGAAAAAATGAATCTTAAAATTGTTGAACCGCTCCGCAGTCTGTTTAAAGACGATGTGCGTAAAGTAGGGAAAATCCTGGGGATCAAGCCAGAACTGATCGGCCGACATCCCTTCCCCGGCCCCGGATTGGCCATTCGAATTTTGGGGGATATCACCGCTGAAAAAGTCAAGATTGTTCAAGAAGCGGATGCCATCTTTATAAACCATCTTCGGGAAGCCGGACTGTACAATAAAGTATGGCAGGCGGCGGCGATCCTTTTACCTGTCAATTCCGTGGGGAAATCGGGCGATCAGCGCACCTATGAGAAAGTCATTGCACTTCGCGCGATCCATTCCAAAAATGGAATGACCGCAGACTGGGTGAATCTGCCCTATGAATTCCTCCAAAAAGTCTCGAATGACCTCATTCGGCAAGTCGATGGAATCAATCGGGTGGTTTACGATATCAGCTCCAAACCTCCGGCTACGATTGAGTGGGAATAGCGGATTAGGCGAAAGGTGGTAGGCAGTCGGGATTAGGGCCAATAATAAATTTGAAATCAAAAATCTCCAATAACCAATCAAAACTTGGTTATTGGATTTTTTTATTCGATATTGAATATTGTGAGAATTTGACTTAAAGAGTAAGAAGTTGGGTAATAGTAATTAGGATATACGGCTACCGAGCATTTTGAGATAAAGCCAAACTTTTTTGCATCTTAAATGAGGACGACAGAATCCCGGAACAAGCCCGGGGATGACAACAAAGAAAAATCCCCACCATACGATCGTATAATGG
>CAZBXQ010000007.1:0-75391 GCA_964495935.1 uncultured Flavobacteriaceae bacterium
TATTACTATCTCATATTAACTATTGATTTTAACACTATACAAATCTAAAGGATAGTTATCGGGACGTCATAGCTATGGCTATGCCTGCGTTTTTTGCCTTGACCTTTAAAATTTATCCTATAAATCTTTGGACGAATTCATAAATCCTTTTGGTATAAAAGGTGTCCACTCTCGAACATCAACTGTTCGAAATCGAACACTCCATTTAATCAATAACATATATAAAACATTATAAATCAAATATTTATATTTATGGCACAACTTTCCTGATAAGAACTGATGAAAATCAGAATATTAAAGAATGGATCGAGCAATCGAAAAGAAAAAATGGAGTGCCAAGCGCATTGGTGGAATTATATTGGTTTTGGCTTTGATCACCTTAATCGGGTTTAGCTTTATATCTACGCAAGGAGGGCGCAAATTAAACGTCAAAAAAGATCGCTTGTCCATTTTTGAAGTGAAGGAAGATGTCTTCCAAGAGTTTATTCCGGTCAATGGAACGGTATTGCCCATTCGAAGTATCTATTTGGATGCTTCCGTTGGGGGGAGAGTGGAAAAAAAATATGTGGAAGACGGTGCGCATCTGAAAAAAGGAGATCCCATCTTAAAATTATCCAATACAGATTTGGAATTGAATCTCGTCAACCAAGAGATCCAGGTGCTAAACCTTCTGACGCAAGCCCAAATCGCCAAGACCAGTGCCCAGCAGGTTTCTATTTCCAATCGCAATCAAATGGCCGATGTAGAACAGGGATTGACCGAAGCTAAACGCATTTATGAGCTCAATCAAAAGCTTTTTGAAAAAGGAGCCATTGCCAAACAAGACTATTTACAGAGCAAAAATGAATATCGGTATCAAAAACAAAAAGTAAAACTTACCAAGAAAATTTTAAAACAGGATTCTGCATCTTCTGTGCAAAAAATGCATCAGGATCAAGAAACCTACAATCGCACGCAGAGAGCCTTGGAGCTGATGCGTAAAAAAGTTGGCGATTTGATCGTTCGGGCTCCTGTAGATGGGCAACTCACTTCTTTTGATGCCGAGGTCGGGCAAAATAAAAATAGCGGCGAACGCCTGGGGCAAGTAGATGTGCTGACCGGTTATAAAGTAAGTGCCGATATTGACGAACACTATATCAATCGTATTTTTATGGGGCAGAAAGCGCAGTTCAAACTGAAAAAGGAAATCTATCCGCTAAAAGTGTCCAAGGTTTCCAGTCAGGTGAAGGACGGGCGATTTCGAGTAGATTTTGAATTTGCCGATAAAACCCCAAAATCCATCCGTCGCGGACAAAGCCTGCAGATCCGATTAGCCTTGAGCGACGAAACCAAGGCTTTGCTATTGAAAAAAGGCGGATTCTATCAACAAACCGGGGGAAATTGGGTCTTTGTTTTAGATTCGTCGGGAGATGAAGCCTATCGAAGAGATATTCAACTCGGTCGTCAAAACCCGGATTATTATGAGGTTTTGGACGGTTTGCAGCCCGGCGATCGCGTGATTATTTCGAGTTATGAAGGTTATGATAAAATTCAACAATTGAATGTGAAATAGCCCTTCAAGAACATCAAGGTTTGGGAGTGAACGAGGGCTGAGCGCAGTCGAAGCCCGGGACGGAACGAATAAAATTAATAAAGAATACAATGCTGAAAAATTTTCTGATACTTACGTTTCGCAATCTTTGGAAAACCAAGGGCTATAGCTTTCTGAATATTTTTGGCCTGTCTGTGGGAATTGCCGCCGCTTCCCTGATTTTTCTATGGGTTGAAGATGAGGTGGATTATGATGATTTCCCCAATAAGGAAAATATTTATCTCATCAAATCCAAGCAGTTCTATGAGGGTAATGTGTCTGTGTTTTCAGCAACGCAAGGACCTTTGGGGCCTGCTGTAGAAAAGGAGATTCCGGGAATTGAATCGACGGTCAGATTGGATTTTGGAACAACTGCCTTGTTTTCAATTGGCGAGAAGCACCTTTACCAAGAAGGGAGATATGTGGATCCGGGATTCCTAAAAATGTTTTCGGTCCAATTTTTACAAGGAGATTCAAATACGGCATTGAACGAACCGAACAATATTGTTTTGAGTGCATCTTCGGCGCAGAGATTGTTCGGTTCTGTAAATGTAGTAGGAAAAACGATTCGTTTAAATAACGAAAAGGATTATACGATTTCGGGAGTGGTCAGGGATTTTCCAAAAAACAGTAGTTATGAATTTGATTGGCTGCTTCCTTTCGAGAATTATGAAAAGGAAAATAAATGGTTGGAAACCTGGAATAATAACGGAATCATTACCTTAATACAAACCGAGCCTAATACAAATATCGCCGGGATCAACACCCAATTAAAAGATTTTGTTAAACGAGAATTAAACGAAGACAGCTATACTACGGAAAGTTTTGCTTATCCAATCTCTCGTTTACGGATGTATAATAATTTTGATAAATCCGGGAATGAAATCGAGGGCAGAATAAAATATGTACGCTTGTTCAGCCTTATCGCCTGGGTGGTTTTATTGATTGCCTGCATCAATTTTATGAATCTTTCCACCGCCCGATCTGAAAAAAGAGCCAAAGAAGTAAGCATGCGCAAAGTAATGGGCGCCGGTCGAAGTTCGCTGATTCGGTTTTTTCTGGGAGAATCGTTCATATATACTTTTTTGGCAACGCTGACGGCAGTAGGAATGATTTGGCTTTTTCTTAAACCCTTTAATACGTTGGTGAATAAGGATTTGGAAATGCAGCTCCTGTCGCCCTTGCATCTCGGTTTCCTTGTGGCAATAACCTTTTTATGCGGACTGATTTCCGGCAGCTATCCGGCTTTTTATTTGTCTTCTTTTAATCCGCTTACCACCTTAAAAGGAGTGAAACGCAAAGGCGGAACTGCCGGCATGATCCGTCGCGGACTGGTGGTTGCCCAGTTTACTGCGGCCATCGTATTGATGATTTCCACGGTACTTATTTATCAACAAATCCAACATGCCAAAGAACGGGATCTCGGCTTGGATAAAAGTCAGGTGATCACGACTTCTTTAAAGGGAGAAATGTATAAACATCTAAATGCCATTAAATCGCAATTAAAAGGGACCGGAGCGATTGAAGAAGTGGGAGTGAGTAATACGAATGTGCTGAATATAGGCTCCAATGCGGATGGATTTGGTTGGGAAGGAAAAGATCCGGATGCTTCGATATTGATCAGCTTTTTTACGGCAGATGCCGATTTCGTGCCAAGTTTAGGGATGGAGATCGTGGACGGTCGTAATTTTCATCAAAATTTAAAAGGTGATTCCAAATCGGTGCTGATTAATGAATCTTTGGCCAAACTGATACAGGATGACGGGAAAGTAGCCGGAAGAAATATAGAATGGAATGATGATTTTTATCTTATCGCAGGGGTCGTTAAGGATTTTGTGTATAACAATGTTTATGCCGCTGCCGATCCCTTGGTTATTTTCTCTTTTGATCAGAGTTATGGACAGCTCTATATGAAAACCAAAGCTTCTGCCGATCTGCCTAAAACACTTACCAAGGTTGAGCAGGTCATCAAATCCCAAAATCCGGAATATCCTTTTGAATATAAATTTTTAGACGAAACTTTTAACGAGTTTTTCCAATCTGAAATGCTTATCCAGCGGTTATCGCGGGTATTTGCCATTTTGTGTATTATCATTTCCTGTTTGGGATTGTTTGGTTTGGCGGCTTATTCCGCCGAAGTACGATCCAAGGAAATCAGTATCCGCAAAGTGTTAGGTGCTTCTGTAAGAGAATTGGTAATGATGCTCAATAAAGAATTTTTGACCTTAGTAGCACTTTCGGCGTTGATTGCTTTCCCGATTGCTTGGTGGATCATGAATTCATGGATAGAAAATTTTGAATACCACATTAAAATCCCATGGATGGTATTCGTGATTACCGGTTTGTTGGCCATGATCATTGCATTGCTGACCATTAGTTCACAAGCCTTAAAAGCGGCACTGACCGATCCGGCGAAGATGTTGAGAGACGAATGAAGAACTTGAATTTGAACTTAAAAAAGGTATTGAGTAACTGAAGTTTCGGAGACGTTCTAAGGTATCAAATTCAACATGGTTTATTGGATTCAACTTCCATGATATGGGTTTTTATCAGGTTACAAAAACAGTAAATTGATTCCAATTCATCAGAAACACCCCGCCTACGGCACCCCTCTTTTTAAAGAGGGGAATGGATTTGAGGTTCAATAAAATTTAGTTAGAGATTTGAAGGATTAAAAAAGAAAGCAAGCCTAATTCCCCTCTGGTAGAGGGGTGCCCGCAGGGCGGGGTGTCGATTTGGAACAATAAGCATAAATTGATACTTAAAGTATTAACTCCGAAACTTTTGTTGAGTAATAAGTATTGAGTATTGAGAAAATTTGAAATAAGTATTGATAGCTTTAGGCTCAAAGTCCGAAAACATTAAAAATAGAAATAATACAAACAGATTATGATAAACATCAAAGACTTAGACAAGATTTACCGCACAGAGGAAATTGAAACCTTGGCGCTGAGCAAAATAAAGCTGCATGTAAAGGAAGGAGAATTTCTGGCCGTAATGGGGCCTTCGGGCTGCGGGAAATCGACCTTGTTAAACGTCATTGGGCTATTGGATGATATTGACGGGGGGCGTTATGCATTTAATAAAATTGATGTGTCCCACTTTAATGAGCGAAAACGGGCACAACTCCGTAAACACAACATCGGTTTTGTATTCCAGAGTTTTAATCTAATCGATGAGCTCACGGTTTATGAAAATGTTGAATTGCCACTGATTTACACCAAGGTTCCTAAGTCGGAACGCAAGGAGATGGTGAAGACAGTGCTGGAAAAAGTTCAGATTATGCACCGGCGGAATCACTTTCCGCAGCAACTGTCCGGGGGACAACAACAGCGGGTGGCAGTGGCGCGGGCAGTGGTGACCAATCCCAAAGTAATTCTGGCAGATGAGCCCACCGGAAACCTGGATTCCACCAACGGAAACGAAGTGATGAATATGCTCACCGAACTCAATGAATCCGGAACGACTATCGTGATGGTCACCCATAGCGAACATGACGCCAAATTTGCCGATCGGATCGTGCGGATGTTAGATGGAGAGATTATTATGCAGCAGGAACGGGCAGCGTCACGAGAAAGGTCATCGTACGCCCAAAACGATGGAAAACGATAACACGATAGTGCTGCACGGCCGTGAGGCCTGTATAAGTGCCCGCATCAAAAAACAAAAAATATGATTCGATTTAAATTTATTTTCAGAAAACTTTGGCGGGATCGCTTTTTTACTTTTCTAAAGATATTGGGCCTGGCCATTGGGATTGCCACTTGCTTGGTGGTATTTAAGATCGTTCATTACGAATTTAGCTTCGACAAGAAACAACCCGGAAAGGAAGATATCTACCAAGTGGTCATTAGAAACGTAGATAAAGGAAAAGAATCCGGGTTTGGCGGAATTCAACTCCCCCTGGCAGCTTATGTAAAAGATGAACTCCCGGATATAGCACAAGTCGTTCCGGTAAACAATGTCCGATTTGAAAATCTGGAGGTCGAGCGAAAGGATGGCGAAATCTATCGAAAAGAAGATCCCTGGGATATTCAGCGCACCGTTCTGGAATATTTTGAAATGGTTCCCTATCATTGGTTGGCGGGCGATAAAAATACGGCGCTGTCCGAACCTTATCAGGCCGTTCTTACCGCTTCCCGGGCCAAGCAATATTTTGGAAATATATCCCCCCATAATCTCATCGGAAGAACTATTCGTTATAATAAAGAATCCTATACGATAAAAGGGATCGTCGCTGATTTGGATTTCCCCAGCAGTTTTTCGGGAAAAGAATTTATACCGATTTCAAAGGACGATAAAAATAACGCAAATTGGCTGTCCTTTAATTCGAATTATAATTTGTTTGTAAAGCTGCAGCCCAATCAAAAAGATCGTCTGCTCAAGCTCATGGATAACAAATATGCTGAAATGAGCAAAGGGGTCCCCGGCATGGAAGACGTTGAGATTTACTACAACTTGCTTCCTTTACAAGAAAAACATTTTTCTCCGGAATACAGTTCAAATTCCTATGCTTCCAACAAGAATTTTGTCTTTGGGCTAATCGGATTGGGAGTATTTATCCTGTTATTGGCCGGAATTAATTATATCAATCTGAGCACAGCCCAGGTTCCTTACCGGACCAAAGAAATTGGAGTCCGAAAAACCTTGGGAGAAAAAAGCAGTAGTTTAACGGGCGGGTTTTTAGCCGAAACCTTGATTATTTGTTTAACAGCAACCCTTTTTGCTTTTCCCTTGGCCCGTGGATTCGAGTCTGCCTTTCAAGATTTTATGCCCCCACATATCAATGATTATTCCGTCGTTTTTCCGTTTGTGATTTTTATAGTTGGTTTGTTGATTGTGCTTACCGCTCTCACCGGTTTATATCCGGCCTATTTGATCAACAAGGTCAATGTTTCTAAAGTTCTTCAGGTTCACAGCTCCGGGAAATTATCCTTGGGCAACTTAAATCTGAGAAAGGCGATGATCGTGTTTCAGTTTGTCATTGCTCAGGTATTTGTGATCGGGGCGTTTATTATGGCTTCCCAGATTTCGTATATGCTGAATGCGGATTTGGGGTTTGATAAAGAAGCCGTGATTACGCTAAAAATTCCAACAAAAGCCTATCAAGGTGGAGAAACCGATCCCTTCTTGTTGAAACAAGCCTTGAGGAAGCATCCCGAAATCCGGGAAGTGGCTTTGGGACATACCCCGATGAACAATATGATGTGGGGGAATTTTTTGATCCATGAAACGGATACCGGGAAAAAGGAACTCAACCTGAATTTTAAATATGTCGATGAGGATTATGTGGACTTATTTGATCTGAAAATGGACGCCGGCAGAAAACCCGAGCTTCGGGATACGGTAAATAGTATTTTTATCAACAAAGCCGCCCGGATCGGACTGGGTTTTAAAACCAATGAGGGAGCGATTGGGCAAGTAGTTCGGGATTATTCGGGAGAAGATTGGACAATTCGCGGAGTATTAGCCAATTTTTACCAGCGCGGACTCCAATACGCAAAGGAACCGCTGGCAATTCTTGTTTCTGCCGATAAGAGTGTGTTGTTGGATTTCAATATCAAACTCAACGGAAATCCTTCGCAATGGCAAAAAGATCTGCGGATTATTGAAAAAGAATGGAAAAACTACTATCCCGATGCGGCGTTTGATTATTCGTTTTATGATACTTCGATTGAAAAATTGTATCAATCGGATTTGCGGCAGTCCAAAATGGTCAATCTCGCCACGATTGTCACCATTATCTTGGGATGTTTGGGATTGATCGGGTTAGTAACGTTGACAGCTTATCAAAGAACCAAGGAAATCGGGATTCGGAAAGTATTGGGCAGCAGTATTTGGGATGTGGTCATGTTGCTTTCCAAAGATTATTTGAAATTGATTGGCTGGGCCATTCTGATTTCCATTCCCATTGCGTGGTGGGCTCTGCATAAATGGCTGGAAAATTTCGCCTACCGGATTGAAATCAAATGGTGGATGTTTGTGATCACCGGAATCACTACCATCCTTATCGCACTTTTATCGGTGAGTTATCGAGCTATCAAAGCAGCACGGGCGAATCCGGTGGATTCGTTGCGCGACGAATAGCACGAAAGGCCGCACGGCCGTGCGGACAACACGAGAAGGCCGTGCGTCGAACCTGAGTAGAGGCCTTGCATCAACACGGGTAAAGTACCCAAACGAGTAGGATCGATGCCTACAAAAAAATAAAAAATTATGATACGCAATTATTTAAAGATCGCATTTAGGAATTTATGGAGAAACAAAGGCTTCTCCGCTATCAACATTTTTGGGTTGGCGGTCGGAATGGCCAGTGCCGTCCTCATTTTCTTGTGGATACAAAATGAGTTGAGTTACGACCGGTTTCACGAAAATGAAGAAACTGTCTATCGAATGAATAATCGAGATGTTTTCAATGGAGAATTACAAGCTTGGCCAACAACCCCAAAGATCCTCGGCCCCACTTTAAAGGCAGAATATCCGGAGGTAGCGGATTTTGCACGGGAGTATGATGCGGATTTCCTTTTTACCGTAGGTGATAAAAAAATCAATGTAAAAGGAATTTTTACGGATCCAGGATTTTTAAAACTATTCACCTTTCCTTTGTTGGAAGGCGATCCTGCCACGGCAATAAATGAAAATAATCACATTGTCATTACCCAAAAGCTTGCCAAAAAACTATTTGAAGATGGGGATGCCATGGGCAAAACCATTCGGATTGACAACCGTGACGACTTTACGGTAAGTGGGGTGATGAAGGACTTGCCCAACAATACCGCTTTTGACTTTGAATATTTGTTGCCTTGGCCGTACATGAAAACTTTGGGTTTTGATGATACCTATTGGGAAAACAACTCGGTACATACCTATGTGATGTTGAAACCGGGTACGTCACAAGCAACCTTTGATGCGCATGTGAAAAACACGACCATCGATCACGGCGGAAATAAGATCACTACCGAAATATTCTCACAACCCCTGAAAGATATCTATTTGTATTCCAAGCCTGAAAACGGAAAATATGTGGGGGGCAGGATAGAACGGGTCAAAACTTTTGCAATTATTGCCCTGTTTATCTTGCTCATTGCCTGTATCAACTTTATGAATCTGAGTACGGCAAGAAGTGAGAAACGCGCTAAAGAAGTGGGCGTCAGAAAAGTAGTGGGGGCACAAAGGGGGGCGTTGGTATCTCAGTTTATCGGGGAAAGTATTTTGCTGGCCTTTATTGCCGGGGTGATTGCACTCGGAATTGTTGCATTGGTACTCCCCTCCTTTAATCAACTGGTAGAAAAAGATCTTTTTATAGATTTTAGCAATCTCAATTTCTGGTTAATCGCCATCGCTTTTGTCGTGTTCACCGGATTTATTGCAGGCAGTTATCCTGCTTTTTTCCTATCTTCTTTCAACCCGGCAAAGGTATTGAAAGGAACCTTCAAATCGACCCATACCGTGGTCAGTCCACGGAAAGTACTGGTGATAGTACAGTTTACCTTTGCCATTGCCCTGATCATCTCCACGATTATTGTGATGCGCCAGACCCAGTACGGAGAAGAAAGGGAGGCAGGATATGCCAAAGATCAGCTCGTATATTCTTTTCTACAAGGTGATCTTAGCAAGCATTATGATTTGATCAAAAACGAATTGTTAAGCAGCGGTGCTGCCGTAGCCGTTACCAAATCGATGAATCCCATTAGCACCCGATATAATGACAGCTGGGGGTGGAGTTGGCCCGGGAGCACCGCTGCAGATGAGAAAACGGATTTTGTAAGAATGGCTTCCGATGCAGATTTTATCAAAACGATGGGCGCGAAGTTGATTGCCGGAAGGGATATCGATATTAAAAACCATCCCTCGGATTCTACCGCCATGCTCCTCAATGAAACCGCTGTAAAAGCGATGCGTCTTGAAGATCCCTTGGGGAAAATTGTGCAGGCAAGTGATGGATCGAGATGGAACATTGTAGGGGTGGTCAAAGATTTTATTTATGAATCCCCTTATGATAAAATTGCACCATTGGCGATTATGGGACCCGCAGCCTCGTTTCAGGTGATTCATTACAAGTTGAATCCCGCCAACAGCACAGCAAAAAACCTGGCATTAGCCGGAGATGTTTTTAAGAAATACAACCCGCAATACCCTTTTGAATATCACTTTATAGATGAAGATTATGCCAAAAAGTTTGAGGAAGAAAAACGTACCGGTACACTGGCAGCCCTATTTGCGGGACTGACTATTTTTATTTCCTGCCTCGGGCTTTTTGGATTGGCCGCCTCTATGGCGGAAAACCGGATCAAGGAAATTGGCGTACGAAAAGTATTAGGCGCTTCGGTAGCCGGTGTTACCACATTGCTTTCCATCGATTTTATAAAGTTGGTGGGGATTTCTTTTCTCATTGCCGCACCATTCGCCTGGTGGGCCATGAATCGATGGTTACAATCCTATACATACCGTGTCGATATCGAATGGTGGGTATTTGTGCTGGCCGGAGCTTTGTCGATTATGATCGCTTTATTCACCGTTAGTTCACAGGCCATCAAAGCTGCCATGGCCAATCCGGTAGATGCGTTGCGGGATGAATAAAAAAATTTAAACGATGATACTATGATACGAAACAATCTAAAAATCGCTTGGCGGAGTCTTTGGAAAACCAAAGGCTTTTCAGCTATCAATATCATTGGTTTATCCATTGGGATGGCAGCCGTATTGTTAATCGGATTGTGGGTACAACACCAATTTCTGTACGATAATTTTTATCCCCATGAGGAAAATATTTATCGATTGATGAATCAAACGGAAAAAGATGGAGAATTTAATACCCACGGCATAACTATGGGTCCGGTGAGCGAGGTCTTGAAAGAAGATTATTCCGAAGTGAAATATGCAGCCCGTTATAATTGGTCGGAAGACGATTTGTTGCGTTATAATGACAAAAGAATCAAATCGACCGGTAATGAAGTAGATCCTGATTTTCTCAGAATTTTTGACTTCGGAGTAGTTCGGGGGGCTGCCCATAAAATGTTAGAGGATCCCAACGATATTGTACTGACTGAGCGTCTATCCAAAAAACTTTTTGGCGATGAAGATCCTTTGGGTAAAACCATAACGCTTGGGGAAGATGAACTTTATACCGTTACTGCCATAATTCGAGATTTGCCCGAATACACCGATTTTGATTTCACCTTTCTCATTCCCTTAAGCTCTTCGGCAGCAGAGGAATCTTGGCGAAATATGAATTATATCACCTATGTTTCGCTTAAAGATAATACAAATGTAGAAGCCCTTAATCGGAAAATCAAACCTGTAGTTAAACAGCACCAACCTATTTTAGAATGGACTTCCGTCTTTCTTTATCCCCTGTCTAAAACCCATTTATATGACAAGTTTGAAAACGGCGTTCCTGCCGGTGGTCAAATCAAACAAGTACGTTTGGTGGCCGGAATCGGTTTATTAATTCTGTTGATTGCCTGTATTAATTTTATCAATCTCAGCACGGCAAGAAGCCAAAAACGGGCAAAAGAAGTGGGAGTACGGAAAGTTATAGGAGCCGGTAAAGATCATTTGATGGCGCAATTTTTAACTGAATCCCTACTGATTTCAATCATTTCGGGAATTTTGGCCATTGGCTTATCGTTTTTGGCACTTCCATTTTTTAATAAGGTGTTGGGCTATCCACTGGCTTTTGATTGGGCAAATCCGCTGATATGGATTGGTTTATTCATTTTTATTCTCCTGACGGGTTTGCTTGCCGGAGCTTATCCTGCTTTTGTACTTTCTGCTTTTCAACCCGTTACCACTTTAAAAGGCATGATAAAAAAAGGAAAGCACAGTTTTGGGTTGCGGGAAATACTGGTCGTATTTCAATTTGGGATTGCCATAGTGCTTATCGTCGCTACGATTGTCGTTCATCGTCAAATTCAATATGCCGGAGAGCGGGATATCGGTTACAATATTTCCCGACTTATTGAAATTCCCATTGAAGGAGCCATGGGAAAAAACTATGATGCTATTAAAAATGAATTGATAAGCAGTGGTGCCGCCAAATCCATTACCCGCACGGGTTGGACGATTACAGAGAATGCTTCTTCTACCGGAGGGGGTTTCTCCTGGCCGGGATCAACGCCGAAGCAAGAGGAAGATTTGGGCTTTGTTTTGGCCCGGACAGAAAGTGATTTTATCAAAACTTTGGGGCTGACTTTAATCAAGGGCCGTGATTTGGATTATGCCCGACTTCCGGCAGACAGCACTTCCGTTTTACTCAATGAAACAGCAATCAAAGAAATGAAGCTCGAAAATCCTATCGGTCAAACCCTGAAATGGGGAGACGAGGCCTATACCATTGTGGGGGTTTTTAAAGATTTTATCAGTGGTTCTCCTTATGGAGATGTTTACCCGATGATGATTACCGCTTCTAAAAGTCATTTGTATAATATGGTGGTTCGCACCAATGAGAAACAAAGTATCCAAAAGGATTTACAAGGAATCGAAAAGATTATAAAGAAATTCAATCCGGCGTATCCGTTTTCCTATTCTTTTGTAGATCAGAAATTTGCGAAGAAATTTAAAGAACAGGAACAAACGGCTTCGTTGTCTTTTATATTCTCTTTGCTCGCCATTTTTATCTCCTGTTTGGGATTATTTGGATTGGCTTCCTATATCGCCGAAACCCGAACCAAGGAAATTGGCGTCAGAAAAGTATTGGGCGCTTCTGTTGTGGGAATCGGAACCATGCTTTCCAAAGATTTTGTAAAACTGGTGCTTTTGGCTATTGTGATTGCCATTCCTATCGCTTGGTATGCGATGAATAAATGGCTGGCAGATTTTTCTTATAGAATTGACATAAAATGGTGGGTCTTCGGATTAGCCGGTGGATTGGCCGTCATAATTGCGCTGTTAACGGTTAGTACACAAGCGATAAAAGCCGCAATGGCAAACCCGGTGGATTCGTTGCGCGACGAATAACACGAAAGGCCGCACGGCCGTGCGGACAACACGAGAAGGTCGTGCGGCCAGCACGATAGGGCAGTACGGCCGTACTGCCCAACGAAAAAATCGTGCGCCCAACACGAGAAGGCCGTGCGCCCAAACGAGATGAGCGCGCCCAACACGAGATAAAAGAATAAAAAACCATGTTTAAAAACAATCTAAAAATCGCTTGGCGAAGCCTGTTGAAAAACAGATTTTTTACGCTACTGAATATTTCGGGGCTGGCCGTGAGCCTGGTCGTTGCCATCTTCTTGTTGACCTATGCACAGCAGGAACTGAGTTTTAATTCGAGTTTCCCTAAAAGTCAAGATATATTTCGGGTGAATATGGTGACTTCCCAGGCCTATAACTTTGAGAAATGGGTGCAGTTGCCCAATGCGGTTGGGCCGGCGATGGAAGACAATATTCCGGAAGTTCAAAAAGCCGCTCGATGGGTACGTTATAATTTTGGAGGAACGTCTTCTCTGCGCTGGGAAAATGAAAATTATCTGATCAAGGATTTCTATCTGACGGATGCTGCTTTCTTTGAGATTTTTGATTTTGAATTCTTGGAGGGAAATGGAAAATTAGTCTTTGAAAAACCCAACAGTGTGGTGATTTCAGAAAGTGAACGCCAACGAATATTTGGTGATAAGACGGCTTTAAACCAAGAAATCACAATTGACGGGCACGAACATTTGACGGTGACGGGAGTCTTTAGGGATTTGCCGCAAAACACCAGTTTTGATGGTAAAATCTATGCCAATATCATGGATTCCTGGATGGGGAAAAACGTGTATTGGTCCAATGCAAGCTATGAAACCTTCTGTCTCTTGCAGCCCGATGCCGAGGTCAACAAAGTGGAAGATGAAGCAACGGCTTTGATTGATAAACACGTGGCCAAAAAGGATCAATATTTTACACAATTCCTTCTTCAACCGCTGTCAAAAATCTATTTGTATTCCCATGATCTGGAGCATAGCTATTCTTCGCGAACCGGAAATATCAACCAGGTTCGGCTCTTTTTCCTGTTGTCTTTTCTCATCTTGGCGATTGCTGCCATCAATTATATCAATTTGACTACCGCTCGTGCTCAGCATAATGCCAAGGAAGTGGGGGTGAGCAAAGTATTGGGAGCCAGTCGGCAACAAATCAGGAAACGTTTTTATACAGAAACGGCGATCTTGGTTTTGGTGGCCATCTTAGGAGCGATTTTACTTTGTATTTTGACCTTGCCGCTATTCAACGGGCTAACCGATAATGAATTTACCATTGCTCAATTATTGACGGCCCAAAATCTCCTTATATTTTTAGGGCTTTGGTTATTGATAAGCTTTTTGGGCGGGAGCTATCCTTCTCTGGTGATGGCCAAAATGCCCACTTTGGGATTGATGAAACACCAGGCCGGAAAAAACAATCTTTCGGAAGGGGTTCGAAAGACCTTGGTGATATTCCAATTTTCATGTTCTATTGTCTTGATTATTGGAGTATTGATTATGAAACATCAAATGGAGTATGTGAGCAGTAAAGATTTAGGCTATCAACCTAAAAAAGTGTTGAGCATTCCGATTAACGGTGTTTCTTCATGGAATCAATTGGAAGGACTGGAACAAGATTTGCGAAATCTCGCCGGAACGAAAAGCGTCTCGGCCATGCAGACTTATCCCGGCAAGGGAGAAAGTGGAAAGACTATTTATCGGCCGGGAGAGGAAGGAGCCGGATTACCGATTCAGACCTCAAGCAGTTTGGACCCGGTGGTGAACACGTTGGGACTTCATTTGATTGCCGGAGAAGACCTTCCAAGAAATCTGGCAAAAGGAGATTCGACTGCCTATCTGCTGATCAATGAAGTGGTATCAACTTATCTGGGGTATTCCGATCCAAAGGATGCCATCGGGCAGTATGCCGATTTAGATGGAATAAAGAATGCCGAAATTAAGGGCGTCGTCCGGAATTTTAATTTTGGTAATCTGAAGGAAAATGTAAGAGCCTACACTTTTTACAAGGCTCAAAACCCTTCTGAGGGCTATTATTATCTGTTGGCTAATTTTGGAAAACAGCAGGCATCTTCTTATTTGGGGCAGGTACGCGACATTTTTGAAAAACGCGTTCCCAATGCTGCCTTTGACTATTTGTTTTTAGAAGATTATCTCAAAGATCAGTACCGCACTGAAAATCGTTCGGAATCGGTTCTAACCGTGTTTTCGCTTTTGGCCATTTTTATTGCCTGTCTGGGATTATTCGGATTGGCCGCATTTACCGCAGAACAGCGAAAAAAGGAAATCGGCGTCCGGAAAGTTTTGGGAGCAAGTATTTTGGAAATCATCAAATTGTTGTCCTCACAATTTTCACGGCTGATTTTCTTGGCCTTGTTGATAGCCGTTCCTTTGGGGTGGTGGATTTTTTCAGAATGGCTGAACGGTTTCGCCTATCGCATTCAGATTTCCTGGCAGGTGTTTTTGTTTGCCGCATTTTTGGTAATGGTCATTGCCGCGGTGCCCATTGGATTTCAATCAATAAAAGCAGCGCGATCCAATCCGGTGGATTCGTTGCGCGATGAATAAAAAAAATTAAACTATGCTACGAAACAACATAAAAATTGCCTGGCGCCAAATGCGCAAATACCGATTTCATTCGATCTTAAATATAGTCGGATTGGGATTGGGGATGGCGTGTTGTCTTTTTATCTATGCTTTTAGTACTTACCAACTGAGTTTTGATCAATTTCACAAAGATGCGGATCGAACTTTTGTCGTTGTTCAAGATTTACACCTCGAGGAAACGGAACACAGTACAGGCGGATCTTATGGGATGTATGAGGTGCTTCGGCAGGAATTACCGCAGATCGAGAAGGTTGCGCTTTATATGGAGCAACAGGATTTTACCCTAAAAATCGATGATCGATTAGTTGAAACGGAAGGCAAAGCCGGTTTTACTTCTTCGGATTATTTTGAAATAATGGATTTCCCGTGGTTGGAAGGGAATCCGGAAGAATTGGACGAACCCAATACCCTGGCACTCACCCAAAAAATGGCGAAACGTTTTTTTGGAAAAGAAGAAGCTGTGGGTAAAACCATTTGGGTGGAAAGCAAGTTCCCGATGAAAGTCGTGGGTATTATTGATGATCGTCAACAAAACTCGGATTTCCGCTCGGAGATCTATTTTTCTCTCGCTTCCCTTCCGGAATTGCAGGGAATGTCTAAAGATGACGATTTCTTTACCAATTGGGGATACTTAAATTCGACGAACAATATTTTATTAACCCTCCGCGATGCGGGTGACAAGGAAAAAGTCGAAAAAAGCATTAATAAGATGCTGGCAAAATATTGGTATGAAGAGGCCTCCGATTATTATACCTATCAATTATTGCCCCTGACCGCTTTTCATTTCGATACGGATTACGGGAAGGGAACCCAGCGTTCGCTGTTGCTTATTTTAAGCTTTATCGCAGTAGGAATCCTATTTATGGCCGGGGTCAATTATACCAACATGGTTTCGGCCCAACTGCTTTACCGAAGCACGGAAATGGGCGTCCGAAAGGTTTTGGGCAGTTCTAAAAAACAGTTGTTTGCGCAATTTATGGTAGAATCCTTATGCACTTCTTTTCTGGCTTTATGTTTTGCCGTGGTGGTTTTTGTGTTGTCCTTAAACGGGGCCAACCAATACCTTTTCACGGAAGAACCGATCCGGCTGCTATCCCTGTGGAAATTCTTAGGAATCGCGGTGGGCTTAGGGTTGTCCCTCTGCCTGTTGACAAGTCTATATCCCGCCTTTTTCCTGTTTAAAATCGATATTCAAAAGGCACTTAAAAATCAGGTTTCCGGAAGTTGGGGGAATGGCCGCAAATCCTTGATCGTATTCCAAAATGTGATTGCCTTGGTGCTGATTACGGCTACCATCGTCATCGTCAGTCAGGTGCGTTATTTAAAGAATACCGATATGGGATTTAACCGAAATTCCGTGCTCGTTCTTCCGCTAAAAGACGGACTCCAATCTAAAGAAGAAATAACTCATTTCCTTCGTGCGCGCAGCGATGTGGTTTCTTTTGCTTTTTGTGACAATCCTCCCTCAAGCGAAAAAGCCTGGGGCGGCACCTTTCAATTTGATAACCGACCGGAATGGGAGGAATGGGCGGCGCGCTATGCGATTGGGGATTCATCCTATCTCAAAACTTTTGGGCTGCAATTATTGGCCGGAAGAAATTTCCGTGATGATCCTAAAAATCCGGAGTTTCTGGTCAACGAAAAGATGGTCCGTGAACTGGGATTTGAAGATCCAGAAGAAGTAATTGGTAAGGACTTGCGTTCGGGCGGACTCAACGAGGAACACAAAGGGAAGATTGTCGGAGTGGTCAAGGATTTTAATACGAATGCCTTGAACGAACCCGTACCGCCTACTATCATTGGAATCAATGGAATGCGGTTGAGGAATCTGGCCATAAAATATGCCGGAACGCCGAACCGCTTATTGGAGGAAATGGAAAGGGAATGGAAATCCTGGTATCCGGATAAGCTGTTTGAATACGAGTTTTACGATACACAAATTGCTGATCTGTATCAGCGAGAGGCACTTTTGGAAAAATTGATTTGGATTGCTGCGGGCGTAGCGATACTGATTAGCTCCTTTGGTTTTCTCGGTTTGTTATCGATTATGATCGTCAAGCGTACCAAAGAAATTGGGGTGCGGAAAGTCTTGGGTTCGAGTATCTCGGGCATCGTTCGCTTGCTTTCGACGGACTTTATGCGATGGGTGGGGTTGGCCTTTATCATGGCCGTTCCCATCGCCTGGTATGCCATGAGTAAATGGCTGGAGCATTTTGTACATCGCATCACTTTGCAATGGTGGATGTTTGCCCTGGCTGGCTTGCTGGGGATGACGATTACGTTAATCGTTGTCAGTTTCCAATCGGTAAAAGCGGCAATGGCAAATCCGGTAGATGCGTTACGCGATGAATAGCACGAGAAGGGACGCACGGCCGTGTGTCTTAAGTGATAAAAAAATTAAACACGATAAAAATAACTCGATATGAAAAAAATAATTTTAATCAGTTTGCTGATGGTTTTTACCTTCAGCTTGTCTTTTGGACAAAAGAACAATATTTCTGTTATTAGAAAGTATGGAAAAACAACCCTTTCCATTCAAGACAGCAAAAAGAAACTCAAATTAAAAGTAAAAGGGAAAGTTACTTTTACCGATGACGATAGAGGAATTAAGAGCCTGTCTCCTGATGGAAGTATATCCTATAAAAAAGGGAAAAAGAAATTGAAGATTTTCTCGGAACAGAAAGGGTCGCTTTTATATGTCATTAATGGTGCCAAAAAAGCAGTTCCCGATGCCAAAGACGAAACATTGATTGCGGAAGCTGTGCAGACGATGATCAATATGGGCGTCAACGGGAAGGAAAGAGCGCAAAGAATATATAAGGAGACCGGATTTGATGGGGTCCTTAAAGAAGTTGATCGCTTTGACAGCGATTACGTCAAATCGATTTATCTCGGTGCCTTGGGAGCTCAACATTCTCTTAGCGATAAAGAGATGATCACTTTCCTGAACAAAGCGGAAACGCGTTTGTCATCCGATTATTATAAAGCAGAATTATTAAAGGGGATTCGAGAAAATTATCTTCGAAATGAAGCGACAACAGAGGCTTATCTAAACGCTATAAAAAGTATAAAATCTGATTATTATCAAGTCGAAACGCTAAAGAAATTATGGAAAACTTCACCTACCGAAAAGCAGGCCGAGCAAGTTTTGGAAATTGTAAAAAACGTGGATTCCGATTATTACCAAGCTGAAATTATTACGGCTTTATTAAAAAGTAAATCGATTGAAGAAAAATCGTATTCCCAAATTTTGGCTGCTATTCAAGAGGTGAACAGCAGCTATTATCAAGCGGAAATCCTAAAAAATTTGATTACAAATCAGGTCAAAGATGAGCAAGAATGGAGTCGGATAATCGCTTACACCCAAAAAATCGATTCGGATTATTATAAGGCTGAGGTACTGAAAAAAATAGCCAAAAATATGCCGACAAGCGACACGCTAAAAAAGGAATTTGAGGAAGCAGCCAAAACCATCCATTCCGATCTGTATTATGGCAGTGTGATAAGAAAGGTACACGATAGGTAGGTAGCTGTCTCATTACCTCTATTTCGAAGCGGTATGTCATTCCGACAAAGGAGGAATCTATTCATTATCAGTATTTTGAGATTTCTCACTGCGTTCGAAATGACAGTTTTGAGACACTTACATCACGAGTAAAAACCATCCGCCCAAACGAAACGAATAATTAAAAAATAAATCAAGATTATGATCAAATTAGAGCGTATTTATAAATGGTACAAGGTAAGAGGCGTGCCTTCTTTTATTTTAAATGATATTAATTTGGAGATTGAAGAAGGCGACTTTATCTCCGTTATGGGACCTTCCGGGTCGGGAAAATCCACGCTCCTGAATGTGATTGGAATGTTGGACGAACCCAATGAAGGGAATTATCATTTTATGGGGGAAGATGTCTTTGCGTTAAAGCCCAAGAAACGAACGGATTTGTTTCAATCCTATATGGGGTATGTTTTTCAGTCTTATCATCTGATTGATGAATTAACGGTCTATGAGAACATTGAGACTCCGTTGATCTATAAAAAACTATCCCGTAAGGAACGAAAAGCCATCGTAGGCGATATGTTGGATCGTTTTCAAATTGTAGGAAAGAAAGATTTATTTCCATCCCAACTTTCCGGCGGTCAACAACAAGTGGTAGGAATTGCCCGGGCCTTGGCTACCTCGCCAAAATTATTGTTGGCCGATGAGCCTACCGGAAATCTCAATTCCAAACAGGGCGAGGAGATTATGGAGCTTTTTACGGAACTCAATAAAGAAGGGGTCACGATTATCCAGGTCACCCATTCCGAGAAAAATGCGGAATACGGAGAGCGGATTATCAATTTATTGGACGGATGTATTCAAAGGTAAAAAGCTATGTTTAAAAACAACCTCAAAATCGCGTGGCGAAACCTTCTAAAAAATAGGGTTTTAGGCGGTATTCAGATCTTTGGATTAGCCTTTGCCATAGCCACGGCAACTTTATTGTATCTCACGGCCATGTATGAATTGTCCTTTGACAATTTTCATAAAGACAAAGAGCGTATCGGTTTACTGTATTTTAAATCACAACCGGTTGAAGGAACACGATATGATTCGTCAGTAGCGACACCGCTCGCGCCTTTATTAAAATCAGAATTTCCGGAAGTCAAACAGGCCAGCCGTTACCTCAATGGAGATGTGCTGTTGCGCCATGGAGATAAGCAATTTCAATCCGATAACAAATATGTGGATCCCGATTTTCTATCCATTTTCAGTTTTTCCTTCCTGCACGGAAATGAGCAGGCACTAAATGATTTGAATGCCCTTGTAATCAACGAGACGATGGCTAAAAATCTTTTTGGAAGCACAGATGTGGTGGGAAAACAAGTGGAAGTATATCAACAAGGGCAATGGCAAACCGAAACGGTTACAGCGGTGTTGGAAAAAGCACGAGCCAATTCTGATTTTGATTTTCAAAGCTTGTTGCGATTTGAGCAAAATCCGGATTACTCGACAAACCAAGAAGAATGGAGCAATACGGATCACTCTGTCTTTGTTAAAGTAGCTGCCTCCAAAATAGACGACCGGACTTTTAGCCAGAAAGCACGGTCTTTTGTTAAGCTCTATTACAAAAATGACATTGACGTATTAAAAAACAACGGAGGGATAACCGATAAAAACGGCGATTATTTATCCATGCATCTCTTGCCATTAAACCGGTATCATCTTAATAAATTAGGATTGGGCAAAGCCGGATCCCCTGTCTTTCCCTGGATTTTGTTGTTGATTTCGGGATTGATTCTGTTTATCGCCGGCTCCAACTTTATAAATCTTTCCCTTGCCAATTCCCTTACCAGAAATAAAGAAATCGGCACCCGGAAAACCCTGGGCGGTTCTACTGCTCGTTTGATTGGTCAGCTATGGACCGAATCCCTGTTGATTTGTATCATCGCCTTATTTTTGGGATTGATTTTAGCTCGAATCGGTTTAAAGGAATACAATTCTTTTATGAATTACGACTTGAGGTTATCGCAGCTGTTTTCACCGCTCAACCTCCTTATATTTATACTGGTGTTTTTGCTGCTGACGCTTTTTGCCGGCGGTTATCCCGCTTGGCGGATTGCCCGGCAAAATATTGTACAAACCTTAAAGGGAACGGCTACCTTAAAAAGCGGTGGGCTACGGAACGGATTGACCATTCTTCAATTTTCGATCGCTATTGTGCTTATTGTAGCGACCATAGTCGTGAGTTCCCAATTAAATTTTCTGAATAACCGTCCTTTAGGATTTAATAAGTCAGAAGTAATAAGTATCCCCATTGGTTCGGGAATAGATTCGGAAAGCGCACTTTCACAAATGCGGAATGAATTGGCCGCACAACCTTGGGTACAAAGCGTTAGTGCCTCAGCTATCAACATTGGCCTCGGACGGGATGGAAATACGTCCACGCACCGGGTCGGCTTTGAATATGAAGGACGACAAATCTATACTTATTTCATGCGCGTGGACTATGATTATCTTAAAACCTTAGGTATAAAACTACTGGCGGGTCGAGATTTTGACCGCTCCTATCCTACCGATAAAGAAGCGGTTATCATTAACAAAAAAATGGCCGATCAATTGGGAGGAATTGAATATATTCTAAATCGGCCCTTAGATTTGGATAACAACCCGCAAGTAATAGGAGTATTTGACGATTTTAATTTTCAGGATTTACGAAAGAAAGTAAAGCCGTTGACACTCTCTATTAACCCGTTGCTTTCTCCGGTTGAATACCTCTTTGTTCGGGTGAAAACCAATAATTTGTCCAAGAGCATTCAGGATGTGGAAAAGATTTGGAAAAGGATAAATCCCCAAGCCAGTATATCGCCTTCCTATTTGGATGAAAATACGGAAAAGCTCTATCGAAGCGAAAAACGAATGGGGCATATTGTTATCAGCGCGGCAATCATCACCATTCTCATTTCCTGTATGGGGCTTTTTGCGTTGGCTTTGCTTTCCATCAACAAACGGGTGAAAGAAATCGGAATTCGAAAAGTATTGGGATCTTCGGTTTCCAATATCGTAATCTTGATCTCCAGAGATTTCTTGAAGTTGGTTATCCTTTCTTTTGTGGTGGCTGCGCCGGTCTCCTGGTGGATGATGCACCGTTGGCTGGAAAATTTTGCCTACCATATTACATTGCAATGGTGGATGTTGATAGGGGCCGGTGGAATGACAGTGGTAATCGCTTTGCTGACCGTGAGTTCACAAGCCGTACGAGCCGCAATGGCAAACCCGGTAGAGAGCTTAAAGGATGAATAAAGGCAATTTTAATCGCCCCAAACAAGAATTGGGGCTGAGTGGGCTACCTTGTTCAATTTCTGCTATTCACTCTTGTCCTTATTGTTTTTAGAAATCAATCAGATCGATTTTTTAATCTATTGGCGTAAGGAGTTTGTTATCGGCTTCTACTTCAGTTGGGAATTCTGTAACTTTGCATTTTTTAGGAGTATATGGCAGAATTTGAGGAAAATATTGAAGTCTATGGAGCCCGTGTTCATAACTTAAAAAATATAGAGGTAAAAATACCCCGTAATCAGCTGGTGGTAATTACCGGGCTTTCGGGGTCGGGGAAATCTTCCCTGGCATTTGATACTATTTATGCCGAAGGGCAGCGGCGGTATATTGAGACCTTTTCAGCCTATGCACGGCAGTTTTTAGGAAATCTGGAACGACCGGATGTCGATAAGATTGACGGGCTTTCACCGGTGATTGCCATTGAGCAAAAAACGACCAGCAAGAGTCCGCGGAGTACGGTGGGAACCATTACCGAGATCTATGATTTTCTGCGCTTGTTGTATGCCCGTATCGGAGAAGCGTATAGCTATAAAACCGGCGAGAAAATGGTGAGTTATACCGATGCGCAAATCGGAGATCTTATCAAGACTGATTTTCAGCATAAGAAAATTAATATTCTGGCTCCGGTTATTCGCTCTCGAAAAGGACATTACCGGGAATTGTTTCAGCAGATTGCCAAAAAAGGTTTTCTGAAGGTTCGTGTGGATGGTGAAATCCGGGATATCGAAAAAGGGATGAAGCTCGATCGGTACAAAACCCATGATATTGAGGTTGTGATTGATCGTCTAAAGGTGGGAAAAGGAAAGCAATTTGATAAGCGGCTTTTAAGCAGCATCGATACCGCGATGACCCAGGGCGATGATGTTTTGATGGTAATCGAACAGGGAGAGAAGAAGGTGCGTTTCTTTAGCCGGACGCTGATGGATCCGGAATCGGGGATTTCTTATCCCAATCCGGAGCCTAATACGTTTTCTTTTAATTCTCCCAAAGGAGCATGCCCCCATTGTAACGGGATTGGAACGGTTTATCAGGTAAATGTTGACAATATTATTCCCGATCGTAAAAAGTCAATTGCCGGCGGCGGAATTGATCCTTATGGAAAACCTAAAAAGAACTGGATTGGACGACAGCTTCAATTAATTGCCGACCGATATAACTTCAAACTCTCCGATAAGATTGAGGATATCCCTGAAGAAGCGATACAGATGATCCTGTATGGCGGAAAAGAGAAATTAGAGGTACATTCTGAACAATTAGGGGTAAAACGAAAATATAAAATTGACTTTGAAGGAGTGGCAAACTTTATTGAACAGAATTATTACAATAACGATTCGACCAAATTACGTCGTTGGGCCCGAAAGTATATGGATAAAGTGGATTGCCCGGAATGTGGAGGGAGCCGGTTGAAAAAACAGTCGCTTTATTTTAAATTGGATGGATTGAATATTGCCGAATTAGCCGATAAAGACATTGCCGATTTAAGTAATTGGTTCGATACGCTGCCGGCCAAATTGGATGAACGACAATGGAAGATTGGTGAGGAAATTATCAAGGAAATACGAACGCGGATTCGGTTTCTGGAAGATGTGGGACTCACTTACCTCGCTTTGTCCCGGGGTTCCAAAAGCCTGTCGGGGGGGGAAGCACAGCGAATTCGACTGGCCACGCAAATCGGGTCACAATTGGTCGGTGTTCTCTATATTCTGGACGAACCCAGTATCGGGCTTCATCAGCGGGATAACGATAAATTGATTGCCTCGTTAAAAGCGTTACGGGATTTGGGGAATTCGGTAATTGTGGTAGAGCATGATCGGGAGATGATTGAGAATGCCGACTATATCATCGATATTGGTCCGTTTGCCGGAAAACACGGCGGGGCAATCATTAGTGAAGGAACGCCGCAGGAGACCCTTCATCAAAAAACCTTGACAACCGATTATTTGAGTGGTCGAAAAGTCATTGAAATTCCCCAAAAACGACGAAAAGGAAATGGGAAATTTCTTACCCTTAAAGGAGCTACGGGAAATAATCTAAAAAATGTGGAAGTTCAGTTTCCATTGGGGAAATTGATTTTAGTAACCGGTGTTTCGGGAAGTGGAAAATCAACGTTGATTAATGAAACCCTGTATCCGATTCTCAATAATCATTATTTTAACGGCACGCGGCAGATTCGACCTTATACCGGTATTGCGGGATTGGATAATCTGGATAAGGTGATTGCCATCGATCAATCGCCGATTGGTCGGACCCCGCGGTCAAACCCGGCGACTTATACTAAAGTTTTTGATGAGATTCGGAAACTTTTTTCACAAACTCCCGAAGCTCAGATTCGTGGTTATAAACCGGGAAGATTTAGTTTTAATGTTAAAGGGGGGCGTTGTGAAACCTGCCGGGGAGCCGGATTAAAGGTTATTGAAATGAATTTTCTCCCGGATGTTCATGCCCAATGTGAAACTTGTCAGGGAAAACGATTTAACCGAGAAACACTGGAAATTCGATATAAGGGAAAATCGATCAGTGATGTTTTGGAAATGACCGTAGATGAAGCCACAGATTTCTTTGAAGCTATTCCCAAAATTTACCGGAAATTAAAAACCCTACAAGATGTAGGACTGGGCTATATTACTTTAGGTCAGCAGAGCACTACACTTTCGGGAGGAGAAGCGCAGCGGGTAAAACTGGCCACCGAGCTTTCCAAACGCTCCACGGGAAATACCTTTTATATTTTGGATGAACCGACTACCGGACTGCATTTTGAAGATATCCGGGTATTGATGGAGGTCCTGAATAAACTGACCGATAAAGGAAATACCGTTTTGATTATCGAGCACAATTTGGACGTCATTAAGTTGGCCGATCATATTATCGATATGGGGCCGGAGGGCGGTCGTACCGGAGGAGAGGTCGTCGCCGAAGGAACACCGGAGGAAATTGTGAAAAAAGGCATAGGCTATACGGCTGCTTATCTGGAACGTGAATTGGAACCTCTCGCCTTGTAAAGGTTTATCAACAAAAATATTTGTGGTTTTCAGAAGTTTATGTATGTTGGTACGCTTTTTTTTAAACGCATATTAAAGCGGTTTGAATTTAACCATGAAAATGGATAGTCATTTAATTTTTTAGAACTACAGAATATATGAGCATCGTAAAAAAGAAGGGCCAGCAGATAAAAGGCTGGAATCAAATTAAGGCCAATGACAGTTGGGCTTTGTTTAAAATTATGAGTGAATTTGTGCACGGGTATGAAAGGATGTCAAAAATCGGCCCGTGTGTTACGATTTTTGGATCGGCGCGCACAAAACCAGATGACAAATACTATAAACTGGCGACCCGGATTGCCGAAAAGATTGCTGAACACGGGTATGGAATTATTACCGGAGGCGGCCCCGGAATTATGGAGGCCGGAAATAAAGGTGCCCATAGGGTAAAAGGAACTTCGGTGGGCTTGAATATAGAACTCCCTTTTGAGCAGCATGAAAACCCCTATATTGATCATGACAAGAATCTGGAGTTTGATTATTTCTTTGTCAGAAAAGTAATGTTTGTTAAGTATTCGCAGGGGTTTGTGGTTATGCCCGGTGGATTTGGTACTTTGGATGAACTCTTTGAAGCCGTAACGCTGATTCAAACCCATAAGATTTCTAAATTTCCTATTATCCTGGTAGGCCGTGAGTTTTGGGGCGGCCTTTTAGACTGGATTAAAAAAGTAATTGAAGAGAAATTTGAAAATATCAGCCCCGGAGATATTGATCTACTACACCTTGTAGATACCGAGGAAGAGGTAATCAAGATCATCGATGATTTTTACGATACGACCAATCTCAGCCCCAATTTTTAAAAGGGAAAAAGGATTCTTACGAATCGATTGATAAACATACTTAGGAAAGCTCCCTTTTTAACGGCAATACCAGGGAGCTTTTTCTATTTTTGTTTAGAAAACCCCCTTCCGTGAATCTTAGAAAGATGGTACTTGGCGTTATTGTATTTTCTTGTTTTTGGAACAAGGAATTGAAGGCCCAGGTACAGGTAGAAGCGACTGTGAATGGTTTGCCGGAAGCACGACTTTTTGAGGTTGACCAGGATTTAAATTATACCAATACTGCTGCGGATACCTTACAGGTTTTGTATCTCAATGATTGGAATAATGCCTTTGCTTCTCGAGATTCCCCCTTGGCGCGGCAATTCGGTTTGGAATATAAAAGACGGTTTCACTTTTCAAATTCTGAGGAACGCGGATTTACGAAATTGGTGGCTCTGACTAATGAAAGAGGTGATGCTATTCCGTGGGAACGTCCTGAAGGAATTCCTGATAATATTAAAATTAATTTGACAAAGCCGTTAATTCCCGGAGATAGCTTGTCGATAAAACTGAATTATGTCCTTCGGATTCCGGAGGATCAATTTACCGGTTTTGGAGTGGATGAAAATGGGAATTTTGATTTTAGGAACTGGCTGATTCTTCCCGCAGTTTATCAAAATGGCTGGCAGAATTACAGCCATAAGAACCTCAACGATTCGTATTACCCTTTGACAAACCTTCGGGTTACTTTGAATATTCCGGAACAGTATCATTTACTTTCTGAATTTGATCAATCCTTGGTAGAACAAAAAGAATACCGGAAGACTTTTGTGTTGCAAGGGGAGCGCACCACCAATTTTGAGATTGCATTATACCGCGATATCTCTTTTTACCGGATGGATGCCGGCCGCTTGGAAATCATTTCTAATCTGGGTGACGAGGGCCTGCCCGATACGGTTAAAACACAAATAGCCCAAAAGATTGTGGCTTATTTGGGAGATCACCTTGGCGAATATCCCCATCGAAAAATCTTGATTACCGATGCGGCCTATCGGAAGAATCCTATTTATGGGTTAAATCAGCTTCCTTCATTTGTACGTCCTTTTTCAAGTGCTTTTCAATATGAATTAAAGCTGGCCAAAACAATGATTCATCAATATATTGCTTCCTCCATTCAGATTCAGCCTCGTCGTGAAAGCTGGTTCCGGGAAGGATTGGAAATCTATCTTTTGATGAAATATGTGGATACCTATTATCCCAAAATGAAATTAATTGGAAAGTTAAGCAAGGCCGTTGGAATTCGCTGGATGCATTTAGCCGATTTATCCTTTAACGATAAGTATTCTTTTCTTTTTATGAATATGAATCGCCTGAATTTGGATCAGGCCCTATCTATGCCCAAGGATTCTTTGATACGGTTTAACCGATTGATGGCCAATCCGTATAAAGCGGGAATCGGATTTCAATACCTCAATGATTTTTTGGAAAATCAAGGTGTGGTCGATAAAACGATTCGGCGATTTTATAAACGGAGCCAGGAGAGACAGACCGGTGTAAAGGAATTTTGGGAGATGCTGGAAAAACAAACCGGTAAAGATATAAACTGGTTTTTTGAAGAGTATGTAAAAACTAATAGGCGTCTTGATTTTACGATCCAAGAGGCCCGGCGGGAAGGAGACCGTATTCGCGTGGTAATTAAGAACAAAATTCCTAATGAAATGCCGGTGTCGCTCTATACTCTGGATAAAAATGGGAAGGTATTATCAAAGACCTGGGTAGAAAAGATTGTAAATGAGAAAGAAATATTCCTTCCCTATGAAAACGAAATTAAACGAGTGGGGCTTAATGTGGAGGGTATAATTCCCGAGTTTAATCAACGAGACAATTATAAAAACATTAAAGGTATGCTCAATAAACCGCTACAATTTCGGATTTTTAAAGATGTGGAGGATCCGCATTACAGTCAGTTGTTTTTTATGCCGCAGTTTAGTTATAATTTATACGACGGGTTTTCGCTGGGTTCCCGGGTCTCTAATCAGGCTTTTTTGTATAAGCCTTTTCAATATCAGGTTACGCCTCAATATGCTTTTTCCAGCCATGCCGTGGTAGGCGATTTTCAGGTTTCTTATAACCAACAGTTTAGAAACCGGAATTTGAGTTCCATGCTGTATGGGGTGATGGGGTCGCGTTATTCCTATGATTATCATTTATATTCCTACCGTTTTGTACCCTATGTTCGATTTACTTGGCGACATCGGGATTTGCTGAATAAGGAACGGCAGTACCTGACTTTTCGAAGTGTAAACTTAAAACGGGATGAGTCTGCGAGGCCTGATTTTTTAGAAAAACCCAATTATAATGTCTTTGATGTTCGTTATACCTATAGCAACAAAAGCTTGGTTAATACGTTGATATCAACGGTAGATTATCAATGGGCTCCAAAATTCAGTAAGGTTTCCCTCACGGCCAAATACCGGAAATTGTTTTTAAATAACCGACAGTTTGAGATTCGTTTCTTTGGGGGCATTTTTCTGAAAAACAGAACCGATCCCGAATCGGATTATTTCAGTTTTGCCCTCGACCGGCCTTCTGATTATTTATTTGATTATAACTATTATGGCCGGAGCGAGGACTCCGGATTCTTTAGTCAGCAGTTTATCGAGTCGGAGGGCGGGTTTAAATCCAAGTTAGCACCCGCCTTTGCCGATCAATGGATCGGAACGGTAAACACGAGTCTGTCTTTTTGGCGGGATATCGCCGCTGTTTACGGGGATTTTGGCTTGCTGAAAAGCAAAGGTGAACCCGTAAGGGCACGGTATGATTCCGGATTGAAATTGAGCTTGGTTCAGGATTATTTCGAAGTGTTTTTTCCGGTGTATTCCAGTTTGGGCTGGGAGGTGGCACAACCTCATTATAACCGGAAAATACGATTTATCATCACCTTGGATTTTCAGACCTTACTGGGCTTATTTGAACGTTCGTTTTACTAATGTAGGTTATGCACGGGCATGCGAAGGATATTATCATCGATTTATGGGAGTTCCAATCGGGAGCCGGAGTAGGAATAGATCTCTTTTGAATCCGGGTTATTTCTTTTTGTTGAGCGTCATTTCAAAAAATTGAAACCAATCCCTATCGTTTTTCATTTCGCCAATTTCATACCATTGCTCTTTCTCATTTAAAGTAATGATGTAACGCATGCTTTCTTGGGGGTACCAATAAAACTTTCCGTCTTTCAATTCGCCTTTGAAAACTCCGTGTTGACCATTGGCTAAATACGATCTAAAATTATAATTTTTTTCTCCCCGGTTATACGTTACGATGGCCAAAGCACGGTGCATTACCTGTTTGCCTGATTTTCCGAGACCTTCGATCAGGAGGGCCGTACTGTCCAGTTTGAAAGCGATGTCTTCAGTTTGTTGAAACGAATGTTTTTTTCCGTCCTGTCCCCTTATCCATCCTTTTCCCGACCACTTGCCGGTGATAAAATTTAATTTTGAAATTGCTTGTTTTGCCACGGTATCGGTTTTGGACTTTTGAGCAAAAGACGACATGCAGGAGGTAAATAATAGGATTATTACAATGGTACTTAAATTTTTCATGATTTCTTTTTCTTATATCGTTTGTTCCACCAAGGAATTAGAATGGGGAGCTTCAGTTCATAAATATACGAGGTTTTTGAAGATCCATAGAGAGATTTAAAAATGAACTCATGTTCTTGAGGTAGTAAAAAAATAGCATAAAAGTTTAACTTCTTCTCAAAGCGACCATCGGATTCCCAGTGCGATGGTCTGATCGCTTCTGG
The DNA here is from genome assembly GCA_964495935.1 of uncultured Flavobacteriaceae bacterium. Classification (GTDB taxonomy): domain Bacteria; phylum Bacteroidota; class Bacteroidia; order Flavobacteriales; family Flavobacteriaceae; genus JAJYSO01. The sequence goes on from CAZBXQ010000007.1 coordinate 29,560, forward strand.
TATTGTGTTTAAAGAGAGAATTCATGTGGTAACGCAGGATTAAAGCAGTATTTTTATAACCGATATACCCACTCCAACCATAAACAAAATCTTCGGCTTGAGAGTTGAAGTGATTTTTCCTTTTATGACGGTGGTTCTCTTCTTTGTATTTTAATTTTTGAATCGTGGATAGGTTAAGACCGGCAAAGCCACCCACCCCAAATTGAAAGTTTTTACGATAACCATTTTTATTGGCGGGACCGATTTCAAAGTGTAACGGGATAATAAGATTGGAAGTACGCAGTTTTGCCTTTTTAAGATGATTGGGGAACTCTTCTAATACAATCCGGTTGTCGTCTTTTACTTTGAAGTATTGATTGTGGTTTTTGGGTTTGAATCCGTCAAATTGAAATAGGAGTCCATAATTGAAACGTAAAAAATTATTGGCTGTTAAACCGGTACTCCATTTATACCCGATTTCAAAATATCGACTTCCGGCGACCCGGAACCGATCTCCAATAGAAATCTCGTTTGATCTTGCATTACTAAATCCGGTGCCGATAACGAGACTTCCAAAAGTTTTATGAAATCTTGTATTCTTTGTTGAGGTATCAATTTTAACGTCCATAAACGCCAGACTTCGATAATACAAAGAGTCATCATTTTGATCTTTGTTCCGCGCTATCAAGTCGATGGAGGCCTGAATGATATCCTGCTGGTCGTTGATGTTTTTGGCTCGTTTTAGTGCTTTGGCTTTTTTTTGTTCTGTAGCTTCTTTTTCTGTTATTTCATCGGCTTCTACGGCCTTGTTAATCTGAATAAGATCTTCCTTTAAAAGTTGCTTTTCTTTCCGCTCAACTTCTTCTTTTTGCGAATTTAAATGCTCTATAAGCTGTTCATGATCTCCTTTTTTAACAAGGACTTTTAATTCGGATAATCCAAACATTTTTTTTAATTCCCGTATTTTTTCCTCGGCAAGAGTAATTGACGAGTCGGGATTAGGGTTTAAGGCCTGTTGAGAGTTTTCTATAAACTGTTCATTTAGGGGTTTATCGGTATCAGATAGATCTTCGTTTATCTTTTTAAACTCATCTCCTTGATAATAAGGGATATCGGGCCATTTTTCAGGTTTATAATTGATATCGGCATATAGAGAACCCAGGTTGATAGCCCAGTACTCCTTTTCAGTGACGTCAAAACCACTGAAATTATCGGAGATTATTTTGAGGTAGTTGGTTACGGTCAAGCCTTGATCCGTGCTTTTTGACTCCATCTCAGAAAGATAGGGAACACCCCCTTCATAAAGAAAAGAAAGTTTAATCTTTCCTTGAACATATTTTTTATTGTGACTGGAGATAAGCCGATCGGTTTTATACTCCGTTTCTACAAGATGCATAGTACGGCTGTTCACGACTAAAAACCCTTGAAATCCATCTTTGATAAAGCTGATTTTATAATATTTCATTCCGTTATTTTCGTAAACCGAATCCAAACTATATCGAAATTTTCGATGGTTTTTTTTGGATAACGGGCCATATTCCTGAAATCTGCGGTAATTGTTTTCGTTATTAGAAAAGCCCACATCTTTAAAATTGGCGTTTGTTCGGTCTTTACCACTGCTAATGGCTTTTATCTCTTCTTGAAAACCGAGAGCTATATTAGAGATTCGAGATTGTTCGGGAAAAAACTTATAGTTCGAAAACAAGGCCGCCGTCCAAGGCTTTCTCATAAAAATAGAATAGCCTCTGCTTTCATAAAAAAACACATAATTTCCTTTATAATTCCCGGTTTCCCTGAAATAAGCCCGCGCAATATGCGATTTTTTAGGCTTGTTGCGATTGTATAGCCGTTGGACCTTTCGCATCAATTTATGGACATTTATGGGGGCTTCATAAAAATTGTTTTTGCCGATATCAATCCCGGTAAAATTGCTGTTTTTGGTGAGGGTATTATTGGTTTTTTCTGAAGAGAAAACGGGTAAGGAACTGAAATCGCCGCTATATATTTTTAGCGTTTCTGATGGTAGAACTGTTATTCTGTCGGCCAAAATGGATATATTTTTGGCGTGCATCAAGAGTCCTGTGAGCATAAGAAGAATGAGTGTCAATTTTGAGATTATTTTCATAAGGAGTTGCTTTAACACCACTGCTTAGAATGGATAAAAGCGTGGTAGTTTAGGGGTTAAAAGAACTGATATATAACGTTTATCGGTATGGAGAGGCCTCCACCAGAGCAGATTTGGCTTTATTCCAGCTTTTTTGAATGATTTCTTTTACTTTTCTTCGAAAGGCGCGATCTTCTTCTTTTTCCATGTTTAAATTGGCTTCCTGTAATAATTCTTCTCCGTCGGCTACCATTTGTGCGGAGTCTTTTTCTTGCTCCATTCGGGTTAGGAATTCTTTATACAGTGCTTCTCGTAAAAGGATATCGGCTTCTTCCTCAGGAGATAAAGCCTTCTTTTTTACGTCTTGATTAGCCAAGTTTGAAAGGGAATCGACTTCGGTTTCTGCGTTTTGTAACGATATAGGCTTATTCTTTTGAGAAAAGATGCCTTTAAATACCTGCCGGGGTCGGGCTATATGTTCGGTCTCGGCTATGGATACCTTCAGATTCTGGGAGGAATTATCGGTATTTTCACTTTTTTTAATAATGATCGTGTCACCTTTGTTTTGAGAGGCATAAGAGTTCTCATATTCGGGATGTTGAGTATTCTTTTTAAGGATATGCTTCTGTTCGTTTGAGATTGAAGAAGAGTTAACCACCTTTTCTGACGATGGGCTTTGGAGGCCTGGCAACGTTGTATCGGGATTAAAATAGAACTTTCCGAATAGGAATAGTAAAGCCACGGCTGCGGCGGCAGTAATCCAAAGGTAATTGGGCAATCGGGTTCTCCGGCCTTGATCCAGAGCAGCTTCCAATCGACTCCAGTGCTCATGCGAAGGTGGGATAGAACGTCCCTTTAGCTCTTCTTTAGTCTTTTTTTCGAATTCCTCTAAATTCATCTTCCCAAGCTTTTTGATTTAACTTCTTTTGTAATTCTTTTCGTGCTTTGGCCAACTGTGACTTCGAAGTGCCAACCGTGATTTCCAGTATTTCAGCGATTTCACGATGTTTATAGCCCTCCACACAAAACAGGATAAAAACAATTTTATACCCTTCCGGTAATTCGTCAATAAGCCCCTGAATAAAGTCCAACTCATTGTTTGTTTCAAGATTATCGACGCTCAGTTCCGGCTGGTTTTCTATATCTTCAGAAAAATCCAGTGGCTTATGAGTACGCAGGAAATCTATGGCTTCATTTGTCATTATTCGTCGTATCCAGCCTTCAAAGCTTCCTTTAAACCTAAATTGATCCAGATTTTCGAATACTTTTAGAAAACCCCGAAGCAAAACATCTTCAGCAAACTGTAGATCATGGATATACATCCGGCAAACACTCAACATTTTTGGAGCATGTTGCCGATAGATGGCCTGTTGCGCCAGTCGATTGCCTTTGCGGGCCTTTTTAAGGAGTTGCTTTTCGTTGTTGTAAAGTGGTATAATTTTCACTTTCGGTTAGGGCTTCTATTTATAAAGACGAGAATTAAACGGAAAAGGTTGCCCGAGATTTAAAAATTATTTTACTTTTTTGAATTTAGGATCTTTTCTACACAAAGAGGTGGTTTAAACTTTTGGGATTGAAGCGAAAAATAGAGATTATTGTTCCGGATGACGGCTTTTTTGTAGAGCATAGCCATAGCTATGGTCGAAAAAAAGACTAAATCTGGGGCAATAAGATCATTTTGCAACCCATTTTTGAAAGTTTAAATGACCTCAAATATACCCCTTCTATAAGATTTAACGAAGGGGACTTTTTGCGAGTTTGATAGTTAGGAAGGAGCGGTCTCAAAAAAAGGTTATAAGAGGACTCCTTCCGGTGGGAAGGGGAAGAAAAACCCGCTTACGATAGTAAAATCAGCTCCCTATAATATCCCCTAATTTGGTGAAGGATAACGAGGAGTTGTTTTTATGATTTGAAGTAAAGATTTTTTAAAATGGCTTTTTAAGCAGAGTCTTTTTCTGTTTGATTATCCTATTTTTGAGAATTTATTCGATAGGATGGATCATAAACTCAAGATTTTTAGAACGGTTGCATGGACCAAAAGTTTTAGCCGGGCGGCAAAAAAACTTCACCTCTCGCAACCTGCCGTTTCAAAGACTATTAAAAATTTAGAAGAGCGATATGGAAGAGCTTTTTTTGAAAGAACTGCAAGTTCGATCAAGCTGACTGAAGAGGGGGAGCTGTTTCGGGAGTATTGTGAAAAAATCCTTCGTTTGTATGAGGAATTAGAAGCTACATTTGGAGAGGAGCAAATGTTTTCTTCCGAAATTAAAATAGGTGCCAGTACCACACTTGCCAATTATATATTGCCGCGTTTATTAGCTGTTATCCAACGGGATTATCCGGATTTGAAGCTGGATTTGAGAGTTGGAAATACCCTCGATATTCAGCAAGCAGTTTTAAAAAAAGAGATTCATTTGGGGATTGTCGAGGGGGATAATCACAATACCCGGCTTCAGTATGAAAAATTTATTCGTGATGAATTGGTTTTGGTTTCAAAAAACACCTCCGAGGGAGCGCAGGAAATTTCTCAGGATGCATTTCATAATCTCCCGTTGATTGGACGCGAAATTGGATCGGGAACCCGGGAGGTGGTTGAGAATTACCTTCTCAGAAAAGGAATCCGAATTCCGGAATATTATTCCGTTTTAGGAAGTACCGAGAGTATGAAGAACTATTTGCTCAACGCGCGGGCGTATGCTTTCCTTTCGATTTACTCGGTGGAGCGAGAATTGGCCGATAGACAATTGCAAATCACGGATGTTGAAGATTGGGAAATGACGCGTTGGTTTTATTTTATTACTCGACAAGGCTTTCACTCTAAATTGACCGATAAGCTACAGACTCTTTTATTTTATGCCCATAACAAAAAGGAATAGGCTATAGTAAATTACGTTGCCTTTCATTTCCGGATTATGAGGTTCTTTGTCAAAAATCGATAGGATATGACAAAGAAAAATCTAAGAGTTGCAGTACTTATAATACTTCTATTAGCGGCTTTAGGAGGGGTGATAAACAGTGCGGAGGCATTAATTTCCGGATTTTTATTCACCTTGTTTTTTGGTAATCACTGGCAAACTATAAAAAGCAGAGGAATCAATTGGCTCTTAAAAATAGCGGTCATCGGATTGGGGTTCGGTATGTATATAAAAGAAACCTTGCAGACCGGAAGAGAAGGGCTGGGGTTGACTTTGTTTACCATTGGTTCTACCTTACTCCTTGGGTTTTTACTTACCCGAATTCTAAAATTAGATTCCAAGACGGGCTATATGGTTTCTTCGGGAACCTCCATTTGCGGGGGAAGTGCAATTGCCGCAGTCTCCTCTGTTATCAAAGCATCGCCCCAGTCGATTTCGGTTGCTCTGGGAGTTGTATTTTTTCTTAATGCCGTAGCTTTATTTATTTTTCCGCCTATCGGTCATTATTTTCATCTTACACAAAAGCAATTTGGATTATGGGCCGCTGTGGCGATTCACGATACCAGCTCGGTGGTCGGAGCTGCTCTCGACTACGGGCAGCACGCTCTTCAAATTGCAACTACTGTAAAATTAGCACGAGCACTATGGATTATCCCCATCTCCTTTCTTTCCATGTTATTTTTTAAAAGTAAGGAGGGCAAGGTGAAGATTCCTTGGTTTATTTTCCTCTTTGTTTTGGCCATACTTATCAATTCCTATTTAGATCTTCCTGCGGCCTTAACGACGACCATTACCCAAGGTGCCGAAAGGTTGCTCGTGGCCACCCTTGTACTTATCGGGAGTACTCTTTCGATGGATGAGATTAAAAAAGCCGGAGCCAAACCATTTTTGCTGGGGGTTTCTTTATGGCTTTTTGTGTCGGTGAGTTCCCTGTATATTATTCTTCATTTCATGGTGCCTTAACTCCAACAATTTAAACAAATCGAGGATTCGTTGATGTTTCGGTGTTTTCGTTAAATCAGGGATCTTAAATTGGAGTTGCCCGTTGAGTGCAGTTCTCAAAGTTGCTCAATGATCTTCTGAATATGGGTATTAAATTTAGATAAAGCCTGATCCAGTTTTTTGATTTCAGGACCCACCTGGTCGAAGTGTTTTTCTTCAATGGATTCTCGAACTCCGGGAAGGGTTTTTACCCCATATCCGGTATAATATCCGGGAGCATAAATCAGGTTTTTAAACCATTCCCGATTAGGCAGGCCTTTGTCGATACTTAAAAAGCGTTCGCTTTTGTAAAGTGCTTTATTTAAGGCTTTAATCTTGGATTTTTGTGGGTTTTCGATTAGGCTTTCGTATGCTTTTTGATAATGGGTTGCCAGTGTTTTTAGCTTTGTCAGGGTCTCTTCGAGAGGATTGAAATTAAAGTTCGGAACCGGATCTTCCTTTTTGGGAGTCGTATAATAGGTGTTATTCTGATCTCGAATACTTTGATAGGCTTGATTCTCCACCCATTGATTATGAAGCTTTACCTGTTTACGCATTTCATCGGCCATCTCTTCGATCTCCTTTTTGTAGCGGCCTAAGGTTTTTGAAAAATGAGAAAATTCAAAGGGAAGAATATCGGCATTGGCCAGGCGTAAAGTAGTTCTTCCCGCCACTTTGGCGAGGGTAACACCATATTCGAAGCCGGGATCCTTGTACTTTTTAAAGAATTTGTAGTTGTCGTATATAGAGTGGTATTCACCGCCGTTTCCTTGTCCGAAAAATCCGAGATTCAGGGACGCAATTCCCAAGTGCTGTAAAAAGACGGAATAGTCGGATCCGGAGCCCAGAGCACCAATCTTATAATCGGTAACCTCTTCGTTTTTTTCGATCGATTCCTGATTGAGTTTGCGTTGTGCCAAAGGGATTTTTGCTTGAGGGTCTTCAACGTCGTAAGCAATTTCTGTAAAGAATTTTTCCAGGGTATGCGAACCACCGGCATAAAGAAATCCGCGTTCGCTGTTGTCGGTATTGATATAAGCCACGGCTTTTTCCCGTAATTCTTTAGCGTGGTCCTCGGCCCATTCGGTGGATCCCAGAAGCGCGAACTCTTCTCCGTCCCAGGCCGAAAAGATAATCGTTCGCTGGGGTTGAAATCCTTCTTTGGCAAGTTGACCAATAGCCATGGCTTCATTGAGTTCGGCGACCATTCCGCTCAACGGGTCGGCAGCACCGTTGACCCAGCCGTCGTGATGATTTCCCCGAATGACCCACTGGTCGGGATAAGTGCTTCCCTCCATTTTGGCGATAACGTTATGCACCGGGAGGATATCCCAGTTGAATGCTAACTTGAGGTGAACCTTAGTCTTATCATTACCTCCCACATGATAGGTGAGGGGGAGGCTTCCGGCCCAATCTTTGGGAGCTACAGCTCCGCTGAGTGCTTCCAAAAGGGGTTGTGCATCTCCGTAGGAAATCGGTTGAACGGGTATTTTTTGAAGGGTTTGGGCTTCTTCTATAGGGAGTCTTTTTGCCTCTTTTGTAGAAGCGTAGCCCGGCGTGAGGGGATCGCCCGGATAGGTGGTGATATCCATTACGCTCCCGCGTTCAACGGAGGAATTGTTTTTAAATGGACCGTCGGGGTAAACATCTCCTTGGGTATATCCGTCATCCCGGGGTTCTGAATAAATCAGGCAACCGATAGCACCGTGTTCGTATGCGATTTTGGGTTTGATACCCCGAAAGGACCGTCCGTATTTTACAATGACGATTTTTCCTTTCACCGAAATGCCGAGTTCTTCTAACTTCTTATAATCTTCCTGAGCCCCGTAATTGACAAAAACCAGATCTCCGGTAATGTCACCATCGGCTGAATAGGCGTTGTAAGTGGGGAGTTGTTCTTGGGTTTGAGCGGTGTAGGGATCGCCGTCGATGATTCTTTCTTGCAATTTGGCCTTATAGGTTGTGGGAGAAAGTAACTCGAGTACCCGGGTTTTAGGGGTGGGAGCCAAGACGTGGTAGGTTTTAATCTCGCTGTCATAGCCCCAAGATTTAAAAAGAGAATCCAGATATAAGGCATTGGCTTCATCATAAGCCGACCCTACGTGATGAGGCCGTGCGGCCAATCGTTTCATCCATCGATCCAGATTTTCGGCCTGAATTTTTTGATCGAATTTTCTTTCGAGTTGGTGTTGTTCTTGACTGTTATCGCCCAGAAAGCCCATGATGGGATCGTTTTGAGCATGTAGTAAAGAGGTCATAAAAATAAGGGTTAGAAGAGGGAACAGCAGTCTGAAATTCATAGGAAGATAATAGTAATAATACGGTTGGTACCTCTCGGGTTTTTGAATTTCCGAAAGAACGGGTTGAGTTTTGCATACTAAAAGTACAATAAATTTAATGTTTTAGGCAAAAAGTGTCGGTTCATTTTCTGAGGTGGTTTAAACTTTTGGGATTGAAGCGAAAATTATTGTTCCAGATGACGGCTTTTTTGTAGAGCATAGCCATAGCTACGATCGAAAAAAAGACTAAATCTGGGGCAATAAGATCATTTTATAGCCAATTTTTGAAAGTTTAAATGACCTCTCTAAGGAGAAATAAATCAAATGTCAAAACAGCTGATGAGCTATCCTTTCCCGATCTTTTTTTGGAATGTAGGCTAAGAAGGTTTATATGGGATTATATTCCTTTTTTACACCGTGGTAAATGGGGGAGAAGACCATCGGATGGGATGTTTTTAGTTGATGAATTCAGCCTGTGTAATGGTAGCGATACTATCTGTTGTTTTGCATTCTTCGATATGCAGTCGGAGTTTCCGGTTTTGATGCTCCCCATCGACCAGATATATTCTGCAAGGTGCTTGAGTACTTGTTTTGCTCTTGGCAAAATCCACTTTTCCCTGATGCAGCAATTTCCGGATAACGACTGTATCAATCTTGTGAGTTTCAAAAAAATCGATAGCGAGCGGACTTATTTCCCGGTGTTTAAATCGAATTTCTTTTAAGACGCGTTCATTGGGAAAGTAGGAGCAGGAGCTTTTTTTTCCTCCCAGAAAGAAAAAGACAAAAACGAGTCCGATAGCAAAACCACCCAGATAATAAACAAAGCGCTTAAAAAGGTTCATGCCCTAAAAGATTAGCAGATTGATATCCCGGTAGTTCAGGTTGAACCATTCGGCAACAGATTTATTGGTAAGGATACCGTGATAACTGTATAGTCCATTGCGCAATCCACGATTAAAGCGAAGGGTATTCTCGAGTCCCCCTTCCTCGCCGATATGCAACAACGAGGTAACCAGGATATTACTTAGACAGATCGAGGCCGATCGCGGGTATCGAGAAGGAAGATTGGGAACGCCATAATGAACCACGTCATGTTTTACATACACCGGATGCTCGTGTGTGGTGACCTCGGAGGTTTCTACACAACCGCCCATATCGATGCTAACATCGACGATAATGGAACCCGGTTTCATATTCTCAACCATCGTTTCACTAATCACGATGGGGGTTCTTTCCTTCCCCCGAATGGCACCGATTACTACGTCGGCACGTTTTAAAGCTTTGAGTAGGGTATTGGGTTGCAGGGTAGAAGTGTAAACCGGATGCTCGACAAAATTCTGCAGTTCCCGTAGTTTGGTAATCGATTGGTCAAAAACCTTGGGATTGGTACCCAGCCCAAGGGCAGTTCGGGCAGCAAATCGGCCCACGGTTCCGGCCCCGATAATAACGATGTTTAAAGGGGGAACTCCGGCGATATTCCCGAAGATAAGCCCTTTCCCGGGGCTGGCCAGAAAGTCGGAGGCAATAAGAATGGAGGCCGTTCCGGCAATTTCACTTAATGCCGTGACAATGGGAAATATACCTTCTTCATTTTTGATGTGTTCAAAGGCCAGTGCCGTAATGTGCTTTTCGATCAGCTTTTTAAAATATTCTTTCGTTTGCGTTTTAATTTGAAGCGCAGAAAGAAGAATGGTCTGCGGGTTCATATAGTCCAGTTCTTCTTCGGTGGGCGGTTCCACTTTTAAGATCAATGGACAGCCGAAAACTTTTTTGGTACTACTGGTTATTTCGGCTCCGGCTTCGGCATAATCCCGATTGCTGAAACCGGCGTCTTTTCCGGCATCTCGCTCGATTAATACGCGATGACCGTTGGCCGTGAGATGGGTCACTGCATCGGGGGTGAGACAGACCCGTTTTTCCTGAAAAGAGTGCTCTTTGGGGATTCCAATAAATAAATCCCCCCGGTGTCGCCCCACTTCCAGTTTCTCTTCTTGGGGAAGGAGCTCGGTTTTTGAAAAGGGAGTTATTAAACTTGGCATAAAAGTGTAAAAACAGCTTACAATTTACTATAAAAACTCAGAATAATCAAGTTCATCACAAAACCTTAAGAGAATAAGGAAAACCCCTGCTCGTCCTTATTTTTTTAACTTTTTCTGCCGCTCTGCCTCTTCCATCATTTCCTGCATCTTACGCTGGAAACGACTCTGTTTTTTGGGTTTCTTTTTATTCTCCTGAATTTGGGCGTGAATTTTATCTTCATCGATAAAATAATTTTTGATCGTCAGTACAATTCCAATCGAAATTAAGTTCGAAGTCAGGTAGTAAACCGAAAGCCCGCTGGGATAAGAATTAAAGAAGAATAACATAAAGATCGGGGAGAGGTACATGATAAATTTCATGTTGGGCATCCCCGGTTGTTTCGGCATGTTATTCATATTTTGTCCTGTGGTAAGCATCATATACACAAAGATGGCTCCCGAAGCCAACAGCGGGAACAGGCTCACGTGATCTCCATAAAACGGGATCTTAAACGGAAGCTCGGCGATGACATCATAACTGGCTAAATCGTCGGCCCATAAAAAACTCTTGTGCCGCAAATTAAAAGCACTGGGGAACAATCGGAAAAGTGCATAGAAGATGGGAATCTGAATTAATCCCACTAAGCAGCCACTGGCCGGATTAATACCGGCCTTGCGGTTGAGCTTCATGGTCTCCTGCTGCTGCTTCATTTTGTTGTCTCCATATTTTTCTTTGATCGCATCGATTTCGGGACGTAAAACCTTCTGCTTGGCTTGCGATACATATTGTTTGTACTGTACCGGAGACAAGAGTAATTTGACAATAATAGTAAGGATGATAATTGCGATTCCGGCCGGTAAGAACTGCATAAAAAAGCTCAGTACCGGAATAAAAATATATTTGTTGATCCATCCGAATATTCCCCAGCCCATAGGAACAATTTCATCGAGGTCCTTTTTGTAGGTACGTAAAATTTCATAATCACTGGGTCCGTAATACAGGTTCAGATTTTCCTGAAGGTTTCCGCCTTTGAGTTCAAGCGGAAAGGTCGAGGCAAAACTTTTGGTAAAGACGGTATCTACATCGGTGTCTTTGGAAATATCTTGAATGGCCATATTTCCTTTTTGGAACTTGGAATCGTTCAGCAGGATGGAAGAGAAAAAGTGCTGGCGATAGGCGACCCATGAGATGTCCGTAGCATCTTTGTCCCCATCTCGACTTCGGCTGCTGTTTTTGTTGCCTTCATAATGCCAAATGCTCTCGGTGTACCGCTTTTCAAAGTCGATACTCTTGTCGTTTCGGAAGGCATCCATAGTCCAGTTTAAGGTGACATCTCCGGCCTGATTAATGATCTTCTCCAACCCCCGGGACTGGATGGTGAAATCCATCATATAATCATTGGGCTTCAGGGTATAAATGTATTCCAGATATTGATCCTCCGATACTTTTCCTTTCATGGAGAGAATGATATGGTCTCCGTTTTTTTGAACATGCGGTTCAAAATAGAGATCTCGGGTATCTATTTTCTGATTCTCTGTGGTCATGAATTTCAGCCCCAGTGAAGCGTTGCCATCCTTAATCAGATAGATGGGGAGAGAATCGTGATCGACCAACTGTTTTAATTCGACTTCGCTGATTTCTCCTCCTTTATTTTGGACCGTAATTTTTAATAAATTGTTTTCAATTGTAGTCGATTTATCCTGCGCCGAAGGTAAACCGGCAGAATAGCTGAAAGCCCCCAGTTTATCCAGTTCTTGGGCACGGGCAATGGAATCGGCTGCTGCGATTTGGGCTTTTACGGCGGTACTGTCGATGCGTTGAGGTGTGGAGGAAACGGCAGTACTGTCTTGATCAACTTGCTCGGTTTCATCCTGATTTGGGTGGGTTTGCTCCCGGTTCTTTTGATTTCGATTTAACATGTAAAGTAAAATCGCACCAATCAAAAGAAGCCCAATCAGCGAATTGGTATCAAATTTCTTCTTTTCTTCCATTATAACGAGATAATAGTATGTCTTTTCCCCTTTTCAGGGTTTGCAAAAATGCTAAAATTATTGGTATTAGCTGAATTTAGAGTAATAAAATTAACGCCGGTGTTATTCCTGCTTATTTTCTTTCCGCATATTTCTTTGCTGCTCGTACAAAATCAACAAATAAAGGATGCGGATTGGCCACTGTACTTTTATATTCAGGATGATACTGGACCCCGATAAACCAGGGGTGATCGGGCAGTTCAATGACTTCTACCAATTTTGTTTTGGGATTATAGCCGGAGCAGCGCATTCCCGCTTTTTCCAGTCGTTTCCGATAAGCATTGTTGAGTTCGTAGCGATGTCGATGACGCTCACTGATAACGGGCTTACCGTATATTTTTTGAACCAAACTTCCATCTGCCAATTCACAATCCCAAGCCCCCAAACGCATAGTGCCTCCCAGATCGACAACCGATTTTTGTTCTTCCATGATATCGATTACCGGGTCGGGCGTGTTCCTGCGTATTTCGGTAGAATTGGCATCGGGGAGCTGAAGAACGTCCCGAGCAAATTCAATGACCGAGAGCTGCATGCCTAAACAAATACCAAAAAAGGGAATCTTGTTTTCTCGGGCATACCGAATGGCTCGTAGTTTTCCTTCGGTTCCTCGTTTTCCAAAACCGGGTGCAACCAATATCCCCTGGAGGGCTTCGAGTCGTTTTTCGGGATTGTTCTTTCCAATAGACTCGGCTTTAATGCTTTTTATGTTGATTTTTACTTCATTTTCGGAACCGGCATGAACAAAAGATTCTAAGATAGATTTGTAGGAATCCTGAAGTTCAATGTATTTTCCAACCAGTCCGATGGTTATTTCGGATTTCGGATGTTTTAGACGTTTGAGAAAATGATTCCAATGTTTTAAATCCGGTTTGTGGTTCTCCGGGAGATCCAGTTTTTTCAAAGCCACCCGATCGAGGCCTTCCTCCAACATATTATTGGGGACGTCATAAATAACATCGGCATCGATGGATTGGATGACCTCTTCTTTTTTAACGTTACAAAACAAGGCCAGTTTTTCTCGTAAATCATCGGTGAGTTCATGTTCGGTACGGCACACCAATATATCGGCACTGATACCGGCTTCCATCAGGGTTTTAACGCTGTGTTGAGTGGGTTTGGTCTTGAGCTCTTTAGCGGCTGCCAGATAGGGGATTAAGGTCAAGTGAATGATAAGGGTATTGTGATCGCCCAGTTCCCATTTTAATTGTCGTACGGCTTCGACAAAGGGGAAGGATTCGATATCTCCTACGGTTCCGCCAATCTCGGTAATCACGATATCATAGTCGCCGGAGCGTCCTAAGATTTGCATCCGGTCTTTAATTTCATTGGTAATATGAGGAATGATCTGTACGGTTTTTCCCAAGTATTCTCCGCGGCGTTCTTTTTGAATTACACTTTGATAGATACGCCCGGTTGTGACGTTATTGGCTTGGGAGGTATTGACGTTAAGGAAACGTTCGTAATGGCCTAAATCCAAATCCGTTTCGGCACCGTCTTCGGTCACGTAGCACTCTCCGTGTTCATAGGGATTTAGTGTCCCGGGGTCGATATTGATATAAGGATCAAATTTTTGAATCGTCGCCGTATATCCGCGAGCTTGAAGTAGTTTGGCTAATGAAGCAGCGATAATTCCTTTCCCGAGAGACGAAGAAACACCGCCGGTTACAAAAATATATTTTGTGTCGGCCATGGTTTTGAAGTTTCAATTTTGTCTTTACGGGACGCAAAGGTATATATTTTGAAGGATAATAAGCCGAAACCCGGAGAATATTATGATTTGGATGGTCGCGGATAGAAAGTTCTGATTTTACGAAGTATTGGAGATCGACCATTACTCTTTAATTCCAAGGCCTCCTGCATGAGCCGGCCGAGCTTTCCCGAAGGGAACCCCTGCTGTTTAAACCAGATGTAATAGGACTCCGGAATGACCGAAAGATAGACTCCCTTATATTTTCCAAAAGGCATTTTGTAATGAGCCAATTCGATGAGCTTTTCCGAAGCCGGAAGATCCGGTTTAGGGATGTTTCTCCGTGTCATTAATTACTGATGTTTTCACTGTTGGCTGAACCTTTTCCGATGATCCGATCGTACCTTCCCCCGGGTTCCCGATAATAGGCCAATACCGTGTATTCGTTTTCCGTTTTGTCAAAACTTCCGCTGAAGTAATTTTCATGGATTTGCCCTTCCCGATCTTTCAAGATATATTTATAGTTGTAGAAACCTTGTTTAAAGAGGAATTTTCCTTCATACATTTCGGTTTCCGGATTATAAGTGAGCCGCGTATCGTCATTGATTACATAATTGTTAAATCCGCCAAAAAGATGGATTTCACTCCCTTTCGGTAACGGTTCGTCTTCCCGGAGTGCAAAATGCACCCAGATGTATTCGCTTTCTATTTGAGCATCTTCCCCGTGAATGGTCTGGATCTTATAATTTCCGTTAATATCGGGATTATAGGTGTAAGTGTCGCGTTTTCGTGGAACATCGGCATAGACATAAAGGTTATAGATGTTGTCTAAAACGGTTTTTTCAATATTATTGGCCGTTGTTCGCACATCCTTACTGTCAAAAAACAGATATTCGTTTCCTCCGGCAAAGGCCGCTTCCCGATCGTATTTGTAAACCAGTTTGGTGCCGGTTCGATATTGCGGTTTTAAACCCGTGATTGATTTTTTGAAATTTTGGTTTTGAAAGATTAGGATCTTCAGGTTTTTATCGGGATTTCTAATCAGGGAATGCCGGTCGTTGTTAATGGAAAAATTGACTACTTGATGGGTGTTGAGGTATTGTAAATCACGAGAGCGCTTGATTTCGGTACCGATAGAATTGATTTCTTCGTAGATGATAAAAGGTCGGGAAAACACCATTTTATCGTTGTGGTCATAGACTTCCAGCATATAATTCCCACTCACCTTAAAAGCCTCGGTATCGTCATTGGGCAGGTTGAGGTGATAATGCGTGTACATCTGCAGGGTATTAAAAGAATTTTTGTAAGCTTTGATACGCATGTTATCAAATCCTTTTAAATATTCATTTTTGGAAAGTGCTGTGGGAGTCCAATCATAATTATAATAGGAAATTTTGTAGTAATAATCGGCCTCGTCACCAATGAGATCATCGAAATCCAAGCTGAAGTGCTGTCCCAACTTAAGGATCGGAATCCCGCTAAACCCCGTATTGCCTCGGAGTTGTACAGTGCGAATGTATTCCGGCGGTATACCCTCGGGAGGCTGGGCCCGAGTGAGAAAATAGGACAGGAAGACGCCTATTAAAATTAGAAAGAATTTCATAAATTTGGAGTATGATTGGATTTTGAAAAGAGTTTCCGGTGATTTTGTAAATATAGAGATATTTATAAGCTTTTACTTTTATATTATTTATATTTGTTCTAAATAATAAATTATAACCTACTCTTAAGGATTTTTACCAGTTATTGCTAAATTTGCGCTCATTAATAATTTTAACTTCTTATGGCAACAGAAATTAAAGTCAAACGAGGTTATGACTTGCATCTTGTCGGCGATGCCGAAAAGAGTATTGAGCGGACTTCGTCTTCCCGGGCTTTTGCTGTGAAACCACCCAATTTTCATGCAGTTATTCCTCAGTTGTTGTACAAGCAACCGGGCCAGCATTTAAAAGCGGGTGAAGAATTGTTTTTCTCTAAGTATAATGAAAAGATTCGTTTTACCACTCCGGTGAGTGGAACGATTCAAGAAATTATTCGGGGAGAACGACGGCGGGTGATGGAAATTGTGATAACTCCGGATGCCGAGATCGAATTCAAGGACTTTGGTAAGATGGATGTTCAAACGGCCGATGCCGAGACCTTAAAAACCCGGATTTTTGAATCCGGCTGCGGAGCCTTTATAAAACAACGTCCTTATAATGTAGTTGCAAATCCCGAAGATCATCCTCGGGATATTTATATTTCGGCCTATGCGACGGCCCCCCTGGCTGCCGACCCCGAATATATCCTTGAAGGACAAGAGAAAGAATTTCAGACCGGAATCGATGCTTTGGCAAAAATAACGGCAGGTAAGGTTTATCTGGGGATAAAAAGAGGAAGTACCTCGTTCTTGAAATCGGTTAAAAACGCTGAAATCCTTGAAGTAGAAGGAAAACATCCGGCAGGAAATGTGGGGGTTCAGATTGCCAAAACGAAACCGATCAATAAAGGAGAACGGGTTTGGACCGTCGGACCGGAAGACGTGGCCATTATCGGGCGTCTGCTGTTAACGGGGCACTTTGATGCGCAACGTACGGTGGCGGTCGTGGGAAGTGCGGCGACAAAAAGAAAATATTTTAAAACCCGAGTAGGGGTTTCTGTAGATACTTTGGTAGGAAAAGTAAACACCAAAGAAACACGAATCATTTCCGGGGATGTTTTAACCGGTGAAAAAGTAGAATCTAACGGTTTTTTGGGGTGGTTTGATAATACCTTGACGTTGATTCCGGAAGGCAATGAATATCGCATGTTCGGATGGGTTCCTTTCCGGCATAATTATATTCCTTCCAAGTCGCATACCTCTTTTTCCTGGTTGTTTCCCGGGAAGAAGTATAAAGTCGATACCAATTTACATGGCGAAGAAAGAGCCCTGGTTATGACGGGAGAAATGGAAGAAGTCATGCCGATGGATATCTACCCCATGCAGCTTATAAAAGCCTGCCTGGCAGGAGATATCGGACGCATGCAGGCTTTGGGGATCTATGAAGTTATTCCCGAAGACTTTGCATTGATTGACTTTGTCAATTCTTCAAAAGTCGAGGCCCAGGATATTATTCAAATGGGATTGGATATTATGATTACAGAAGTAGGATAAATTATTTTATAGTATAAATGAGTTTTCGAGAAAAAATAGATAAGCTAAAGGAACCCTTTGAAAAAGGAGGAAAATGGGAAAAATACAGACCGGCAGCACAAGCCTTTGACACGTTCCTGTTTACCCCTAACGAAACCACCAAAAAAGGAGCCCATATAAGAGATGCTGTTGATTTAAAACGAGTGATGATTACGGTCGATATAGCCTTGATTCCGGCACTCCTGTTTGGAATTTGGAATTCGGGCTATCAGTACCTGACTCAGCTTCAGTCGGATGTGGGGTTTTGGGAGGCTTTTGGGTTAGGTTTAACAAAGGTTATCCCTATGATTTTAGTATCTTATATCGTAGGATTGGGGATTGAGTTCATCTTTGCCGTGAAAAGAGGACATGATGTTAATGAAGGGTATTTGGTGACGGGATTATTGATTCCCATGATTTTCCCGATTGATACACCGCTTTGGATGATTGCCGTTTCGGTAGCCTTTGCGGTGTTGGTAGGAAAAGAGGCCTTTGGAGGAACCGGGATGAATCTGCTCAACCCCGCATTGACGGCTCGAGCTTTTGCCTTCTTCGCCTATCCCACCTATATGTCGGGTACCGAAGTGTGGGTGATGAATGCCTCCAAGGTAGATGGTGTTTCGGGAGAAACTATTTTAGGAGATTTAGCACTAAACAATGATATTACCTACACCACATCAGATATGCTTTCCGGGTTTATTCCGGGTTCCGTGGCCGAAACCTCGGTCTATATGATTCTTATTGGTGCGGCTTTACTTCTGTTTACCAAGGTGGGAAGTTGGCGCATCATGTTGAGTGCCCTTGTCGGCGGATTGGTGATGGGGTTGATCTTTAATGCTTTGCCCGAGAGTGTGAGTAATGGCTTGACCAGTTTCCCTTGGTATCAGCATGTATTGGTGGGCGGATTTATGTTTGGGGTGGTATTTATGGCTACCGATCCGGTAACGGCGACACAAACCATAAAGGGAAAATGGATTTACGGATTCTTAATCGGTATGCTCTCGATTATGATTCGGGTTGTAAACCCCGCTTACCCCGAAGGGGTGATGATGGCCATCTTATTGATGAACGTCTTTGCACCGACTATTGATTATTACGTCGTTCAAGGCAATATTAAACGACGGGAGAAACGAATGAAAACAGCAACTTTAAAATCAGCTTAAGAAAATGAATAAGAATAGTAATGCTTATACTTTTGTATTTGCGATTGTATTAGTAGTGGTGGTTGCCGCCGGCCTGGCTTTTACAGCAACTTCCTTATCAGAAAGACAGGGAATAAATGTACGAGCTGAAAAAATGCAGGATATTTTGCATGCCGTGGGAGTAGATACCGCTACCGTTGATGGAAATAAGGTTCCCCTTACGCGGGACTTGGCAGAGAACAGCTATAAGAAATACATTGTTGAAGAGCTGGCCTTACGACCCGATGGTACCGTTGATGAAGATGTAGATGCTTTTGCCATTGATTTGGCTGAAGAATTGAGAAAACCTGCGGATGAGCAACTGTATCCGCTCTACATTGCCGATGTCCATGGTGATAAATTTTATGTTATTCCGTTGCGTGGATTTGGTCTTTGGGATGCAATTTGGGGCTATATGGGGATTAAAAATGATGTCAATACGGTAAGCGGAACCATCTTTGACCACGCTGGAGAAACCGCCGGTCTGGGGGCTGAGATTACAAAGGACTGGTTTCAGGATAGTTTTATCGATGAGAAAATTCTGGATAAAGATGGTAACCTTGTGGGAATAAGTGTTGTAAAAGGATATAGCGGAGGGAATAACAAGGATGATCACGAAGTCGATGCGATTTCGGGATCTACACTGACTTCTAATGGGGTAACCAATATGATTCATGAGCGTCTGAAACATTATGTTCCCTATTTTCAAAAGAATACGGATGTAGATATTCAACTTAAATAAAATGTAAATTATGATAAAAGAAGAGAACATAAAGAATGAAGAGCTTTCTGCATCGGTCCATTCTCGCGCGATTGATGCGGATTCCTCGTTGAGTCGTAAGGAGCAAGAACGAAAGGAGCTGAAGGAAATGATTTTCTTCGTCTCTAAAAGTGAGGAAAAGGAAAGTATGTTTTCACGGGCCAATCGGAAATTATTGACCGATCCCTTGAATGGCGATAACCCGATTACCGTTCAAATTTTGGGGATTTGTTCGGCTTTGGCTATTACAGTGCAATTGGAACCGGCCATTGTGATGTCATTGGCGGTTATCTTTGTAATCGCTGCAAGTAACGTGAGTGTTTCTTTGCTGCGTAATGTGATTCCGAGCCGAATCCGGATTATCGTACAATTGGTAATTGTGGCATCCTTGGTGGCTTTGATTGACCAGTTTTTGAAGGCTTACTCTTATGATGTGAGTAAGCAGCTTTCCATTTTTGTCGGGCTGATTATTACGAACTGTATTGTGATGGGGCGTTTGGAAGCCTTTGCCATGCAAAATGGACCTTATAAATCCTTTCTTGATGGGATTGGTAACGGCGCCGGATACGGATTGATTTTAGTGGTCGTGGCTTTTTTCCGCGAGCTCTTGGGGTCCGGGAAGCTTTTGGGATATGAGGTTTTAGGACATAATGACGTAGTTCCGGCTAACTCTACCGGACTTTATGCCTTAGGGTATGTGGATAACGGAATGATGTTGTTGGCACCCGCTGCTTTGATTGTAATTGGGATCTTAATTTGGTTACAACGAACAAAGTACACGAGGCTTATAGAAGAGGAAGCGTAATAATTTAAAAGTACAAACAGAATGGAATATCTTAATTTATTTGTCAGAAGTATTTTTATAGACAATATGATCTTTGCCTATTTCTTAGGCATGTGCTCCTATTTGGCGGTTTCAAAAAATGTAAAGACTGCTGTAGGATTGGGATCTGCTGTGATTTTTGTCTTGGCCATTACTGTGCCGATTAACTTTTTATTGGATAAATATGTCTTACGAAAAGGAGCTTTGGCCTGGTTGGGTGAAGAATATGCTAATATTGATTTGAGCTTCCTAAGCTTGATTATCTTTATTGCAATTATTGCGGCCATGGTACAATTGGTAGAAATGGTGGTCGAGAAATTTTCTCCTGCGCTCTATGATGCGCTGGGAATTTTCTTACCGTTGATTGCTGTAAACTGTGCTATTTTGGGAGCTTCCTTATTTATGCAGGGAAGGAATTTCTCCGGTGGCGGTGAAGCTTTTATCTACGGCCTGGGAAGTGGTGTAGGCTGGTTCCTGGCAATTTTGGCTATTGCTGCTATTCGCGAGAAGATGGTATATTCCAATGTTCCTAAACCCTTGAAAGGATTGGGTATAACCTTTATTATTACAGGACTTATGGCCATTGGGTTCATGAGTTTCTTGGGAATTTCTTTATAAAAACTATATATAAACTTAAATTATGGATCTTACAACGATTGTCGTCGGGATTGTGGCATTCTTGCTGATGATTTTGATTTTGGTGGGTATTCTTTTATTTGCCAAAGCCAAACTCGTGCATTCCGGTCCCGTTAATATCAATATTAATGATCAGGAGGATGTGGAGGTGAGCTCCGGAGATACCTTATTATCCACCTTGAGTAACCAAAAATTATTTTTGGCTTCTGCCTGCGGGGGACAGGGAACTTGCGGAGAGTGCCGTTGTGTAGTGAAAGCCGGAGGAGGGAGTATTCTGGCTACCGAAACGCCTCAGTTTTCGTACCGGGAGATTCAAGACGGATGGCGTTTAAGCTGCCAGGTCAAAGTTAAGCAGGACATGAAAATCCAGATCCCGGAATCGGTTTTTGGTGTGAAGAAATGGGAGGCCAAAGTGGTGAGTAACTATAACGTAGCTTCCTTTATTAAGGAATTTGTGGTAGAGCTTCCCGAGGATATGGACTATCAGGCCGGAGGATATATTCAGATTGAGGTTCCCAAGTGTGTGGTAGAATATAAAAACATTGATATCACTGCCCATCCCAAAGAACACCCGGATGATCCGCAAAAGTTTAAAACCGAGTGGGACAAGTTTAATCTGTGGCCTTTGGTGATGAAGAATGACGAAGTGACAGAGCGTGCCTATTCCATGGCTTCGTATCCGGCAGAAGGACGTCACATTATGTTGAATGTACGGGTGGAGACGCCGCCTTTTGATAAGAAAAAAGGAGGTTGGATGAATGTCAACCCGGGCGTTGCTTCTTCCTATATTTTTGGACTGGAACCCGGAGATACGGTTTTGGTTTCCGGCCCTTACGGTGAATTCTTTATCAATGAAAGTGATGCCGAAATGTTATATGTAGGCGGAGGTGCGGGAATGGCTCCCTTGCGTTCGCATTTGTATCATTTGTTTAAAACTTTAAAAACGGGAAGAAAAGTGACGTTCTGGTATGGCGGACGATCCAGAAGAGAATTGTTCTATATCGATCATTTTAAACACCTTGAGGAAGAATTTCCGAATTTCCGTTATTTTATAGCCTTATCAGACCCCTCTGAAGAAGATCATTGGAAGATTAAGAAAGATATTGATGATGAGGAAGGAGATGGCTTTGTGGGCTTTATTCACCAAGCCGTAATCGATAACTACTTGTCGAAGCATCCGGAGCCGGAAGAAATCGAACTCTATTTCTGTGGCCCCCCGATGATGAATATGGCAGTTGAGAAAATGGGGCAGGATTTCGGTATTCCTGATGAAAATATTCGATTTGACGATTTTAACTCGTAAACTGAAGTATCTGTAAAAACAATAAAGCTGTCTTGACTTTTTAAGGCAGCTTTTTTTATGAAAAAGAAAGTTCTGTTTATCGTCAATCCCGTTGCAGGAAGAAAAAGAACGGTGACTGTAGAGCGTAAAATTCAGCGGTATCTGGATTTCTCGGAGTGGGATTACACCTTTGTTTATACCCGGTATAAAGGGCATGGAAAAAAACGGGCAGAACAGGCCGTTGAAGCGAACTATGATGTGGTTGTAGTGGCCGGAGGAGATGGGTCGGTTAACGAGGTTCTTCAGGGATTATACGGCAGTTCTGTTACCTTGGCTATCCTTCCTTTGGGCTCGGGCAATGGAATAGCTCGTTCTTTAAAAATTCCATTGCGCTTGAATACATCCATCGGGTTACTCCAAACCGGAAGACCCCGAGAGATTGACGTTGGATCGGCTAATGGCCGACTCTTCTTGGGAACTGCAGGGGTTGGTTTTGATGCCCTGATTACCCGGAAGTTTGAGGGTCGAAAAAGACGAGGTTTGTGGAGCTATTTGAATTTGATTGTAAGCCATGTGGGAAGCTATAAGTCCGTAGATTGGAGAATAGAGATTGATGGGAAATCCCGGAAAATGAAAGCGTTTATGATAACCGCAGCCAATGCCCCGCAACTGGGCTATAATTTTTTCTGGGCTCCGGAAGCAAAAATGACCGATGGACACTTTCGGATAATACAGGTTTATGCTTCTTCATTTTGGGCGCGGATCTGCATAGGTGTACGCGCTTTTACAAAATCTTTAAACAATGGCAAGAACGTAAAAATGGAAGCTGCAAGAACATTGCGTATTCATAAAAATGGCAAGTTTTTTATACAGTTGGACGGGGAAGCAATGCCCTGTCATTCTTCCGTTGAAATAAAAATGATGCCAAAACGCCTGAAAGTCCTGTCCGGGAACGGTTTTGATAAAGATTACAAATAAATGATCGGTAGGGGCGAACTGAATTGTTCACAGGAATTGATTGAGACTTTTTGGATTCAAGCAAAAAGCAGGATTTCTTGTTCCCAATGAAGACTTTTTGTAGAGTAGCTTTGGTCAAAAAAAATACGCAATCTGCCTGTGGTGAAGTAGGTATAGGATTAAAAAGATCATTTTTTCGCCGGTTATTGCCTACTTTATTCGGTAGAATCTTGATGAATGTCATTTTTTTTGCAGAATCTTCAATCATTTCGGTATTTTTAGAAAAATATTTTAAAGCGTGTAGGGAGGTTGATCTTTATGGATACAGATACACTTCATGTTTTTTTGATTTTAAATTTCGATTGCTATGATTACAAAAAAAGGTTTGGAAATGAAGTTATTTCCTTTTTTTATGGGCGGACTATTTATTTTTTCAGGTTTTTTTTCATCCTGTCAGAATGTTGAAAACACGAGTATGCAGGAGCTGTTCACTAAATATTATGGGACTGATAATGAGCAACCCGGAGGAACCTTACTGGAGATGCGGGAGGGGAAGACCATTAATAAGTATAGTTTTGGAAAAGCAGATAGGGAAAACGAAATCCCCAATTCCCCTGATATTTCATATCGGATGGCTTCGGTCAGTAAACATTTTACGGCGTTCTCTATTTATCAGTTAATTGATGAGGGAAAATTGAATTTAGAGACGACAATAACTTCGGTTTTGGAGGGTATGAATGAGGTATATGACGAGGTGACGATTGGTGAACTTCTGAATCATACTTCGGGAATCATGGACTATGAAGACCTAATCCCCGAGGACCGGAAGGAACAGCTTTCCGATGCCGATGTTTTTGATCTGGTAAAAGATGAAAAGGAAACTTATTTTGAACCCGGAACTGAATTCCGGTACAGCAATACCGGATTTTGCATATTGACCTTGGTGGTAGAACAGGTGACTCATCAATCATATCCCGATTATATGCGGGAACAGGTTTTTGAACCCCAACACATCCGGGCCCGGATCTATGAAGCTAAAAACCCTCCCCCCAAGCGGGCGTTTGGTTATCACCCCCTTGAAGGAGGAAAATTCAGATTTGCCGATCAGAGCTTGACCAGTGCTACTAAAGGCGATGGAGGAGTTTATATTACCCCTCGGGAATTTGCCAAATGGAGCCGATTTTTGATGACGAAACTACGAGCTAAGGATTCTTATTTTTCAATTTTAGAAAAAAATAAATATACGGTCACTAAGGACGTCGCCTATAGTATGGGGTGGTTTTTATTAAATAATAGTGCCGGTGAGACCGTTTTGGCACATTCGGGTGAAACCACGGGATTTCATAATATTGTGGTGCTAAATCCTCATCGCCGGGAGAGTATCACGCTGTTTACGAATCGGGATGACAATTTGATTGGCCCCGCTTTTGACGCAGTACTGGAAGCTTCCGAGGGAGAGTGGCCCTCTTTTAAGCCCTCCCTATTTGCCTTTTTGAGTGGGATTTATGCACACCGAGAGGAGAAATAAGCCCGATTCTCCGGCTTCCTTTGAAACTCCATTTATAACACCGATTTAAGATTCTAATTCCTTAACTTTGCAACTCTAAATAAGGAACTTATGAATAATCAAGTAATAGATCGGGTGGATGAAAGGGGTGATGATCATTTGAGCACGGGTCGCCGAACTCCCATACGCCCGGATGCCTTTGAGACCTCCGATAAAGAGAAGATAGCGTCCATTGAAAAGGACGTTTTTCATATTATGGAGACGCTGGGGCTGGACCTTACCGATGACAGCTTGAAAGGAACGCCAAAGCGTATTGCAAAGGCCTATGTAAACGAGTTGTTTGCCGGATTGAATCCCGCAAATCGTCCGCAGAGTTCATCTTTTGAAAATAAGTATAAATACGGAGAGATGTTGGTAGAAAAGAATATCGTTGTGTATTCTACCTGTGAGCATCATTTCCTCCCGATTATTGGTCGAGCCCATGTCGGTTATATTTCCAATGGCCGGGTAATTGGCTTGTCAAAAATGAATCGGATTGTAGATTATTATGCCAAGCGACCGCAGGTGCAGGAACGGTTGACCTTACAGGTGGTAGAGGAGTTGCAAAAGGCATTGGGAACTGTTGATGTGGCTTGCGTGATCGATGCCAAACACCTTTGCGTAAACAGCCGCGGTATCCGAGATATTGAAAGCAGTACCGTAACCAGTGAATTTGGTGGAAAGTTTAAAGATCCGGCCGTGAAAAATGAATTTTTGGGATATGTGGGGATGAAGACGAATTTTGAATAAAAACGCCTCGCAATTTGTAGTTTAAAATCAAAAGCAGATCGATGAAACTTTACGAAGAACAGAAGCTTCAGGTTTATAATTCTCTTACGGGCAAAAAAGAGGTTTTTAAGCCCTTGACACCGGGATATGTGGGGATGTATGTATGTGGTCCTACGGTTTATAATAAGGTGCATTTGGGAAATTGTCGCACGTTTATCTCTTTTGATTTGATCTTTCGCTATTTGCGACATTTGGGGTATAAAGTACGCTATGTACGGAATATCACCGACGCCGGACATTTGGAGAATGATGCCGATTCGGGAGAGGATCGAATTGCAAAAAAAGCGCGATTGGAAGAACTGGAACCCATGGAGGTAGTACAAAAATATACGGTTGATTTTCATACCATTTTGCAGCGATTTAATAATCTTCCGCCCAGTATTGAGCCGACGGCCACCGGCCATATTGTGGAGCAGATTGAAGCAGTTAAAGTCCTTCTTGATAAAGGACTTGCCTATGAGCGGAATGGATCGGTCTATTTTGATGTTTTAAAATATAACCAAAATGAGGACTATGGTATTTTAAGCGGTCGAAAGCTTGCGGATATGGTTGCTCATACCCGAGAGTTGGCGGGACAATCGGATAAAAAGAACCCTCAGGATTTTGCCTTATGGAAAAAAGCAGAGCCCCGGCACATCATGCGTTGGCCGTCTCCCTGGAGCGATGGTTTCCCGGGCTGGCACTTGGAATGTACAGTCATGAGTTCTAAGTATCTGGGCGAGCAGTTTGATATTCACGGTGGTGGAATGGATTTGAAGTTCCCGCACCATGAATGTGAGATTGCACAGGGGCAGGCGGTAAATGGAGTGCCACCGGTTCGGTATTGGCTACATGCTAATTTATTGACCCTGAATGGTCAAAAAATGGCGAAGAGTACCGGAAATAATATCCTGCCCGAGGAAATCTTTTCGGGAGATAATGAGAATCTGAGTAAGGGATATGCTCCCAGCGTAGCGCGATTTTTTATGATGCAAGCCAATTATCGGAGTATTCTGGATTTTTCTGATGAGGCTCTGCAGGCTGCCGAAAAGGGATTTGATCGATTGATGACAGCGATAGTGGCTCTGCCGGAATTGCCGGTTTCTGAAACCTCTGATTTTTCGGTAGCATCCTGGAAACAGGAGTGCTATGATGCGATGAATGATGATTTTAACAGTCCGGGTTTGGTTGCCAAGTTATTTGAAGCAGTAAAACTGATCAATAATGTGGAGGCCGGAAAGAAAAAATTAACGGCAGAAGATATTCAAAAACTCGATGAAGCTATGAAGGCCTTTAGCTTTGATATTTTGGGACTGCAACCCACCGATGCGGTACCTGCGGGGAGCCCGGATAAAGCACGACTGAAAAAGGTAGTGGAGCTGTTAATCAGCTTGCGCAAGCGCGCTCGCGATAATCGGGATTTTGAGACCAGCGACCGGATTCGAGATGAATTGGCCGGGATAGGAATTGCGTTAAAAGACAAGAAAGATACGACAGAATATGTTCTGTAACGATGGTAAAGAAGATCCTCATAGCACCGTTTGTTTTTGTAATCAGGGGATATCAATTGCTAATTTCGCCTTGGCTGCCCAATTCCTGTCGTTTTCAGCCCACTTGCTCAAATTATGCTTTACAGGCTTTTCGAATCCATGGACCGATACAAGGACTATGGCTTACGTTGAACCGGATTCGACGCTGCCACCCCTGGGGAGGAACGGGGTATGATCCGGTGCCGCCGAAGGCTTCAAAGACCAAATAGTTTCTAAAACAACGGTATAGAACTTTCAAATAATTATCTTTGTGAATGCTAAAGTTAATATATGCCTTTTTCTGTCATTGTCTGGGATCCGTCTATAGGAATTGATCTTGGTTTTTTTACGATTCGATATTATAGCCTGATGTATCTGGTCGCCTTTACGTTGGGCTGGTATATCATGAAATATATTTTTAAAAAGGAGAAAATTCAGCTCGATAAGCTGGACTCACTTTTTATTTATATGATTCTGGGAACATTAATCGGTGCTCGGTTGGGGCATGTTATTTTCTATCAGCCCGAATTGTTTAAGGAGGATTTTCTCTCCGTATTTCTCCCCATGAAATTTGTACCGACCATCAAATTTACAGGTTTTCAGGGATTGGCCAGCCATGGGGCCGCTATCGGTATTTTGATTGCGATGTATTTATACAGTAAGAAAAAGTTACAAAAGCCCATGTTATGGATTATGGATCGTATTGTGATTCCGGTGGCCAGCGGAGGTGTTTTTATTCGTATCGGTAACTTTATTAACTCAGAAATAGTCGGAAAACCCAGCGACGGCCCGTTGGCCGTTAAATTTGTGCAGCAAAGCCCGGGATATGGCCCTATTGTTCCCCGGCATCCGGCACAACTTTATGAGGCCTTTGGATATATTATTGTTTTTGCTATTATTTGGTACATTTACACGAAAACCGAAAATCGGAAACGCACCGGATTTATTTTTGGTGTATTTCTGATTTTATTGTTTATGGTTCGCTTTATAATCGAGTTCTTTAAGGAAGCACAGGTGGAAGAACGGGCAAATTGGTTCCTGAATACCGGTCAGTTATTAAGTATTCCTTTTATTCTGGTAGGTGTTTATTTTGTTTATCGAGCGATGAAAAAACCGCTTCCCAAAACAGCGTAACAATGACACCAAGAATAATTGGACTCCTGATGATAATGGTGGTACTCGGTTGCCGCGAAAAGACTTCAAAAACCGCACGGCACTCGGCCTTAGAAACCGAAGAAATTACTTTTAGAAAAGATGGCGAAATCCACATTTACGGAGCTGATGGACAAGAACGGGTGACCCTCAATATCGAAGTGGCAAAAAGTGATTATGAGCAGGAAACCGGATTGATGTATCGTAAGGGAATGAGACCAAATGAGGGGATGCTTTTTGTATATGATGATGAACGACCGCGCCCCAACTTCTATATGAAAAATACCTATATGGCCCTGGATCTGTTATATATCAATGCGGATAACGAGATTGTCGATAGTAATAAAAATGCCCAGCCGCTAAATGAAGATGCGCTTCCCTCTGAAGCCCCGGCTCAATATGTATTGGAGGTGAACGCCGGAATAATTGATAAGTTTGGCATCCAAAACGGAGATCGGATGAAAATCCGGTTATAGATATTGATAGTACGTTCTTTTTGGGGTCGTTCTTGAGTATAGTTGGAAAATGGAGTAAACCGGTTTCCCGGATTGAAAAAGAACCTCTTTATATAGAAGGGTAGTTGGGGGAGTGTATAAAAACAAAAATGTAATCGGGATAGTGGCTTGATTTAATACCTGTTTACCGGCTGTTATTATTCGGTTTTTATGAGAAGCCGATCATTCGGGTTTTTTGCAAACGGGAAGAATTTCTCCCGGCATCAGGCGATAACGATCTATTTCGTCAGGCTCTATGGTTTGGGTATAATCCACTTCTTTCACTTGAAATCCGATTTCCCGGAGTTTATCAAAATAATCGCGACCATATACCCGTACGTGATCGTATTGTCCAAAAAGGCGGGCTCGCTCTTGGGGATCGGTTATCGTAGGGTCTTCAAAAGTTTTTTCGCGATCCAGATCCTGTGGGATTTGTAAAATCGCCCAGCCTCCGGGGCGTAAAACACGAAACATTTCCTGCATGGCTTTCCGGTCGTTGGGAATATGTTCTAAAACATGATTACAAAAGATAATATCATAGTGGTTATCGGGGAAAGGGAGATCACAAATATCAGCCTTGACATCGGCTAAAGGCGAGTTTAAATCGGTCGTCGTGTACTCCAGATTGTCGAGTTTCCGAAACCGTTTGTAAAAGGCCTGTTCGGGTGCGAAGTGCAGCATTTTATGAGGTGCAGAGAAAAAATCAGTTTCGTTTTTGAGATAGAGCCACAGCAGGCGATGCCGCTCTAATGAAAGTGTGGAGGGGGAGAGTACGTTATCCCGCTGTGTTCCATAGCCATAAGGTAAAAACATGGAAAAGCTTTTTCCATCAATGGGATCGGTATATCGATTCCCTTTGAGCAGGAGAGTCAGGAATGGCCGGATGACATAGCTCAATTTAATTAACAGGGGGCGCGGGACGGTATTTAATACTTTTTTAAAAAGCTTTTTCATGGTATTTTCAGCCCTGCGAAGATTATAAGAAAACCGGATCCTGTAGTCGATTAGAGTCCGCTTTTTATAGCGTCTGCAAAAGCAAATTTACTTTTTTCTAAATTCGTCTTCTTCATTAGAGACCACCCCTAAGGCTTCATAAATATAATCGAAAGTTGACAGAAGTTGTGGTTTCCCGTCCACCAAGGCAACATCATGTTCAAAGTGAGCACTGGGTTGTCCGTCTTCAGTTAGGATAGTCCATCCATCGGGAAGCTGGATGACATTTTTGGTGCCCAGATTGATCATGGGTTCAATGGCTAAAACCATTCCTTCTTTAATCTTTTTTCCGCGTCCTCGTTTTCCATAGTTGGGAACTTGTGGATCCTCGTGCATGTCTTTTCCTACGCCGTGTCCTACCAGTTCGCGAACCACGCCGTAGCCGTGATTTTCAGTATAGGTTTGAATGGCATTTCCGATATCTCCGATGCGATTTCCCTTTTTAAAAGCACGGATGCCTTCATATAGGGATTCTTTAGTAATCCGCAATAAATCTTTTACTTCGGGAGCCACTTCACCGACTTCAAAGGTATAGGCGTGATCTCCATAATACCCATTGATATAGGATCCGCAATCGATGGAAATAATATCTCCGTTTTCCAGTGGTTTATCGTTTGGGATCCCATGCACCACTTGAGAATTCGGACTCATACATAAGGAATTGGGAAAGTCGTACATTCCCAAAAATCCCGGTTCTGCACCGTGATCCCGAATAAATTCCTCGGCCATTTTATCCAGTGCTAAAGTACTTATTCCGGGTTTAATCTCTGCGGCCAGCATTCCCAAGGTTTTAGATACAATAAGGGCAGCTTCCCGTAATAATTCGATCTCTTCCGGAGATTTTAATTTAACCATAAATTTCTATTTATTCCTGATCAGACAGGCTTTTCTTATCGTTCGTAATAATTCTTATAGGGCTCACCAGATACGATTTTTGCGATATCGGCTGTAAAATTCTCCCGCGGATGCTCCACATACCGATTGATTTCCTGTCCGTCTTTTAGAAAAATAATAGTGGGGATATTAGTAATGTGCCAGTCCTTTTCGTATCCCTCATCCGATCGTTTCCCATGATTTAAGGTGTACACCTTGATATTATTCATATCGTAGTCGGCTTCTTCCAGAATTTTATAGAGTTTTGGGATTTCGCGTTTACTGTCGGGGCACCAAGTTCCCATAAAAGTGATGATCTCGTAATCTTTGATGTGGTCCTTTATTTTCTGGAGGGCTTCCTTTTCTGGATGATAGCTTTGAAAAACCGCATCAAACCATCTTGAGGTGTAATTGGAATGTTCCATATCCTGACGGTCTATTTCACCGGTATATTGTGGTGTGATTTTTCGCGGCTCCTTGTTTGGGGTTTGAGCACAGGCCTGAAAGCAGAAAGCACAGAATAGAAAAAGGCCGCTTAATACAGTACGATTTATTTTCATAATGATTTTTTTATATGTATTGTGCAAACTTACGGAGCACAACAATTTTATTTTGCAAGTTATTCATAAAAATTTGTAGTTGATGCTATTCTTTATTTTAATTTGGGTACACTTTTTCACCTTTTATATAGGTGGCTTCTACTCGGGTGTCTAATACGCTATCGATGTCCACCTTCATAAGGTCGCGATCCAGGATTACAAAATCGGCTTGTTTTCCTGGTTCCAGACTGCCTTTACGATCTTCTTCAAATTGGGCATAAGCGGCCCAGATCGTCATTCCTTTCAACGTTTCTTTCCGGGATAAAGCGTTATCCGGAAGGAATCCGCCTTGAGGTTCGTGTTTTCGATTTTTTCGGGCAACGGCGGTATAGAAAGTGCGATACGGATCTACTTCTTCAACCGGAGCATCGGTTCCTATGGCTACAATACCTGCTTGATCTAATAATTCCTTATAAATATATCCTTCGTCTTTCAGTCTTTTGGAGCCTAACCGATCTTCGGCAAAAGTCATGTCGCTGATGGCGTGAGTTGGTTGGATGGAAGGGATGATATTTTCTTTGTTGAAGTAATGAACATCCACAGAATCGATGATTTGTGCGTGTTCTATACGCCATCGTCGATTGGATTGATCTTTTAAGGCTTTGCTGTAATCGGTTAAAATGACGTGGTTTGCCGAATCTCCAATGGCATGTGTATTCAATTGAAGGGAGGAAGCGGCTACTTTTTTTACCAAATCTGCCATATATTCGGGAGAACGTAATAATTTTCCGTAATTGCCGGGGTCATCGCTATAGGGTTCTTTAAGTGTTGCTCCCCGTGATCCGAGTGCTCCGTCAGAAATTAATTTGATGGCGTGAACACTGATATTCTCGTTTTTGCCCAGCTCGCCCTTTAAATATTGATCGAGATGTTTGTCGCTATAGATCAGCATGGGGTAAATCCCGATTTTCAGTACTCCGATGCCGGCCAAGCTGTCCATTACCTGAATGACGTTGTGTGTGACCCCGGCATCGGCAATGCTGGTTAATCCATACGATATGCTTTCCTTTTGTGCGCTTAAGAGAATGCCCTCCAAATCTTTACGGCTCGTTGGCGGAACGGCAGCATAAACCGGGTTCATGGCATTATCGATTAAGACTCCGGTGAGTTTTCCGTCTTTTTTAATAAAAGTACCCCCTTCGACTGAGGAATTTTCGTCGATTTTGGCCAGATCCAGTAATTTTTGATTGGCCAGCAGAGCATGACCATCTACACGTGTCAAAAGGACCGGAGTATCCGGAAACAATTCATCCAGTTTGTCTTTAGTAGGAAACCTCTTGTCGGGCCATAGACTTTGATCCCAGCCCCGGCCTCTGATAAAGCCTAATTGATGTTCAGATTGGAATTCCTCAACGCGTTTGAGCATTTCTTCGGCCGATGCAGCCCCCCGAAGATCAGCTTGAAGTTTACTGCTGCCCACTCCCGTAAAATGATAATGGGCGTCAAAGAGCCCCGGGATAATGGTTTTTCCCTCGGTATCGATTTCCTCTTTTCCGGTATATTTTGAACGAATCTCTTGATTTTGGCCAACGGCCACGATTTTCTGGTCTTTGATGGCCAAGGCTTCAGCCGTAGAAAAACTGGAATCGACGGTGTAAATATTTGCATTATACAACAGGAGATCAACGGTCTCCTTTTCTTGACAACTGATCAGGAATAGAATTAAAAAGAGCGATCCGCTTAATTTTATGAAGTTAGAAACAATTTTATTTGAAAAGCGCATAGAAAGAGGTTAAAAGGTTAATGAAATTCAAAAATAGTAAAATAATTTCACGCGATAATTTTTAAGTTGATGGAATTAATCCTACCCTTTATTTTCTATGCGTACAGGAGTTTATCGAGGCTGTTTTATGAGGGTATCCGCAGATTGGTGGGGGATATGAATTCCATACAAACAAAAACTCCTTCTCAATGGGAAGAAGGAGCTTTTCAATTTTAGGCTAAAAATCGATTAGTAATGATAGCGTACAAAACCTTCTAAGGCGGCATATTCGGGGAGGCCGAGTTTGTCATATAGATGCGCCGTCTCAGCGGTTCGATCTTCTACGCGTTGCCAGAATTCGCGTTTGTCCTCTCCTTGAAAGGGAACAGAGTCTTTCTGACTTTGGTGAATCAGGATTCCGTTTCGTTTTTGGATGACTTGATCCGGACTCATAGGAATCGCCATTTCGATTTCATAGGGATCAAACTCTTGCCAAGCTCCGCGATAAAGCCAAACCCAGCAATCTTTCATAAAATCCTCATTCTTCAACCGCTCAAGAGCTTCAAAAATGATATCGAGGCATACCTTGTGGGTGCCATGGGGGTCGGCAAGATCGCCGGCAGCGTAGATTTGATGGGGTTTGATTTCCCGAATGATATCCATTACGATTTTTACATCTTTTTCACTGGGCGGATTTTTTTCGATTTTTCCGGTTTCATAGAAAGGTAGGTTCAGAAAGTGTGCTCGATCATCCGTTAGGCCTACGTATCGACAGGTGGCCCGCGCTTCACAGCGACGAATCAGCCCTTTTATTTCCCGAATGTCGGAGGTGTCGGGGGCTCCTTGTTTTTTGGTTTTAAAGAATTCCCGTGCTTCCTCAAGAATCTTCACACTTGGGGTATCTTTAACGTCAAAAAGTTGATCGTAACCTACCGCAAAATCCAGAAAACGCTCTACAAAATCATCTCCAACGGCAATGTTTCCCGAGGTTTGATAAGCCACGTGAACCTCATGACCCTGTTCGTGCAATCGAATAAAGGTTCCGCCCATGGAAATGATATCGTCATCGGGATGCGGAGAAAAGATGAGAACGCGTTTGCTGGCCGGCGTTGATCGCTCGGGGTGCCCGATGATGTTCACGTTGGGCTTTCCGCCCGGCCATCCGGTAATCGTTCTCTTCATGCCGTTAAAGACATCCAGATTAATGTCATAAGCGGTTCCGTATTCATCCAAGAGTTCACTCAGGCCGTGGTCGTGGTAATCCTGGTCGGTTAACATCAGAATGGGTTTATCCAGTTCTAACGCCAAAGAACAAACGGCTTTCCAGATCAATTTTTCATCCCATTTTATGGCACCGGTTAACCAGGGCTTTGTTTTCCGGGTAAGAGTCTGAGAGGTCGGTTCGTCAATAACAAATAGGCAGTTGGTGTGGTTTTGGAGAAGGGAAGCGGGAACCATTTCGGTTTGATGCTCTTCTACCGATTTTCGAATGGCATCGGTTTTCTGTTCTCCCCAGGCCATTAAAATAATTTTTTTGGCCTGCATAATAGTTTTAATTCCTGTAGTGACGGCCATTCGGGGAACGTCCATCAGGCGGGAAAAGTGAGGGGCATTGGCCAGCCGAGTGTGATTTTCAAGAGGGATTAGCCGGGTCGTAGAGTGTTTACTTGATCCGGGTTCGTTAAACCCGATATGACCGTTCTGACCGATTCCCAATATTTGGAGATCAATGCCGCCGGCATCTTCAATCGCTTTTTCATAGGCTTGGCACGTTCTTTTTAAGGACTCTTTGGGGACATCGCCATCGGGAACGTGAATGTTTTCGGGGTTGATGTCAATGTGATCAAAAAGCTGTTGCTGCATAAAATAATGATAGCTGTTTACATCCTCCGGACGCATGGGGTAGTATTCGTCCAAGTTGAACGTAATAACATTTTTGAAGCTTAATCCTTCTTCTTTATGCAGACGAATAAGTTCATTATAGAGGGCAATCGGAGTCGATCCGGTCGCCAGCCCTAATATACAGGGATTCCCTTCTTTTTCTTTGGCGGTCATCAATTCGGCAATTTGACGAGCTACAAATTTGGAACCTTCTTCGGAGTCCTTAAAGATGTTAATCGGAATCCTTTCAAAGCTGTTAATTAAATCAGGATTTACAATTTGTTCTGCCATGGAATTTCTGATATTTTTGAATTTAAACAAAATTCAAAGTTACTACTTATTGAGCGAATTCATAAGTAAAACAATTTTTTTAAAAATAGATAATTTTTTAAGTGCCGGGCTTAGCTGGGAAATAATAATATCTTAAATTGCCGGGGTTCCAATAAAAAACTAAAGAATATGAGATTTAGCCTGAATTTTTTTGTGATTTGTATAGGGATGATACTCTGCACTCCATCGGTTTTGAATGCCGGAGAATTACCTGTAAATAGCGAGCCGTCGAAGCTGGCAGATGAAGTTTTGATTCGGCGAACCGATTATGGGGTACCTCATATTTCGGCTCAAACGATTGAAGCCGCCGGATATGGGCTGGGCTATGTGCAGATGGAAGATTATCACAATCGGGTTGTTAATGACTTATTACGCGCTCGTGGAGAGTGGACCCGCTATCACGATATAGAAGCCGCTCGGTTGAACGGAGCTATTGATGACGATATTGCCAAGCAAATTCAGTATGAAAGAGCGGTGCAAACCTATCCCCGGTTGGGGCATGAGGCCAAAGCTATTATTGAAGGGTTTACGCAGGCCGTTAATGATTATATCAAAGCTCATCCCGAGGATATGGAATCCTGGGTAAAACCTTTTTTTACGGTTTATGATGTTCATTCTGCAGGGTTGGAGCCGGTCAGTTTATCCTCGGTACATAAGTTTTTAAGGAACCTCAGAAATCCTTCGAAAAAGGATCATGCGGGTTCTCTAGGTAGGACTTCCTCTACTGCAGATATGGATTTTTGGGAACGACGAGGGTGGAATTATGAGGCGCCTCCCATTGATGTGGGTTCTAATGCTTGGGCATTGGCCCCGAGCCGAACCCGGTCGGGGAAGGCGATTTTAGTACGAAACCCCCATCTCAACTGGAAGGCAGGCTATTACGAAGCCCATGTTGAAGTTCCCGGGAAGTTTGATTTCTATGGGGATTATAGAATCGGCGCACCATTAATCACAATTGGCGGGTTTAATCGGCATTTGGGGTTTTCAACGACCAATAATAATTCTTTTATGGATGAGATTTATGGTTTTCAAGTAGATCCCAATAACCCGGATCATTTCCTTTTAGATGGGGTTTCACATGCCTTGAACCGGAATATTAGAACGGTAATGATAAAAAATGGCGAGGGACTGGCCAAAGTAAGGAGAGAAGTGCTCTCAACAGAATACGGCCCTGTTATTTATCGCGGAAACGGAAAAATCTATGTGCTGAAATCGGCCGCTGCTACAGCTTTCCGAGCGGCTGACCAATACCTGGCAATGATGGAGGCCACTACGCTTTCGGAGTGGAAGGAGGCGATGCGTATTCGTGGTATTGTAACTTCTAATTTCACCTATGCCGATGCTGATGGTAATATTTTTTATGTGTGGAACGGAGCGGTGCCTGATTTGCCGGTGGCCTGGAGCGGAGCAGGAAAGGCCCGGGAAGTGACCCGATCTGAGGAGATTTGGTCGCAGTTGATTCCTTGGGATGAACTTCCGCAATTGGAAAATCCGAAGGGAGGCTATTTGCATAATGAAAATGATACCTTTCACTTTACCAATTTGAATGCCGTTTTGGAGGCCGAGGATTATCCGGATTATTACCCGGAGCCTACTTTTCGACTGCGGAGTCAGAAATCGTATGAATTGATTGGGAATCCCGAGGAGAAGTTTTCCTTGGAAGATATTGTACGATTAAAGAGTAATACTGGAATGTTACTTGCCGATCGCGTTAAAAAGGATCTGGTAAAAGCCGTGCAAAAAGAAGATCATTTGGAAAATCGCGAAGAAGTTCAAAAGGCGATAACACAGATAAAAAATTGGGATAATACGGTTTCTACAGATAGTAAAGGCGGATTGTTATTTAAAATTTGGTGGGATCGGTATGTTGATACGGCACCGACTAAAGGCGTAAAATCATCTCCCGAATCGGTTGGGTTTTCGGCAAAAGCAGAGGAGTTGTTTGCCACTCCCTGGTCTGCTGATCGGCCTGCAGAAACACCTTACGGGCTGGCCGATTCAAAACGAGCCGCAGCGGCTTTTGAATGGGCGGTTAAAAAGACTACGGAAACCTATGGAGACTATGATTTGGCGTGGGGAAAAGTGCATCGCATGTTGGCCCAAGGGAAAAATGAACCGGCCAATGGTTGTAGCGGAGTATATGGGTGCTTTCGGGTGTTTTGGTTTGCTCCCACAAAAGTCGATGGGAAGAATCGTCTGGCGGTTACCGGCGGAGATGGCTGGGTGATTGCCGTGGAATTTGGAAAAGTACCCCGAGCCTATTCCGTATTGGCTTATGGAGAAAGTGAAGATCCGGATTCCCCGTATTATTATGACCAGCTAAAAATGTTTGCTGAAAAGAAAATGAAACCGGTATATTATTTGAAGCGAGATATTAAGAAACATACCATTAAAGAATATCACCCGGGAGAAAAATCCGGATCCTGAGCGTAGGGGTTCTGAATCTGTTATCTCATGGCTCTGCTTCCGGAGCTTTGCTGTTTATTGAAGCGTCTCGATCTCGACTTTGTAAATGCTATCGAAAAGTTTGAAAATACGGCGGGTATCTTGTTTTCTTACCCGGATAAAGATTTGGCAATCCAGTGCTAAAATTTGCTGGGTGATGTTTAAATGTTCGCGGTTGATGATTTTCATGACCTTTCCCATTTCGGGGTAATCAAAGGAAATCCTAAAGGAGGTTTGGATCGTTTTGATTTTGATATCGGCCTTTTCAAGAGCCCGTTTTGCCGAGGTTTTATAGGCGGTTATGAGTCCGCCGACTCCCAGTTTTACACCCCCAAAATAACGTACTGAGACGACGAGGATGTGGGTCACTTCAAAGGCTTGGATTTGTCCGTAAATTGGCATTCCGGCGGTGTTTTTAGGTTCGCCGTCGTCGTTTGCACGATAGTGTATGTCATCAACCCCAAGTTGCCAGGCATAACAATGGTGCCGGGCCTTGTGATGTTGCCTGCGTATTTCTTCCAGTGCCGCTTCAATGTCGGCTTCGGTTTTGACCGGAAAAGTATATCCATAGAATGTACTGCCTTTTTCCTTATAAAGGCTTTCCCCTCCCGGATGATCGATTGTTTTATAGGTATCCGAGGCCACGGTTTAATAGGATTTTAAATGGGCGCGCCGGATAGAATCTTTTTCCTGTGGCGTCCAGTCGTATTTTCCACTGAAAATTCCCTGAGTTTCCCAATCTCCATATATTGGATTGGGAAGTACGATAAAACGTTTTCCGAATTCATTTTTTAATTCATCGGCCAATTCTTTTCGCTTTGGGTTTGAGGGAACTCTAAACTTAGAAGAGAAATCAGAGAGGTTATCCCCCATATAAAGAAGGACATCGTAGTCTTTTCGAATTTTATCAAAGCGGTCTTTTTTTGAGCTGCCGTCGGTTCGCAACAATAAATGTTCTCGGTCGGCGAAAGGAAAATTTACGGCTTCCATGTTGTGGATCGTGGCTTCTTCGCCACTGGGGATACGATTTGAGATATAAAATATTTCAACTCCTTTTGCGGCCGCATAATTTAAAAATTCGGCCGCTCCGGGAACTTCTTCTGCGGCTTCTTGCGCAACCCATGCAGCCCACTCTTCGGGCGAGTATTCTTCGTTGTCTTCGATATTTTTAACACTGGAAGGTGTGTTGTCTAATACCGTTTCATCAATATCGGTGATGATGGCAGGGGGTTGACCCTGATCTCCCTTTTCTTTCAAAAATTCGTCCAGTCGTATTTTGGCAATGGAAAAAGCCTGGTAACACAGGGCTCGATATTCGGCTGCATTTTGCTGCCATAATACGGCTTGAATGGTGTGATCCGACAAGCGGGGCAGTACCTGCGTAGGCGAGTCTTTTACCGCGGTTGATTGGGAACTCGTGCAGCCCGTTAAAATCAAGCCGGCCAGAAAGAAAGAAAATAAAAATGAAGGTGTCTTTTTCATAAAAATCGGATAGTTTCTTTTACAGGCATAAAAATAGGGAAACAAAGCTAAAGTCCTTAACAGATGTGCTGTAAAAATGCCGGGGAATGTGTACTTTTGCGAAAAGTGATTTACTGATGAGCAAACTTATTGCCCCTTCTCTTTTGGCTGCCGATTTTGGGAATTTGCAGCGCGATATCGAAATGGTGAATGCCAGCGTGGCAGATTGGTTTCATATCGATGTAATGGATGGTCTTTTTGTTCCCAATATTTCCTATGGAATGCCTGTGATCAAGGCCATAAAAAGACATACCCGAAAACCGTTGGACGTACATCTTATGATTGCGGATCCCGATCGATATATAGATACTTTTGTAGATTTGGGAGCCGATATTTTGACGGTTCATTATGAAGCCTGCACGCATCTGCATCGTACCTTGCAGGCCATTAGGAATAAGGGTGCCCGGGCCGGGGTAGCCATTAATCCGCATACGAATGTGATCTTGCTCGAAGATGTAATTAAAGAGGTGGACGTGGTACTGGTGATGAGTGTTAATCCCGGATTTGGCGGACAGTCTTTTATTGCTAATACGTATAAAAAGGTGAGGCAGTTAAAAGAACTCATCTTGGATAATGAATCTACGGCAAAGATCGAGGTGGATGGCGGGGTAACCGACCAAAATATTCAAAATCTGGCCGATGAAGGTGCCGATATCTTTGTGGCCGGCAGCCATGTTTTTAAATCTGAAAATCCGATGAATACCATTCAAAGGCTTTCTGATCTGGCTAATGACTAATTGCATTATCGGGGTAGAGAGGGGAGAGAAACTCTCTGCAAGTACACGATTTACACAATACATTATATAAAATCTATGTTAGACTTGTTGATAATCGGTGGCGGGCCTGTGGGAATCGCTACAGCATTAGAAGCAAAAAAGAACAACTTAAACTATCTTGTGGTGGAACAGGGAACGCTGGTGAATTCCATATATAATTTCCCCTCTAATATGCGTTTTTTCTCGACCTCGGAGAAATTGGAAATCGATAATATTCCCTTCAGCAGTATAAACCCGAAACCGACCCGAAAGGAGGGAATGGAGTATTTTAGAAAGGTAGCGGCCTCCCACAAGTTGAAAATTAATCTTTTTGAGAAAGTGCTGAAGGTGTCCGGAAAATGGGATGATTTTCTGGTGCAAACAAGCAAGACCGATTATCGAACGAGAAATGTAGTAGTGGCAACCGGTTTCTACGGGATTCCGAATTATATTCATGTCCCCGGAGAAGATTTGCCCAAGGTTTCTCATTATTACGACGATCCTCACCATTTTTATGATCGGGATGTGATTGTGGTGGGGGCCAGTAACTCGGCTTGTGATGCCGCTCTTGAAATCTTTAGAAAAGGAGGTCGGGTGACAATGGTTGTACGGGGAGAAGCAATTGGCAGACGGGTCAAGTATTGGGTGAAACCGGATATTGAAAACCGAATACGAGAAGGGAGTATCGATGCGTTGTACAATGCTAATATTGTTGAAATCAGAGAGACTGAAGTGGAGGTAAGATTGGCCTCCGGAGCGCATAAAACCTTAACGAATGATGCGGTATTACTCCTGACAGGATATCGTCCCAACTTTGAATTTCTTCGGGCGTTAGGGGTTCATATTTCCGATGATGGGCGGTGTTTGCCCAAATTTAATCCGAAGACGATGGAGACTAATAACCCGGGAATTTATCTGGCCGGGGTCCTTTGTGCCGGAGCGGAAACGTACAAATTATTGATCGAAAATTCACTGATTCACGCCAAATTATTAGTTCAAGATATCGGTTCGCAAACCTCGATTAAACACTAACACGCCAATATTCAAAAATGGGAATACAAGCTGAGATAGAAGCCTTACGCAAAGAATTACAAGATCATAACTACCGCTATTATGTCCTGGATCAACCGGCGATATCAGATTATGATTTTGACATGAAGCTAAAACGTCTTCAGGAATTGGAACGGGCTCATCCGGAGTATGATGATGCCAATTCACCGACCCGGCGGGTTGGCGGCGAGATTTCCAAGATCTTTCCCACGGTTATTCATGAGTATCGAATGTACTCTTTGGATAATTCGTATTCCAAAAAGGAATTGCAGGAATGGGAAAATCGGTTGCGGAAATTACTGGATGAAGATATTGAATATACCTGTGAACTCAAATATGACGGGGTTTCTATCAGTTTGAAATATGAAAATGGCGAATTGGTACAGGCGGTTACCCGGGGAGACGGTACCCAAGGAGATGAAATAACCCACAATGTACGTACCATTCGCTCGGTACCGCTAAAATTAAAAGGTGATTATCCGCAAACGTTTTATATACGCGGAGAAATTGTACTTCCTTTTGAGGGCTTTTCCATGTTAAACGCAGAACGGGTGGAAAATGGGGAAGAACCTTATGCCAATCCGAGGAATACGGCTTCCGGAACGCTGAAACTACAAGACAGTACAGCAACTGCAAAGCGACCTCTGGAATGTCTTTTATATTTTATAGAGGGCGAAAATTTACCTTTTTCTACCCAATATGAAGCATTGAAAAAGGCTCGGGAATGGGGTTTTAAAGTGCCGAAGGAGTCAAAATTGGTAAAAGGAATTGACGGTATTATGAAATATCTTAATTATTGGGATGAACGCCGTCATGATTTACCCTATGAAACCGATGGTGTGGTAGTCAAGGTAAATAGCCTGGCTCAGCAAAAGGCTTTGGGGTTTACGGCCAAGGCACCCCGATGGGCAATGGCCTACAAATTTAAGGCCGAGCAGGCCGAAACGATACTGGAAAAGATTACCTATCAGGTGGGAAGAACGGGAGCCATCACCCCGGTGGCCAATCTCCGACCGGTTTTGCTGGCGGGAACAACGGTAAAGCGCGCATCTTTGCACAATGCCGATCAGATTGAAAAGCTGGATGTTCGGGAAGGCGATTCCGTTTTTGTCGAGAAAGGAGGAGAAATTATCCCGAAGATTGTGGGGGTCGATTTTCAGCATCGTAATCCCGATTCGCAGCCTACCCGATATATTACACATTGTCCCGAATGTGGAACCGAATTGGTTCGCGCCGAAGGCGAAGCGCAACATTACTGCCCAAATTCTGCAGCTTGTCCCCCACAGGTAAATGGTCGGATTGCGCATTTTATTTCTCGAAAAGCGATGGATATCGAAGGCTTGGGGGCTGAAACCGTCAATCTGCTTGTCCGTGAAGGACGTATTCATAATTATGCCGATTTATACGAATTACGAAAGAAGCAGATTTTACCGCTGGAACGAATGGCCGAGAAATCAGCCGATAATCTGATAAAGGGTATTGCCGCTTCTAAGAAAGTCCCTTTTCAACGGGTTTTGTTTGCCCTTGGGATTCGGTTTGTGGGAGAGACGGTAGCCAAAAAACTGGCATTGCATTTTAAATCGCTGGACCGCTTGATGCAGGCATCCGAGGCAGAATTAATAGCGTTGGACGATATTGGAGAACGAATTGCCGAGAGTGTTGTTGCCTTTTTTAATGCCGAAGAGAATCATCGTATCATAGAACGATTGAAACAATACGGGTTACAAATGGAAATAGTGGAAAAGGAAGTCGCTCGGCAAAGTGATAAGTTATCCGGGAAGACAATTGTGATTTCCGGGGTTTTTTCACGTTCTCGTAAGGCCATGAAACAGCTTATTGAGGATCATGGCGGGAAAAATACCGGTTCCTTATCGGGGAATACCGACTATTTATTGGCGGGAGACAAGATGGGACCCAGCAAGAAGAAGAAAGCAGAAGCACTGGCTATTCCCATTATCCATGAAAAGGAGTTTATGGAGATGATTGGAAAACCGGACATGGAGGCTCCGGATTAGTCCTTGGAGGAAAAGAGGTTTTACCCATCTTCGCGGCGAGCTCGAATCGGTTTATTTTTATAATAACTTTGGTCAAAAAAACAGCTTTTCCACGTAACTTTACGAAAAAGCATTTTTATACTATGGATTTAAATTTCAACAAGAACGAAGACAAGAATAAATTACGAGTGGTTGATCTGCGCGATAAATTGGAGAAGGTGTATTTGGGGGGAGGTGAAAAACGGATCAAAAAACATCACGAGAAAGGAAAAATGACTGCTCGCGAGCGTATTGACTTCTTGCTGGATGACAAAGATGAGGCTCTTGAAATCGGAGCTTTTGCAGCCGGGGGAATGTATAAAGAAGTGGGAGGATGTCCCAGTGCCGGGGTGGTTGTAAAAATCGGTAAGGTTTCGGGGCGACAGTGCATTATTGTGGCTAATGATGCAACGGTAAAAGCCGGTGCCTGGTTTCCCATGACGGCCAAAAAGAATTTAAGAGCCCAGGAGATTGCGATTGAAAATCGTTTGCCCATTATTTATTTAGTGGACAGTGCGGGGGTTTTCCTGCCCCTACAGGATGAAGTTTTTCCCGATAAAGAGCATTTTGGGAGAATATTCAGGAATAATGCCGTGATGAGCAGTATGGGGATCCCACAAATTGCTGCGGTGATGGGAAGTTGTGTGGCCGGGGGTGCCTATTTGCCCATCATGAGTGATGAGGCCCTAATTGTTGATAAAACAGGAAGTATATTTTTGGCCGGAAGTTATCTGGTCAAAGCAGCGATTGGCGAGGTTATCGACAATGAGACCTTAGGCGGGGCGACAACGCATTGCGAGATTAGTGGCGTGACCGATTATAAGGCTGAAAACGATGAGGATTGCCTGGAACAAATTCAACGAATCATGGATAAAATCGGCGACTTTGACAAAGCCGGTTTTAACCGTAAGGAGGCCTGCCCCCCTAAGGAAGATGAAAAGGAGATTTACGGAATTTTACCCGATAGTAGAAGCGATCAATACGATATGCGGGAGATTATTAAACGGCTCGTGGATGATTCTGAGTTTGACGAATATAAAGAAGGATATGGTCAGACGATTTTGACGGGGTATGCAAGAATTGACGGGTGGGCTGTTGGAATTGTGGCCAATCAACGCCGGATTGTAAAAACGACAAAAGCCAAAACCAAGCCTTCCGAAATGCAGGTAGGGGGAGTGATTTACAGTGATTCGGCTGATAAGGCTACCCGGTTTATTGCCAATTGTAATCAAAAGAAGATTCCATTGGTTTTTCTGCAGGATGTGACCGGATTTATGGTCGGAAGTAAAAGTGAGCACGGTGGAATTATCAAGGACGGGGCCAAACTGGTCAATGCCGTTTCCAATTCGGTAGTCCCCAAATTTACGGTGATTGTGGGGAATTCCTATGGTGCCGGAAACTATGCGATGTGCGGAAAAGCTTATGATCCCCGGCTGATTGTAGCCTGGCCGACGGCCAATCTTGCAGTGAT
Organism: uncultured Flavobacteriaceae bacterium; assembly: GCA_964495935.1. Taxonomy (GTDB): domain Bacteria; phylum Bacteroidota; class Bacteroidia; order Flavobacteriales; family Flavobacteriaceae; genus JAJYSO01. The sequence goes on from CAZBXQ010000007.1 coordinate 73,486, forward strand.
GAGTGGGAACTCGGCCGCAAAGGTCTTGCTGCAGATTGAAAAAGCATCTTTGAAAAAGAAAGGAGAGGAAATAAATCGGGAGAAAGAGGAAAAATTGTATAACGAGATAAAAGAACGCTACGACCGGCAGATCAATCCGTACTATGCAGCCGCCCGGCTTTGGACGGATGCGGTAATTGATCCGTTGGATACCCGAAAATGGATTTCATCGGGTATTGAAGCGGCCAATCATGCGCCTCTCCAAAAAGACTTTAATCTCGGCGTTATTCAGGTGTAAGACGCAATTTCTCAAATCCGTACCGTAGGGATTTAGGTGTTTTTTCGTTTTTAATATTTTTGTCCTAATTCTTAACCCCAAAAAGATATGATTTTTGCTATGCTGAATAATCTTCAACTTGTTGCTATCGATTTTGAATCGGATAAGATCAGCCATGGAATTGAGAAGATAATGGATATGGCTATTGAATATGCCCCTAAAGTACTCCTGGCACTGGTTATTTATTTCGTGGGACGCTGGCTCATCAAATGGGTAACAAAATTGTTAAATACAATCTTTCAAAAACGACGCTTTGATCCCTCGCTACAGTCTTTCCTGCGATCGATAATCAAGGTTAGTTTGATTGTTCTGTTAGTCCTCACGGTCATCAGTATTTTGGGCGTTAATATTACCAGTTTTGCGGCTTTATTGGCCGGTGCCGGATTGGCTATTGGGTCGGCTTTGAACGGCTCGTTGGGGAATTTTGCGGGAGGAGTGATGATTTTGATTTTAAAGCCTTTTAAAATTGGTGATTTGATTGAGGCTCAGAATAATTTTGGCATTGTTCAGGAAATAGGGATTGCCTATACCACGATTTTAACTTCTTCCAATCAAACCATTCATATTCCCAACGGACCTTTAAGTACGGGGGTCATTAATAATTATACCCATCAGGAGAACCTGCGGATCGATTTAAAATTTCCGGTGGCCGATGAGACTCAAGTTGAAGAGGCGCGTAAAATCGCATTACGGGTTATGAAATCCCATCCCAACGTGATTGCCGAGCCGGCTCCCGATGTAAAAGTGCTGGAAATACAGGATAATGGTATCTTATTGGTCGTACGCCCCCGCATGGCTATAAAATCTTATGATCCGGATAACCCGCGGGAGATGGAAGCCGATTATTACAGTATTTTTTACGGTGTGCGGGAGGCTGTTAAAACAGCTTTTCAGGAACATGGAATTCAAAAACCGGCTACCGGAGTGGATCTTTATCAGGAATCATAATTTCCTTCTTACAGCCTTTTCTTTAAATGCCCTTAATTCCTTTTTGAGCTCTTCCATCGAAGCCTTGAGTTCTTTAAGGAGTTGATTTTCGGCGTTGGCATCCAGAGCAAAGGTGAGTTTGGAATTGACTTGCCAGATTTCCTGTAAGTCGCTAACCTTGAGTTCGAAAGCCGGATAATCCGGATTGCTGGAGATGAGTCGGATTCTGGCAGGGTTCCCCGGGATTCGGTAAATCTTTTTTACCAGTACCGAGTCCAGTGTAACGATGACGTAGATTTTCCCTTCGGTAACATGATCTAAATTATCCACTGCCTTTCCCAAAACCCATTCGCCGGAGAGCAAGTTGGGCTGCATGCTATCACCTTCCACTTGAAACCCGCGATAGGTGGCATTTCGATATTCCGGGAGGGGAAAATGAAAAGCCGGAAGTTGTTTATGCCATCCGGTATCTTCGATATTTTGAGGATATCCCGCAGCCGCCCGCTGATTAACTAAAAGCATGCTTTCGGCTCCCGACTCATTGAGGGTGATAACTTTCGGCATCGTATTGACTTGGGTGATATCCAAATATTTCTGGGGGCTTTCTCCATAAATCCAAAGCGGATTAATCCCAAATTGCCGAAGGAGTTCTTTGACGATTTC
>CAZBXQ010000008.1:0-73483 GCA_964495935.1 uncultured Flavobacteriaceae bacterium
ATAGATATAGATCGCTATTATTCAATAGATTAAAAGTGTTAAAGTAGAATTAGATGAATACATGAATTCTACTCCTCCCAAGTTTATCTATAAAGAATGGGAGGTTGGAGAACTTCTTAGGGTTTCCAAAAAAATTAGAGAAAATCCCGGTGAAAATTACTCGGTAATTGGAATCTCCAAGGCAACCGGGATAGGAGAGCCGCGATTGCAAGCAGGATTTAAGGAAATGCACGGCTTAACGGTGGCACTCTACATAAAAGAAATGCGTTTGCAAAAAGCAGAACAACTTATTCGTAAAACAACTTTGAATATTTCTGAAATCGTATATAAGATTGGTTTGTCCAGCAGAAGCTATTTTTCAAGAATTTTTAAACAAAAATATAGATGTTCTCCCTCTGATTATAAAAGATATTATTTCAAATAAAATCTATTGAAAAGAGGGATGATAGGAGGTATATCGTTGATAAATACTGTTGACGTGAATCAGATTATTAGGACAGTTGATTGGAATGGAAATCGAATACTATTTTTTACAGTCTTTTTTAGAAAATTTGAAGGACTTCATAGTTGGAAACATGAAACTTAAAGGCCGGCAGGCTAAGAAAATAGTCGGAGATTCAAAAATGACGGCAAAAGCAGCCAACCTGATTTATATGGAGGATAGTCAACTTACGATTTGTCGAAAACGCCGGGGAAAAGGATTTGCCTATTTTGAAAAGGGGGAGAAAATCAAGGACCCAAAACGTATTAAACACTTTAAATCACTTGTTATCCCGCCGGCTTGGAAAAATGTAAGGATTAACCCCCAACCCAATGGTCATTTACAGGCTTTAGGGGAGGATAATAAAGGCAGAACGCAATATCGTTATCATCCACTTTGGAATAAAATTAGAAATAGTACCAAATTTTTCAAGATGATGGCTTTTGGAGAGGTTCTTACAGTTATTCGGAAAAGGGTAGAAAAGGATTTGAGACAATCAAAAATGACCAAAACTAAATGCTTGGCTTTGGTGATTCGCTTAATGGAGAATACACATATCCGTATAGGAAGTAATTATTATGCACGAGAAAATAAATCTTATGGTCTTACTACAATGCGCGATCGACATGTAATCGCTTCAGAGGGTACGATTAAGTTTGAATTTACGGGAAAAAAGGACGTGCGACATTCCGTTGCGTTAGAAGACGAGCGTCTTCAAAAATTGGTTATTCAATGTAAGGAGATTACGGGATGGGAGCTTTTCCAATATTATGATGAAGATGGAAAACATCACGCCATCGATAGCGGAATGGTAAATGATTATATTCGCGAGATTGGGGGCGATTCCTTTACCGCAAAAGATTTTCGAACCTGGGCAGCCAGTAAAATTTTTTTCAAAAAAATAATACAGTTTGAAAGGCCGAACAGTAAAAAAAAGCGAAAGAAGAATATTAGAGAAGCTTGCTCCTTTTCTGCACAAAGAATTGGAAACACGCGAAGTGTTTGTAAAAAATATTACATCCATCCGGCATTGATTGAAAAATATATCTCGGGGAATCTAAGGAATCATTTAAAGAAAGGAGAAATGTCTTCAGTTGAATCCAGTGCGCTGGATGAGACCGAAAAGCTTATGCTTTATAACATTGATAATTATTCCTTTGAGATCAATGATTAATGTACCCGGATATTATTCAAAGCTACCCTGATTAGGAAAAGATAAATCTCTTGATGAATTAAACTAAATATGAAAGAAATAGGAAAGTTGATGGGTATTGGAATGGTCAGCGGGACAGTATTGGCACTCTTTCTGAAATTAATTCAATTTTTAACGGGAAATAAAGCCTATCGCCTTCTATTTGATGTGAGTTATATTCCTTTTTTAAAAAACCTCAAGCCGGTCTGGCTTGCGAGAGGTATTTTTCATTTTGGTACTTGTATTGGGAGTATTATAGTTTTATACGAATTACTTTCCCCCTTTAAATGGCAAAAAAACATGTCTTCTTATTTGCTCATCATTGGAGTAGGAAGCACAGCGTTATTTTTTTTAACACTTTTAGCTGAGGATACCCCTGCCATTACTGATTTTTATGCCTGGACTTATTGGGTTTTAGGACATCTCCTATTCAGTTGGACCACAGTTATTTTAATACAGAAATATGTATGATAAAATAGACCTGTTGGATTTTTAAATTAAAATATTTTGGGTAAAAACATTCCTGTTTTTTGTTTATAGTTTTGGTATTTAGGATACCGATGAAGAAGCAGACGTTCTTCTTCAAAAGCTTTTTTGACGAAAAATATAACGGCAATTATAAAAATTATAAACTTAGATAAACTGCTGAAAATCAGAGTAAAACCGAATAATAAGATCATAATTCCAAGATAGATAGGATGACGGATCTTTCTGTAAATACCTGTAGTAATTAATCTTCCTTTTGGGGAAGGACTGATATATGGAGATAATACGTTATTTAATGTTCCTGCCCCGACAATGCTTAAAATGAAACCTGAAACAGCAAGAAGGATCCCAATCCAATGCCAACTATCAGATAATGCAAAACCGTATAGGTTGGGAAAGGCAAAAAAAATAAATAAAATCAACATTTGTATGGAAAGAAAAATAATATCCTTAACTCTATTTTGTGGTGTCATAAGTTTTCATGATTGTTTGATGATTCAGAAATTTCTGTAAAATTGAATTTTTTACGATGTTGGACATTGAGGTCATTTAAACTTTTGAGATTGAAGCGAAAAATAGAGATTATTGTTCCAGATAACGGCTTTTTTGCAGAGCATAGCCATAGCTACGGTCGAAATAAATGTGGGACAATAAGATCATTTTACAGCCAATTTTTGGAAGTATGAATGACCTCATTGTATTATTTTCTTTTTTGCACCTGCTTCCCAGCGATTTTTTTAACCGGAAATTCTAATCGTAAGTAAACCTGATTTTACCCATATTTTATAATCGAGTTGAATTGAATACTTATGTCGATACATTTTATTGAATTTTTGAATTTCAAGATATATTCTGGTTAAAAAATGAAATTCTCATCGCTGAATAAAGTGCTCAAAGGTTTTGGGTTCCACGTGAAGTTTTCTTTCTTTTGGAAGCGTTTTAAAAAATGTAATGGTCTTTTGTAAACCATCTTTTCGAGTTATTTTTGGATGCCAATCTAATATCTTTTTTGCTTTGGATATATCAGGTTCTCGTCGTAACGGGTCACCTACAGGTAATGGTTTTTTTTTCATCTTAACCTTAATTCCGGCAAGATGACATAGTTCTTCTGCCAACTGAATAATACTGATTTCCTCTGGATTTCCTATATTAATGGGATATTTGTGATGACTCAATAATACCTTATAGACCCCGTCAATCAGATCATTTACATAACAAAAGGAGCGGGTTTGTTGACCATCCCCAAAAATGGTTAATGGTTTATTGTCTAAGATTTGGCGAATAAAAGTGGGAATTACTCTACCATCGTTAAGGCGCATTCGAGGGCCATAGGTATTGAAAATCCTGACGATTGCGGTATCGACCTTGTGGAAGCGGTTATAAGCCATAGTCAAAGCCTCCATAAAACGTTTGGCTTCGTCATAAACACTGCGCGGGCCAATGGTATCCACATTTCCATAATAAGTTTCTTTTTGCGGATGTTCTAAGGGGTTTCCATAAACTTCGGAAGTCGAGGCAATCAGGATTCGTGCGTTTTTCTCTTTGGCCAGCCCCAATAATTTATAAGTTCCTAAAGACCCGGCCTTTAAGGTTTGGATGGGAATTTTTAAATAATCAACCGGGCTGGCGGGTGAGGCAAAATGTAAAATATAATCTAATTTTCCAGGAATATGAACAAAGTTGGTAATGTCATATTCATAAAAAGAGAAATCTTTAATCCCGGTTAAATGATCCAGATTGGCCAGATTTCCGGTAATAAGATTATCCATGCCAATCACCTCATGACCTTCTTCCAAAAATTTATCGCAGAGATGAGAGCCCAAGAAACCTGCTGCTCCGGTAATTAAGACACGTTTCTTTGAGCTACTCATTTTTGGCAAGTTTTAGGAAGCTACTGATTTTATTGTTTTCGGCCTCTTTTTGATAGAGAAACATCACATTACTTTTAGTAACATCACTTATGACTTTCTTGCTAAAAACCGGGGTTGAGTTTTCTTTGATCGGTATCACTCTATCTCTGTCATTTCTCCGTTTTTTGAGAATTTGCTGATTTGTTGATTTTTTTGTGCCTATTGCTTTCATAATTGATTCGTTTTTATATTGATTTTTAATACTTAATAATTTGCCTATCTATTTTAATGATTTTGGTTTTATAGTTTTTTAAATAAGGGGTAACCACATAGATTTCTGCTTAAAGAACCTCAGCTGATAGATCCTCAGTTCCATATCTTTTTTGAACTGGGAGAATTATTTATTGTTTTCATATACGGCTAAACCTTTTATAAAACCTTCTGGTCTTTTTTTTAAATAGTTTAATCCTTGAGCTAAATCTTGGAGAGGAAATCGGTGTGTAAAGAGCTCGAATGGATTTATGCGTTTTTCCTCAATGGCAGCAATGGCACTTTTGATCCCCTTTATATACTCTTTGGGGTCTCTTTCATGGGCATTGATCATATCGATCCCACGCCAATTCAACATTTGCATATTTACTGTACGTATGCCGCCTTGATGATAGCCTACCACGACCAGTTTCCCTCTCGTTCGAGTAATTTCGATACCTAAGTTGAGTGGCCATTCTTTACCCGTACACTCCAGTGTTTTATCACAAAGTTTATCAGCTGTGAGATCTTTTATTTTTTTAATAATTCGGTAATGATCATCTAATTTTATACAGTAGTGAGCCCCCATTCTCCTCGCCATCTCTAAAGAAAAATCGCGCTTTGAAATGGCAATGACCTCACAACCTTTGTCTTTTAAGAGCTGAATTAATAGCAGGCCCATAAAACCACAGCCAATAACGGCTACTTTATCCTTGGGTAGCGGATTGGTCCTTTTATAAATGTTCATAGCACAGCCCAGGGGCTCCCCCGGAAAAGCCTTGTTTGCTAAGGAATCGGGGAGTGTTACAATACTTTCTGCTTGAGCCCAATCATATTGAGCAAAGGCATTATAGGTGAGGGCCGCAACATTTTTTCCTATTAACTCTTTATTTACATTTTTTCCTACAGCATCTACAATTCCCCAGCCTTCATGCCCGGGGGCCCCAACGGTAATAGGGTAGGTGAACCACTTACGCCCTTCCCAAACAGGTAAATTTGAAGCACATATGCCACTCCCTTTCAACTTTATCCGCACTTCTCCCTCTTCAGGTTGTAGGATAGGTGTATCAACCACTTTAAACTTCTTTGGAGCAGCTATCATTCCTGCCTTCATAAACTTAGTGGTAGTAGAAGGGTAGGAGTTTGAATTTCGTTTACTTTCTATTTTACTTTTTAAGGAATCCATATTTGTAGTATTTGTTGAAGCTGCCCAATGTTACCTCTGAGATCGGAGCCAAAAGATTAGGTTATTGCTCTTTGGGAGTTAATGGCAATAGTATAATATAATCTATGGGTTTTATTCTTTAGCTATGGCCAATTACAATCACTTATTCTTTTTTATAATGCGTATGTTATAGCTATTGCTTTTTATACTATAACCTCATATCGTATGGCTAAATTAGAAATTATGTCATTTTAAAATTAACTGGATAGGGAAGCTTCTTGATCTTTTTACAGGAATAGAGGATATAGATGTTAGAAGATAAAATAGAGTCTAATTACGACAAGAGAAGGTTTCTCATCCTTTTAAAAATTCACACGAAATTTGTATTTTTTAAATTGTTGTTCTGTTGCATTAAACTTTTCCACTCGTGAATCGATAGGATAATTTGATTTTCTTAATGGAGCTCATTTAAACTTTTGAATTTCTATGTGAACTTCCACAAGTCCCGTATTATGGACTCATTTTGTTAATTCTTTTTTGGCCGTCTGTACTCTTGAATGATAAATAAAAATTATATGTTATCGTCGTTTATAGACGGTGGATCAGATACAGTTATTCTGGACTTTAGATGTGAGCCTCAATTGAATTTTAAAACATGGAGTTCACAAACAATATTCTATGATTTTGGTTTTCTTGACTTTTTACGTCGTATTTGTTCTTCCTCAGCAATGAGACGACGATATTCTTTTTGTTTTTGTCGTTCACGTTCATTGGCACTCTGCTTTTTTTTGACATGTTTTTTCATGATGATTGATTTTATAAGCAAAACTGTACATCTTTATGCTGAATAATGCATTGAAAAAAATAAATTTTTGACCTTATTCATTTTAGAAAATGAGGTGGTTTAAACTTTTGGGATTGAAGCGAAAAATAGAGATTATTGTTCCGGATGACGGCTTTTTTGTAGAGCATAGCATAGTTACGGTCGAAAAAAAGACTAAATCCGGGGCAATAAGATCATTTTGCAGCCCATTTTTGAAAGTTTAAATGACCCTCAATATGGGGAGCTATATAAAAGGGTAAAAACGGAAGAAAAAAGCAGTAGCTAAACGCCCGGGATATTCGGTGAGTTCTCCTTATTCTATGGCTGCTGCATCTTTTGACTCTATACAATAGAAGTGAATGAGCTCTTGGATATTATGGTCAATAGAATGATTTGAGATGATTTAATCAGATCTTGATACGCCATGTTTTAGAAGATATTCTCCTGTATAAAACAGGAGGGAAGCCCATCAAACCCAGCCCAACACTTATGTAATACTATCAATCTAAAATGGTATAGCATCAAACAGCGGAAAATAAAACTCGTAGTTTAGAGTGTATTTCTCTTCGGAAAACCCAAAGATAACATTAATTAATCCTATAAATATTTATATTATGATGGAAAAAGATGTAGAGAAGTCTATTGATAATATGGACTGGCTCGATCAAATAAGTGATAAACTACAACCTGCTATTTTGGAGATATATGACCGGGCAGGAGAAAAAGGGAAGAAAGCTAAAAATGTTATGCATGGAACCTGGTTAGGACATCCGTTTCATTCATTATTAACAGATGTTCCAATGGGGGCTTGGACGGTCGCAGCCATGTTAGATATGGCCGAGCTTAAAGGTATAAAAGGATATACCAAAGGAGCTGATGCAGCTGTAGGAGTGGGTTTGGCTGGTGCTGCAAGTGCTGCTATAGCTGGATTGACCGATTGGACAGGCACCCAAGGGAAAGCTCGGAAAATAGGATTACTTCACGGACTGCTTAATATTACGGCAACCGGTTTGTATGCAGCTTCTCTGATCTTACGAAAAATCAAAGCAACCCGAAAGGCGGGAATTGCAATTTCCTTCTTAGGCTATGGGGCAACCACTGCCGCCGGTTATTTGGGAGGAAAATTGGTTTTTGATCAGCAAACAGGAGTCAACCATGCTTTTCGGGAGGATTATCCACAAGAGTTTGTTGAGGTTTGTGATGAAGAAGAGGTGAAAGAAGGTGAACTGAAATGTGCAAAGGCCGGTGAAATTCCTCTTGTGATAATCCGAAATAAAAATAAAATTTATGCCTTGAGTAATATCTGTTCTCACGCCGGCGGACCTCTATGCAAAGGAGAAATGGTTGGAGAAGAATCTATTCAATGTCCCTGGCATGGCTCTGTTTTTTCTTTTAAAGATGGAAAAGTGATCAATGGACCTGCTACAGAAAAGCAGCCTGGTTTTGAAACCCGAATTATAGACGGAAAAGTATATGTGAGGAAGCAGGAGTAGCTTAACACTCCCCCTATTTTGATTCAGGGGTTTTGCTTAATATAAATTCGTTTTTAAGTTGAATTGATCTGCACGATGGAGATTTTTTAAATCATTCCAATCGATGGGCATTGCAATTCCTGCTACCGGGTTGGGGCGCAACGAATAAGGACAGATGGAAGTCTGCCCATAGGAGTTGCGTAGATAGTCCAGAAAGATCTTATTGCCCCGATTCTTTTTTCGCATTTCAGTAGTGAAAAGTTTGGGATATTCTGAGGTCAGTTCTGCCGCCATTGCTTTGATCTTTTCCCGCACCGAATCAAACCTATGGGTTCTTCTTACCCTATACCAAAGATGTAGTCCGGTTTGGCCAGTAGTCATAAGTCTTGGATTATGATTTCTTTTTCTCAAATATTCGGCCACCAGTGTAGCCGCTTCTTTTAATTTTGAAAAATTATTATCTGCGGGATCTAAATCAAAAATGATTTTATCAGGTTTTTTGAGTTGATCTCGTTTTGCTGGCCATATATGAAAACTGACTGTTCCTTGATTGACCAAGTAGATCAACGCTTTTTGGGTGTTGCAATAGACTTGGTTGTTAACACCTTCTTTCGTGGAAATGCGGACGATTTTGATAAAAGAAGGGAAGTATTCAGCCGCTTTTTTTTGATAAAATCCCGGGCTGGAAATCCCTTCAGGAAATCGTTGTATGGTTAAGGGACGGTCCTTCAGGAAGGGAAGTATCTTATCTGAATGATCCCGATAGTATTTCAGGACATCCAATTTAGTGATGTGAGCTTCTGGGAAAATAATTTTTTCTGGATGCGTTATTTCAATGTTATAGATTTTCATTTCGTTTACTCGTTTTTAATTTAACTTCTGATTTTTTTTAAGTGCTGTTTTTATGGAGGTCTGACCTCTTTTTCCTTTTCATCGGAAAATCAACTTTTAATTTTAAAGAACACTGTGTTTTTGCAAAAAACCAAAATCTTCTAAAAGACCTAAAATACACAGTTTTAAAAGGAATTATTAAAGCAAAAACGAAGAATATGTTCTCTTTTAAACAGAATTTTTAGGGGGATAACCGGCTTATTATATTTCGATCTGAGATGAAAAAGCGTCTGTATTCGTTTTTACGGAACTCATTTATTTTTTTAAAGCTAAGAAAAAAAACAAATGAGCACCCATTTGGCTTTTGTCTCATGTAATTTTTGAAAAATTAAAATTGCTGTTATGAAAGTCCCCGTTATCCGTAAAGAAGTACATTTCCTCCCTGATGCCAGTAGAGTTGTAGCACGGTATTTTATGAACGAGGGTGCCTCAGCCCACGATATGCTTTCGCGAATTTCTGGCCTCAGTGAGGAGAAGGTGCGTATGATTTTAAAGCAAACCCTCAGAGACTTTGCTCATCGACACCGTAACATTACCAAGCTTTTTAAAAAACATTATAAGAGAGCTCGGGAAATCCTTGAGGAAATGCAAATAGATTTTCAGGATTTTTCTTCAGAGCGCAAGCTACTTATGGGAGCTTATCTCACGATGGAATACTCCATAGAATCCACGGCATTTTTTAATCCTTCCATTATTCCCGATACGGATCAGCGCTTTTTGGAGGAAGGCGAAATGCGGGTAATCCTTTCTTTTAGAGCTACTGGAGAAGGTCATATCTCCTCTATTGTATTTAGAAGAGCTGTTCTTGATAAAAACAATGATTTAAATATGATGAGTATTGGCAAGAGCATGGATATTGCTGAAGTTTTACCTAAAAAATCATATCATAAAAAAGCTTTTATCAGTAAGATGAACGAAATGAAAATTCCTGAAAGGTATTTTCGTTTTATCATGAAGGAATTTCCCGATCATTTTGAATATGCTGATTTGAAGGAGATGTTGGCAAGGGCACTGAATGAACCCACAATAGAAACGGATCAAAAGCTTGCCCTTGAGGAAATTTCCTGGCTGGTGGATTCGTATTATGACATCCAATTTAATCCGGACTCTGATATCAGTGAACGGGTTATTTACCCGATTTCAAATACTGAAAAAGGAGGGATAGAGGACGCTCGTTTTGTTCAATTTACTGATGATGATGGAAGTCAAAAGTATTATGCAACCTATACGGCTTATGATGGACACACTATTTTACCTAAACTTCTATTAACAGAAGATTTTTGCAAATTTCGAATCATTCCATTGATTGGGAAAGGGGCAATGGGGAAAAACCTGGCTTTGTTTCCCCGAAAAATTAGAGGGCAATACGTCATGCTTTCACGTATTGACGGCGTGAACAACTTCATTATGTTCTCCGATCGGAATACGGTTTGGGAACATCCTACTTTGCTCCAGACTCCTCAATATCCCTGGGAGTTTGTCAAAATTGGAAATTGTGGTTCTCCTCTTTGGACAAAAGAAGGCTGGCTTATGATTACCCATGGTGTGGGGCCTATGAGGCGGTATTGTATTGGGGCCGCTTTATTGGATTTGGAGGATCCAACTCGAGAAATCGGGAGACTAAAAGAGCCTTTGTTGATTCCTCTTGAAAAGGAAAGGGAAGGCTATGTTCCTAATGTAGTATATTCCTGTGGTTCGATTATTCATAATGAACACTTGATTCTGCCCTTTGCCGTTTCAGACTATTCCACTACCTACGCAGTTATAGAATTGGAAGCTTTATTAGTAGCTATAAAAAATAACTAATTTTCCCTTTTCCAAATTTTGGACGAACACTTCTCCTTTTTATAAGATGATTTTCTTTTTAAAATCCCTGGAACTCCTTTTTATAGGCTTAATTCTATGATTTTGATGGAAGTATGAAGGCTGTATCTTTTTTATCTGCGGAAAAAATTTGCGATATACCTGCAGTACAGTTAGAGAAGCAATCAAATAGGCCAATGAGCTTTCCGCTCCCTGATTGTGGTTAACTCCTTCTTTTTCAATCCCGTCATAACAGCCCCCGGTATCTTGGTCGTATAAGCTCATTTGAATGTCGTTTTTACCCAAAAACCATAAAAAAGAGGTAAATAGCTTTTTATGAAAGACTTGATTTCGAGTTAATTTATAAGCCTGATTGAACATGAGAACCATAGATAATGCATCCAGAGGTTGCTGATCAAATCTGGCAGAGCGTTGTCCTTTTATATACCAACCTTTATTTCCTATAAGAGATAAATGACCTTCTTTTAAGGTAAGATCAGAGAGAAAATCCATGGTAGAAAAGGCTATCTGATTGATTGCTTTATCATTCAGAATTTCTCCAGCATGCAACATCGCTAAGGGTAAAATAGCATTATCGTAGGCTAAAAAAGATTCGTACCATTCCCAATTTTCTCTTTGATTTTGTTTGTAATTAGCGACTAAGCGATAGGCCATTCGACGCAGCTCCTGCTTGAGGTGATGATCAGTAATATGTAGTTTTAAATAGTATGCAATTCCGATCATGGTATAAGCCATCGCTCGGGGAGATTCTATTTTGTGCATATGGGAAACAGCTTTTTTGAAAATAATTTTTCCTACCTGGTAATACGTGTCCTTTGGGGCATGTGCTAAAAGATAACCCAAGGCCCAGATCGCTCTTCCAAACGCATCTTCAGATCCTATCTTATCGACAAATGTTCGATCAAAGTGTAAAAAATTACGAAAGCTACCATCTTCATTCTGCATGTAGCGGATATAGCTTAAATAAATGGTCATTAGAGTGAGCGCATCCGAATCCTTTTTTTCATTATAGTAAAGGCAGGCCATGAGTAATCCCCGGGCGTTATCATCTAAGCAATACCCTTTTTCGAAATCTGGAATTCCATATGTCGCATGCTGCATTATACCTGTTTTATCGGTCATTTTTTTAATATGATCTAAAGAGAATGGCGGCAGCAATTGGGAATCGATCATTCTTTTTTGGGGAGATGTAGAAACCTTTAAATGTGCGAGGATCTCCACCAATAAATTGATGTAATGTGCGCCTATTTTTGGCCAAGTAATTTGCTGTCCGTAACGGTAGGCATTTTCTTGTATTTTATGAAGTTTTGTAGGTTTCTCGAGTAATTCTTCTAATGTATTGGTTAGCTCATCACAGTCATTAAAGTCAAATAGACAACCCCTGTTTTTTCGTAGTAATTCGGTAGCATGCCAGTACGGGGTGGAAACAACTGCACAACCCGATCCCATGGCATAGGCCAAGGTGCCACTGGTAATCTGGGCAACTCCGGGGTAGGGAGTAAGGTAAATATCACAACTGGTTAAATATTTAAAGAGCTTTTTTTCAGGTACAAATTCGTTGATCATTGTAACGTGCTTACTGACGTTTAAAGTCTTTGCTAATTTTTGAAGATATTCCCGATATTCCTCCCCGGATTCCCGTAAAATGTTTGGGTGTGTTTTTCCTAAGATGACATACACTACATCGGGATGCTTTTCTATAATTTGAGGCAAAACTTTGATTACGGTTTCTATCCCCTTATTTCGTCCTACAAAACCAAAAGTTAATAGCACTTTTTTAGAAGATAGACCAAGTTCTTCTCGGGATGCTGTTTTACTGTAATGGAGATCGGGAACCCCGTGTTCGATTATTTGTATTTTGTGATCGGGAATACGATATACCTTTCTTAAAAATTGAAAAGCTTTTTCGCTCATGATGACGATCTTTTCAGAGCACCTATCAATTTCTTTTATAATTGTTTTTTCGTTGTAGGATGGTTTTTTTAGAACGGTGTGCAATGTAGAGATAATTGGAATTTTCAGGTGATGCAACAGGGATAAAATATAGATCCCATCAGTCCCTCCGTAAATTCCGAATTCATGTTGGAGGATACAGGCATCGACACCACTTTTGTTGATGAAGTCTGCTGCTTTAAGATAATCGGTTTGATTTTCCTCTTGGATAATAAACTTTACTTCATCTGGATAAGTGTATTTCATTCTGCGGCTATTTATGGCCACTACTATGACTTCATCGATTTTTCTTGCTCTTGTATGCATGGCATTGACAAGGTTTTCGGTAAAAGTTCCTATCCCGCATTGACGAGGGGGATATGTACTGATGTATGCTACTTTCATAGGTATTGGTTTTAATGATTGTTTTTAATTTAAAATCCTCTATGGATAAGCCTTAACGGAATTCTTACACTTTTTACTTGGACCGAGAAAAAGCAAGGATTTTAAGTGAAGTTAAAAGTATTGAATACAGGAAGAACGGCCTTGTAAATTGGGTGAAGATGTGGACTGAATAAAAATGAATGTTTTCCTTATTGATGAGCAGGGGTTTATGGAATTCAAAAAGAGAAAAAGTTCTGTATTTATAGAGCTCTTTAACATATCATCCGGACGTTATTCGTTTTCCAAAGAAAGAAATATTAGTTTATAGCCATTTCTAAGCGGGGGCCTCTGGAGACTAATGAGTGCTAAAAAAATATTTTTTGAGATAAGGTTTTAAGGTTTACGGTTCACGATCTGCATATTGCTTGGTTAAATTTGATAAAAAGAAACCTTTATATACTTAAACCTATGCATAAAGAAGCAGAAAATTATAGAAGCAGAGCAGAAGAGACCGCTAAAAAACAACAAAAAATTCAGCGGTATATCAGGAAGCTTGACAAGACCCATCAAGAGGATAAGGAAGAGGATTCGGCGCAAACCGGATCGGCTAAACAACCTATGCCGCCCCAGCCTGAACAGGAATTGGAGAAACCAGGAGTTGAGGAGGATTTAGCACTCCAACCCCGCTATATGGCTCCCGGGTACAGAGGCTCTCAAAAATTGAAGGGAAAGGTAGCTTTAATTACTGGAGGAGATTCGGGTATAGGTCGAGCCGTAGCCATTCTATTTGCACGGGAAGGAGCTGATGTTGCCATCGTATATTTAAACGAACATAGAGATGCTGAAAAAACAAAAGAAAAGGTAGAGAAGGAGGGCCAGCGTGCAGTATTGTGTTCGGGAGATATTACGGACTATGGATTTTGCCAATTTGCAGTTCAACAAGCGAGGGATGAATTTGGAAAGATCAATATCCTTGTGAATAACGCAGCATTTCAAGAGCATGCCAAAGACTTGGATGCTCTTACCGAAGAACATTTTGACATGACGCTCAAGACTAACCTATACGGTTACTTTCATATGACAAAAGCTGTACTTCCACATCTTCATGAAGGAGATTGCATTATTAATACAAGCTCTGTTAATGGATGGTTTGGTAATAAAATGCTCATGGATTATTCCATGACAAAAGGAGGGATTAATGCTTTTACGCAGTCATTGGCAAAGAATGTAGTTCACAAGGGGATTCGAGTTAATGCAGTAGCTCCGGGACCGGTATGGACTCCACTCAACCCTGCAGACCGACCGGAAAAAGAGATAAAGGAATTTGGAAGTGGTTCTCCAATGAAACGCCCTGCCCAGCCAGAAGAACTTTCTCCAACCTATGTACATCTTGCGGCTCCTTCATGTTCCAGTTATATAACAGGTCAAATAATTGGTGTATTGGGAGGAGTAACCAGTAAATCGTAAAAAAGCGGATTGAAAGGGAGATGCTTTGCCCCGAAGCCGTAACCCCATACAGATTGTTATAGATATCCTTTGTGACTTATAAAAATGGCTCATTTTGAAATATAATTTGAATAAACTTTTTTGCCTTTATTTTTCTCGAAGACCTTATTCCTTTTGGATCGACATGGAAAGCAGGTTTTCATATAAGACTTCAGACTAAAACGTTTTAGCAGATCTTACTTTGCTCTTTAGAGCCAGAGAAGCTTTTAATAGAGTTTAAGGAAGCCTGTGATTTCTTTTAATTTTGATTGATAACCAAATATATTTTGAAAGATGCAAATGAAAAAAAATAGCGCAGCTGAATCTCTATTGAATAAAAACATGTCCAGCAAGATTGAAAAATCTATTTATGATATAGTTGTTTTTTCTCATTTAAGATGGGGTTCAGGTTATCACAGACCTCGGCATTTATTTAGTAGAATTTCTAAAAGATATAAAACCTTATTTGTAGAAGCACCAATATATAATGAGAATCAAGAAGAAGTAAGTTTTAAAATAGAAATTATTGCCCCGGGTTTGAGTGTTTTAAAACCGAGAGTGAATTCTATAGATGCGATTAAAAAGATTTTTCAACGACTTTCAGTGCTAAAGGCCAAATATGTATGGTTTTGTTCCCCGGCATTTTTAGAACTTCTGAATTTTATTTCTGCTGATTGCGTCATTTATGATTGTACGAATACTCCTTTTTTACATGAAGAAGCTCATTTGAAAAGGAAGGATAAAAAATTGTTGAAGATTGCGGATGTGGTGATTACCGATGGGTTTTCTCTATGTAAAGAAAAATTGAAAAACAGGGATGATGTATATTGGTATCCGAATTCGGTAGATTATAAGCATTTCGCAAAAGCCCGCAAAAAACTTGTCCCCCCAAAAGATATTCAAAAAATTAGTGGACCTATAATTGGCTATATTGGTATTATAGACGAGCGTATTGATATACAGCTTCTACAAAAAGCCGCTGAATTGATGCCGCAGCATCATTTTGTATTGATTGGACCAATAGACAGAATTGATATCTCGGATTTGAGTAATGCCGATAATATTTTTTATTTAGGAAGGAAGGACTATAATAGATTACCTTATTATATAGGAATGTTTGATTATGCGATGATACCATACGTATCAAATGAAAGAACGCGATTTATGAATCCTATTCAAACCCTGGAATATATGGCTGCCGGAAAACCTATAATATCCACTCGTATCATTGATATCGCTGAACATTATGGTTTTTGCTTGCCCATCATTGATACGCCAAACGATTTTAAAAAGGCCGTTAATAAACTTGAGTCTTCTTCATCTAAGGTGCGAAATTCCAAATACCATGCGGTATTAAATAGGACTTCGTGGGATTATACAGCTTCTGAAATACTGAAACTTATGGAACTTAAAGGGAAATGAATTGGAATATTTTAGTAGTGGGAGCTGGAGTTTCCGGAGCTACTTTGGCAGAACGTTATGCCGAAATGGGGAAGAAGGTGTTGGTTTTGGAAAAACGAAATCATATAGGCGGAAATTGTTATGATTACGAAGATGAAGAAGGAGTATTGATTTCGAAATACGGGCCTCACATTTTTCATACTAACGATAGAGAGGTGTGGGAGTATGTAAATCGTTTTTCTGAATGGTATCCTTGGGAACATAAAGAATTGGTGAAAATAAATAATCAGTTAGTCCCTATTCCTATAAATATTACTGCTGTAAACCGGATATTTAATTTGCATTTGGCCAACGAAGAGGAAATGAGGAATTGGCTAAAAATTAATCGTGTACCTATAGACAGTCCTAAAAATGGAAAAGAAGTGCTTCTTGATGTGATGGGAGAGATGCTATCTAATAAAATTTTTAAGTATTATAGCAAAAAGAAGTGGGGCAAATATCCGGAAGAATTGAATCCTGAGATGTTTCATGATATTACAGTTCGTACGAATTATGAGGATCGGTATTATTTGGATAAATATCAAGCTCTGCCTAAAAACGGATATACAAAAATATTTGAAAATATGTTAAATCATCCAAATATAGAAGTTCATCTTGATACCAATTATTTTGATATTATAAACTCTCTTCCATCATTTGAGAAGGTTTTTTATACGGGCCGTATAGATCAATTTTTTAATTTTAGGCACAGCCACAAGGTTGAATTAGAATATCATTCTCTTCGGTTTGAAATTCAGAGATTAGATAAAGAATATTTTCAAAATAACTCAATTATCAGTTATCCTAATCCTGAGGTAGAATATATTCGAATAGTAGAATATAAGCATTTTGGAAATCAGATGGCTCATGCAACCACCATTGTCAAAGAGTACCCTTCAGATAAGGGAAAGCCTTTTTACCCGGTATTGGATAAAAGAAATCTAAAATTATACAAATTGTTCCGGACGAAAGCCCAGAAATGTACAGAGATTTATTTCATTGGAGGCCTAACGCGTTTTCAATACGTTGAGATGGATCAATCCTTCAAAGATGCCTTGAATCTTTTTTACCACTTAGAGCAGAACAACCTGTTGAGGTACCGAGCTTTTGGAAGCTGATCCCTATGACAAAGAAAAACTTCAGTTATCCATCCCTTGAGTAATCGTTTCAAACGCTCCTGAAACAATTGAAAATAGTTTCTTTTAGTCGTTACATTCAGATCTGATACGGGCCATCAATTTTTCAACAGATTCTGTCTTGGAGACCATGGAGTCCATAAAATAAGGAATCCGGTATTAAAAACACTAAAAAGTAATTTTTTAAGAATAAAGTGTGAGTTACCTTGGTCTTAACTTTACCGATGTTGAACTTTTCGATAAAAGCATATTAATGAGGTCATTTAGGCTTTCAAAATTGGCTGCAAAAATGTTCTCTCTATCGCTTTTAAACAAATTATTATAATACTATGCGACGTATTATTTCCCGCTCCATTCCTTTTAAAGAAGTTTTGAGAGACTTGGCTAACAAGTTGGATACTCAGTTTAAACAAGATTGCGGCGAATATTCTATTAAGATTCCGGATAAGTATGGGCATGGGGGTATAACCGGGATAAATTTAAACGAAAAGTTATGGCTACTTCTCTATAATTGTACATTTAAAGAAGATTTAGAGATTCAATTTATCGAGAATGAGGTTCACCCATTAAAGTTTATGTTTTGTGAAAAAGGTAGTTTTTTGCATGGCTTTCGAGACTTAGGTGATATGTACAAGATTGACGAAATGGAGAATATAATCGTTGCTTCCAATCAGAATAAAGGACATATCGTTCGTTTTAAATCCGGTGTGGAGACAAAAATTAATAATCTGGAAATCGATCGACTTAGATTTTATTTCTCTATGCGCCATGAAATAAAAAAATAAAATCCAGTTTACGGTACTTATTTGAAGATGTTAAAGGAAAAAATCATTTTTATCAACCTGTGAACTACAGTATTCGATTGGCCGATATTTTTCATGAGATCAGCAATTTTACAGGGACTCCCTTAGAGCGAAACCTCCTGTTTCGCGGTAAGGCTTATGATATTCTTTTAGCACAAATTCGGGAATATCGAGATATAGAACATCGAGAATCCAAGCAATCCTTGATGTGCAAGCGTGAACTTGTGAGGGTGCAAAAAGCAGTAAAGATCTTGAATGAGAACATTGCTAATTTTGTTTCGGTTAAAGATTTATCACGGCGGGTAGGATTGAATCCCAACAAACTTCAGAACGGATTTAAACAGGTTTATCATACAACAATCAACGGTTATGTTCAGGAGCGAAGGTTATACAGTGGCGGAATCCTTATCCGGAATAGTGATTTGACATTTACACAGATAGCAGATCGAGTGGGAATTAATAGTAAAAGCTATTTTTCTCTGATCTTTAAGGATCGTTATGGGTTGACACCATCGGAGATAAGAGCGGGAAGACGGAACAAGAAATAAATAAAGCAGGTTATAATGATGTTTTTTCAAGTTTGTCTTTTACAATTTCCTTTTTTCTACAAATAAAGTTATATTTTAAAATTGCTATACCCCAAACAGGTCAACATGCCTGGAGTTTTGGCAAAGGAATTGACCTTGGACTTTAAAACCTTCAAATCGGGAGAGACAAATTTTATTTCAAAGTCGATACCGTTAAATTTACTGAGGAACAGGTTTCTCTATAAACAGAGTCTTATAGCTTTTTGATATTGTGGAAATCAAATGATAGATTTGATGATATACCGCCTTATTTTTTCAAGGGTATCGGAACGACTACCAGATCATAAGAATCGATTAGGGTATATAGAGGAATTGCCAGTTTCAGCATTTCATCAAAAAAGATTTTCTTCAAGGCTTTGGTTCTTTTTTAGCGCATGAGAATGGATTTGGTTAAGAGGAATAAAAATATCGAAAATCGCTTCATAGGTGGCAATTGAGCACATTAATAATTTTATACCGTTAATCCCATGATTTATTTGTTTTTAACTTTGATGTTATGACACCATATTTTGTAAATAAATAAACCTAAACTAAAAAATTATGAGTGATTTAAGATGGAAAGGTCATTGGAACGAAAGTAGTGGAAGAATTACAATCCTATATCAATGTTGCCGATAATGATCTTTATTTCGAGGAAGGAAAAAACACGAAATGCACGGATGATTATAGGAGAAAACCGGCTAATCTAAGGAGAAATAAACGACTGGTTAATCACATTGTAAATTTTAATTAATAATTGAAACACGAACTTTAAAAGGTTTGTATTTTTTAAAATCTATATGATGAGAAATATTTTATATATAATTGCTATTATTTTAATTATAGGTTGGGCCATCAGTTTCCTCGGAGGCTTTGTGGATAATGGATTTATCCATATTATTTTGGTTATCGCCGTTATTATATTCTTGTTTAACCTCATAGGGGGTGGAGGCTCCAGAAGAGTTTAAAAGAACCCCTTGGGGTCATAAATCCCTCAGTATATTGAAAATTTACTGGAAAATATTGTAATCCTTCTTGCATTTTTGCAGTGGGGGATAAGAATGGTTTGAATTTCATATGCTGATCTCATATAATGAACCCACAGCCTTACCTGAAACTCTATGCTTTTAAAACCATGAGAGTGCCATTCGAAAAAATAAGAGTAAAACTTTAGTCATTAATACATAAATCAATAGGAAATGTCTGTAAATCGGAATGATTTAAATGCAATGTTTGTGAATTGCACCTTAAAGAAATCCCCGCAAAAAAGCCACACAGAAACACTCATGCGAGTGGCGCAGCGAATCATGCAAAAAGAGGGAGTAGCCTTGGACGAGCTCCGGTTGGTGGATCATGACGTGCCAGATGGAGTTTATCCGGATATGACGGAGCATGGCTGGGAAGAAGATGAATGGCCGGATTTGTTTGAACGGATTATTTCTGCCGATATTTTGGTTATTGGCACACCAATATGGTTAGGGCAAATCTCATCGATCGCAAAAAAACTTATTGAACGTCTCTATGCCATGAGTAGCAAAACCAATAAAAAGGGACAATATATTTTTTATGGAAAAGTAGGGGGGTGTATGATTACCGGAAATGAAGATGGGGTAAAGCACTGCGGAATGGAAATTTTGTATTCTTTACAACATATCGGCTATACCCTGCCTCCACAAGTCGATTGCGGCTGGATAGGTGAAATAGGTCCTGGCCCGAGTTATGGAGACACCGAATGGCAGGGAGAAGAAATAGAGCCACCAATGGGTTTTGATCATGAGTTTACCAACAAAAATCTCGTTTTTATGACTTATAATCTTCTACAAATGGCTGCTCTCTTAAAAAATGTAGGTGGTTTTTCTTCTTATGGCAACTCCAATTCAAAATGGGAAGAAGGCATACAGTGGGGTTTTGAGAAACCACATAATTTCTAAGTGCTTTTTAAATTCAACGATTCGCAC
This sequence comes from uncultured Flavobacteriaceae bacterium, assembly GCA_964495935.1. Lineage (GTDB taxonomy): Bacteria > Bacteroidota > Bacteroidia > Flavobacteriales > Flavobacteriaceae > JAJYSO01. The sequence continues at coordinate 20,138 of CAZBXQ010000008.1, forward strand.
TTGATACTTAAATCTGATGTTTATAAATCAATTTAAAAATGAATAATAAAAATTATGGCTAAAGATCACGGAAAACAAATTAAGGATGATGAAAAATATGAGGCACTTCGTGAGGCAGGAATGAGCCGGTCAAAGGCTGCCCGTATTGCCAATACAAAAGATGCAGGTAAAAAAGGTGGAAAAGCCAAGAAATATGAGAAACGAACGAAAGAAAATCTGTTGAAAGAAGCCCGGAAAGTGGGTATTAAAGGACGCAGCAAAATGAATAAAAAGGAATTAATTAAAGCCCTACGAAATTCTTGACCATTGCCTTGGCCTTGTTGAATTACAAAAATAATCGAGGTAATGATGGCTTATTCTCCATCAATTATATATTTGGTTTGAAAATTAAATAAAACTGGATTTTACTAACCCTTCGAGCATGCCCGAAGGGTTAAAATCCCAGGTAGAGTTTAATTTACACCTCTTCTTTTTAGACCAAGTAATGAATTTCAGCCAAGATAGGCTCTCACTTAAAATTTCAATGGGTCTAAGTAAAAGAATTATTCGTCATATTTTATTTTGCGTATAGCAACTCTTATCACTGACCATGCGAGGAGTGATGGGTCTGAAAGATCCAGGAAATCTTATTAGTCTTCAAATTATTTTTTGTTTTGATCCCTGATCTTCTGTTCTAACTCTTTTACTTCCTTTTCAGCCTTCTCCTTGTCTTTTCTGGCTTTTTGTGCTTCATCTTCTTTTCCTTCACGAATCGCCCTTTCGATTTTTTCATTGGCATTTTTTACCCGATCTTTTGCTTTCTTTAAGGCCGCTTTATCCTTCCCGAGGATTCGATTTGTTTTTTCTTCTACTTTGTCCATCGCATTTCCATGACGTTCTGAGGTATTTTCGTTCTTGTTCATATTCCTATCCCGATTTAAAGGTCGAGTTTCTGTACCGCGATTTTCCATATTATTTCTTGGGGTCTCGGTTTCACTGGGATCATTTCCAGTGTTTCTCTTTTTTTGATCTTTGCAAGAAGATAACGTAATTGCAATTAAAAATGTACTTAGAATGAAAGTTAAAACTGACTTTCTCATAATTCAGATTTTAATGGTTAATTAGTTTCATTTTTTATGACAACCCAGATGAGGTTTAAATCGTCTCAGGTTTACAAAAGATAAACATAGAAGGAATTGGTCATACGCTTTTGTCCAATAAAATGTATAATTAATCATAAAAAACATAGCCAATCTGAGGTTATGATGGTTTTGTTCCGACTTCTTCAATGATAAAGAATCCATCGTCGCCTTGATCTTGATACAAGGGCATAAAAATATAAGCATTCCATTTACTGTAGATGGGCCTGTTGTTTTGATAAGCAAGTAATTGACCTTTTTTTACGGCCTGAAAATTGATAAAACCCGGCTCCATCTTAAAGGTATCTTCCGTGTTCAGACTGTGTCTGTATTTTATTTGGAAGATTTTTTGATTTTCTTTTTTGCGTTCAAAGTAGTTTGTGAGTTTAGTATTGTTCTCTAAATCTTCTAATTTTAATCCACAAGCTTTTTGAAGTGTTAACCAAATCATTCTTTCATGATTGCTAACCGCTTTTTGACTATGATGTTGCCCCGCCTCGAAAACAAAACCGGTTAGTCCAATCTGACTTTCATAATTATCGATACAACCCTTTACAATATCTGATAAACCTTGGACGACAATGGAGGGGAACCGCTTTGCCCAAGCTTTGTTTGCCCCCTTATCCTGTACCGAAATGTAGGGTTTGCTATTAGCCGAAGTTGTATGGCAATCCAGAAAATACTGTCGCTCAAAACCCTTCTCTAAATACTTCTTCAATTCCTTGATAATGTTAAACATTTCCTTCTTTTCATGAGAGTCTTCTGATTTTGAAGATATGTTTTTCCGAGTCCAAGTTCTGTTTAAATCTTCGTCTATATAGCGAATATTTTGTGTTAATGCTTTTCGATTTCCACTGCAGCCCACCACCTTCCCTTTAATGCGAGGTTGTTTGCGATTTAATAGCGTAAAAACTTTTTGTAATGCAAATATACCAGCGGGCTCGTTTCCATGAATTCCCGCTGTGATAAACAACAAAGCACCTTTTATGCCAGAGCTATAGGTTCCGATGATCCTCGATATATTTCTCATAATTGTATTAATTAGTCGTCGATGGGGAATCTGTGGTTGCCAATTCTCGATTAGACCAAGTGGATCGCTCCTTTTTATAGGCTACTTTTCTTTCCAAAGCTTTAACCACGGAGTCGGTAAAATCAACCATTCCGGTTTTTTTATAGCTGTCCATCCCCCCCGGACTTAAAACATTAATTTCAATTAGCTTATCGGCCACGATATCAAGACCCGCAAAAAAAATCCCATCTTGTTTTAATTTTGGCCCAACCACAGCAACGATATGCTTTATTTCCGGCGTTAATTTTCCTCTACTCGGGGTAGCTCCAAGGGTAAGATTACTACGGAATTCGCGTTTATCGTCATTAACTCGTCTGATGATGGCCAATTCTCCATCTTGTTTTAAAATTTTTCCGTTGATCATGAGTACACGTACATCACCCTTACTTATTGCAGACAGATATTCCTGACCGATTACGTAACCCTGATCTGTCAGCGTCGTCAAGATTTGATTGATATTTCTTCTCTTTCTTCCAATTTTATATACGTTTTGACCCCGGCTCCCTTCCAATGGTTTCAATACCATCTGATGGTTGTTTTTCTCCCAAAACTTTAAGATCTCTTTTTTATCGCGGGTGATGATACTGTTCGGTTTTATTTCGGCCGGTAATTCTTCAAAATAGAGTTTATCGATAAAAGCCTGACTTAAACCGGCAGGGTCATTTACCACCAAAACGCCATTTTTTTTAATCATTTGTGCAAACGAAATACTACAGTGTTCTGCCCATTCTCTTCCCGGGGTCTCTTGTGTGGGATTATTCCGAAGGAAAAGAACATCTATGTTCTTGCTATCAATGGTCTCTCGTTTTAAATCTTCATGCTTTACTGGTGCCCAAAATTCATCTATGGTATCATATTTAATATCTTTGGGAATCTTCTTACAACGAAGATAAATTCCTTTGTCGCGATAAAAAATAAAATCACCGGCTCCCATCACATAGACCTCGTGCCCACGCTTGTGAGCTTTCCTTAAAATAATAACGGAAGTTCCGAAGCCCTCGGTCTCAATATCATTTAATACAAAACAGATTTTCATGATTTTATGTATCGGTTTGTTAATACTTATTTCTATACCATCTTAGAGAGTGCTAGCCCGTCTCTCAATTTTTTCATTCGTTTCTTAAAATCTTTATTTTCGTAATAACTTGGTTTCAGTTGAGCGGGCTTTAAAATTTTTCTTTCGATGAGTTGACGGATTAAAGAAACATGCTCTAAAGCAAATTTTCCGGATAACAAAATGTCGAAGTTTCCTCCTTCCTGTAAGTAATCTCGGAGTTGTACCAACCCTCGTAAATAGACGATGTCTTTTAAAAAACCTCCACCCTGGAAAATCCTGGAAGTGATATTAAATGCAGGGTGTTTTGAAAACCCGTAGGTGTAATGCAGCAGGTGAAAGACCTCTTTAAAACTGGCATCATTTAACAATGCATCTCCAGCGACGACACGACCAGCGACCAAACGCAGTCGGTTCCCGGAGAGTCCACCAACCAAATATTCAGATAAGACAGCCAGTCCTTCCTGCAAAGAATCGTAGCCTGCAAATCCTTGTGACAACTGAGTAAGGGGCTGCTGTTTCCCATTATAAAAAGTCAAGACATGGGTTCCTATTTCATGCTGAATAATACCCTGCGCCTTGTTTTTGGTCATGGTGTAGTCTGCAGGGACATAAAGTTCTCCTCTGGAAACCATGATGATGTTTACATCTTTTCGAATATGGACGCGGCTTTTAAAATCAGGCCTCTGCTCTCGAAAATAATTAAATTCCTTTTCGGCCATTTTTTGAAAATCATCTGCATTTACTTCTTTAGTCTTTTCTTGATGGACATTTTCCTCAAGGGTGTTCAGGACTAATTTTGCCTCATATAAGATGTTTTTTTTGACGCCCTTATAGAGTCGCAAACTCCTAAATAAAAATTTTTTAGTATCCCGCTCTTTTAGCATCGTCAATTCCTGGTCGATTTCCTCTCTTTTTTCTCCATAGAGGAAAGCCAGTGCCGGATCATCAATTTCCTCAATGCGAAGATTGTAAAGTTTTCGCTTAAGTAAATCAGGGTCAATGGGTAAAAGACGATAATGAAAAGGAGGGATTATTTCATATTTGCTCTCAAAAAAAGTCTTCCGAATGGATTGAACATTCACCGGTGCAACCAATAATAAAAATTGATAAGCATTTTCAATAGCTGTTAATTGTTGATCAATTTCGAATAATTTATCGTGTATCTTCCTTTTGCGTAAGGCAGCATAACTGTTTATATCTGAAGGGGTTTGTACCCGTACAAATTCAAAAATCGACTTTTGTAATGCAGCAATAAAACCTTTTTTTAAATTCTCAAAAACTATCGGATAAGTTGCTCCATTGGATTTCATATATATCGGAGGAATTTCAAGCCCGATAAAAGTACAGCCCAAATTCTTTAATTCATCTATACTGAAAAAGCCGGCTTTTTGTGAATTTAGGCGGCTTTTGGTTTGTTCTATTCGGACGTTTAAGATGTTGTTTTGCCGTTTTTCGTTTTTGATTTTTTGCAACTCTTTTTGGAGCACTTTAAGAGAAATGGGTAATTTATGAGCAGGTCCTCGAATCACAAATTCTGAACTTTCGAGGGGACCGGAATAGATTTCGATAAAAATGAAAGACCCAAATCGAGTACTCATCTTTTTAGATATATTTTTTACCATGGAATGAAAATATTCAAAGTTTCCATTTTCTATGATCAAATATGAACCGGTAGATTCTGCTAACTGAATCATCTCTTTATCATTGGATGACTTCCGGTAGATGATTAAAAAAGGTCTGTCATTATCCAAATACAATTTTCCGCCATACTTCAATTCTATCTCGGCTCCTCCTTCCGAGTTTAAAGCTTCAATGACATTCTTTTTGTTCCGGGCAGTATTGTTCATAATATATGATTTTCGGCAACATAAATTAGCGACAAAAATTCCGGATATTTTGTCGTAAAAAAAATAATATTAATCTTTTCAAATAAAAGGTTAGGAAACCAACTGGCATAGTGTTACATAGAGATGTGCTTTCCAAAAAGCCCTGCCGAAAGAATTGGATATAAGAGGTAAAATAGAAGAGTTCTCGGAGGATGTACGATTTAGAATGCCGTATGAAAAGTGTTTTATTATTTCTTGAAGTCAAACCCAGAGGATTTATATTTTTTGGGTTAACTTCTCTATTTATTGAGTTAAACCATAAAAGAAAAAAACAGGAATTTTATAAAACATCTTTTAATAGAACAATTATGATTCAAAGTGAAAGCAAGAATGTCGATGGTAAAGATAAAGGAACTAATGATTCCAATACGGCGAGGATAGCAGATAAACGAAAGTCTGATAAAAAGAGACCGACGGATAAAAAATATAATCTTCGAAGTAAAGAAGACCTCCGACAAAAGGCGAAACACGTGGGAATTAAAGGATATAAAAGGATGAGCAAGGACGAGCTTGTAAAAGCTCTGGAAGAAGCTTAAGGAAAAAATTCTCTCAAGGGGGCGACAGTGTTAGGTTTGGTCTTACAATGAGTCCTCCATATAAACTCTATCAAAACCCTCTCCTTATACATCATTCCTAAATAAATAACTATATTTATAGCTATGAAGGCGTTATTTGTTTCTTTTTTGGTTTTGGTGGTGCTTTTTGTAGCTGGTGGGACACTGTTTAAAATAGCGGTGCTTTTTTATGGAATTTCAACTGCCTTTATTCAAGGCCTCTTTGGCACCGGTCCCGTTTTTACTATGATATTCACGCTTGCAGCCTTATCTCTTCTCTTGTTTAGAGTGTTGTTTATCCGAAAGAAAGCCTAATAAATACCTGCTTTCCTCGTTTTTTTAACTCGTATGGTTTTTCTTTTTATGATTTCGAAAAGGAATGAAGTGTAACGGTCATAAGTCGGATAAACAAAATGGAAATCTGGAAGTATGGGAGTTTCAAGACCTTTTAAATAAAAGCATAGAGGTCGGAATGTGGCAAAGCAGAATAGAGGGAAATGACTGCAACGACAAGTTTATAAGCTTTAGTCCCTGTTTTAATTTTTATTCTTCACCCCGGGTGATATACGAACTATATTTTTTGAAGTAATTAAATTTCATAAAATGACTTATTTTTAATTGTTATTCGTGTGAGTAAATACATTTTCATGGTATATTTGTAATAGGATTTCATATAATATTGATATGGATACTCATTTTTCACGAGAAGTAACTGTTTTTCATGACCGTCTTTTACCGGAAAAAGGAACTCTTGTCGGATATTCACAACTTATCAATATCCTTGAGAACAAGAGCGATAAAAAGCTTCCCCTTCCAGATGTAATGGCCATCATCACAAAAAAACATCAACGCTACGATACGGATAAATGGCAAGTATTTACCATTCGGCATAAACCCAATAATGATCTTAAAAGCCATTTGATTTTTGCCTTAAAATACGAGGCTCTGGACTTGTATATTTTAAAAACCTTTTTTCGGGAGTTTGGTAGAAAAGTTGTTTTACAAATGCTTGAAGAAACCCCTACCAGTAAATACACCCGGAGAGCATGGTTTTTATATGAATGGTTGTTAGGCCAAAAATTGAAAGTCCCGGATCTCAAACAGGGCACTTATGTTGACCTTGTGAATTCAACCCTTCAGTACGTCGGACCATCGATCAACTCAGCGCGGCATCGTATTCATAATAATCTCCCGGGAACGGTAGAATATTGTCCTCTAATTCGAAAAACAGAGCGTTTAAAAAATTTTATTGAAAAAGGATTTTCCAACGCTATTGAAGCAGGACTCAGTAAACGAAGCAGGGAACTGGTACGGCGAATGGCGGCTTTTCTATTATTAAAAGATTCCAGAGCTTCTTTTGCTATTGAAGGGGAATATCCTCCCGATATACGTGCTCGAAACTGGGGCAAGGTCATCGGACAGTCCGGAAAAATAGGGTTGACACTTGAAGAGGTGGAACGTTTACAACATATCGTTATCGGAAAAAAAAAGCTCAAAAATATGGGATTGCGAAGCGAAGAGGGGTTTATAGGGACACACGATAGAGAGACCTTCGCGCCGCTTCCTGATCATATCTCAGCACGAGCAAAAGATTTGGCTTCTCTCATGAAAGGCTTATTGGAAGCCAATTCGATTCTCCAAAAACAAGGGTATGATCCGGTTTTGACAGCTGCCACGATTGCCTTTGGATTTGTGTTTATCCATCCTCTTGCTGATGGAAATGGTCGGATACATCGCTATATCATACATCATATCCTTGCCAAAATGGGATACACCAAAAGAGGAATGATTTTCCCGGTGTCTTCGGCTATTATTGATCGCATTGATGAGTACCAAGACATCCTTGAACATTATTCCGCTCCGAGAGTTAATTTAATCCGATGGGAGGAAGCAACTGACCATAATATTGCCATCAAGAATGAAACTATTGATTTATATCGGTATTTTGACCTTACCCAACAGGCGGAATTTCTTTACCAATGCGTAGAAGATACTATTGAAAAGATTATTCCCGAAGAATTAGATTATCTTGAAAAATATGATCGGCTTACTCAATCGATAAATAACGTAGTATCATTGCCTAATACCAAAGTTGACCTACTTATCAAATTCTTAAATCAAAACAAAGGAAAATTGTCTCATAAGAAACGGAGAAAATATTTTGAGGAATTGAAAGGCGAAGAAGTTGAAATAATCGAAGGTCAATATAGAGATCTTTTTGAGTGATGAAATTCCTGAGAAGGCTCAAAGAATATCCTTTTTTAAGAGTTTTGATCTATATTAATTTCATTTCTTGTTTAAATGACTGTCAAGATTGGGCAGATGTTTTGATAGGTTGAATATAAAAATGGGGGAAGAAAAAAATAGTATCCACTACTGGTCTGTCAATAGATGATTTATCTCGCAAACATCAATTAACCTCACTAAAGCCTGCAAGACTTCATTAAATAAAAATAGCTGATTTTATCAAAACTGGCTGTAAAGTCGGCTGTAATCTATGTAACTGACCAGTGGTCAGCTGATGTTGCGGAGATAGAGGAGGAGTCGCTCCCTTTTACCCTCTATCCTAATTAAGTTAAGCTTTCATCAGCTATTGATTTTGCCAAAGTAAAGGATCCATTCTTTACAAGAGGGCTGCTTCACGATAAATCATTTTCCTGACCAACATTTAATGTTGTACCTGCGTCCATTTTCAGGCATAAAAAAAGGGTCTCAATCTCTTGAAACCCTTGTCATTGGTAGTAGCGGGAACTGGATTCGATCGGTCAGTATGTTCGCTAAATCAACATTTATAAAGCGTTGATTTTGATTTGTTTGATATTGTTAACGATTCTTGTTTTGACCGGAATATGACCGGTCCGATATCGTGTAATTGAGTATTGCTGCTGCGTTCGTGGCGTTTGTTGTTACATTTTGTTTTCATTTTTTCATTTTTCTCTCTGTGTATATTTTTGATCCCCCCTTTTATATACTTTTTTTTGTAACTCTGTAAAAAATGATATAAGTAATTAGAATATAGATAGTTATAAGGTTACAAAAAAAGTTACAAAAGTTACAAAAGTTACAAAAGGGAAGTTTTGTAACTATTTATCTGTTTTCAATTCTTGTTGATGTATAGACACGTGTTGACTAAGGTCTGCGTATCTTTTTTTTAACTTTTGGTTCGCAGCCTGTAAACGGTCGATTTTTTCCCGTTGCAGGCTGGCCAGCTCTTGAAGGGTTTCTAATGATTCTAAGCGTGTTTTCAATAAAATATTCGTAGGCGGTGCCGTTTCTGCTTTTAGCATGGCGCCTTTCTCGGCGAATAACCAATCTAAGTTAAGGTCGGGGTACAATTCTATTATGAGCTGTATCTTGTCAAGGCCCATACTCTTATTGATGCTGTTGATATATCCGTTGGAGACTCCTAAGGATTTTTCAAAAGCCGCATTGGTCATGCCTTTACGAGCGATATACATTTTCAGCCTTTCCTTTACTTTCATTTTCATTTGTTTCTAAATTAGATTGGTATCTAATTGATATAGAGTATCTATAAAATGGCATTAGAGTGATTGAATATTTCAATTTGTATATTAGGAAATCGCTCTATATCTTTGTTGAACAATTCAGTTAAATAGTTTAAACGAATATAATAAAATGAATATTTCTAAAGACATTTTAGATCGACTTTATGAAGATCGCAAGTTTCGAATGGGGATGGCATTAGCTTTAGATGTGTCGGAGAACCAAGTCTATTATCTGATTAAGAGCACGAGAAGAGGGAGCTCCAAAAGATTCTTGGATAAAAAATCCTTAGAATATTTACGTGGAGCTGGTTATGTGGATGCGGAAATTTTAACGGAGGAAGATTATGGCGCTGAGGGAATGAGCTAATGTTTAGAATGGATTTAGAGCCATTCATTAATTAAAAAAGTCATGGGGATGACGAAATATGGATTAACCAAAGAGGATGTTCTGAAAGCAACAAACGATGGTCTTGATATACTTGAGAAATTATATCCAGAAGGCCGTCAAAAGGGAAAGCGTTTCCCAAAGTTCACTCTCAGCTTTAGAGAAGAGCGTACACCAAGTGCCTGTTTCTTTAGAAATAGGAACACTGGGATTTATTGGGTGAAAGATTTTGGCGGTGAAGCTTTCGATCCCATCTCGTTGGTAATGAAAGAAAAGAAGCTGAGCTTTTATGAAGCTCTTCAATGGATTGCCAATGAATTTGGTATAAAGAAAGGAGATAGCTCCGTTCGGAAGTTTGATTGTAAGATTGAATTCATTCTTGCTGAGGACTATCAACAAGACGACCAGTACTTCTTTGATAGAATTGAAACATGCTCTAAGGCTCAGCTAAAAGTCTTGGGGCCATTGGTCAACAATGATACTCTTAAACGATGTGGGGTAACTGCTTTAAAAAGTTTCACGCAAATTAAACAGTATCCTGCGAATTACTCCAAAGTGCCTGAGAGGGCTGGCAAGAAGTTTCAGATAATATACTATTCAAGGGAGGATTATCCGATATTCTTAATTGAGGATAGTGGCGCCCAAAAGATATACGAACCCCTAAAGAAGGATAAGAACTTTAGGTTTCGTCATGTCCCGGGTAAAAAGCCCGTTGATCTTCTAATGGGGCTTTCTCGGTTAGAGAAGAACTACAAAGAGCGGAAGCATAATAGCGACAAGGACAATGAAGGGGCGGATAAAAATGGCGAAGAAAAGGATTACCGGTTGGATCGTATTATCATTGCAAGCGGTGATAGGGATGCAATGAATGTGTCTTCTTTGGGGTACCCTGTGGTTTGGAAAAACAGTGAAAGCGAGCCCTTGAGTTGGCAGAATTATGAGAGACTTCGAACTATTTCTAAGGAGATCATCAATATTCCTGATATTGACGAAACGGGATATAAGATGGGGGTTCGTTTGGCCTTGAAGTTTATTGATATCAAAACTTTATGGCTCCCGAAGTGGATTGCAGAAAGTAATTATAGAGGGAAACCGAGAAAGGATTTCACCGATTTATGTAAGGCCGTTTGTCGTGATGATGACAATATAGACGAAGCTAAATCTTTGACGGGATTGGTTGGTGCATTGGTTAAAACGTCGCTCCCCGCTCGATTTTGGAACTCGTACACGGACAAGGATGGTATTCTAAAGTATGCTTTCAACTCAGAGGCTTGCTTTTGGTTCCTTAACTATAACGGATACTATACTTATAAGGACGACTATATGAAAGTGCCTTATTCCTTTGTTCATGTTAAGGATAATATCGTTAGAAAAGTAGATGTTACCGAAGTGAAAAATTTTCCGGGCGATTGGGTTCGAGAAAAGCACAAGGGCATAAAGCTTTTAAACTTTATTCATGATACGACAAAGTTGAACGACGTGAAATTGTCCAAGCTGCAAAGGTTTAAGGGTGAATTTGAGCAAACAGGGGCTAATTTCCAACGGTTGTTCTTTGCCGACGAGTATTGGGAGGTGACTAAGGACGGGGTGAGTTGTGGACGCTACAATAACTTAGATAGTAATGTATGGGACTACAAATTGTTGGATTGCCAACCTGTATTGAATGATGAAAAATGCTTTTCTATAAGAAAAGACGGAACGAGTTGGGATATTGACGTTCTACGGAATGATAACCTTTTTTTTAACTTTCTTATCAATACATCTCGCGTGCACTGGAAGGAAACTGGATTGTATCCTTTTAAGGCGGAAATACAAAGATGTTCAACCCAGAGTGAACGGGATAAGGTGATTCGCCGTTATCAGCAGTATAAACTGGAACATAAATTTGATTTGACGGAGGCAGGTCTTTCTGAGGGACGTATCAACGAACAGAAGCTCCATTTAATCAATAAGATTTTCGCTATCGGTTATCTTCTACATAATTATAAGAGGGAAGATAGACCTTGGGCGGTGCTTGCAATGGACCATAGAATCAGCGATACCTCGGAAAGTAATGGAGGATCCGGGAAATCCTTAGTCTTTGCTAAAGCTATCCCTGAAATGTTACAGGCCTATAAGTATATCGCTGCGAATGATCGTAAGGTTTACACCGATAAACATATGCTCGGTAATGTTACACCTGATACTGATTATATCCTGTTTGATGATGCTGACAGCCATTTCCCGATGAGAGATATTTTTACTTTGGTGTCGGGTGAAATGAGCATTCGTTCCGTTTACCAAAACAGCCGAACGATTAAGTTTACTGATAGCCCTAAAGTAGCATTTACATCCAATTTTGGGATTTGGGGGAACGATGGTTCCACTAATCGACGTTTACTCTATTGTGATTTTTCGGACTACTATCACTATCATCTTGATGAGTATTTTGAGACATGGACGGTTCGTGATGATTTTGGAAAAAATTTGTTTTCTGAATTTACCGAAAAGGAGTATTCGGATTGGGTCAATTTTATGGTGGAATGTTTGGTTTTTTATCTCGGATGTAAAGATAAGATAGATCCCCCTATGGACCACATTAATAAGAGAAATCAGAAGCAAAGTATGGGAGACGATTTCTTTGAATGGGCTAATTTGTATTTCAATGAGCCTGAAACCAACCGAATTAATTCGCCTATTTATCGTACAGAGATTTACAGACTTTATAATAGTCTCCAAGAGAAAGCCCGGAATAAACTTACCCCGCAACGGTTTAAAAAGAAGATAGAATTGTGGTGCGAATATTACGGATATGTTTTTAACCCTACCGACTTCTTAACTAAGGATGGGGAAGTACCGAGAGGTAAATGGGATGGCATGACAAGTCAGATGTGGTTAATCCGAGACAAGGAAGGTAGAGGTGCAGCACGGATGACCGAAGATAAGACGGGTGATTCGGAGGATGTTGATGAAGATGAATTGTTTGGTTTTTAATTCGAGTTATGGAAGCGTTAGAATGTAACAGAAAAGAAGTGCTAAACCAAATTGCGGTTGTTGGTCTTAGTCCTTTAGTGTTTTGTGAGTTCTTTCAAGGGATGGAGGTTATTCAGATGCAAGGAAAGAAGTCTAAAGAATGCATTTTTGGAGTGTATTTTAATAACAATAAAGTGGGGCATATTTATTTGGGCGGTGTGTACAACCGGTTCGAAGTGCGAGCACTTTCTGATAAGTATTTACCACCCCATATGGATGAACTGAAGCAATACGTCCGCCGTAGTAAAGGCGTTTGGTATTATCAATACCCGGGTGAAAAGTATGTATGGGTAATGAACAAAGTTTTGAAGAAATTATAAAAGCGTGGCTGGGGAACCACGCTGATAAATAAACTAACCATTGGATAATCCTGAAAGCAATGATTTGTGCAAAGGTAGGGATTGTATCCGAAAAAGTGAGATATATGAATCATGATGCAAAATACGATTTAAGTACTCCGTTACTTGATCTTACGGTAGGGGAATTTATGGAGTTGCAGCAGTCCATTAGGTCTAAGAGAAAGATAGACTTTATCTATGGATATGGCGGATTGCAACAGTTGCTGGGGTGCTCAGTGAGCTTTGTTGCTAAACTGAGAAGGGAAGGCACGTTGGATGAGGCCACCTATCAAATCGGACAGATTATAATGTTCGACCGTGATAAGGTGCTGGAAATTATGAAGCGTAGGGCAAGAGAAAAAAGATAGATAAACTAACTAACACAATATTATGTACTACAACAGATTTAATGATCGGGGGATCAGGATTTCATTGGAAGCAATGAAACAAGCGTATTCTATCAGTTTGTTTAGACAACGCTACGAAAAAGGCTACATGCGACTGGTAGGAGAGGATTTTTTTACGGAAGAAAAGAGTATCTGCGAGGAATTGGCTAAAGCTATCGACGTATTATCGGAACATCTTAGTAGGCTTGATAGGTGGAATCAATCCGCAAATAAGAAGAAGGATGGTAGCAATGTGGAGCGGCTGATCGTTAATGATATCCCATTTGTGGTGTGTGAAACGAAAGTGAGATTCTTAGGACGCACTAACGGGGAGGATGATATCTTTCTGATCACCGATAGAAAGTATGGCCGGATTTTGAAGGGGCAAGTAGATTCCCTACCCGATTTTCCGATGCTTGTGACGTGTGCCCTTGAATCCAAGGACCAAGAGGATTTCAAAATGGTTCGTAAATTATTTAAAAAGTCAAAAACTGATGATGACACCTTTCTTTACGACTACAATCATTTTGCGAGGTATATGGATACAAAATACCCAGCGCTCAAAAAGAAAGAGGGTTCAGTTGACGACGAGATTCAGATAAGGAAAACCGGTACGCTATGACCACGCAAGAGAAACAACAGTTTGCTAAGAATATAAGTGAGGCCTTTAGAATAGTTACTGAGGCGTATTTAGAATACGGGATGAAACTTCTGGAATGTAATGATGTTTCGGAAAGCGCTACTGTAGTAGAAATCATGGATGGCCTCAATCAGCTGCAAACGGATTGGCATTATTATGAGTTGTCATTAATTAACAGAAGGCGTAAGGAATTGAAGAATGATAAAGGAATTTGATGTTATGAACAAAGAAAGGATAAAGATCATTTTTGAAGAGAATGGGGATTCGCGTATGCCACGCTGCGAAATGCACTTTGCCAATATTGAAGAACTAAGGACAGTTATTGTAGGCAAAAAGATTGTGCTGCAATATGAGGATGCGCCTTATCAGATTGCTGGATATTTGGAAAGGGTTGATGACAGTTTAGTTTTTCTTTCCAACGAATCCGACGGAATAAAAAGTTACCCCACAATAGGTATTAGTAGTGTTTTAATAGAGAATTGAATACCATGGGTAAATTAGAGAGAATTAAGAACCAGATTGCTGCCCTGTTGGATAAAACTGTAGATAGAGGGGCTTCCGAACAGGAAATGTTGATGGCGATCAAGAAAGCTGAACAGCTGATGCGAAAATATTGTATTGCCATGTCGGAACTTCCGAATAGAGGTAATCAAGATAAGTGTGTACTTAAATTACACCCTAAGTTTAAGACAGGATATAAAACGGAGTATTTTCTTTCTGCACTGGCGGAACTGTTTGATTGCGAATACTTTTGGAATAATCAAAACGTAGCTTTCTTTGGGTACAAAGAGGATGTTAAATTATGTATCTATTTCTATGATTTAATTTTAATGATTTGTTTTAGGGAAAAGGAGGCTTTTCTCAAGTTATACAAGAAAGTAGCTAAGGGGAAAGGTCAAAATGGTAGAACCTTGGCTGCCAATTTTGTAAAAGGCTTTTTATTTTCAATTGCGGCCAAATTGGAACGCATGTATTCTGAAAAAAAGGCCGAAAGCAACTCTAATGAGCGAGGCTTAGTATTGGCAAAGAAAAAGAGAGTGGAAAATGAGTTTGCAGCTCAGGAATTCAATATTAGAACTGTTTCATCGAGCCTTGAAATCCGTAGTTATGAGGCTTTTCTTCGTGGGAAAAAGAGGGGCGATGAGACTGAACTTCTGTATGCGGTTGAGGGATCAGTACATTCGCCTCAATTAGGAATTAGCGGCCCCGTGCTATAGATATTATCGTGATGGAGAAAGCGGAGAGTAAGAGCAAACGAGATAAGCAGCGTTATAATGCTCATTATAGGTTAAGAAAAAAAGGATTCGACGTATCTGCCAAGGATCGAACTATTTTCATGGAATCCCTCCTTTCTGATGATACAATTCCAGTAACGGTGCAACAGTTGGTGAGAAATTTTGGATATAAGGTGCAGCTGGTGATTCATTATGAATATGAATAACAAAATAAGTGGGGCGGTTGAGCGTCCTTGGGTTGAGGGGAGACCACTCGACAAATCTTTCAAAATGGAGTGAGGTTGGGAACGACCACTTTTTGGATGGTATTCTCAACAAGGGTCTCCAATTTCACATGGATCTTGCAGTTGGGAACAACCACTTTTTGGATGGTATTCTCAACCAAGCGACAATTCATTAATGAACGAGGATGGTTGTGAACGACCACATTTTGGACGGTGTTCTCAACAATCAAGGTTATAAAGTCAAAATTGCTAATAGTAGGAACAACCGCATTTTGTAGAGTAATTTCGAGGGATACAATTTCGATTTGCATATGAAAAATATAAAGTATAAATTTACAGTATATAATGACAATAAATAACAAAATAAGTGGGGCGGTTGAGCGTCCTTGGGTTGAGGGGAGACCACTCGACAAATCTTTCAAAATGGAGTGAGGTTGGGAGCGACCACATTTTGGATGATATTCTCAACCAAGGGAAAGAAATGGACAAGAAAAATAATGTTGGGAACGGCCACATTTTGGATGGTATTCTCAACGATAACTAAGTAGCGTAAGTAGAGGTAAGTATAGCGTAAGAATTGGGAATAAAATAATATTATGAATACAATTACACGAAAGATCAGGTTAGTTATTGATGATCGGGAACAGGATGTTAAATCAGTGTTTCAAAAACTATATAATTGGCAGGAGGTGGTTTTCCGCAGTTATAATTTTGTGGCTACCCACCAATACATTCTGGAAAACCTAAAAGAGTTTTTTTACTTTCAGGATTTGGGGAAATTGTTACTTGTGAAACGATCCGATAAAGTTCCAGAGGGTGTTCTAAACACAAGTAGGATGAACACTACTTACCAAGTTTTGTCTAAGAAGTTCAAGGGGGACATTCCAATGGATATTCTAAGCAATGTGAACAATCGTTTGGTATCTACTTTTAACAAAGAAAGAGTGGAGTATTTTGCTGGAAAACGCAGTTTGCGAACCTATAAAAGAATGGTACCTATGCCTTTTTCAAAAAAGTTGCTTGATAAGATAACGATCGAAGATGGACAGTATTATTTTACTTTTTTTGGGATAACCTTTAAACTTTTTTTTGGTAGGGACTTGAGCGGGAATCAGTTGATAGTTGATAGAGCTTTGGAGGGGGAATATAAATTCTGTGGTAGTAGTGTACAATTGGATGGTACAAATATCTTCTTACTTTGTACGGTGCAGATTCCAACTAAAGATAATCTTGTCGATCCGAAAAAAGAGGCGCTCATAAAGTTGGACTTTAATGCACCAATAAAATTCATTGATAAACAGGGATATAAGGAAATAGGAAGTAAAGAGGGATATCTCCATCGACGCCTTGCAATAAAGGGAGCTTTGCACCGGTTGCAAAAAGGGTTAATAGAAACAAAAGGCGGTAAAGGTCGAGCTAAGAAACTGCAAGCGCTTGATCGCTTTAAGAAAAAGGAGCACAACTATGTCGCTACGGCTTTACATAAGTATTCAAGACAAGTGATAGACCTTTGTATAAAGAAAGGTATCGGCACACTTCATATAAGTGGTCAAGAACAAGAAATGAAGGCCTTGTCTGCCAGAATAAAGGAAATTAAAACAGATAAAAGTTTGTCCCGGGCGGAAAAATATGAGCTTATCGAGAGAAGTAAGTTTGTGATCCCCAATTGGTCATATTACGGCCTAATGGATAAGCTTAAATATAAAGCTAAAATGGCTGGTATAGATGTTGATTTCGTGAAAGAAGAGACTTCTGATGACAGTAAATAACAAAATAAGTGGGGCGGTTGAGCGTCCTTGGGTTGAGGGGAGACCACTCGACAAATCTTCCAAAGTGAAGTGAGGTTGGAAACGACCACATTTTGGATGGTATTCTCAACCGCTATCACTTACTAACCACCGCAGTTAGTGTTGGAAACGACCACATTTTGGATGGTATTCTCAACTGAGGTGACTCTTTAAAAGTGCTTCCAAGTGTTGGGAACGACCACATTTTGGATGGTATTCTCAACCAGTGTATACTTTTTCTGGGGTTCTCTGATTATTCGAGGGAATACAAATTTAATTTGTATATAACAAATATAAAGTGTAAATTTACAGTATATAAAAGTAAAGGTTATGATACGTTTCGAAACTACCCCGGTTGGTGATACAAGCCCCGTGAATGAGGTGCCTACTGACGTTATCTATGCAGCAAAAATACATTGGATATCTTATGTAAAACCAGTTATCGTTGGCGTTTTAGGCCTTCCCTTTATCTTATTAGTGGGTGTGTTTGGCCTTATGGGAATTGCCGTCTTACTTCTTGGACTTTACCTTTTTATCTACAAAGGTATTGGCAGGATTTTAGAACTAAAGAAAACAAGAATATTAGTCTCTCCTACACGATTGACCGTGATCACCGGTATTTTTACAAAAAATGTAGAGGATATTTCCTTGTATAAATCAAAAACAATTTCGTTTCACAAATCGTTGTTAGGACAGCTACTCGATTTCGGACGATTTAGTTTGAGCACTGGCGAACATGGAAAAAGCCTTATCGTAAGTGCTCCTGAGCAGTTGAGGAGAGCGATTACCGCTCAGATTAATAATATGACATGGACTCATTAATAAATAAAATAAGTGGGGCGGTTGAGCGTCCTTGGGTTGAGGGGAGACCACTCGACAAATCTTTCAAAATGGAGTGAGGTTGGGAGCGACCACATTTTGGATGGTATTCTCAACATTTTGTCAGCGATGAACTAAATAATCTTGGTTGGGAGCGACCACATTTTGGATGGTATTCTCAACATGGCAATCTTTGTGATGGTTCTTATAACTGTTGGGAACGGCCATATTTTGGACGGTGTTCTCAACTGTAAAAGCAAAGGAGTTGGAAACGACCACATTTAAACGAATAAATGAAGACACGAGAAAACATTAAAAAACACGTAAAATGACACCATTGAAAGAACAAGATGATAGCAAAATGCATCCGGGTGAGATCCTCAGAAGGGAACTAATTGAGCCAAGGATGTTAACTATCACTCAGGTTGCTAAACACTTGGCGGTGTCCTACGTTACGATATCTAAAATAGTGAATGGAAGGAGCAATATTACTCCCAATATGGCTATCCGTATTGCTTATGTATTTGGCAGCAATCCTGAATATTGGCTATCCTTGCAACAGGAATACGATCTCAAGAATGCTCAAAATGAATTTAAGGATTACAATAAACTAACGAAGATTTGAACACTAAAGAATATAAATTTTACCACAACAATAAATATTAATATCATGAAGAAGTATGTTTTTTTCTGCATTGGACTTTTTTTCTTCTCCTTTTGTGGAGCTCAGGAAATTGATTCTACAAGAGTTACAACGGTTAAGTCCATTGAGAACGGCCAAAATCAGTTATTGGTAAACAGTACCGTCGCATTAAAGAAAGGTGACAAATTACAGATTTGGATTCCCGCTGGTAGAGAGGATTTTATATTTGTCAAAAGGGTTAAGAAAGGTCTTGGAACAGGATTATTGAAAGGGGCGGTCGGTGCCATTGGTACCGGTGCGGCGGCCGTCGGTATGGGAACGAGTAACGTAAATACGGCCATTGGGGCGATAAAAGTTGCGGATAAAGCTTCTTCCGTTGCCTACGGTATAGAAACGGTTGAGCAAATTCAAAATCTACCTATGTCCAAAAAGGCTAAAAAGATTGCGGGCAAGAACATGGTTATCACTGATTGGGATATGGATGATAATGGCTGGTGGGTAAACGGTAAAATAGACAAGAAACCTTACCGAGTTCTCTTGCAGGAAGCAGTGCCCGCAGGGGAAGTCAAGCTAATTGATACCTCATTGGAATCGCATGTAACCAACGTATCAAGCGAGGAATAGAAAAACCCTCCTTTAGGAGTAAATTAAACTTTCACAAATGGAAATATTCAATGCCAAGCAACGGCGCCTTGAGGAAATAATTCTAAAAAATAATGATAGGTTACTACCGCTAAGCGCCTTGTATCATTCCGAAATACAGAACCTTGGAAAACGCTGGGCGTTTTACTCAGGTCAAATTGAAGGGAATACCTATACTTATGTAGAGACCGAGGCTCTGTTAACTGATGGAATTACATCCACAAAGAGATATGAAGATGCGAAGCAACTAAAGAACCTGTATAATACCTTTATCGGGGTTCTCGAGACCATTAAGGCTGAAGGCAAGATTTTGATTGATGATAATCTGATCTTTAGATTGCATTCTCAATTGACTGAGAGTTTAATCTCCGACGAGGACAGGGGGCGCTTTAGGCACAGGGCCGTGGCCATTACCGGTACATCGTATAAGCCACCAAAAGATCCTATAGAGATTGGGCAAAAATTTTCCCAGATTTTATTCGAGCAGGAAAAGATTGAATCCCCTTTACAGCGTTCTTTATTTTTGCACCTCAATATGGCACGTCTCCAACCTTTTATTGATGGGAATAAGCGAACAGGCAGAATTCTGGGCGCTATCGTTTTGATGAATGCCAATATCCTTCCCATTTATGGTGATACTGGCGAGGATATTATAGAATACAGGAAAGGTATTATAGACTTCTATGAGACTGGGAACTATGCAACCTATGCCGATTATTTCCTAAGAAAAAAGCTGGAACAACTACAAGAGATGACTTCTGAGATACTATTGCCCGAGGATAGAGGCTTTAGAAGAAGGAGGTAATGAAATCTTTGTAATGAATGCTTACATAAATTAATCCCCTTTTACTTTGCGTCAAAGGGGATTAATTTTATAGACAGTTTCAATGCTTCACAAATTTTTAGAAAATTTTTGACCGGCATGTCGTTCTCTCCATCAAAGTACCTTTTTAATTGAGACTGGTCTATTCCGGTCATTTTCCAAAGCCGATATTTTGAGATATTGGACTCTTCCATCCTTTCAGAAAAGGCGGCGATAATAGTCTTGGTATTTCTTATTTTGTGATTGGCCATGGTATTTTGTTTTGGTGTGAATATGACCATAATTATTCTATTTTAAAAAGGCAGGGAAGGATTTGATACCTACAAATTCACTTTATTTCCGCTTCATTTATATTAGCGGCTGTTAGCGTCTCTATTCCGCCACCTGCCTTAAATTGTTTTAAATCCTTAATTAATTTTTGGTTCTACAGGCCGTAATGTATTTGAAAACGCACCTTTTGAGGATTATATCCCAGGTCTTTCAGGTCCATTACAAGTTTATCCAATGTTTGTCCGGTCAGCTCCATTGCTTGTTCTTGAACATCATCAGGTGGGAAATCATCTCCGTGGCCTTTTCTTACGTGGGTCATAAAGCTTTCATGGATAGCCCCGAACATTTTACACTTTCTCGTTCTGTAAATCAGTTTTGACATATCAATGTTTTAATTGGTTATTTAAAAATTATTTTACTTCTTTGCTGCCACATTCGGGGCATTGGAAACCCCACCAACGAGCGTCAAAAACATGTCCGCAGCGTAAACATGTTCGCCAAACTTCATGATTAAAGCTTTGTAATATCTTCTTAATCATTTCTAATATTTTCTTCCTGTTCCCAACGGTCCTCAAGGAGCGGAACGGACATGGTTAATCCTTTTATATCATGTTCAACTTTATAATCAATTCCTGCATTAAAACTTTCAAAAAATGCCGGACGACCGTCATCATCGCAAACAACAAGATCTTGCAGCGTCCAAGTTTTCTGTTTGTTATCCATATCCTCAACCGAATGCACTTTTACGATCACATACCTTCTCACATCCGATGAGCCCACAGAATTTGGGGTTGCTGAAGATGTTTTCTTTGATTCACGAGAAACCTTTAAGAGGGAGTAGTATTGTTTAATAACATTCTCAAGATCATTTAGCTCACCTCTGACAAAATCGAACCCCATAAAGTTCCTTGTAATTGGGCTCAGGAAACCCAGTTTAGTATTTCGAATCTCAGCCAATTTTAGTGCTTCATTTTGATATACTTTATAATTTTGAAGATAGTTAATATTATATGGTGCCGTATTAATTCGCCGTAATAGGGGACTATTCATTAAGAGATGGGCTTTATATTCTCGTAAGTTAATAGAGGAGTAGATCTTAGAGAGACTGCTCTCGTCCTCAATACAGTTCCTTACAACTGAGTACAGATGGTCGGCCACCCGGAACTCAAAAAAATGATGCGACAGAGCTCCAAGCCCGTTTCTTGTATTCGTATTTACCTGAAATTTTTTCATTTTATTCTATTTTCTTTTATTTTTAATATCGAAGATCTGTCCAGTGGATTATCTTTCCGGAAAAGTCTTTGTCGAAGAAGTTAAAGAATGCCTCAACAGAAGGGAAACCATCGTTAATTGCCAATCGATCTACTTGTTCAGATCTTAATTGTTTGCCATCGATCAGAACACTATATATTCTATATGTACAATCGTTTTCTAAGGCAGAGTATTGAATCAAAGATTTAGAGCTATTTGTATAATTGAATATTTCAATCTTCTGCACACTCTTAACCCTTAAAACAGGTGCAAACTGAAATCTATCTTTTGTTCGGTTGTTGATAACGAAATGTATTTTATTTCCAGCCTTCCAACGGTCGTGAATATCTTCTCGAATCGTCGTAAGCTTAGGCACTTCTATAAAATCTACCGGTTCTACCCATCCATGTATGTTCTTCTCACAGGCATATAGGTACTCAAGCGCCTCATTTGAAGGCATATTAAGTAATTCTTCATTCAAGAGTAATCCTGCCCATATTTTCTCGACAAAATGAGTCGGTTTACCTGCCAGCGCATTCATCTGGGTGGACCACTTTGTACTAAATGATAAGTTCATGTTGTTCTATTATTATAGTAAAGAGTCTATGTCCTCGTTGAAAGGATCGTCTTTAATATTTTCCATAATCCTGTTTATGGCTTCCTCGATCTGGAAACCATTGTATTCGTCGAGAATATCTTGCGAAACATTCTTAATTACCCAGTCGATTTTCTCGCTATAATCGAGATCACGCCAATCTTTTGGTAACTCACATCCAAGATTTTGAGCGATCACATCGTCCGATTCTCCTGCTACTAAGTCCGCCCAGTCTAAGAACGGCTTGTCGTAATTGTTCAAGTGTACTATTCTCTTTCTGTTTCCATCATAATTCATGAAACTCCAATTTGAACTGGCCGCGATGTGTTCCCAAATCTTACCTGTTTCAATATTGATGTACACGGAATAATCGTGACCGATTTCACCGCCTTCTGTATAATAATTCTCTTGCAAGAATTGCTCAATGTCATCAGTATAATATTCAATCCAGTGAGCCTTTACCACATTCATTGCCGTCAATTCATATTCTTTTAGAAATTCCTTCTTTAGGAAAGAATACAATTCCTCGGCATTTAACTCCCCTTCTTCACTTCGGTACTCGTGGCCTTCGTTGTAGAAAACATCAATTTCAGGTCCAGGTATATCATCGCTCCAAAGCATGTTATTTATGTTCCTTGCAGCTTCAATTACTTCCTCGTTAGTTGCGTCTCCTTGATAAAAATCGCCTTCGCCTTCATTAAAAAGAGCGGGCAGATTATACTTGTCATAAACTTTTTGGATCGCATCAACTTCAATCATGTTGATGTCGTAGTTAGTGGTTTCCCCTAATTTTTCAACGTTTCCTTCATCGACGTCCCAATCGTTCCAATCATCTACGATGTTTTCGGGAAGGTAAGGATCTCTGTTTTCTTGCAGCTCGTTTAGCCCTGCGAACGGGTGACTATCATCCACATCACTGCAGATGTTAAAGGTGATCTGTCCGTTTTGGAATTTGAAGTTGATTAATGCTTCCATGATGTTTAATTTTTGAATTTGATTTGTTTGTATTCTCTAACGATCAGTTCATACGCCGCTCGTTTTGCCCACCGGTGCTTTTCCCTATTGGAATCGTCATCCAGCCAATCGTATATCTCGGCGTCCGTCGTTACGGCCTTAATATCCTCACCTTTGTAGTGTGCCGATACTACATACCGTCCGTAACTACTCGTTAACTCTACTCTTAATTCGATCCTTCTAAAAGTTGCCATTTTGCTTTGATTTTGTACTGTAAATATACGAATAAATATGCTATACTTGCAAATGTGCAAGTAACGAAATCAAAAATAATAACATGATTAATGTCATGTTATTATTATAAGGAATACTTGTTTAGAACCGTCGGATTCCGTTTCTCTTTTTCTGCATTAACCCTCTGTTTATCGCCCCCTGCTTATTTGGGGCCTGTCGGATTCGGCGACCCTGTTGGCTGCTAAATCGTAACCTTTAGGGGTTGCTTTTTCGTGGTCTGCGTTGTTTTCATAGTTTATATTAAGATTATATCCAGCTTGATGAAGTTTCTCGAAATTTGCGTTTTCCTCTGCCACGGCGAATTTTGCTACGACGGTTTCATCGTCTGTTTTGGTTAGGGTGGCCGCTATTATTTTTGACGCTGTGATAACGTCCGCTTCGTTCCCGGTTATTTCGTAATGATTATTCCTTTTTGTGACTGATAGCGCTCCTTTTTCTTTTTTTTTGCTCATGTTTTTAAGCCCTTCTTTTTCCGTAGGTTCGTTCGATTGGGCGTTATAGGCGTCATAGGTCGTTTGTCGCGTCGTTCCTGATGGGAGGTATTCATATATGGCTTCCGCCTCGGGGTGTTGTATTTCTGATTTTATTTCGTCTGTAGTTCTTTGATAATGTTTCGCAATTTCGGTGATTATTTTATCCTTAAATGCACTGGGCATTTTGGCCAAAAATTCTTGGTTTTTCTCTCCTTGATTTTTTTGTTTCGTGATATTACTATTCATTTTAATTTCGGGTTTTGGAGTACTGTAGAAATTTTTGTTGTCTTCGTGTCGCTCCGCTATGAATTTGGTGAAAGAATTGTCGGTTTCCCTCTGCGCTTTTTCTTCTTCATATTGGTCGATAAGATCAACTTTTAGTAGTGGTAAGTCTTCGATTTGTTTGTCGATATCTGCTATCTCTTTTTCGGTCGATTTTGTTTGACTGGTTATGTTCTCAACGTTAACACCTTTTTTAGCAAGTGCGGCTTTTGCATTTTCCATTTCAGTTTGAACTTTTTGTACCTCTTGTTTCGCCCTTGCTAAGCTACTTTCCCACCAAGTTGATTTAGGATCTTCTTTCATATAATTTTCATAGGTTTTTTTGCTCTCTTGAGCTCTTTTTAATTTTTCTATGACTTCCGTATAGGATTTGTATTTGCGTAATACAAATGCGTTATCGGCCATTAGTTGCTGCTTTTTACCATCAAGCTGTTTTTCCATTAACTTAATTTCGATTTCTGCTCGTGTTGTGGGGTTTGTAATTAAAGCCGTTTTTAAGTCTTTGGTGCTGATATCCGATATGTCTAATATGTCTGCACCAGCCCTCATTGCCTCAATGTATCGCGCTTGTTTTGCTTGTAATTTTTGCAGCATAAAGACGTCAATGGAGTCATTGGTCAGCATATAGTTTATCCGAACGTTTGGCCACTTGTTTCCTTGTCTCCATAATCTACCTTCTACTTGCCGCAAGGAGGTGAAATTGTACGGAAGAGAGAGGATGAACATGTCCGTTGAATTTTTCTGTAGGTTCATGCCTTCTTGAATGGCCGAACTTCCAAGGACTACTTTAATTTTGCCGTCGTTGAAATCGTTTTGGATTTTTATGCGGTTATTTTTGGAGGTTTTCCCTGTTATAATTCCAATTTCATCTTCTTTGAGTACATTGTTCTTGACCATATAGTCCTTTATTCGGGGGAATTGGTCAACGGCCAATTCGGAATAGATTATCTGGCCAGCGCTGGGGTTATCTTTGGCGTTTTGATGGATAAGATCAAGCGTTAGTTTTAGTTTTGGGGAGTTGTTTATGAAATCGTCCGTATTGGGGTTTGGTCCTTCGTATTCGGGTGATAGATAAGGCGATATGGCGGTTAGTCGGGCATTTAATATATGCGTGAGTATTGCCCCATCCTGTTGAGGATCAAAGCTCTGGTTTAGTTTTTCATATTCGTTTTTGGTAAAATCGTTTTGTTCGATCTTATACTCTTTGTTTAGGCGGTTTGGCCGAACAAGTTGAGGATTGTCGTTTTCCCCCTTGATGTCAATGTATTCGGATAGTAACTGTTGAAATAGAGTATTGTTTTTGAATCGTCGAACGCTCATTTTGTATTTCGGTTCTCCCTGCGCGTTTATTTCCATTTCGTTGTCTGCTTCCATGAACGTGTCAAAGAAGTTGTTTACATTGAAGTACCCCGCCGCTTCCAGTCTCTTGTTTGCGATTAGGGAAAGGATTGAGTAATATTCAAGAGGTTTGTTTGTGAATGGAGTGGCCGATAGGAGGGTAACGTTACGTCCGTTATTATTTTGTTGAATGTATTGCGCCGCCATCCATGTATTGATACCTAATTGTGAGGTTCGTTGTTGTTGAGAGCGGAAATCGGATGCAAAGCTCCTGCTTTCTATTCTTACCTTTGACACAATGTGGTTGGCGTTTTGTACTTCATCAAAGGTGAGATGATCGAAGCCAAAATCCTCCCAACTATAGATTTTGCCTCTTTTCATTGTCCCATGGACTTCCTCGCGTTTGGCCTTTTCTAATTCTTCTTCCCGGGCGGTGTGTTTAATACCTCTGGTTTCATGTTCGGTGATGTATGAGAATTTGTCGGCCAATTCCTTTGTAATCTCATTTGAGAATCCAATGTTATTAAATCCCGAGTAAGTTACGAGCGTTATGTCTCCGTCGTTTACTCTAAAGTTTGAAAGATCGTATTTAGTGCCAAGATTGCCCAAGATATTTACTTTTGCCTCTGGAATCGTTTCAAATATGGTTTCGGCCCATTGTTTTAGAATGTTATCATTTGGGACTACTATAAGAGGGCGCTTGGCGTTTCCTCTGTGAAGGGCTTCATGGATTGCTAAAGTCCCGGATAATGTTTTTCCGAATCCGACCTCATGAGCGAGTAAACCTACTCCTTTAGTGGTGAGCCTTCCTATACCCGCTTTTTGAACTTCTGTGAGTTGTAGGGGGGCTCCCTTAAAGTTTTTGTGAATTTCGCCGAATAGAGGAAACTTAGAGTAATCGGGGATATGAATATTGTTATACTTCCTGTTGAATTGGTGAACAAATTTCTCCTTGATCTCTTGTGATAGTTCTTGGTGTAGGAATTTTTGAAATAAATCATTGGCAACGTGTTTTCTTCGTTGACGAATGAGATTGTTTCTATCGCGATCACTACCGGTTACGGTTTGGTTATCGACGTATTCTCTTACTTCCCAGTAGGATGAAGTTTGGAAGGCGGTGTCAGATAGGCTTCGTGCAAACTCTAAGAATCGATCCGCTAAGCTGTAAGCAACCATAACTTTTTCGAGCCTGTTTTCTTCGTTTGGTCTCATTTCCTCTCTGACACCAACTTTAAAAGAGTGAACAAACTCGTGATTTGGACTGATAATGATTTGGTCTAAGTCTTTGGGTTGAGGCAGCGCATCGAGAAGTAGGTTCCTTTGTTTTTCCAGTTGTTCCTTGGTAATGTTTTTAGGAAATTGATTTGCATCTAATTCCAGTTGGTCTAACTTCTCGTAGATGTCTCCTTCTACATAGTAAAAATCATTTACCCATTTCCCATTGTAAAAGCTGGCGTATTGTTTGTGTTGTTCCGGGTTTTGTAAAGTCCCGTCGTAGTTTGTGTCGGCAAAGGCCGCCATCTCTTGGGGGGATTGTTCGGATTGATTTTGTTGAGAGGCTTTTACAATCTCGTCTTGTTTGTTGAATTGGTATTTTAATATTTTTTTAGAGATGTCGGGACGGGTTTGAATGGTATATTCCCGATTTTTTTGTAGTGCCTGATATTGTTTAAGAGCTTGCTCTCTTGCTTCTTTTAAGGCTGCGTTGTCATAGGCGGCTGGATTCTTTTGCAATTCTTTAATGGCATCGATAAAGGTCCTTTGCTTGTTCTTAAGAGTTGGTGATTTAAAGGTAACGTTATTGATTGCTGCTATAGCCATGTTTAGAGCCTGCGTTGTTTCTTTTACGTCTTTTGAGATGTCGGGCTCGGGGTTCGTTTTTTCTTTATGTTGGGGATCGTCTTGTAGTTTGGCTTCCTCGGGCGTGGAAAATAAGTCGCCAATAAACTGTTCTTTTTTGGGAGCTTCTTCCGCTATTTGTTTGTTTTGTTCCAGTTCTTTTCCATAGTAGTCCTGCATGATTTCGATGGCATCGGTTAGGGCGCCTTTGACATAGGTTTCTTCTCTTCCAAAACGATTTGTTCTTTCCGCCAGTTCTCCTAAGATTCTATTGGGATTGTTTTTGAAGTAATTTGCTATGTTTTCTTCGTGTCCTTTTTCCGCTTTTTGTAGGATAACTATATCAGTGCCGATATCGGTAGATTTAAAGGTGCCATTGGGAAGTCTCCATGCTTCTTTTAGGGTTGCTTCCTCTAACTTGTCTTGTCGGTCTATCCATGATGAAGGGAGGACCATGGCCAAGGTTCCGCCTTGTTTTAGTACATCCAATGATCTTCTAACAAAATAATCTTCATAGCGAGATACATTGGGCATCTCTCCGAGACCTTTATAGAAACCTCTATGCTTTCCATAGGGAGGATTTCCGATGACAAGGTCATAGGTGTTTTCATAGTTGGCTTTGTCCTCCTTTTTACCGGTATCATTAATGAATAATGTCTCAAAGGGTTGATTGAGAATGGTAGCTTGGGGATTGATAAGTTTGGCTATACCTGCCGTTATTGGGTTGGTTTCAAATCCGGTTATATCGATGTTCGGGTTGGTAAGGCCTGAAAGAGATTGGATGAATGTACCGGTTCCTATACTGGGCTCTAAAACACGTAGTTTTTTATTGTTTGTTATTTGCTTTTGAAGTTGAGCCAGTTTGAGTGCTTCTTTTACGATTGCAACGACACTTGTCGGAGTATAATATTCGTCTAATACTCCTCTACCATTTTTTAAGGTG
The DNA here is from genome assembly GCA_964495935.1 of uncultured Flavobacteriaceae bacterium. Lineage (GTDB taxonomy): Bacteria > Bacteroidota > Bacteroidia > Flavobacteriales > Flavobacteriaceae > JAJYSO01. The sequence continues at coordinate 48,501 of CAZBXQ010000008.1, forward strand.
CCGCCATTCTTATATGATAAGAGCGCTTCTTTTAAGGGATTTGATGTTCTAACACCGTCTTTAATGACCACTTCCTCGTCATTCGTTGCCGTGGCGAAGTTAATTATTTGGCCTATTAATCGGTTGGTTTGTGCGTTGTCTCTGCTGTTGATGGCTGAATAAGCCAAGCTCTTGATATATTCGTTTAGAGAGGGAAAAGCGGATCCTCGTCCGTAAGGTAGTCCCCCGGATATGTTCCCTCCATTTTGTCGTTTGGATGCTGCTTTAAATAGTTCAGGTTCTTTTGAAGGTTGGCTTGCTGTGTCTCCTGAACCCTGTCGGTGTCCGGTTGATTGTGGTTTTGTCCGTACAGATCCATCTCCAGTAGTATTGCTGCTAACAGTCGATCTTGGTTGGTTATTGTTTTCTTGTTCGGGTTGGCCGCCGTTACTAAGTTGTTGAGGCGTGTGATCAGCGTTGTTGGTTCCCACTGACTCAGTTCTGGAAACTGTTGTGGATCCATTGTGTTCCGTTGCTTTTGGTTGAGTTTGTTGGTGTCCATTGTTTTGATTTTTAGTATAGTTGATATTTATTTCTTTTCTTAATCGTGCAATTCTGTTTTGCATCGATTTCAGCGCTTCTTCTTTCCATTCTACTTGAGTGGCGCTAAGCTTGTTTAATAACCCCTCTGCTACAGCTTTGTTTATTATTGTGGCATCGGTGCTTTCTGGATTTTCCCAAAATCGATTTCTGTTGATAGCCCTTTGAATGGAACTTATCCTTTCTTGTATTGTGTGGATGTCCTCTAATTGTTTTGGCTTTTGTGCAAGGGCCATCCGTCGCTTGTCTTGTAGGTAGTCGTTTAAGTCATTGTGGCCGTTCTCCCGGATATTGTATAAATGACGGATATCTTTAGTTTGTTTTGGTGGAAAAGCTGCCTTGATTTGTTGTGTGGCTTTATTCCCTGCTTGATCGCCGTCGAGTAACAGATATATTTTATTCTTAGCCTGCTTATGGTTGGCAATGAACTTTTGGGCGTTCGTGATAGAGTTAAGTGAGACTACTGTTTGTTCGGGTTCTTTTTCATTGTCTTCTAATAATTGTAGATAAGATAGCGCATCTGTCATTCCCTCTACTACAATTATTGGGGCTTCGGGAGTAGCTTTATGCACCGTGGAGTAGTCGTTGGTGCGTAATTTTGTTTTCATGTATGGATTACGGACTTCGTAGCCATTAGAATTGTTGTTGATTCCAATGCCGTAGTAGTTTTTCCCTGCTAATGTATAGTTGATCTCGGAGGTATAAGCTTTTAGGATATTGGGCTCAATCCCTCTCGATGCAAAATAATTGATTATGCTTGTGTTGGATACAGGGGCTATTTTTGTGAGCTTAGGCGCTTGGTTGGAGCTTGTTCGCTGTCGGCTATTTGATGATAATTCTATGGATGGAGTTTCCATTTGAGCGAGTTCCGCAAGCCTACCCATGGCTTCAAGCCATGTCTTATTTTCAATTTGCATTACTGCTTTGATAAGCTGGCCACCGATAGCTTCTTTGAAGTCATAATAGTTATCCGGGGTGACAGAGTATTTATGATCTTTATTTACGAAGTAATAATCATGACCGGTCTTTCTTTGAAATTGAACTTTGCCTTCTGCTTGCAAGTGTTTGAAGTAATCCAATACGGATAGACTGTTTTGTATTGCTTGTGCTTGTTCTTGAGTGATGTAGTTACTTGGCATTTCTTTGGGTGTTTAGGTAATGATTATAGGAAAAGAATTCTTTTGCTGATTCGTCCCAATCTGCTCTTGGAAGTAGCTGAAGGGTGATGAAAATGTCGGATTCCTTGTTGTAGGAATCTATCCGTTCGATTCTACCCTTATATTGCTTATAGACTTCCCCATAGATTGTATAAGGGAGGATGGTATCTGTAGGATGAACATAATAGCGAGCGTAGTTCTCGGGAGATTTTATTTCAAATCTCTTGTAAGTTTTACCGAAAAGGATTGTGTCGCTGATATCATGGCGGTAGGCGTAATTGGGTAGATGTTCATGCGTAAATACGCTACCGGTTTGTTTTTGGAAAATTGATTTGGGATTTTGACCGCTTTTTAATTCTTCTATTGATATTCTGTTAACGTATTCCGGGTTATTTATTGTCAAAAACGTAGTGTCTTGTATGAAATAGGCTTCTTCTGTTATTTGTCCTATCTCTTGGTTTGGAATTAGTTCGAGTATCGTATCGTGAGAATAATTGAGGGTTGAAACGTGATAACTCTTAATTTGATTTAATCCTTTGGAGGCATTGAGATAGACGTTCGATAGTACGTCGATAGCTCCTTTTTCGGCGTGTATGGGCTTGTGGCAAGAGGACAAAAGGCCTGTACAAATGATTAGGGGAAGTAGATATTTCATTTTCGTAGCTTTAGTAAAATGAGGTGGCCACCGATAAGGCCACCTCAAAAGGGGATTTTATTCTTATCGGTTAACCGAGTGTTGTTTTGGCTTTTTTGCACTTCGGTTTTGATTTTGTGATTGTGCCGTTTCGGGCTTACTGGTATTGATCCTTGCCATGCGGCCATCGTAGATGTTCAAGGATTTGTATTGAGGATTAAGCATGGCAAATCCTTTGGTTGGTTTGTTCCCGATATTGAAGGTTGCGTTGACCAAATTTCCTTTCTCAAGGGATTTGATGGTATTCATTCTATGAGCATCATCTTTAAAGGTTAACGGTGAATTCTTCACGATGGCGCTTGTGTCAACTCCGTATTTTTCTTTGTTGTAAACTTGGATTTGGTAGTTTCCGTATTCGGTCTTATCGTCCTTTAGTTTAAGTTTTAAGAAAACGTCTTCGAGTTGGCCAGTGGCTTTACTTTGCAGCTTTGTCTTTACCGAACGGCCTTCCAATAAATTTAGGGCCTCCTTGGCGGTAATGTTATTCTTATTGTGGACGTGGAAAGTGTGGTTTTTTTCCTCTCCCGTCCTTTTGTCCACTAAGGATGCGTTATAACTATTAAAGAAAACGCGGTTATCGTCTGTCTTTCCAAAGTTCAATTGATAATTCATCTGATTGGAAAAGGGACTTCTGTTAGAGCTGGTGTTTAGGGAAAAGTTCTTGTCTTTACCGCTAATCCCTTTTGTCAGCTCTTTGAGCTGTTCTTCGTTAAGAGAAAAACCCATGTATAATAGTTGTTTGGATAGAATATCCAAGGTACTTCTCTTTTCGGCTGTCTTTTCCTCTTTGGGTGCGCCGACGTTCTGTTGTTGGTTGTCCATTGTTGGCATGATATTATTATTTTGGTTATTGAATGTCTGCTTTTTTTGATTAATCAATTTATTTAGGAACTCCACTTGACGCTGTAGAACTGCGGCGTAAGTGCCATAATCATTCGCTACTTGGTACTTGAACTCTTTTTCAGCTAATCTTTTCATACCCTCTACCTCCCTAATAGGCAGTGCCTGTAATTCTTCGAATGAATATCCTTCAATACTCATGGTTCCATAATTTAGCTTAAGATCAAGATAGCTTAGATATTCCTTACTTGAGGAAATGCCCTTATCTATAGTGGTCTTGATTGCGGATTGAACGAACTCTGAAATTTCTTCATCTGTACCGCCGAGTTCGTAAGCTTCTTCAAGAAACCGTTTTGCCAGGTCAAGTGGAATCGCTTCGTTGAGTTCTTCCCGGTCTGTATATGACAGATATTCCGGGGAAACCCCTTTACTCACGAAATAATCGTAAGTATTTTCATTGATTTGTAGCTCATCGAAATTTGTTCCATTTCGTCTGTTCGGTGCTGCCTGATATTTTTGCTGGTGTTCGCCGACGGCGGCTTGATAGGTATCGTTTCCTATTTGACCGCCAAAAATACTTGACACAAAGTAGTGCCCATCTCGTGATTGATCTCTTTTGATTATGAGGTTGTCAAGGATGTTGATATTGTATCGTTTTAATTCTTTGTTGTAGTCTTTGACTTCGTTATAAAAGTCCTGGCTACCAAAGAATATAGCGGCTACACCTCCGAACTTTGATACATGCGTTGCGATATCTAAAGCTGAGTTTCCACCCGATAAGATGATCTTGGCGGTGATGTTGTTTGCTTGATTGAGTACAATCAGACCTCTTTTTTCAGATAGCCCAAAGCGTTGAGTGCTGAGGAACGCTGCAACATCCTCTGCGGCCGTAACTTTAGAGGGCTGGTAGTCTTGTTTAAAGAGTTGTTTGCTAAAAGAGTAGGATTGTACGGGATAACCTTCCTGTGATACGTCGTAATGGTGGTTAATATCACTTTGTTCATCTTTTGTATCGGAAAATGTTAGGAACTTTCCCGAGCGTAGGTTCATGATAATTCCATCTTCTACCTCGATCCCCGTATCTCTTAGGGATTCTCTTAGTTGGTGTAAGAGGTTCCTATCTTGTCTGCTGCTGCGCAAGTTTCCACTTGGGTGGTTGTGCACCAAATAGAGATGGGCGGGATGCATTTCAAGTATAGGGGAAACCATTAGTCTGAAATCCGCCAATGCTTGATCTACGCCACCTGTGCTGACATGTTGCACCATAAAGGAATCGTCCTTGAACCGGTGGACTAAAAAGAGTTGTTCTACGGCTTCATCTTCTAAAGCCTTAAATAGATAAGCTACGTCTTGAGGGGTTTCTATCCTGTTTTTGGCAGCCCTTAGCTCTAATCCGTTATATTTTGAGAACATCCTTTCATTAAAAATGATGCTCTTTTCGGGGTCTATTTTATCTTGGTAGATAAATTGAGCGGGATCGTTTTCTCGTAAGAAGGGCTCTCCTCTATGAGCTGAAAGGGCGTCAAAGAGTTTTCCTTGTAGGGGGTTCCCGAAAGAATCATATACGTGGTTTTCGCTTCCGGTGCCGATTTTTTGATCGGCGAAGTTTCCCCTGCTACTATCTTTAGAAGTTTTTTCTTCTTGTTCTTCATTTTCGGACATTATTTCTTGTCTTAAAGTTAATGATTTATTGGTAATTGGTTGATCAATCCTTTTATCTTTTTCGACCGGCGTTGCGGCGCTCAATATGTTCTTGGTGATTTTCCGCTCTTATTTCTCGATTGCTATTAGCATCTTCGTAGGTGTCTCTATCGTTAACATCGAGCCTTGGACGTGTAACCTTGGTTTTTGGATTGTAACCGGGGCTAAACGAGGTTTGTACGATGTTGAGCTGGCCAGATACAACGTTCATATCTTGTGCGATATCCTTTGCTATCTCGGGATATTGATCCATCTTCCTTAATAGGTAGTCCCTGAGTTTGACCAGTTCCTGTTGGTACTTGTCTTTTTCATCGTTGTTATTCGTTTTGAGGACTACTTCAGTTAATTCCTTGGTGTGTTTTAGAAGGTTGTATTCCTTAGCTTCATCTTTTTCGGGATCATAAACGATAGCATTTCTCTCATATTCAAGAGGCTCTTTTTCACGTTCCTGTGCGTGGGCGTCCTGCGCTACGAGGATAAGCGAGTTATAGACTATGTGTTTTTTGCTCTCTTCGAGCAGTTTTCGAAGATTGATTTCCCTCTTGAATGCCTGAACGTTTAAGCGAGAATGATCCGCTGATAGTTTAAAGGTTACTGTTCCGTCTTCGCTGTCTGCTATAAGCATGGCACCTGATAGGAATCTTTGTTGTTCTTTTTCGGATAATTTTCTTGTGAAAGTGCCGTCTTCTTCCATAATACCGTAGAACTTGAGGTCTTTAATCGGCAATTGCGAATTTTCCATGATGTTTGGTAATTTGATTATATGTAGTTATGAGTTCGTTTAAAAATTGAGTTGGGTCAATGTAATTCCCTCTATACTTCACGGCGAAGTGAAGGTGAGGACCTGTTGTGTTTCCACTATTGCCGCTGATGGCTATTGCCTCTCCTGCAGTTATATTTTCGCCAACTTTACAGGTAGGCTTTGATAGGTGCATGTATAGTGTTTCATAGCCGTTTTTATGTTTTATTTTCACGTAATTTCCGCCACCGTTTGGATCATAAGCAACCTTTTCTACGGTGCCGTCCAATACTGAAAAAACAGGCGCATAATTAGCTCTAAGATCTACCCCGTAGTGTTTTTTATTTTTGTGGAGCGTTGGATGATATCGGTTTCCATAAGCCGATGTTATCCTTAGTTCACCATCGAGCGGCAGTGCAAAACTTAGTGGTTCTAAATGAGGTTCGACCGAGGTGAGCCTGTCTTCTTTTGGGCGTTGTTGTGTGATGGCCAAGGCGCTCTTTCGCACGAGTTCTTCTCGTACGGCTTTGTATATATCGAATTCCGATGGAGCTCCCGAGAGAAGAGCTTCTAAGGAATCGATTCTTTTCTTTAACCCTTTTTTTGTCACCCTTCTCGCTTTTTTTTCTTTCGTTTTTTTTGTTGTTTCCGCTGCTGGTTTTTCTTCCTCCGACGAAAGAGTGTCTTTCTCTATGGGCGTGGAGTAGGTGAGTGTGGTGAATTGGGCTTGTGCGCCGTATCCCATCATGGTAATATAGATGGCAATGAGTATTCTTTTCATTTTTCGGCTTTTTCCATTTGAGATTGTATAATACTTGTCACTTCTTCATTGATCTTGCGGAAATTTCTCATTAGTATCTCCGTTGTTCTGTCTGTCCCACTTGGGTCTATGAAACTATAGTTGGGGGGTATCGGCTTATAAGATTTTTCTTCTTTCTTTATTTTGTTTAGGTCAAGGCTGATCTTTCCGTTGATGACTGACGTCTTATAGTTGAGAATGTCGTTGTTTTGATCTCTGGCTATAATTCCTACCATTTCACCTGTTTGAAGTGCTGCAATCTTCCCTGCTGGGATTAATGATTGCATTCTTTCGTTTGTGCTGGTTGTAGTGCCTTGTTGGGATATAGATTCGGAAAAGGATCTCTGTTTGATTTTTCCAAACATCTTTTCCAACCAATCAAGGGTGTTCTTATCTCTTGCCGATCCCGACAATACATTACCGATGATAGAGGTGATGGTTTCTGCAACATCGCGTTTATAAAACTGCCTTAATTGTGGTAGCTCTTGTAACCCCAATAAGACGGCGATTTTGTTGCTTCTTGCTGTGGCCACCACATTGTCTATTTTGTGGATATAGATGGTGGGGAATTCGTCGGCAATGATCCCTCCGGGCAAATTCTTTTTGGAATTGATAAGACGTAGCGTCCTATTGAGTACTGCGGAATAGAGCGCCGAATTAATATCTTGGGTCTTAGGGTCGGAGGCCAAAATCATGATCGTGGGATGTTTGGGATCAGTTATCTTAAGATTGATATCATCCCCTGAAAACACCCAAAAACTTTCTTTTGTGGCCAATCGGGAAATAAAGATTTTCAACGTACCTACCTGTCCCTCTAATTGGTCAAAGGCTCTGTTTTCGTATGCCGATCTAAAAGGAGATAATAAGGATTCGAGTTCCACTTCCGAAAATAGCGTATCAAAGATTTCTTGATAGCTTCTGTTAATGAATGAAAGGATGTGGGGTAAATCCGAATACTTACCGTCTTGATAGGTGGCAAAAAAATAAATACAAGAGGATAGAAAATTGACTGCGGACTGCGTAAAGAACTGTTCCGATCCACCGCCGCTTCCCCCTCCCTTTTGCAGCGAGGATACCATGGCTTCCGCCATTTCCTGCGCATCGGCCAATGAGCGAATATATTCTTTTTTAAATGGGTTAACCCGGTTCGACAACCTTACGTCATCGAGATTAATAACCGAAAAGCGGTAGTTATATTTGCTGTCTTTTGACTTCTTCTTTAAATAATGCAGGTAAGCTATCTGTGCTAAATCCGGGAACTTAAAGTCATAGATGCATAAGCAGAATCCTTTTGCTATCATTTGTCGGATGGCGGGGTCAATTACTCCAAATGATTTCCCTGATCCGGGGGTGCCGATTACCATTGTCCCTCTGAAGGGATTAATGTTGATCCACCCTTTGTGTAATTTCCTGCGGCTCCTGAACAGGTAGGGTAGGTTGATGGAGGTTGGAGTATTGATTAGCTTTGTGTTTTGGTCAAAAGATTCCTCATCCGTGTTCCAACGGTCCTTTCCCAAATGATCTTTTATGATTTTGGATATATTATCAGCACCCATCTGAACGAGAAATACTCCAATGAAAGAGAATAATGCGTACTCCAATTGTGAGTTCGTTAGGAAGGGTATAATACCGGTCGTTGACTTGGCGAATTGAGGTACCTTGGTTAAATAGAGAGCTATTAAGACCAATATTAATCCTCCTAATATGGGCAGTACGATGGATTTGTAGATATTGAGCGCTTTGTTTTTCTTTGCTCGTGTACCCACGGCCACCAAGGTAACCAAGAAAAGGGTTGATATCTTGGCTCTCTCGGGGGTCATAAGGATAGGAACTCTTTTTAGATGCAATAGTACATCTGAAAAGATATGAATATTAGCATGGGCATAGAACAAGATAAAACAATCTATAGCCACCATGAAATAGACGAGCTTTTGGAGTAGGTTATAGACGTTAATTTGATATTGTTGTTCCTGCATGGTTCAATTATTTCTCTAAGAGGTCGGTTAATTGATCTATATCCTGTTGGTTAATCCACTCCTCGATCGTGGTGTCGGGGTAATAGTGCTGCATTAAGTCGTCAACAAATGTGCTGTTTTGAGGCAGCGCACCTGTGACAATAGCTGCGTTTTGTGCCATATCCGCTAACAGTCTGAGCTGTGCCTTTGAGACATCGAGTAGATCAATTGTTCTGGGTAGCTTCCGGAGGGCGTTTATATAAGATTGTACGGTGTTCCTTATGAGTCCGCTCTTTTTTGGGTGGATGTTTAGAAGGAATATATCTAAGTTTACTGTATAAATAAATGGATTTATTTCTTTGGCGGTTACATAATAATGGTCGTTATAAACGACGGCAGCCTGGTCTTGGTCACTGTCGAAATAAAGTTCCTCGTAAAACATATCGTAGAGAGCCTTGCGGAGGTCCGATTTGTTTGTCTTGTCTATAAGATCATCCCAAAGGAGGCGGCGTTTGGATAGGCTTGGATGTTGTTTTTTCATGTTAGTTAGTTTAGGATTAAAATGTGTCTGCTTTTAGTACGTCGGAATATTTCATTTTGAGCTCTAAAGCCCTACCTGAAATCTGATCTTCTGCTAAATGAATGTTGAGTACTTTTCCATTCGGGTAGCTGAATTTTTTAAAGACGTAGATATTATGCAGTCTCTTTTTAAACTTCTTTCCATAATAGTATTGATAAACAGGTTTGAGTGGAATACTCTGAGTATTCGTTGCTTTCCTAACCTTTTTATCTTCTATGGAGAATGCTAATTGGTCAATCCCATAGGATAGATTGGTCTTATTTTCAAAGGTTAGATCTAAGAATATGTAATTGTCCATGACATATACGTTGTTTAGGCTCATTGAGATACCAAAGTCCTTTTTTTTCCGAATTGGCTTTTTGGTTTTGTGTAAAAGCATTTGCTTGGCATAAGCGCGAATTTCCTTGTTGGATAATGGGGTTTCTTCGTACTGTAGAGGTTGCATATCCTCGGGTTGGATTTGGATATCTGTAAGAGTTATTCCTCCTTGATTTTGGCTTAATAATACTCGATATTGGGCGATAAATGATTGTCCCACCACGGTGATGATTCCAAGGTCATTGGGGAGTTGAGTCGGTGTAGATATACTGTCATTGTAAGATTGGGAAGTTGCATTGACTTTAACTCGTGCAACGGTAGAAACCGGAAGGTCTCCTACCAAATAGTCTGATGATAAATCAACATACTTGATCGGTTCTGGGGAAACAATGTGTAGGCTGACGTCTTGGCTCAAGTATATTTCGGAAAGGTCACCTGCGTGAATTTCGGGTTTTGAGCTTTGCGCCGAAACCGTATTAGAGACGCATAGGGTCATTAGGCCCCACAGTAGGACTATAAGCTTTTGACTGTTTACTTTAAAAATTTCCATTTTGTCTTTCTTTTTTATTGATGAGATAGATATATGTGTTGTATTTTACTTTTGCTTTGTTTTTACGAATGAGGCTGGCCAAGCTATTTGAAGTAGATTGAAATACATTTGAAAATAGGCTGGAGTAAAAACTTTGTTGGGAAGTATTGAGATTATTCCCTTGTACCGTTGTGGTTCCCATTTCGCGAATCATTTCCTTAAATTGGCTGTTTGGCACATACAGGCCTTCCATCCCGTCCATATCATAAATGCTTAGATTAACGGGCAGTAGCTCTCCCTTTTGAAATATAGAGACAACGTGTAGCAGTACTCTTTGGTCTTTAAAACCTGAAATGAGGCTGTATAAAAGTGTTCCCTTTGGAATCCTTTTTTCTCCCACATAAACATCTTCAAGTAGCCTGATGCGGATCCGGGTGCCTAAGTAGCCTTTAGTGCTTTCGTCTATTATGGCCTTTACATAGGGGTTCGAATCGTTTTCCCCTATCGTATTAAAATAAGGGCTCGATGATGTTTTGCTGACGGTGAGAGTTGTTGATAAAAATTTTTGCCATTCTTCCTCATTCAGTTTCATCCTTTTCTGAGCAGCGAGGTCTGCCTGATATTTCGGGTCTTTTGACTTTTCAAGAGAATCCAAGAAAAGCATTTGTTTCCTCATCATTTGTACCGGGTCTTGTTCTTCCTCTTGATTCTCGTTTGTGTATTGGTTTTGACGTTGCTGCGATTGTTGTTGCTCCCTCTGATTTTGTAATAGGTCAACGAGTTCCTGTTGCTTTCTTATTTCGGGTGAGTTCGATCTGTCTTCATCTGAGAGATTTCCTCCTGCATATGACGAGGCTGCTGATCTTCTAAGTTCTGCCATTCGCTTTTTGGCTTTAGAATCTTCGATTAGCGAGTCCATTTTCCGCTTCGTTTCATCGTCGTAAGCGTCGGTATAGCCTCCGAGACTGTCATCATCCTTTTTGATTTCTCCTACCATAGAGCCGAACATGTCTCCTCTCTTTTTGTAGGTGTTGTAGGCATCATTCTTGGTTAGTATGGTGTCCTGGACAGTCCCTAACGCTGTATTGATTTCATTGGTTTGTTGCTCCTTTTGAGCAAGGCGCTCTTGCTTTTGGGCTTGGAATTGGCCATACTGGTAATTACCAAACAGGAGTAGCGGTAGCATGATAAGAGGAAAGATATACTTCTTATGCCTCCAATTGATCTTATTTAGTTTCATTAGTCAGGGTTTTATATTGATTATAGAGATACTTTATACGTAAGGTGTCTTCTTTCGTCAGCATACTGGTTTCTCTTTTTTCTTTAAGGGCTTTTAATTCTTCTACTATTTTTCGGATTTGTTCAGGCTTTTCCGGGGCTGGCTTTTGTGCGGGCTTGGAGCTGGTTACAGCAGGTGGCGATGGCAACCTATTTAGCTTGTTGTGAGGAAAATAGAAATAACTAAATGCAAACCATACCATCGAAACTATTCCGATTATCATCATCCACTTAAATGAGTTCTTGGGATTTTGGTTTAGCTTAGCCAAAATCTTTAAATATTGTCGTTTAAATTTAAAATGCATGATATTTTGTTATTTGCGATAGTTGTGTATTATCCAATATCTGCCAATTAGTTAACAAGATGCCATGCGGATTGTTAGGCGTTCTTGGCATATCCATAAATTCTCCTTTGGTTATCAATCTTCTTGTGACTACCGCTGTCTTCCTGTTGATTGTTTGGGTACCGTAGTATTCAAAACTTTTCGTGGACAGATTAACATTGATGGAATCAGCTTGAATTGTCATCATCGAATTGGAAGATATAAGCTGGTTATAAAACCCTCTTTCTTGTAAGCTGGAGTATTCTCTCTTGCCTGTATCGTCAATTAAATAGAGCGCCTTTTCTACATTGTTCTTAATGTATTGGTCATCGGGCGCCAATGTGAAAAATAAACGGTGAAATAGTTCTACTTGCGCTTTATATTCTACGGGCCGATTAAGCAGTTCATCTGTTTGTTTAACTAAAACCGGTATCCCATTGTCTATGATATAGATGGACTTGCGTGAATCTCTAATAACTTTGTAAGAATAAAGAAATGCACCTACTACTATAAGTAGGGAAAGCACCATCGCCGCAAGTGATGTGCTCCGGTTTATTTTTATTCTCCTTTCTATGTTCTTTATTAACATTTGTTCTATTTTTTAAATTAATCCGTTATTGGTTTTTTTAGAGCATGGAACCAATCTTGGCGGCTGTTTGTGCAGTAGATTTTCCAGCGTTGTAAATTCCTCTTGCTCCACCTTTGGCTTTTGTCATAACTCCAGCACCACCCGCTGAAACAATAGAATCTGCGATAGTAGGGGTCATGAGTATGCCTATGGCCGTGACTAAGAAGGCCACGCATGGGAACATGACGGTTTGAATCATCCCGTTCATCGATAAATATTGCAATATGGCCGCTTGATTGATTTGCCCCGCATTAGTCCCCAAAAGGAAGTCATAGCGGTTGATTTCCATTTTGTAACCTGCAATGATTAGCTGTTGGCCAATATCAACAATGGTGTAGGCAATGAATGTGTATAAGTTGATGTTGATGAACTTTGCAATCCAATTGGTTAGTGAGGATTCAAATCCGGGTATCAACGTCATCCCTACGGCAATGGGTCCAAGTACCATAAGTATGTACATCCAAATCTTTTGTATAAAGAATATAAGGTAAGTACATATGCGAAGAATGCTAAGCGAGATGGCTTCAATTAAGTCTGCTACAAGCCTCTGCATCTGGAACTCCATTTTGTATTTCCATTCAATTACGGGTGCAAAAAGTTTGTCCATCCCTTCATCCCATAGATCGTCAAAGCTTTTCTCTCCTTTTAGGAAATCCATTAATGACTCCGACGCGTCGGCTTCTGATTTCTGTTCAATAACATACTGTACCAATTCGTTTTGCTTTTCAAATCGAATCGTACGTTGTTCCTCAGCGTCTTCTTCTAAAGTTGCAAATATCTCCTGTGATGGGATCGCCAATTTGGATAGGGGGTATTCTATAAGAGACGTGAATCCGGTCCAATGAAATAGGATCAAGGCAATGATAAGTGGCTTGATCATTGGGGTAATTTCCCACTCACGGTCTCCGGCCTGCATTTGCCAGCCCATATAGCTGAGATAGATTAATGCTCCAAGCCCGCCAATGGCTCTTCCAAGATAAGCGGCCATCGTAGCTTTGTCATCAATGCTGTTATCAAACTGCGTGAATATCTCCATAAACCAGTCTCCAAAAGTCCCTTTCCCTTGAAGGAAATTGATTGCTACGGTGGTGTCGTTTGATGGCGCCGCCTGTGCGAAAATCATTGTAGGGATAAGTACAACGAGTATTATGATCGTTATGATTATGTATCTCTTTTTCATGAGTTTAGTATTTGTTTTTGTACTTATTCATTACCTCTTGTATGATTTCTTTATCGGTTTGGTAGTGTTTGTTAAATTCGTAGGTGACTGGCATGTCATTCCTCCTCCTGTACATATCTGATTGGTGAGCTTTTATTTGATAGTCCTTTAAAAGAGCCAAGAACTGTCTCCATCCTATGAGTGTATCGTGATAGAGGATAAATCTTTTTCCACGGGGCATTGGGGAAGTACGGGATTGGTTGAGTTTGTCCTTTAGTATGTCTAATCTCTCTTGGAGATTATTAATTGCCCCATTGCTTAGAAGGGCTTGGTATTGGGCGTTGGTTTCTAACCCCCATTGTTGATATCCTTGCGGCTGCTTTGGGAAGTCTTTCAAGGGTTGGAGCATTTTCTTAAAGTATAATTGCCATAATGGATCTACATCTACGGTTAAAGAAGTCCAGTATGCTAATTTTTGTTTCTCAATATTATAGATAGAATCTACGTGTAGCGCAATGGCTTCGGTCTGTCTTTTTTGCTCTTCTGCTTCTAAAAGTCTTTTGGTTTCAAGACCGGTGGGTTTTAAGGGGCGAATATCATCGCCTTTTTTATACTTTGTGTTACGGGATGGAGCCAACATTCCCCATACGGTCATGTATGCGACGTTCGTCTGTACGCCGAGTAAATATTTTGGTTTCGGATACCAGTCACCCCATTTTTCATAGACTGTCCTTGCCTCTTGCGCAGTGATAGCGGGGTCGTTTAAGATATTGTTCTGAGCCTCTATCTTGGGGCAAAAGAAAAAGGCCGTGAATATTAATGTGATTTTGCAGGCAGTTTTCATTTTTAAAAATTTGTTTTGTACTTGTTGATAATGTCCTGAACTAACAATTTATCTACGGTTACCCAATTTCTTAACCCGGGAATTTGCATGAGGATGGACGTTCTTTCTGCTACTTCCAATTGATGGGTGATTAATAGAGTGTATCCATTGATCATCCTTAAATGATGTAACATGTTTTCTATTATTTTTCTCCTATCCGCAGGATCCATCAGTAGATCTTTTTTCGGGCTCGTTAAAACATTGCTGGTCTGGCTAATTATCTTGTTGAGTTCTTCCAACATATCTGTATAATACTTGGCTCTAAGGACAGCGTATTGTGGTTTAGTTAAAGTCAGTTCGGACAACTTTTTCATGTTTCCCATTATCCTTCTCGTGTAGTCTGCTATATAAAAGGCTTGTTTTCCCTGCTTTAAAGCTTCATCAACATTTGCCATTGCGTTATAGACAAATTCATGGATGGCAACCACTTGAGTTAACTTACTATTGATCGAATCATAACGTTGGCGCTGGTCTTCGTAAGAGTCACGAAGAGATTTGTTGCTGGCTAAACGTACGGCTTGGTTTCGGCTTAATTGTTCCAAAAGTTTCTGATTAACCACCACCGTTTGTGCGGATACTGACACGCCTGTTAGCGAAACAACAATCCCAAATAATGTGTATTTCAATGTTTTCATCCGAAAATATTTTTGATTCTTTTCACAACATCTGTGGTTATCTGTTTGTCTCTATTCACGTAATAGCGGAAAATGGCTCTGTCCAGTTTCATCTTTTCTTTTGCGTTGACTATTTGTAAAAGCATCATAGATGAACCGTTCCGCAACTTTTTTACCTCTCCGAGTGCGTAATCCAATAGAATTTGTCGGTCGGCTTTTTCCATTTGATTCACGACGCCGTAGGATAGCACAAGCCCCGTCATGTAACGGACTATCATTTGGAGGTCTTCATAGAATTTTATTTCGTCCTTATAAATTAAGGCAGCTAATTGAGGGGAAGAAGTTAGTTCGTCTATTATTCTATTTTGGTTGTTGTAGATCTGTTTGGACGCGTCAACAATTGCGATACCGGTCGGTATCGCTTGCATAGTGAGAGAGATGAAACTCAAGCGATCGTTGATTTTTGTCTTTACATCTTTAAAGGTTTTCCATTGGGAATTATTAACGGCCTCCGTTCCCGTGTTTAGTACCTGATTCTCGTGCATGTCTTTTTGCCTATCGTGTTCTTGAAGGCTACTTTTTATCTGCTGATTCATCATGGGAAAACTGACGTTTTCTTTTTCCCAAGGAGGCTTAGGTTTGCTCCCATGGGATGATAATACGATCCATCCAGTGGCTATAATAACTATGAGAATGATCTTGTTTTTCATGGCTTTTAGAATTGATGTTTGTATTTTGCCATTGTCTGCTGCACGATGTATCTATCGGTGTCAAAGTATCTTTGGAAAGGATTAATAGCTTTCCAGAACCCTAAATTAATTGCTCTCTGCAAGCTCATCTTTACCATGAGCACTGCTATTTTAAGCTGAGTTATATCCTGATTTATTCTCATTAGGAGTTTAAATCGATCCCCAGCTGTTGCTAAGTTCGTGTCGCTCCCTGTGATTATGTCCGAAACATCTACTCCGAGCTGGAGCATTCTTTTTTGTACTTGTTGAGTTGCCTTGTTTGCAAAAGGAATAAACTGAGGATGTTTTGAAGCCAAGGAAGCAACATCGGAAGTATATTGCCCCAGTCTTGTTAAGTTCTCATAGATTCTTTCTATTTGAACTCCGTTCTGTAGTGTTCCACTTACCTCTCTCAATCCTTTGTATAGTTTGTTTTGAATATCGTTGGCTACCGTCATTTGAGCAGACACGAATGCTTGCGCTTTTTGTAGCTTATTTTGTTCATCTATGGTCTTATTTTGTTCACTTTTTAAGGTGCTTGAATAGGTGGCCAAGGCCAAGGAGGTTGTGGGATCAACATAGATGTTCTGCGCATCGCCATTTTGATATAGGCATAGGGCCATAGTGAGCGCTGTTGCGCATATAATTTTCTTTTTCATGCTGGTATATTTATCGGTTCTTTTCTTCTATTAATATCTGTTACCATGGTCCCTAAATCACCATTAAAGGATTGGTTTAAGTCCTTTACGAAAGTCTGTATTGCCGCATCATAGGAACCCATGGCATCAACATAATACCCCAAAGCAACTTTTTCCGGCTTTTCGGTAGTGTAGGTAAGATATTGCTCGGTTGAAACTTCATTACCATAGACTTCTCCTGTAGATCCCCTTTTAATATAAAACTCCTTAAAGCGACTTCTATGAGACTTGTTATCAAGATTGTTAATAGTGAAGATCTTGTTTCGTTCCACTTCATTAAGGGAGAGGAGCGAGGCTATTTCGTCAAAGTTGTCTTTGAACTTCGTCTGATCCAATAAAATAAAGGTGTCGGAATTATTTATGATAGAATTCTTGACCACGGCATTCCCGATTATGTCGTCCAGTTCCTGCGTAACTACTATGGCTTCACCCCAAAATTTACGTACGGTTTTATAGAGATAGAGGATATATCCCCCCATTAACTTAGAGGCTATGGCCTTCCATGCTTCTTCGATAATCAAAGCTTTTCTCCTATCCTTACGGAGTCTCATTTTCTGAATGAAAGTGTCCATGATAATTAGCGTTACAATTGGAAAAAGCTTAGGATTGTCTTTTACGTTGTCAATCTCAAAAACTATAAATGGCTCCTCAAACAGACTGTTATCAGCGGAGCGATTTAAGGTTTCCTCATACCGCCCACCCTTATAAAAATCGGCCAATACCAAATTGAAAGTTGTAAGATTGAACTCCTGTTCGCTAATAACTCTTTTGTCATTACGCAGATAAGCGGGTAGAAACTTGATTGCATATTCATAAAAGGAATTAAAAGACAATTCCTTGACCGTCAAATCTTCGTGAATCCGCTTTATTTTCTGAATGGCCTTGTGTCGGATCGCGATGGCCCACTCTTCTCCTGTCCTTGGTGTTCTTCTAAAGAATGATTCGTTGCTTTCCTCTTTAAAGCCGTTGGTATCTGAGGTTATGGTTAGAAACATTCTATCATAATTTCTTCTTTCGTCGTCATCCATTAGAGTATCACGGGCTTCTGCAATAAGGAGAAATTTTTCCTTATCATACTTTTTTTCACCCAAATGAGCGTCGGGATGGTTGAGAGCTAATAGCTTACGTGCCCTACGATTGATTTGTCCTTTCGTTGCAGTAACCGGTAATCCAAGAATGTGGTAGTAATTAGGCGGGGTGTCAGTTTCTTTAATTATTTCCTCCCTTAAATCTTCCTCAAAAATCCCAAAGTCTTCCAAATAGAGGAGGAGTTCTTCTTTTTGTTTTTTCTGCAATTCATCTTCGTCCTTTGAATAATACTGTGTGTAGTAGGAAACAAGGACCTTGTCTAATATGCTTTTTTGGGCGGTTGTCATTGAGCCGTCTGCTCCTTGCCATATCAGATAAATTAAGTTTACCAGAAATTCCATCTTCTCAATGTTGAGTTCTTCCTTTCTAATATTGAAAGGATTCATGGTGATTGGATTTTCTTCCGTGTATTGGATATATCTCCCATTCTTATAAGCATTGGTGCCAGAATATGAATCCCCGGTATCTATGATAACTACATCATAGTTGTAATTAAGGTACTGTTCAATGATATTGTTCATAAGGAATGATTTGCCCGAACCGGAAGGTCCTAACACGAACTTGTTTCGATTGTTGATTCGTCCTTGTTTCATGGGTAGATCGGATAAATCTACCTTTAAGGGAATACCTTGTCTGTCCGTAAATCGGAGATAAAAGGATGATTTTTCGTCTATCGGATAGCGCTCTTTAAAAAAAAAACAGAGCGCTGCCTGATTGGTGAGTTGAGCACAGTCATAATCTTTCAATTCTACTGCGTTTCCGGGGAATGTTGACCTATAGAGTTCTAATTGATTATAGGATGAAGTGCTTGGCGTTACTCCCTTAATACTCAGTTTATTGATTAATGTAGAGGAGAGCTCCTCCATATTGTCTTGTCCTTTTGCCGAGAAAATGATCGAGAAGTGTGCGTTGACGATGAGTTGGCCGTCTGTTGCCATTGCCATGATTACTTCGTCAATTTCTTGAGCGTGTTTTAAATTTTGGGGTGCACTTTTTTGTGCTCCCTGTAATTTTCTCTTTTTCTTGTCAAGCTCTCGTTGTAGTGCGGCTTGGGGTGGAATAAATAGCACCTGATTATATATCATGGTTTCATAGCCATCGATCCGATTGAGAAAACTTAAGTTGTCAACCGTGAGGTCTGCAGTTGCTCCACTCCCTCCCATTGTTTCATAGGGGCCTACCTCCGGTTTGACCTCCATCTTTTCGGGGTCTAATAATGATATGGACTTGATAAAATACTTCCCTGATTCTAAATGAGTGTCTTTAGCTCTCAGATTGTCCCATTGAATATGTTCCGATATTTTCATAGGCGGGACAATCCTATCTATTAGAAAATCGAGTTCTTTTTGTGTTAACCATGACGGGTTGCACCCAAACTGTTCTAATAGCATAAATATCTTCTCAACCTTTTCTCTCAGCCCTTTGACTTTTGCTTCCGAATACTTGTAAATCTTGTGCTGAGGATCCTCCATTAGAAATAACAGGGTCCTAAGCTGCGTATATCTGCGGCCTTCAAAATGTTCGGTATATTTCCTTTGCAAGAAATTCCCTTTTTCGTCAGAATGATATTGTTGTTTAGAAAACACGTCTAATTTCTGTATAATTCTACCTTCCCCGATGGTTTGGGTGAGCTGTGTGAGAACATGATGGTAACGGATGTAGGCATCCTTATCTGCACAATATTGTAGGGCCAGATTAGATATTTCTATACCGATGATAGGATTTCCGAATTGTCCATAAAGAATATCGTAAGGTGAACCGAGATCTTTTCCATGGTCATATCCACAATAAATTGTTGCAAAGGGGTTCTTCTTCATGCTGCTCATTTTGATCCTATTTTATACTTCGCCATTTTTAAATTGCGAGGTGATGATGATGATTTCGTTGTTATTTTTAGTCTTCCTATATAATCCTTTGTGATCTTGCAGATAGAACAGATAATAGATCCCCGCAGCTCCACCCACCAGCGGTAAAAGCGCATATAATGCGCCTGCTAAGCTCGATATTATCAATCCGCTAAATAAAGTAGCTGCGACTATCCCGATCGCATAGTATATGTACTTATCTTTCAATCCGAAGAATACAAGAGGCTGTTTAAGCCCCTTGTATATTTTATAGGTCTTCATTATGACATTTGGAACATGGCGTTAATAAAGGTGGGAACCACTAATAAGAAGACACATGCCCCAGCCCATCCGATGGCTTCCTTATTGATATCATGGTCTCCATTAGTCCACTTATTATAGACTCTAAGGCCACCTACAACACCAACTAGTCCACCAATCACTTGAACAATCAAGGATACTGAATCCCAGTACTGTTTGATTTCGTTCGCGGAATTCATTAAAGCCGCCGAACCTGCTGATTGAGCCCACATTGGCGCCACGGCAAAAAACATTAAGGCTACGAATGCCATTTTGAACCATACACGGTTCTTCTTTAAAACTTTAACAGGTTGTGTTAACATAATAAACTGATTTTGAGTTAATAAATAATGATTGTTTAAATTTAGATTTTATATTTCCTTGGATCTTCAGGGTTTACTACTTGTAAGAATGTATCATCCCTTTGACAGATACTCTTGTAACTTGGGCTTAGCCTACTATCCTTTCCGATAGGATTAGCTTCTTCAATTGGCCGTTCAGGTGTCTGTTTCTGTTTGTTCTGAACATATTCCATAAAAGCCTCTTCCGGGGTTGCTGTAGGCATCTCATTCACGGGGGAATGCGTGCCATCGGTCTCATCTTGTTGAGAATCTTGTGGCTCACTATCTTCATTTTTTAATGTTTGTTTGGGTTCTGAATCGTAGCTCTCAATGGCCTGTTCTTCGTCGTATCGAGCTTTTGCGTTTGCTATATCAATAGATTCTTCATTTGAATTGGGTAGGTCGGATAAGATCACATATCCTTTATTAAATTCCGTCGTGTCGGCTAAGTCCGCTTCATCAACATCATCCACCGTCACTGATTGGACAGTGTCATCAGGATTGTGATCGACATAATTAAATTCTTCATAGTCTTCACTTCCTGCGTTTTCCACCTTTTTTAGGTGCAGTAAATCATAAGCAATATTAACTGCATAGTAGAGGAGGTAGATAATGAGTATTACGGTTAAGAATTTCATGAGTATTTCTTTTATTTTAGTTTGAATCCAATCCTTTCCTCAATGATATTGATGATGGATTTAAATGTTTTGTTTACTTCTTGTTTCTGACGTGGCAAAAAGCCTGTGGTGTGTATTTCTTGTAGTACACTTCTTCTGTAAATTGGCTCCGTTACGATGGTAGCTCTCTCTTTCAGCGATTTATCGACAGTAGCTTGATTACCGTATGCTTGTTTTTTGTCTTGCGCATACCTCACCAATAGTTTTGTTGCCTGGCTTCTGTGATCCTCTAAAAGTTTTAGGAAACCTGCGGTAGCCTCAAGGGTTAGATCGGTATATTCAAAAGGAATAATAAGTATATCGCTACATACGAGTAGGGGGAGGTGCCTTTCCTCAATATGACTTTTTAGATCAATGAGATACAACTCGGGGGTTTTATTAAGATTGAGAATTTCATCTTCATTTGTAAACCTGTTATCATCTCCTTCGAGTTTCTCTACCTTATAGTTCATTTGTTCAATCAACCCTCGCTTTTTTCGATCTCGGAGCCATAGGGTGTGAAGTAGCCCATTATCATCAAAATCATAAGCATTGATTTTCTTCCCATATTCTTCATACAGATAGTTGGCCATTGCCACGGTTAGGGTCGTTTTACCTACTCCTCCTTTTTGATTTGCAAATGTGATTACCATCTGTTCTTTCGTTTTTTCCGTTTTCTTCTCTTTTCCTCGGGATCCGATAAGGTGGCCGATTGCCATAACATCGCCTGCGCCAAGTCATCCGTCGTTTCCAATAAACCTTGGCCGATAGCCGATAGGATATCGAGATTATCCGCGCTTTGCGGTTGAGGGGCCGTTGTCGTCTGACCTGTAGCCTTATAGTTTGCGTAAGCTTGTTGACCTATGAGATCCCCTAATTCTCCTATATAGTGGTTACGGGAGTGGAGTACATATATTTCTCCATCGTCATTTTTCTTAATCCACAAATCGGGATTTTCCCGGGTTTTGCCCTTTAAATATGCAAGGACCTGTTTCCTCGTGTCTTCAATTATTCGTTGAGAATGGTCTTTTTTATTCATGAATATCATAAAAGGCTTAATATCATCTTGTTGTGAGGTTTGATTAAAGAACTGGATTAATAGACCTTTAGCCTCTGCGTCCTTGACCGAATAATCCTTTAGGATTTCGAATAGTCGTTTATCAATTTTTTCATCCGTAAAAAGAAACATTTCTTTCATCTTACCTATCTCGCTGCCCTTATAGACAGTACCGTCCTTGTGATCGATTAAAGTATAACCAAAGGGCGGCTTGTCGTCTTTGTGATGGAAAACAATGTCAATCCCAAAAAGTTTTCGCATTTTATCCTGCAACTCACTTTCATACTCATATTTTACCTTTCCCTTATGTAGAGGGTTATTTATATGATCATTTAAATGTCTGCGGTCATCCACCCGGAAGACTTTGTTGGATGTTGATTTAGAGTATTTCGATAGGATTGCTCTAATTTGTTTTATCCGGGCGCTATCTCGTTCTCCATTCAGATTTAAATCAGCTTTTGTAACTTTCTTTTGTTCTACACCATTTTTGAAGATGCGGTAGGTGTTTCCATCCGAAGCCAAGCTTATTTTATAACCACTTCTTTCCATCAGGGTCTTGAGCTGCCCTATTGATGAATATTTATATTGAAGTAGCCTGTTCAATGATTTGTGGCTTTCTACTTCTAAGCCTAATTCTCTTGCCACCTTTTGCAGCGCCTGTTGAGCTTTAACACGCTCAAAATTATCTTTGATTTTCTTTCCGGTCTTTTTATCAACCCGGGTAGAAACTAAGTGAATATGATTGCTGTGTGTATCTTGATGGAAAACAATCATATAGGGCTGAGCTCCATATCCCATTTCTTCCATGAACTTTTGGCCTACCTGGATAAGTTCTTCCTTGGATTCCTTTTGGAATCGCGATGAAATAACAGCATGAAATTGAGGGGCCTTTACCCGAGAGCGGGATGAGACAGCTTGGAGATACGTTCGTATCTCCTGCTGTCCTGTCATGGGGTTGATATGTGTTGGAAAATTTTTCATAATTAGCATTTCTGCTTTCCCCTGTTGAATCTTTTTATCATTGTACACCACACCTTGAAAGTCGTTACTCGCTGCGGCTAATATTTTTACAATCATCCATTCGCTAATATTCTATACACGTCTCGAAAGATGTCGTTTTGCTGCTCTTTAAGATTAATGACCTCTTGAAGTTGACGCTGAAAGGAGTCTAATTGTGTAGTAGAAATTCCCTTTTGAGTATTAACCATTCTTGCCACTTGATTGATATTATTCTCAATTTTGGCAAAGATGTTTCCTTGTTTTTCTACGAAGTCCGTAATCAATTTTTGCTCTCCCTTTCCGACTTTTTCTTCCATCGTCGAAATGATAAAATCGGTGAGTGTAGTATTTCTTTTTCTGCATTGGGTTAACCATTTTTTTTCGAGCTCATGCTCTACTCTAAATGATATTTTTCGATCTTTCATAACCCAATTTTCTACTCCAAATATGGGGTAAATTAAGCTGTGTTTCCAAGCGTTTTGCGTTTGAGCGATTGATAAATAGTGATAAATAATGATGTGTAATAGAAAGCAAATTGACTTCTTTCGGCCAATTTGTCATTGGGGAAGAATACTGTGTTTTCTCTAATTCTAATTGAAGGATTTGTGAGTTCCGAACAAATCCCAAGCCCTTTTGAAAAAAGGCAAGAATGTCTTTGGAGACGAGAAGTGAAACGAGCGTCGGACAAAGACACATCTTGCCACTTTCCCTGTGTCAATTAAAACAGGTAATGTTGGAAGTCTGCATGACCCTACTGGTAGGGGAATCACGGAAATTTGTGAAGTAAAAACGCCGTTTTTGCGAGACTTGCCTTATGCGATCTATGTCGGAAGTCGAACAGGTAATGTCGGAAGTCCGCATTAGCCCACTATCTGGGCGTTTACCGCAATTCATGGGATAAAAAACGGTCTTTTCTAAGTCTATTATGCATTAACCTATGTCGGAAGTCCAACAGGCCATGTATGAAGTCCGCATTAGCCCACTGTCAGGACGTTTGTATGTATTATGGTCGTTTTTTTGACGTTTGAGTTACAAAACGGTGTCAAAAATAGTTCTGTAACTTTTGTAACTTTTTTTGTAACCGTGTAAGTAAATGATATACAATGTATTATGACGATAGTTACAAAATTACAAAAATGATGATGAAAAGTATTTTTTATTCTTACCATTAAAAATTGAAGTCAATTTCCGTTAGCTCTTGGTCTGCTTCCTCGGTTCTCGAAATGTATTTTTCAGTGATCCGTATGTCATGATGTCTTGCCTGGTCGCGTACTTTTTTTGCGGCAACACCCAACAATAAGAGGTTGGTGATCCCCGTATCTTTTAAGCTGTAAAACTGGTACACGTTTGATAAGTTTAGAACCTTTCTCATCTTTGCCCATTCGTCCGAAATTTTCTTTGGAGCTAATTTTTTCTTACCGGGTTTGAAGTCATTTTGTGAAAAAAGATAGTCAGAATTGTTAGCTTTTTTGAGATGGTTTATGAGTAAGAAAAGCAACTTTTTTGGGATCGTTACAGTACCATTTGTTCCGTTTTTTGAAATCTCTCCGGGGATGAAAATAGTCCTTTCGCGTAGGTTCACATTTTGCACTTTTAGTTTTGTTAATTCGGTTCTCCTGATGAAACAAAAATAGGTGGTCATGGAGAGGGTTAGATAGCTTGGAGATGTTTCGGCGAGATATTCAAATATTCTTTTTCGAATATCATTCGGCAGGGTCTGTCTCTTTTTTTTGGAGACCTTCCGCTTCTGAATCTTTTCTGCTGGATTTGAAGTGATGATATTTCGATCGGTCATGAATATTCCTATTTGGCTAAGAAAATTCAGATGATTGTTACTGGTTCTGGCGGTTCGTTTTAGTTCAAAATAGATATAGTCCAAATATTTTATGATGAAGTCCCGGGTGAATTCGACCGCTGCCATATTGAGATTATCGGATCGTTTTTGGTACTTGGCTATGACTGTCACGAATGATTTATAGGATCTAAGTGTGTCGGGACGAATGAGGCCGTCTTTAAGTTTTCTTTCCGCTTGTTGGATAAATTGGTTGAGTACCTGAGTAAAAGGCTTGAAATTGCCTTTACTGTCTCCATCCATGAAAGGAGACCAACCTTGTCTTAGTTCATGGTTAATATTTTCGCATAATCTTAAGGCAAGTCTTTTTCTTTCTCTTTTGTTTTTGACGGGGGGAACGCTTTTTCTAAATCTCTTAAAGCTATTTTTTCCGGGAATCCTGTAATAGTAGACAATCCGCCAGTCTGATCCTGTGGTTTGTTTTAGTTGGGCTGGTTTATAATCTAAAAAAAGCTTTTTGGGGTATTTTTTTTCGTAGAAAATGGACATTTTTTTTCTCGGTTAGTGGCGAACTACTGACCGAAGTATGACCGACCATTTTAATAAGAAACGCCCCAAAGTGGCTACTGTGGGGCGTCTCGAGGGCTTTAGTAGCGGGAACTGGACTCGAACCAGTGACCTTCGGGTTATGAGCCCGACGAGC
>CAZBXQ010000009.1:0-70120 GCA_964495935.1 uncultured Flavobacteriaceae bacterium
ATAAACTTTAACATTTACCCCTTGTTTTAATCATAGAATACGGGATCATAAATTTAAAAAGCACCCCCATGTTTAAATCATTCATTTTAAGTTTCTTATAAAAGAAGAATGAAAAAATACTATATTTAGCATGGCCGTGAATTTTGATTTAATTGGAGGAGCTTCTGTTTTGATACATTTAAATATTTTGCTATCAATTGGTTACAAAAACGATAAACATCCCACCCCGACCTTCCCTGTTTATAAAATGAAGTATAGATTTGCAAAAGATCGGTTTTTGATCAAAAGAGAAACCTACTCCTTCCGGGCTTCCAGTTTTTCCAAGTCTATTTTTTGAAATACTTTTTCAATGGCAGCCCATTCTACTTTATTGCCGGATATATCGATAATAAAATGATCGTTCACGAGGACACTCAGGCGCCCTCGTTTCATGATCTCTGTATATCCTTTTCTGGCTTTATATCCTTTATATTTTATCACCGTGCCGTTCTCATCATCGAATCCTAAAGGTTTCAGCGTCCAGTCAAATTTCCTTTTTATTTTTTCAGAAGATGCATTCTCGATATCATATATCTGAATAAAAAAAAGGTGCTGACGATTATCCCCTTCATAATGTCCCTTTGCAACAGGAATAGCACCGGGAAAATCAAATGAATGGACAGAAAGATCTTTAGTGGTATAACCCTCTAACGAATCGGGTAACGCCGCCTTCATCATCAGTTCGCTATTGGTTTCATCTTTACGGTCCTGTGCTTGCAAGCTATACGGCATGGCCCAACTGCACAAAAACAGAAAAGTGGTGATGAAATAATAGCTGTGGTTTAATTTTTTAAATCGCATCATAAAAGTTTTAATAAGTGATTAAAGTTGTATTTTCAAATTGTCTCTTTCAATAATCGTTTCCCTAATGCAGCTCATACGCTACAAGAATATCTCTGCGCCTCAGTACAATTTTGTCATCCATTAAATATAAATCACGGACATAGGGGCTGGGGCTGTCTTTTTTCACACTGAAATCACCTGCCTCTTTGTGAGCGGTATGATTATAAGCGGTAATTTTAATCTTTCCAACCAGCAGATCGCTTTTAAAAATCAGATAATTAGGATTCCATTCCGCAAGGTTCCCCCCTCTTTTTGTACTTACGGTATCGGTGGAAACGATACTGAAATCCGGTTTAGTCATGGTTCCATGGTTCATCAGTTTACCGTTTCGGATAAAGCATAAGTAAGAACTAAATCTCCTCCGGAAACCTTGGCGGGGGCATGTAAAGCCCGTTTGTTCTGTCTCAGCATTTTCGGCTGTCTTTTCTCTTTTGATTGTTGTCTTTTAAAGTGATGGAACAACCGGCCCACGAAACAGAGACAATGCCGACTAAAAAAACAGAAAGATGTTTTTGTAATGGTTTTCATAACTAATATCCAAAGGCTGTCAACAATTGAAACCCTGATTGTCCCACTTATATCTGAACAATCTCAACCCTTCGGTTCTGCGCTCTTCCTTCCTCGGTATCATTGGATTCTATAGGCTGTGTAGAACCCTGCCCCATGGTGCGCAAGCGATCTCCCGGGATACGAAAATGCTCGACGAGATAAGATTTAACAGAAGCCGCCCGTGCTCTGGAAAGCTCCATGTTGTTATCAAAATCACCGGTGTTATCCGTATGGCCTTCGATCAGAATTTTAAGCTCAGGGTGATCGTTTAACAATTGCGCCACCTGCTGAATACTCTCAGACGATTCAGGGAGGATATCTGCTTTCCCGGTGGCAAAATGAATGTCGTGGATGGCAATACGCCCTTCGTTTTTTAAAGTTTGATAGAGATCTGTTCCGCCTCCGGCAATCCTTATATTAGTAATATAAATGGGTTTATCACGCACATCATCCATATCGAATAAGAGCTTACTGGAACGTCCTATTGCTACATTGGGTATGTTGGCTACCCGCTTTTTACCCACATACACTTTAGCATAGCTTCCATCTACCATCATTCGGATAGACGTCATTTCTTCATAGATTACTTTTTCTCTTTGAATAGATGTAAAAGCCTTATCATCCAAACCTTTTAATCCCGTTCCCTCATAACCATCTACCATAATAGCATAATTTCCAACCGATTCATAATCGTCGCCCACGAAATAAACATAAAAGTTATTCACAAAATCTTTAGTATCCACATCAAAACCTATAGTAAACTTTTCGGGGAGCTGTTGTTTTAAATCTATGGCAAACTCTCCGGTCGTCGTCACTCGAAGAGCTTTATTTCCATTGTAGCTCACTACCGACATATTTCCACCACGAAATTCAAGGTTCCCCGGAAAATTCCCGATTGTGGCAGCGGAAAAATCCGTTGAAAATATGACGTTTTCCCCCGGTTTAAAATCGTAGTTGTCATTAACGATAACTTCTGCTGCTGGGGCTTGATCATTCATATTTGCCGTAACCTCACCCGCTCCCAAAGCAGCCGCCTGCTCCTCCTGCCCGGTGGCCTCTTCACCGATTTCACTTCCACGCCATACATCTATAGTGGCACCTTTGACTCCTTCCTCAACCTTATCCAGCCCCTCATCTATCTTTTCATCCGTCTTTCGGTTCGCTTCCCTTTCCTTTTGGTCGATCCGCTCCTCAATCTTTTGTTCGATCTTCTTCTTTAATTTTTTAAAAATCTGAGCCTGAGAAGGAGCCGCATATCCCAGCATGAACAGGCTTATAATTAAGAGCTTGACTATTCGCATATCACTTGTTTTTAATTTACCCTGTACAATTTACAAATCAATTAAGGCAAAATAGGATCCGAATGAGTATAGCCCCTCTACCATTGAGTATTCGGTAGGAATAAATTAGTATTGTAACAAAACCACCAAATCTGTTATTTCTCGACTACCTTCAGTCCAAACAAACAATTTTTATTGAGTTCGTTTTATTATCCATTCCATTTATAAATAAAAAGCTTAAATCATTTCATTATCCCCTTCCAGGCCGCCGATCGCGTAGAAACCTTACTCGCGGTGCAATCTGCAAATAAAGGGGCTGCAACAGCAGCCACAATCAAAAACATAAATTTTATTTTTTGCACTCTTATGCTATTTAAGCCTATATCCAATGGTTGGGGCGGTCAATACTATTTTTTATATACCCTTATTCCCCTTCAATGAGTTTGATATCCTTTATTAATGGCCTTAAGAATAGCATGTACGTTCTCAACACTTGTGGGGTATGAAAAACGTAACCACATATCCAAAAAATCCACATCAACCAATACTTTCGTAGCTGATGAGAGCTGTCCTATCATGAGTGTACCGCCATGGTATGGTTCTTCCGTTACTTCAGGATTTTCCATCCCTCTTTTAAGCCTCATTTTGAAGTTATTTAAATATTCTTCATTAAATCGACCTATTGTTAACTGTAAAACTCCATCGACGCCACTGTAAACTACATTAAAGGTTTTTTCAGTTTCATTTACTCCAATAAAACCACGTGTTGGCAAGCCGGGCAAACGGACAGGTAAAGCCTCAACTAAAAATTCTTTACGAATTGTTATAGTGGGTTCTCCGGGAAATTCTATGGATGCTTCTTCTTTTACCTCATCTCTAAAACCACTAAATACTACCGGAAACCCTACCCGAGCCGTTTGAAAGGTTACGTTTCCGGAGGATTCATTGATTTTTAATACGCGTAAGGCAAAGTTGTGGTTAAAATCATTAGTATTTTTTGACCACAAGACATGATACTGTTCCACATTTGAAAGCCAAGAGTTTCCCTCTTTTGGGAAAATGAGTTTATTTTTTCCCACTTCGGCTGAGAGTGCCTGCTCGGCCGTGAGTTCATGCAACCAAGGTTTGTACTCTAAACCGCCGTCATCCTTTGTTTGTTGAGACTGTGCCCAACCGACAGATATAACGGTAAAAAAAAGTAGTATCGTTAGCAGAGTAATGTGGCTAAAGATCGATTTAGGGGTATGGGAATTCATAATGCTATATTTAATGATTTTAAAGTTTAATTCTCAAGACTTGGTAAACAGGCCCTACATGAGCTTTGACGGCCCCCATGAGCTTGGCTATTCCTTATATTTATCGGCTTCATTATTTTCATTTTGTGGCACAATGTTATAAAAATCATTTACCGCGGTATTCAAGGCCGTATCTATTGGTCCCTCACCGGTATCGTTGACTACCGATACGAAGACAGAAAAATGCGTTATTTCGTTTCTAAAACCGAACCCGCTATATGAGGACAAAAACGCTCTATTATCCAACAAGAATAAAGGCTTAATTTTTTAAAACTATTTATCACTATGAAGAATTTGTATCATCCTTACCTCATAATGTTGCCTTTCCTTTTTAACTTTCCAAATGGAACAAAATAGTTCCTCCTCGTTTATAAACATAAGGATCTGTTTCTATCTATAGTAGAGCCAATGAGTATAGCCTCTCTACCAATGAGTATTCGGTAAGAATAAATTAGTATTGTCAATAATAAAGCCGCCGAATCTATTATTAAGGTGATTTTATTATCTATTCCATTTATTTCGGGATCCTCCACGGGCAGGTTCACCACGGGTCTTCTTTGTTGCTAAACCCTTGAAATAGCTTACGATTTCTACGGATTCCGATGTACTTCGGCACAGCTCAGCATATTACCTTGGATCTCCTCAAAATTAAATTCATGAATCGCGCCGGCTATAAGAAACTCGGAGTTCTCTCTTTTCCCTATTCTTTTTGTATCTTCCCGAAGCAATAGAAAAACTATGGTTACTTCTAAAAATAAAGTTACACGCTTACGATTCTGGCTCTTGCTGGGGTTCGTCCTTTTCCTCCTTTTTATTCTTGTTCCCGGCTGGCTCGTCGAGTGGAACTGGCTCGATCACTTGGATTATCCGGCCATTTTCTGGAAGATTAAAGGAACCGAACTCTTCCTTTTTATAGGGGCTTTTGTCATTGCTCTCCTTTACCTCCTTCCCAACTTTAAAGTACTGATTAAAAATACAACACCGCTGTATATCAATCTTGCAAACACCCCCTTCGAACAATACGGGCGGCGTTATATTCAACCCCGTCAATTCAAAGTATTCTCTCGGTTGGTGGCCGGAGTGTTCGGTTTATTTTTTGCAGCCTCCTACTTTCTGAGCTGGGATTCCTGGTTTCGGTTTACGCACCCTCAAAAATTTGGGGAAACCGATCCCGTCTTTGGTTGGGATATCGGGTTTTATATCTTTCGACTGCCCTTTCTACAGACCATTCAAAGCAGTCTTATCAGCCTGGTTTTCTTTACGACCGCAATATTAGTAATGCTCTACGCGGCCAAAGGATCCATTGTCTTAAACAAGTCTATTTTCAGGACGGAGCAATCCTCAAATGCCATTCGGCACATCTGTATCAATCTGGGAATCTGGGGGCTCTTATTGGCGGCCGGCTACTTTTTAGATCAATTTAAAATTCTTTTCGATCCTTCCGGAGTGGTTTATGGAGCAGGATATACCGATGTTAAAATCAAGCTTCCGGTCATTCAGATTCTTGGGGTACTCACCTTTCTCCTCGCCCTATTAGCGTTTTACCGGGCCTATAAAAAAAACTTTGGAAAACTCTTTAAAGCGGCCGGAGTAGTCATTATTATCGGGATCATCGGGCAATTCTTTTTGCCTTGGGGCGTACAATCGGTAAGCGTAAAACCCAACGAGCTCAAAATGGAGAAGCCTTATCTGGTCAATAATATTGATATGACCCGAAAGGCCTATGGGCTGGATCAATTTCACGAAACCAGTTATGATGCCGCCGATACGATTTCTTACGGTGCCGTTCAAAAGAATATGCAAACTATCGACAATATCCGGCTCTGGGATTCCCGGCCCATTCTGGAAACCTATCGGCAATTACAGGAAATCCGGCTGTATTATTCATTTCCCAAAGTAAGCGTCAATCGTTATCATACCAATCGTGGCTATGAGCAGATGATGGTAGCCGCACGGGAATTAAATACCAGCAAGCTTCCACAAAAAGCACAGACCTGGGTTAATCAACACCTTCAATATACCCACGGCTACGGAATTACAATGAGTCCGGTAGCCGCCACCAACGATGATGGCACCCCCAAGCTTCTGATCAAAGATCTACCACCGGTCTCCAGCATCAATCTCCAGGTCGAGCAACCTGCTATTTATTACGGACAGCGAACCACGGAGTATAAACTGGTCAATACCAAAATCAAGGAACTGGATTATCCCAAAGGAAAAGAAAACGTCTATACCCATTATAAAGGTCGAGGGGGTATTCCCATCGATAATTTTGCACAAAAACTACTGTATTCCATCTATTTTGGTGATTATAATCTCTTATTAACAAAATACCTCAAAAAAGGAAGCCGGATTCAATACTGGCGAAAAATTCAGACCCGAATCAAAAAGGCAGCACCCTTTCTGGAGCTCCGCGAAGATCCTTATTTCGTATTGGATAGCGGAAAATTATACTGGATTCAGGATGCCTATTTTACCTCTTCCC
Organism: uncultured Flavobacteriaceae bacterium; assembly: GCA_964495935.1. Lineage (GTDB taxonomy): Bacteria > Bacteroidota > Bacteroidia > Flavobacteriales > Flavobacteriaceae > JAJYSO01. Next base: position 6,492 of record CAZBXQ010000009.1, read on the forward strand.
ATTATCCGTATTCACAACCTTTTAGCGGTCGTAAAAATTATATTCGAAACTCGGTTAAAGTCGTTGTGGATGCTTATCATGGGGATGTGGACTTCTATATCACCGATGATAAGGATCCTATTTTAAAGGCCTATCGAGAGATTTTCCCAAAGATGTTTAAGCCTTTAAAAGAAATCCCGGGAAATCTGGAGCATCACATTCGTTATCCCGATTATCTGTTTAAGGCCCAAATGAAGATCTATAACACCTATCACATGACCAACCCGCAAACCTTCTATAACAATGAGGACCTATGGGAGCGAGCGAATAGTAAATATGCCGGACAAACCATCAAAATGGAAACGTATTATCTGCTGAGTAAATTACCCGGAGAGGATCGCTTACAATATTTGTTAATCAGCCCTCTCACCCCTCACGGGCGGGACAATATGATCTCTTGGATGGCCGCCGAATCCGATGTTCCCAATTATGGCAAGGTACACGTTTATGAACTCCCCAAAAGCCGATTGTTTCTGGGGCCCGCACAAATCGAGGCCAAAATTGATCAAAACACCGAAATCTCCCGGCAGTTATCGCTCTGGGATCAGCGAGGCTCAAGCGTAATCCGTGGGAACCTGATGATTATCCCGGTGGAAAATTCCTTTATTTATGTCGAACCCGTCTTTTTGATCGCCCAAGGGGTAAACATTCCCCAGCTGAAACGCGTAATCGCAACGGTGGGCGACAAAGTGGTGATGGAACCCACCTTGCACGAGGCTGTTAATGCCCTGTATAACCGACAACTGGATTTACCTTTTAAGGATATCCTGCAAGGTTCAACGCCAATAATCCCCGTCATGGATTCTATTGCCCCCGCTCACAGCCCAAAATTAAAGGAAATTGAATCCCGGTGGAAGGACATCGAAAAAGCCATGAAATCAGCAGCTTGGAAGGATTTTGGCCGGCAAATGCAAAAACTGGATTCAGTGATGAAAAAATGATTTCCCGCTTTCTATTGTAACGTCCATCTCGTTAAAATATAAGACTATTTAATTCTACTTTTACAAAGTATATATAATCAATTGATAATATCTTATTTGACTATTTTTATAACGAACTGATAATCCATTAGTTATAATTTTTAAGATTATAGTATTATTAATACCCCAAGGATGTCCATCTCGAACGCAGTGAGAGATCTTAATCCATGAACAGGAAAAAGCGTTCGGTAGATATCGAACCTGTATTTGGGCATATTAAATTCAATCGAAACTTCAACAGGTTTACCCATCGCGGGTTGAATAAAGTAGAAATGGAGTTCAGATGGCACACTTTAGCCAATAGTTTGAGGAAAAGAAAAGCACTTCCTTTTTTGAAAATTACCCTCAAAAGGCTCACCAGAAAAAATAAAATCTGAAAAATCTAAACACCCATAAATCTGGCTTTTGAGACAACTACAATTGACTCTCCCTTTTTTAAATGTTCCGTTCTTCAGAATCATAATTAAATTTCATGGAATAACGTGTCCATTCCCCTCTTTTTAAAGAGGGGTGCCGGAGGCGGGGTGTTTCTAATTCGTTGAATCCATTTCATGATTTTTTGTAATCTATTAATAATCCATATCGTGTAAATTCATTCAAATAGGCACAGAATGAGGTCATTTAAACTTTCAAAAAGTGGCTGCAAAATGATCTTATTGCCCCAGATTTAGTTTTTTTTCGACCGTAGCTATAGCTATGCTCTACAAAAAAGCCGTCATACGGAACAATAATCTCTATTTTTCGCTTCAATCCTAAACGTTTAAACCACCTCAATGAAAAAATTATTAAAAGTCCGTCAAGCCCTTTAAAATTTAAATGAGCTCAAAAACTAAAAGCAATCTCTTTACGAGGAAGGTTTAAAAGATTAACTTTGTTCTTCTACAGTAAATCACTCTGTTATGAAAGAAGTTTCCGGATTCTCCAAGTGCTCCAAAAATGAAAAAATAGCTTGGTTAACAACGCATTATTTTTCTGATGCCCAACAAGCAGAAGAGATTTTAAAAAGCTATTGGAATGACGATACCGAGCTTCAGCAATTACACGACGAATTTAGCGAAAACACGATAACCAACTATTATTTACCCTTTGGAATAGCCCCCAACTTCAAAATTAATGGAACGATTTATGCCATTCCCATGGTAACTGAAGAGAGTTCGGTGGTGGCAGCAGCTTGTAAAGCCGCCAAGTTCTGGATGAAGAACGGAGGCTTTAAAGCCGAGGTTTTAGGAACGACAAAATCCGGGCAGATCCATTTCTTATATGATGGCACCCCCGATAAACTCAATGATTTTTTTACTCGAATACAGTCTGATCTCCTATCTTCTACTCGACATTTAACGACTAATATGAGGAAACGGAACGGAGGAATCACAGCGTTGCGACTGGTCGATAAAACCCGGGAGTTGGCCAACTATTATCAAATCGATGTAGATTTTGAAACCGCCGATGCCATGGGTGCCAATTTTATCAACTCCTGCCTGGAGCATCTTGCCAAAACCTTTGAAACCCTGATCGATCAGGACGATGAATTTGATGAGGAAGTAGAAATTATCATGTCCATCTTGTCCAACTATGTTCCGCATTGCCGGGTACGTGCTGAAGTTTCTTGCTCGATCTATGATTTCTTCACCGACCCGGAAGAATCACAGCTCTTTGCTCACAAGTTTGAACAAGCAGTACGAATTGCACAAGTGGCACCGGAGCGTGCTGTAACCCATAACAAAGGGGTAATGAACGGGATCGATGCCGTTATTCTGGCTACCGGAAACGATTTTAGAGCGGTCGAAGCCTGCGCCCAAGCCTATGCTGCCCGATCCGGAAAATATTCAAGTCTGACACAGGTCAAAATCGAGAACGACCAATTCCACTTTTGGCTGGAACTCCCTTTAGCACTGGGTACCGTTGGCGGGCTTACCCGTCTCCACCCGATTGTAAAAATCGCCCTTGAGCTTTTGCAACATCCCACTGCCAAACAGCTCATGCAAATCGCAGCGGTTGTCGGGCTGGCTCAAAACTTTGCCGCCATCGGCTCCTTAATCACCACCGGAATTCAGGAAGGACACATGAAAATGCACCTTAAAAACATTTTAAATCAGATTCAAGCCACCCCGCAGGAGCGACAGGCAATCAAAACTTATTTCAAGGACAACACCGTCTCCTACCGGGCCGTATTAAATCAATTGGAAAAAATAAGAAAATAAAATTTGAAAGATGATTCAACACTATAACAGCCATGGGAAACTGTTGTTAACTGCCGAGTTTTTGGTGATCGATGGAGCGCAAGCCCTTGCCGTTCCCTGTAAATACGGTCAAAGCATGGAAGTTGAAACCATTGAAGAACCCGAAATATTATTGGAGAGTTATACCGACGAAGGAAAAATGTGGTACGATGGCGTATTCTCCATGACCCGGGAAGAAGGAATTCAGAATATTTATGGGATGGTATATGGTTCTGCCGATGACAAAGCGGGAGCGCAAATGGTCACCCAACGCATGGAGCAAATCTTTAATGCGATGCGACGCATGAAGCCACAATTCTTTGAAAACCGCGGATTTATCATCAAAAATCGATTGGATTTTCCTCGTTACTGGGGCCTGGGAACCTCTTCGACGCTTCTTTCTAATCTCGCTGAATGGGCTGATATTAACCCCTATTATCTATCTCGAGAAACCTTTGGCGGCAGTGCCTATGACATTGCCTGTGCAACCAGCTCACAACCCATTTTATACCAACGCACCGCCAATGAGCAACCCCTCATCGGATTGGCCGATTTCGATCCCCCTTTTAAGGATCAGCTGTTTTTTGTCTATCTAAACCGCAAACAAGATACGCGTGAAGTTGTTAAACGATATAAAGAACAACCTTCCCCCAAGAAAAAACATTGGATCGAACAAGCCTCGGCCTATACACAAAGCTTCTTACAATGTAAAACCTTGGAGGAATTTGAGCATCTCATGAAAGCTCACGAAAGTTTACTCGCTAAGGTATTGGGATTGCCTTCGGTCAAAATTGCCCGTTTCCACGATTTTAAAGGAGCCGTCAAAAGTCTGGGAGCCTGGGGAGGTGATTTTATCTTGGCCACCGGTGGAATAGAAGCCCGTCAATATTTTAAAAATAAAGGTTACGACACAATTATCCCTTACCGGGACATGGTTTTAAACGTTAAATAAGACAAAAAAGAGAAATTTTGAGGAGGTAGTTTTATTTACTTTGAGTCCACAAATAAAACGCATGGCTTACAAACTCTTTCTTTTTTTGATTTTAATTTCTTTTTCGGGGATTCCGGAAACAACCGGCGCAACTCCCGTCAAACGCTCTCCTATTCCCCCAATAGCAGCGATCATGTCGATTTCAGCAGCACAGGAAATCGGATATCACAATACGCCCATTCCTAAAAACATAAAAAATGTCGCACTCAGTAAAAAGAGTTCGGTTGGGGTTTATATTGAAAATCCAAATCCCGGAAAAAGTTTCCAAATCCAAGCCATCAAAGCACGTATTCAGGCATCTCGCGGAAAAAAGGGAACCATCAAGCTCCATCTGTACGAATTTTCCGAGGACCGAACGATAAGTGAAGACCTGTTGAAGAATCAATATATGGCAACCGTTGATGAGAACGGAGCAATAAGGACATTTCCCATAAAGAATAAAGTTACTCTGAAAGGCGCAGGGATTTTAGTAGTGGTGCAATGGATGGGAGGCGCCCAAGTGCAAATTCCGGCCGGTGAAACGACAACGCTCAAAAGCAATGTCAATTATAATATCCCCAATCCCGATAATATTGGAGCCGGTACAAAAGCCGCCCAAATTTTAAAACATCAGGTTTTGGATACCGAGCACCCGCTTACTATAGGTCTGGTGATCGAGTAATTCCCTTGTAATCCATCGGCATAAACACTATCTTTGCCGGCCGTATGACACTTCTTTATCAATCTGCCTATTTTGCGATTTACCAGTGTGAGCGTAGCCGCCGCTTCCGGTTTGTCTGCTCTTCCAAACGAGTAGAGCTCACCTGTTGTCAACTTCTGGCATTGCGTACCCGGGTTGTCAATATCGATTTAGACGCTCATTTTGACAATGCACGAAATCCCCGGGGGCTGGAAATTTTGACGTTTTGCAATCGCCAGCATCTACTCCTTCTGAATACCTACGAAGTAATCGATCTGAAACGCTTGATGAAAGCCACTTTTGACAAACTCCTCTTTGCTGCTGACGGTCTGCAGACCACATAAGGGCAATAGGTTTAGTTAGACTGACTTCAAATAACTTAATTCTTATCAAAGAATGCCTAATTTTCGTAACTTTAGGGTTCATAAAAATTTGAAGATTATGAAAGATATCATGCGTCAAAAACTGGGAATTCATGTTGAAGTAATGGATTTACTCAACCAACAGATCCAAATGGAAGCCCAAGCCTCGGCTTCTTATCTTGCGATGGCTTCTTGGTGCGATCAAAATAGTTTTACACAAAGTGCTCATTTACTATATGAACAAGCTGCGGAAGAACGAGAGCACCAAATGAAGATTTTTCACTATATTAATGATAATGGAGGCACTGCTTATTCTCCCGAAGTACAAGTAAGCCTGCACGATTTTAGTTCGCTTCAGGAGATTTATGAGGTTGCACTGGAAGAGGAGATCAATGTCACGCAATCCATCCATAAAATCGTAAAATTTAGTCGGAAGAAAGAAGACTTTCGCAGCGAAAATTTCTTGCAATGGTTTGTTAAAGAACAGATGGAGGAAGAACAAAAGATGAGAGCCATTCTCGATTTGTTCGACCTGATGAAAGACAGCCCAATCGCGGATAAATTAGTTGACGAACGCGTTCAAGCTGCGGAGTAGTACGAAATTTATATTCTTAAACGGCTCATAACAAACCCCGAAGAGAAGTTAAATAAACCCTCTTCGGGGATTTTTCAAGCCGACAACCGATACTTTCACTGCTCGGACAGAACTGTGACTCTACCGGGATTCGAACCCGGATCTTAAGTTCCGGAAACTCAAATTCTATCCATTGAACTATAGAGCCGTTCCAAATTTACCGATTATTTTCAAAAATCGAATACGGCTATACTAATCCTTTTACGACCCCAAAAAGTTCATTCCCACCTTAATCTCCCGATAATCTGTGATCACTTTTTGAGCCTGCTCATAGTGCTGATTTTTGGAATGCTTGCTCTTATAGCCCACACAATATATTCCGGCAGCATTGGCAGCCTGAATTCCATGGGTAGAATCTTCAATTACGATACAGTTTTCCCGAGGCTCTCCAGCCCGTTCAGCCGCTAATTCATATATCTCGGGATGGGGTTTGGAAGCCTTTAAATCGGCACCACTAAGCTTATCTTTAAAGTATGGAGCCAGCTCAAAACGTTCAAAAACCCAATTAATGGTAGTCATACTGGCCGAGGAAGCCAAAACCATGGTTATTCCATTTTGATTATAGTTTTGGATAAGATCGAATACCCCCGGAATGAGATCAAAATCCGGATCATTATCAAAAAACACCTTGAAGTATTCCCGTTTCTTGTCCACTAATTCCTGAGGAGCCACCGATAACCCGAAATGACTTACCAATTCCTCACACATCTCCAGGGTAGCTCTCCCGGTAAAAGACGTGTACAATTCTTCAGAAACATCGATATCAAAATAGGCAAACATTTCAAATGCGGCTTTCCGGTGTAAGGGTTCGGTATCTACAATCACCCCATCCATATCAAAAAGTGCAGCTTTAAAAGGCATATAAACAGTTCAAAAGTTAAGTTTTGCGAAGCTAAGACCTTTTGATCGCATCGGAAAATAACGCCTCCACTAAAACCATTTTCCCTTTCAGTTCTAAAAAAGAATTAAATCCTGCTCAAAAGCTTTATTATTTTGTAATATGAGGATATTAATCAAAAACACAAGATGATGAACTGGCAGAAAAAAAACAACAAACTAACGAGAACCTTTGAATTTAACGATTTTACAGAGGCTTTCGGATTCATGACAAGGGTTGCCTTTTTGGCTGAAAAAATGCAACACCACCCCGAGTGGAGCAATGTGTATAACAAAGTTACCATTGAACTTTGCACGCATGATGATGGTCATAAAATCACCGATAAGGACCGGGAATTGGCGACGGCTATCGATAAAATATAAGAGGAAAGCACACGTTGAAAAGTGGAGAAGACGCTGTACCTATTAGTTCTCGATCTTTGGGGATACAAAACCCAAGCGATAGCGGTATAGGGTGTATCCCCGTTAATCGTTTTTCTCCAGCAATTCTTTCCCCCGTTTATAAAATTCGTGCCGTTCTTTTTCAGGAACCAGATCCCCTCCCGTTGCCCAGGCGACATGAGTTGCATTTTCCATGTTTAACCCTTGTTGCTCCGCATAATTGCTTTGCCTCACCAGCTGCGGACCAATTAATCCGGCAGCCGCCGAGGGTTCCAAAAAAATATTTTCGGTATCCATCAACTGAGTGAGCAATCGAAAAAGCCTGTCATCGGCAACTGTATAAATACCGCTTATCATCTCCTTACTAATTTTAGTGGCAAACTTGGAAGGACGGGCTACCGCCAACCCATCGGCTTCAGTTCGCCCATCCAGTCCGATATCCCGAACACTTATAGCGTTCATTTTACCGGTAATCAATCCTATTAAAACAGCCGGTGAAGACGTGGGCTCCACAAAAAAGCAATGCACATGATCCCCGAAGATTTGCTTTAATCCAAAAGCCGTTCCCCCGGGCGAGCCGCCTACCCCACAAGGAGAATACACCAATAACGGATGATTCGCATCTACCTCAACCCCCTGTTCATTCAGCTGTTTAGCAATTCGTATCGCTCCGATGGTATAACCCAAAAAAAGGGGGAAAGAATCCTCATCATCTACAAAATGGGCTTGAGGATCTTGCTGTGTCTCCTTTCGCGCCCGTATTATAGCCTCGCTAAAATTACCCGGAAACTCGATCACCCGGGCTCCTTTTGCTCTTAATAAATTTTTCTTCCAGGCCTTTGCATCGTCAGACATATACACCGTCACCGAAAACCCCAAAGCCGTACCCATCATCCCGATGCTCAGCCCCAAATTCCCGGTGGAGGCCACACCGATGTGATAGGAACTGAAAAACGTCTTAAATCGTTGGGTAGCAAAGGCTTTATAATTTTGATCCGGTTTGATTAATCCCGCTTTCAAAGCCAGCTTCTCAGCATATTGTAACACCTCAAAAAAGCCTCCCCGAGCCTTAATAGAGCCGGTAATCGGCAGGGCGTTATCACACTTGAGAAAGAGTTTCCCTTTAAAAGCTGCTTCCTGTTTCAGCAACTCCTGCATCTTGGGAATGGGCGTTAAAGGAGATTCGATAATCCCATTTTTTTCAGCCGTTTCGGGAAAAGCTTGTGCTATAAAAGGAGCAAACCGATCCCATAATTTAGCCGCTTCAAACATCTCCTCGGCACCCTCCGGAAAAGCAGACATTTCCTGTATTTTTCGCCGATCGGGATTTTGCCAAATCAACGGTCGCTTCTCGAGAATATCCTTAAGAATCGGGTTCCTATCAATCATCTTCTGAATTTCAGGAGTCATAAATATATCCTTTTTTTATTCTTTCTCTTAAAGATAAAGATATCCAAAATTTAGCAGATTCAATCGTTCTTCTACCCAACTTCGCCAATTTTTAAAGAAAGGAAGGTCTTTGAGGAACGTCGTGTTCTCGCTCAAACATACTCCGAGGGAAAGAACCCGTCGATTTAAAAACAAAACCCCGGGATTATATTTTTTAATATTTTTAACAGTTCTTCAATTCCAATACCGGCTCTCGCCAAAGCCCGAATCCAACAGTCTTCTCAGAACCTCTATACAGGTAAAAATCCATTTCCTGATGAGGGAAATACAATTTTGTTAGAGTCATTCTAAAATTCTATGTCTATATGATATTATTAACACTGTTCATTTTTTTATTGATTTGACAATCAATATATTAATATTTTATAATCGTTAAAGCATTAAAATGAATTAACAGCTATATATATTTTCTTTATATTTGATTATCCCACGCGTTAAAAACGCAAGGCTTTTTTCATTAACACTATAATCTTATGAGAAAAACATTCTTTATTATTCTTTTACTATTGACCGCTTCGGCAGGGCTTTTTGCACAAGGGTATCAATTGAATCTGCAAGGTACCCGGCAAATCGGTAAAGGCTCCACAGGTCTGGCTCAACCTACCGATGCCACGGCCTTGTTTACAAATCCCGGAAGCGCGGCTTTCTTAGAGCAAAACGGAGTAACCGTCGGTATTACCCCTACCTTCACCAAAGGGACTTTTACAGACGGATATTCCAACGAAAAATTTGAAACCGACAACCCCACCGAAACCCCATTCAACGCCAGTGTTGTTTTTGGAAATCCGGAGGGAAAATGGCGGTACGGGCTCTCTGTGTACACGCCGTTTGGAAGCACTAACAAATGGCAGGAAGGAGCGACCGGGCGATTTGACACCAAAGAAATTTCCCTGTTATCCGTCTCCATTCAACCCACGGTCAGCTACAAGATCAGTGAAAAATGGGGCGTTGGGATCGGACTTACCTATACCTACGGAAACGTAGATATTCGAAGAGACGAAAACATCCTCCTCAATAACGGAGATTTTCTGGAAACGCGTATCAAATCGGATGCCCATGGATTTAACGTCAATGCCGGTTTGTATTTTAAGCCTTCCGAAAAGGTAGCAATGGCCTTTACCTACCGCTCTCCTCTGGATATGAAAGCCCAAGGAGGAACGGCTAATTTTACGGCACCTCCCTATATGCAGGGGGCTCAATTCCCGGAAGGAGGTTCTACGGGAATCAAAGCTACTCTGCCCCTCCCACAGATTTTTGGATTGGGAGTGACCTACACCCCAAACGAATTCTGGGTGTTTAACGGAGAAGTCTATCTATCGGATTGGAGTCGCTACGATGTCATCAACATTGAGCTGGACGAAGAGGTCAACGGGAAAAACAGTGATCAGCTCATACGCCACTACGACAAGGGATACAGCATTCGCTTTGGAACCGAGTATCTTTCGGGGAAGAAATATGAATTACGTGCCGGATTTATTGCCAGTGCTACTCCCATCCATGAGAATTATGCCAGTCCCGATGTACCGGATGCCAATCGAATTAGTCCATCCGTCGGAGGAAGTTATATTTTCTCCGAGCATTTTCGGATAGACGCCGCTTTTCTGGCTGAATTCATTCATCGGGAAACCCACAATATCGTCACCGATATCAAGGGAACATACAACTACAACCTATTTTTCCCATCCATTGGCCTGACTTACAACTTTTAACGACAACTAACGCAATCAAAGAAAACTTACGATGAGAAAGACTTCTATTAATTATTTCATTCTATTCCTTTTCGGTTCACTGTTGCTTAGTTGTACCGAACGGGATGACACATTCCCGGTGACGAGAGGAGAAGCCGATTTCTCCAATTATGTCGCTTTTGGAAACTCTTTAACCGCAGGCTATGCCGACAACGCCCTATATGACGATGGGCAGCTGGTTTCCTACGCCAATCTTTTGGCGCAGCAACTGCAACAAGTTGGAGCCGGTGATTTTAAAATTCCCATGACGCATTCGGACATTGGAATCGGAGGCTCGGGAAATTCCCGCCTGGTTTTAGGTCTTGTAAACGGCGAATTATCTCCTGTTCCCGCCACCGATGACGGGGTTGGAGACCTTTCTATTTTTACAGAAAGTGTCGCCGAAGAAGGCCCGTTTAACAATATGGGAGTCCCCGGTGCTACTGCTATCGCAGCTGTTTTTAACGGATATGGAAACCCTCAAAACGGTGAGGGCAATTTCAATCCCTTCTTTACAAGGATGTTGACCCCCGATCATTTTAACGCTTCAATGCTGGAGGTCGCTGTCGCTCAAGATCCCAGTTTTTTTACTGTTTTTATAGGAAATAACGACGTCTTAGGATTTGCCACCAGTGGAGGTGCCGATCCCAATTCTCCCATTACTCCCGAAGGTCAATTTTCGGCCGCTTATAATGCTATTATCAATGCTTTCACGGCCAATGGTGCCAAAGGAGCCGTCGCCAATATTCCGGATGTAACTTCGACCCCGTTCTTTACCACCATTCCCTATAATGCCATCGTACTTTCAGCCGAGGAAGCGGAGGGTCTAAATGCCGGAATCGAAGCGGCATTAACCCCCTACCTACCCGCTTTAAGTGCACTGACGGGAGTCCCCTTAGGATCTTATGAAGACCTGTTGCAAACCGGATTTGTTCCTGTTTTTAAGGAGGGTCCAAACGGGCTTCTTATTCGCGATGAAAACGTTCCTCTTCTGGGAGTTCGGTTGATGGAAGAAGGCGAATTAGTTCCTCTCACCGCGCAAGGTGACTTATTGGCTTTCAAGGAGGCTTTTGAAAGCGGTGCCCTTATGCAAATGATTCAAGGGGACAACAATATTTTTGAAAAAATAGCAGCTATTCAAGATGCTGCCCTACCCGATAAAGACGCGCTAACACTCGATGAAATCAAAAAAATCGAAGAAGCGACAAAAGCTTTTAACGACGACATAAAATCGGCCGCAGAAACTCATGGTCTGGCCTTTGTTGATGTGAATCAATTTTTTAAGGAAATCGCTCAAAACGGAATTTTGTTAAACGGACGGGAAATTACCACCGAATTTGTTACCGGAGGTGCCTTTTCACTGGACGGCATCCACCTCACCCCAATAGGTAACGTTTTATTGGCCAACGAATTTATCAAAGCCATCAATAAAACGTATAATGCCAGTATCCCAAGAGTAGATCCTTCCTCTTATGGAGGGGTTCGATTTCCATAAAATAGAATCGATACATTCCTCCTCCAAAAACCCGTAATCTTTTAGTATTCGGCTTTTTATACTTGAACCTGCTCAAAGCGAGCTCATGAAATTAAATGGAAAAACAATTTGGGTTATCGGGGCTTCCAGTGGAATTGGACGTCAGGCAGCGATAGATCTGGCTCAAAAAGAATGTTCCTTACTCCTTTCTTCACGGAACGTGGAAAAACTTAGCGCAACCAAGAAACAATGCCTGAAATACACAGACCCCGTTGAAGTTCTGCCCTTAGATTTAGAAAAAACAGAGACGCTGAAAGAAAAAACAAAAAAAGCACTTTCTCTTTTTAGTCACTTGGATGGGGTTCTTCTTTCCGGCGGGATTAGCCAGCGCTCGCTGATTAAGGATACCGATATCGGCGTGGATCGAAAACTGATGGACGTGGATTATTTAGGAAATGTGGCCTTGGCCAAAGCTTTGCTCCCTCATTTTATTCAGAACCAAGGTGGATTGTACATCGTCATTTCCAGTGTTATGGGGAAATTTGGTTCCCCCTACCGTTCCGGATACTGTGCGGCCAAACATGCCTTACACGGCTTTTTTGATGTTTTGCGAATGGAACACGAAAAAGACGGAATTAAGGTTAGTATCATTTGTCCCGGATTTGTCAATACGGATGTCACGCGAAACGCCGTTACCGGAGATGGCTCCTTATATCGGCAACAAGATCAAAAAACAGAAAACGGGCTTGCAGTTAACGATTTCACTCAAAAAATGATCCGAGCGGTAGAACGCGGGAAAGATGAGGTCTATATCGGCAAAAAAGAGGCCTTAGCCGTGTATTTAAAACGTTTCTTTCCAAAACTATTGCATCGTGTCGTCTTAAAAAGCAGCGTGCGGTAAAAAAGTACCGTCATTCTTCCGTACTCATTTCCACAGCCGAGGCTGAATCGGAAAAGACATCGGCTTTCCCCATTTGATAGCCCCACCAGAAAAGGCCGATCGCAAGAATCAAAATCAACAGGATAGAGGCAACTTTTTTTAGATTCAACTTTTTCATAACCAAGTGTTTACTATTTAAGCAAATATCGAATATAACACATTCATTCTTCTTCCTCCCATTCTCCACCAAAATATTGCTCCAACTCTCGTAAGGTGGTCTCGCTGGTCGTCACATCGCGTACTATTTTCCCTTTTTCCAAAACCACAATACGTTTACAGACTTCTGTAACATGGGTCAAATCATGGCTGGAAATCAATACCGTCACTTTTCGATCCTCGACCCATTTTTTCAAAAGTCTTTTGAGTCGAATTTGGGTCGTAGGATCGAGATTAGCAAAAGGTTCATCCAAAATAATCACTTCCGGGTCACCAATCAAAGCTGCTACGATACCTGCTTTTTTCTGATTCCCTTTCGACAAATCGCGCAAGTACTTTTTTTGTCCGAGAATTTCACCATTAAACAAGTCCTCAAACTGTCCCAAAAACGTATCGATATCGGCCTTGTTTAAACCGCGAAGCTCACCTATGAAATAGAAATATTCCTCGGGGGTCAAATAACCGATTAAAAAACTTTCATCAATAAAAGAGGACGTAAAGGGCTTCCAATCTTCACTTTCGCTCACCAAAATATCCTTATTCCTGACCGTTCCGGTAGTGGGCCGAATAAGATCCAGCAGCAAACTGAAAAGGGTAGTTTTACCGGCACCGTTGTTTCCCACTAATCCGAAGCTCTCGCCTTCTTCAATGCATAAACTATCAATGGCCAAAACCGGATCCTGCTGATAGGTTTTACTCAGGTTTTCTATTTGAATCATTATTATATGAGTTATATCAATTACCCCTTTTCAGAATAGGCAGCAATTGTTTTATATTTTCCTTTTTGATATACTTTTTCAATTTGGGTAAGAAAGAAATTTTTAAATGCCAGTCCCAATATTCCCAAAAGTGCCAATGTCAAAACCCCGGCCTCAAATCCGAATACTAAATTCGGGATAAAAAACAACAGAATGGGCAACACCATCTTGGGTATAGACCACAGCAACTGCGCAACATTAAACCCCTGCATATTGGAAAAGGCCTTGGCCTTGACATTCAATTCCACCGGAATGCGATTAATGGCTCCGCTTCCCAAGGTAATAAAGGAGTTCAATCCTACATTAAAACAGGTAACCGCGGCAATCAACGCATAAATTTTCCAGCCAAAATAAAGATAAGGCGTGGCCAAGACAAAAGAAACCAGGGTTCCCACCACCATCAAATACCATTTCGATTCTAAATATTTCCGATAGGGAATGTTTTGACTCATCAGCATTTTATAGTATTCACTGTCCCAAGAAGGAACCAGCTGCCCAAAGGTCATCAAAAATCCTCCCGTCACAAAAAGAGCACCAAACGCCATCCAGTTATAATTCCCCGAATATCGTGGATTGGCAAAGAAAATCAATCCGTAAAATAGAAATAGAAAAGAGGTGAGCAGCACCTGTTTGGGTCGTTTATTCCTTAAAATGAGTCGTACATCATTCTTCAAAAAGGTGGCGGTCTTTCCAAAACGATCCAACCAGCTCAGATTATAATCCTTGGCTTCATTTCTTCCGGTGGTAATCTTATCATCGAGATAAAATCCATCTTTTAAAAAGGCGAAAAGTCGTCGATACAACAATATCAACGCCAAAACGGGAATCAAAAAGGTCAAGGGAGTCTTATACAGGTAATCGAAAACGATCCCGGCATCAGCCGTAACTTTATAGATTCCCCAATATTCCAATCCGCCCAAAATCAGCAGGACTCCCAAAACGACATAAAAGACTTTATCGTGTTTATTGATAAAAAAATTGAGGTAATTCACGCAAAATTCAAAAGCCAGCATAGCAAGGAACCAATTGATCACCAGAAAAGGCGGATACCCCCTAAACAATAAAACCGCCGAAAACGGAACAAAGAAAAACAAGGGTAAAAAAGTAAAAAAGGAGAAGGCCGATTTGAGCAAGAGGTAATGGATGATCTTTTTCCTTTTAACCGGCATCAACATCAAAGGTTTCACATTCATCACCGGTAATTTCTGCATAAAAAACCGGTATCCCAAATCGGCTAAAAACCAATATATCAAAAACCCGTTCACGATTTGAAGAGGGTCTTCATTCGGATAGAGATCTTCGATCGCAAAATAACTGGCGACCCCTAAAAACAAAAACGACGCAATGAGATATACCGCAAAAAAAGCAATCAATATTTTAACTACCAAATTCTGTCCCAGTGCTTTGGAGCGAAAAAACTTTTTCCATTCGAGCGAAAGTAAAGGTGCAATCATTTTATAAATTCTATTCTAAAAGTAAATCTATCAAATTTTTATCTACCGGATTTTAAAACTGCATAACTGACCCGTTTATAAAGGTTTAAAACCGACTTCAAACTATTTTATTCATTGAGGTCATTTTAACTTTTGAGATTGAAGCGAAAAATAGAGATCATTTTACAGCCGATTTTTGAAAGTATGAATGACCTCATTATAAATGTGTTCTATAGAATAGGCGATAAAACATTATATTTATGGATGTCGAGCGTTTTGATTTACGCCGGTTAAAGATAAAAATTAATTCCTTCTCCCGAGTATTTAATAGAAAACCTTTATCAAGCCGCTTGTTCGGCCCGATCCAATTGCCACTCCTTGGGTTTTAAATCCCTCCGAATCTCCCGGTTTAAAAAGTAGGCGGTGACTACAGTCGATAGGAAATCGGCCAAGGGAAAAGTAATCCATACCGACATTTCTCCAAAGAAACGAGGTATAATCAAGACCAGCGGAATAAAGAAAAAGCCCTGTCGGGTAAGGGTTAAAAACAAGGCCGGCCGAGCCTTCCCTATCGCCTGGAAATAAGCAGCTCCTATCAATTGAAAAGAAATAATCGGAAGCGCAGCAAAAACCCATCGCATCGCTCCGGGTGTTTCTTTCAAAACCTGGGGATCATCGGTAAAAACCCGGGTGATTTCCTCAGCAAAAAATTGAATTCCACCAAAAATAAGCACTGCCAAAATACAGCCATACATAATGGCCTTATTGATACTTTCATGAACCCGATGCGGTTTTTGAGCTCCGTAATTATACCCGGCAATCGGCAGGAAGCCCTGCATCACCCCAAGAACCGGAAAAAGAACAAACATCAATAATCGCCCGATAATGGCATATACCGCCACCGAAGACTCGCCTCCCAATTCAAATAAAAGATTGTTCATGATAAGATACACCAAACTGACTACAGCCTGTCGGGAAAGGGTTACAAACCCCAAGGATCCAATTTCCTTCAACAACGAAAAATCCAAGCCTAAATGATGTCGGCCAATCCTCAGTTCGGAGCGTTTAGAAGCAAAAAACCAAGCGATATAAACAATCGAAAAAACATAGGATAAAGTAGTCGCCCAGGCGGCTCCGGCCATTCCTAAATCATAAACATTGATTAAAAGATAATCTCCCACCAAGTTGACCACCGAAGGGATAATCATTCCGATCATCGCATATTTGGGCTTTCCCTCGGCCCGCATCGTGTTACTTCCCATCATATTCAAAGCCAAGATCGGAACCCCGTAAAGAATAATCTGATAGTAGGTTTTGGCCGGTTCGAAGATATTTCCTTTCCCGCCAAACAAGGGAATCAAGGTATCCACAAAAATGAGCCCCAGCAACGCCATAATACTGACCACAATAAAGGTCAGGGTGATCTCATTCCCAAAAGTCCGATACGCTTTCTCTTTATTCTCGGCCCCCAATGCACGAGAAATAACCGATCCCCCGCCAACACCAATCGCCATCCCCAAGGCTGAGATAAAGAAGGAAACCGGGAGCACCACATTAATCGCTGCAATCGCTGTCGAACCAATCCAGTTTCCCACAAAAATCGTATCAATTACGATATTCAACGACATGACAAGAATGCCCACTCCCGCAGGTAATCCTTGCTTAAACAGTAACCGATCTATCGATAATTGTCCTAATTCCTCTGAACGGACTTCTGGCATAAGTAACTCTATTCAACCTTAAATCTTACAAAATAAGGGAACTCTCTTCGGAAAATGAGAGTTTTTAGTATTTTTATAAGGGAAATCGAAAAAGCTACTGAAAAAACATGGCAATAATCACATCAAGACTTACTTTCGCGCTTAACAAAACAACGCCACGTTGTAAGTCTCAAAAATTAAAGGGGGTATGCCGTTCGAAATAAAGCGTTCTAACCTTATTGTCAGCTTCCTCGATATTCTTCTGATCAGCTTTCTGTTTTTTGACATCGGCTTTACCGAGCAAGAGGATTATCGCATCCATAAACTCATCTTGCTCCCGGTGGTATTACTGGGAATTACACTTTTTCATCTGTATCGCTACTACCATAACCGTTATGAGGATAAAATTAAAAAACGAGCCCAATACAACCTTATTATTCTTGGGATACTCCTTGCGATAGAGCTCCTTGTGGTTCTTTTAAGTTCGGGTGATACTTTTATAAATCGTTTTTATAGTCATCGTCATATACTGGAGTACGGACTGTTATTTTTTTATTTTATTCGAATCACTTTCCTGATGCGGGCTATTTACAGTCACTATTTCAACCCTTTTATCTTATTTGTGGGAAGTTTTATTATTGTTATTCTGGTAGGAACTTTTTTCCTTCTGCTTCCCAGTGCGACCCTTCACCCCATCAGTTTTGAGCAGGCCCTCTTTACCGCCACCAGTGCCGTTTGCGTGACGGGTCTCTTGGCCGTCGATATAGCCACTGAATTTACCGTTTTCGGACAAACGATTATGATGGTTCTTATTCAATTGGGAGGACTGGGGATGCTTACTTTCACCACTTTCTTTGCCTATTTTTTTAAAACCGGAGGCTCTTTTCGGGAGAGCTTATATATGAAAAATGTAATGGGAGGTGAGCAGCTCAACGATATGATGAAAACCACGGTAAGCATCGTAACTTTTGCGGTTATTGTGGAAGCCGCAGGGGCCCTGTTAATCTATGACGCAACTCGCCATCTCGACTTGGAACATCCCTTTTTCTTCTCTGTTTTTCATGCGATATCGGCTTTTTGCAACGGTGGTTTTTCTACGATCCCGGGTAATCTCCAGGCTCCGCAATTACAGTTCAACTATTATTTACAGTGGGTATTAATGATCCTTATTATTTTTGGCGGATTAGGATATTTTATCTCCTTTAATTTTCTGAATTATTTAAAACAAGCCGTTCTTAATATTATTTCCAAAAAGCGCAAAAAGGCAATTGTTCGCATCATTACCCTCAACACAAAAATTGTTGTTCGCACAACTCTTCTTTTAATTATTTTTGGAACGGCGATCCTCTTTATAACGGAATATAAAACCGTTCTTCCGGCGCATAATTCCTTCTTCGGGAAGATCACAACGGCAGCATTCTCCTCGGTCACCGCCCGGACCACCGGATTCAGTACCGTTGATTTCTATTACTTCTCTCCACCGGGAGTCCTGATTGTTATCTTTTTGATGTGGATTGGTGCTTCTCCGGCCTCTACAGGAGGCGGAATTAAGACCTCCTCCTTTGCCCTCGCCGTACTGAATGTTTTTTCGGTAGCTCGAAATAAAAAATATATAGAAATCGGTACCCGACGGGTAGCCCGAGAAGCCATTCGCCGGGCATTTGCCATTATTATTGTTTCACTAATCTGTATCGGCATCGGGATTCTGCTGATTTTAATATTTGATCCCTATCCAAAATTCTCTCTCCTTGAAATAGCCTTCGAGGTTTTTTCTGCCTTTGGAACGGTAGGTCTTTCTATGGGAATCACGCAGGATCTTTCTCATGCCAGTCAATATGTGATTATAGGGTTAATGTTTTTAGGGCGAATCGGCCTGATCAACCTGATGGCCGGAATATTGCGAAAGCTAAAGACACAGTCTTATGAATATCCTAAGGAAAATATTCTGATCAATTAAAAATCGTACAATAAAATAATTTATAGATCGCCGATATCATAAATCCAACCCCATCCATTCAGCTTCAAATTAAACCCCATTCGAGGTTTTGAACCATGGGGTCTTCCCGGCCCTATTTGGGTTGATTCCCGTTGAAAACCCGGTATTTTTCCCAATTTAAAAGACAAAAAACAGAGGATGAAGAATTCGGTTGTTATTGGTTCGCTGCCTTTTCTTCCCTTTTAAACTGCAATTTTGCAATCCGACCCTCTCCGGCGGCATAGGCCGTAGAATCATTTAAAAACTGAAGGGTGTAAAAGCTTTCATTGCTTAATTTCTGCCAGGTTTTTCCTGAATCGTGTGTATAAGATATTCCCGTATAACCAATAGCAACAATCGATTTTCCTCCTCGATCGGGAACAAATCGAATACTGCTTTTATAACCCGGTTCCTCCCCATCAGCTATTAATTCCCAAGTTTTTCCTCCATCTTGAGTGATCGCTTTATTTCTCTCTTTTCCCTCCGGATGCGTATAATCACCTCCGAAAATGATACCGGTTTTAGCATCATAAAAATCAACGGTATAACCCCCGGTTGTATTCTCTCCGGCAATTAATGGCGTATTGAATACTTCCCAATTCCTTCCTTTATCCGGAGAGAAATAAACTTTTGAAACCTGACCGCCCGAAAGCACCCAAGTCGAATCACCGATAATTGCAATATTCGAATTGCTGGCGGCAAAAGCGGCTTCCCCTTCTTCGGCCATCCCGATTTCATCACAACCAACAGGCTCCCAATGTCTCCCTCCGTCTCGGGTAACTCCAAAAGCCATACAGCCTTCTGTGGGGTCACCAATCATAATTCCTTCTTCGGTGTTCCAAAAAGCCAGAGCATCATAAAAAGTGCCTTTTGTATCCTGCCGGAATATTAATTTCCGTTTTCCCGTAGAATCCACTTCATAGAGTAAAGCCGGTGTATCCACGCTTAAGATATAATCCTTCTCTGCCGTTCGGGCTACCGCTCTAAATTCCGGTTTTTCTCCATTATATTCAATACTGTCAAGATCGCTCAACCTCCCCCCCTGAAGGTTTATATAGCCATAAACCCCTTTCGAACCCGCAAAAAATAAAGTCTTCGTATCGACATCGATCGCCCGGATACTACAATCACATTGAAATATTTCTTCAACCTCAACCGAGGAAAAATGTCTTTTGTCAGAATTATCTTTGGGTTTATCTGTACAACCCACCAGCAGAAAACCTCCTATCAGAAGGGCTATTCCACGCGTTAAGCATCTGCTAATATTCTTTATTATTCCTGTTCTTACCCTTTCCATATCAAAGATGAATCCATTTTTCCGAGCTTTTCCCCGATTCAATCACTTTTTCAACAAACAGCATTTCGCGTACCCCATCTTCAGCATCGGGAAAATCCAGCCACTCCGGTTTTGGGGTTTTACCCTCGTTAATCGCATCTATGGACCGTGAAAAATTTCGATATATATTGGCAAAAGCCTCAATAAATCCCTCCGGATGACCGGCCGGGATCCTTTGATTGTGCAAGGCCATAGGCAAATTATCCGGGCCTCCCGTACGGATCACTTGCATCGGCTTGTCCAGCCATTTTACCAGCAGCGAATTATTCTCTTCTTGTTTCCATTCGATACCTCCTTTCTCTCCATACACCCTGATTTTAACTCCGTTTTCCTCCCCGGCTGCAATTTGCGATACCATTAGTACTCCACTCGCTCCGTTGTCAAATTTCAGCAAAACCGCTCCATCGTCATCCAACGGACGATCTTCTACGACAATATTAAGATCTGCACAGACCTTTGTAATTTTTAACCCACTCACATATTCCGCCAGATTGGCGGCATGGGTTCCAATATCTCCCATACTCCCAGCAATTCCACTACGGTTGGGGTCAACCCGCCAAGCAGCCTGTACATTCCCTTCATTTTCAATGGGATTGCTTAACCAGCCCTGAGGATACTCCACATATATCTTTCGAATCTTCCCAAACTCTCCTCCCGCAATCATCGCTTTTGCCTGTTTTACCATCGGATAACCGGTATAGCCATGAGCCAAGGCCAATTTGAGGTTACTTTTTGCGGCTAATTCTTTCAGTTTCAAGGCCTCGGTTAAAGTCATGGATATCGGTTTTTCAAGAAAAATATGAAAACCGTTTTCCAGTGCCTGTTTAGCCGGATCAAAATGAAGAAAATTTGGAGTTACTATAGTTATAAAATCGATCCGTTCTGTCTTGGGAAGTTCACTTTCTTCCTTAATCATCTCCAAATAGGATGAATACAGACGATCTTCAGAAATCCCGAGTTCCCGACCCAATTTTAAGGTGGTTTCCCGATCCCGGGTAAAAACACCGGAAACCAGTTCAACGAGACCATCCAATCGGGCTGCCAATCGATGTACTTCTCCGATAAAAGATCCGGGGCCGCCGCCTATCATTCCCATTCTTATTTTTCTTTTCATAACTGTTATGCTGTTTTATTTAATCTTGTGGGCTGTCTCTTTATGATGGAGATCATTTAAACTTCTAAATAGCACCCAATACTCATATAAAAACCCCGTGTTTATGAGGCTAAAGCTCAACTGTATGAACTCATATCAAAATCCGGCTAAAATTTTGTATTCTCATCCGGCAGCTAAAGCAGCCGACAAAGGATTTATCATTTTCCTCTTTTGGCAATTCGTTCTATTCCCGTGTTCCTTCTTTTAAACTCTCGTAAATTACTTCCTGAATATTTGTTCGGGTATTCAATTGATAGATCCTACCGTTATTTCGGGTTGGATTAACTCGGTTAGAAAGGAAAATAAAAAGAGTATTATTCTCGGGATCGGCCCAAACCATGGTTCCGGTGAATCCGGTATGGCCAAAACTTTTCGGGCTGGCATCAATGGCCGTATTCCAGTTTTCATCGCGTTCTCCCAACATCGGTTTATCAAATCCTATCCCGCGGTGATTATCATTCTCCGGAAATTGGGTTTTGGTCCATTCTTTTACAGTAGCTGCATCAATAAAACGTTCCCCGCCATATTCTCCATTATTCAGATACATCTGCATCAACTTGGCCATATCGTTAGCATTCGAAAAAATTCCGGCATTGGCCGAAACCCCGCCCATCACTGCTGCAGCTTCATCATGCACGGTTCCGTGAACCGGAAGGTGACGGAATACATAATCATCTTCGGTGGGTACAATTTGCTTTAAAGGAAACTTATGCTCGGGATTATAAGTCATATGATTCGCCCCCAGTTTGTCATAAAAATGCTCACGGATATAGGTCTGATACGGAACACCACTTATCCGCTCCACCATTTCCGGCAGGAGTATAAAGATCAATCCCGAGTATTTATATTTCTTGGTCGCACTCACCGGAGATTTTTTTATAGCCTTGTAAATCTTCTTTTTATAGTTTCTATGGAGCCATAGGTTGTTCGTGATTTTGATGGGATAACGCTTTGAAGAATCCGGTTTAAAGGTATTCCATTTATAACTTCCGTTTTTACGCAAGGTATTCTGCCAATACACAATATAGGGTTTAAATCCGGCTTGATGGGTCAATATATCCCGAAAAGGGATATGATCCTTATTGGAGTTTTTAAAGTACGGCATATAATCTCCCAAATACTTATCCACATCAAATTTCCCGGCATCGGCAAGTTGCATCAATGCCGGTAGTGCCGAAGAAACTTTGGTTACTGAAGCCATATCATACAAATCCTCTTTCTTGACCTGTATTGTATCGCTGTATTTATGAAGCCCGTAAGCTTTATTCAGGATTACCTTTCCATCTTTGGCCAGGAGCACCTGTGCTCCGGGAGTTGCTTTTACATCCAGTGCCTGATTCACCAGGGAATCCACCTTACGAAATAAAAAACCGGAATTGATTCCGACTTCCTCCGGAAGGGTATATTTCAATCGAATTCCCCCTTCACTATCCAGCCCGTCTCCGGATTTAAAATCTGAGTTAATCGTTACCGGCAGGCGTCCTTTTGCGCCAATCCCTCCAAAGATTAATTGCCCGCTAAGATCTTCGGTAAGATCACTGTCCTGATAAGCCACTACAATTCCTTCTGCTTTCTGCAATTCCGGGAGTTTATCGAGTGAATACGGATTTTTAAAATAAGAAACGATTAAATTCTTGGGGTTCAAAGTCTGTAAGAAATCCCGAATCGGGTCTGAAAAATCTATTTTATTTTGCGGCAGCCGACTGTCGTCATGGACTCCCAAAATAATCAGATTATAACCCTTTAGCACTTGTTTGATGGAATCCGTTTGTGTCGCCGAAGCATCTTTTGGTAATTGATACGCATCCACCTGAGTGTATCGGGCCAAACTCTTCTGAAACCGGGTCTTTTGCTCAACCCCTATTGAGATCGAAGCAATCTTTAACGTATCCAAGTGTTTTACAGGTAAGATCTTATTTTTATTCTGAATCAGCGTTAAAGAAGCTTCTACCAACTTTCGATTTAAAAGACGGGCCTCCGGTGTATTCAGATCTTTTAAAATCCCGTTGCTGTCCTGCGGCCGATAATGGTTTAATCCTACCCATTGCTTAGCCGCCAAAATTTTACGAACCTTCGCGTCCAGTTCCTCCATGGGCAAAGCCCCTTCTTCCACGGCCTTTTTTATTTCGTGAATAGCCATCTCGGTATCCTCCGAAAGCTCCAGAATATCATTTCCCGCCAGCACTGCTGCCCGATCAGCTACTCCCGCAGGATGCCCCTTCGTCACTCCTCTCATCTCCATGGCATCGGTAACAACCAGGCCTTTAAACCCCAGTTCCTCCTTTAAAAGCGAAGTAATAATGGGTTTGGAGAGTGTCGAAGGCGTTCCCGAAGAATCCAATGCCGGGATATTCAAATGCCCGACCATAATCCCACTGATCCCGGCTTTAATCAGTTGTTTAAAAGGATATAATTCTAAGGTGTCCAATCTTTTTTTAGAAAAATTCAAGAGCGGCAAGCTGAGGTGAGAATCCACATCGGTATCGCCATGCCCCGGGAAATGTTTGGCCGTGGTCAATATTCCACCTTCCTGCATCCCTTTCATATACGCTATTGCCCGCGTTGCCACTTCCTTTTTATTTTCGCCAAAGGAACGGGCATTAATCACCGGATTATTCGGATTGTTATTGATATCGGAATCGGGCGCAAAATTAAAATCCAATCCGGTACGTTTTATCTGACGCGCTATTTCCTTTCCCATTGCATGGATCAAATCTTGATCCTGAACGGCTCCGAGAGCCATCTGGAAAGGGAAACTAATCGTCCCCTTCAACCGCATCCCAAGCCCCCATTCGCCATCAATGGCCCCCAGCAGCGGGACTTCCGAAAGTGCTTGATAAGTATTCATCAACTCCAATTGCGTTTTGGGATCCCCTTGAAAAAAGACCAATCCTCCGATCTTATGATTTTTAATGAGGTTTTCTACATGCCGGATGTGGTCTTCTCCCAAATTGGAATGTGCCCGAGCAAACAGCAATTGCCCAATCTTCTCTTCAAGACTCATCTTCTCCAACAACGAATCCACCCACTGACTGTGGGTATATTGTAAAAACTCGGGCTCCCCGGAGCTTGTATTCTGTGCCCGAATTCCACTCCAGGAAAAGACGAAAAGGAGAGTTGTGATAATGACTAAAATCTGTTTTTTACTGAAAAATATATTCATTGAATAAGGCATTTATGGGTTTGTTTTATACTACTTCTTCCGTTGGCTGAAGCAACGGCAATAAATCGGTTTACACTTTGATATAAATCTTCTTTTTATCCAGCCCTACGCCAAACAGCCACATGACCACAATAAAGCAAATCGCAAAGGCTAATGAAGCATTTTCTCCTTCCAACCAACTCAGAAAACCGTTTTGATAAATCCATCCTTTTAAGGAAGTATCCCCAACCGGAATAAAACCAAGAAGGATGGCGATAACGCCGGACATCACAAAAATAAACAACGGATTCTTTCCAAAAACGATAAAGAAATAAGACCATTTTTTAAACCTCTTTACCTCCGTTATATAAATCAAGAGAGCCAACACCAAAAGCGTCCACCCCGTACTATATAATACATACGAACTCGTCCAAATCGGTTTATTAATCGGGAAAACCGAATCCCAGGCCAAACCGAGGAAAAGAAGTCCAATCCCAAAAAGGATAAACCGGACAATCGTTTTCCATTGACTATCGGAATACTGAATATACTTCCCGGCTACATATCCGGCAATCACATTGACAATGGCCGGAAGCGTACTCAACAAGCCCTCAGGATCAAAGGGGATTCCATAGCCTTTATACATATTGACTTCACGAAAAACAAAAAGATCAAGTTGTAAAGCTGCATTATGCTCCAAGCTATACGGGTCAGGATGGGTACCAAAACCATACATTATTCCCCAATATGCCAGCAATATCGCGATTCCGGTCATAATGACCGTTCGCATCTTAAAAAAATGAATCAGCAAAGAGGCTCCCAAATAGCATAAAGCAATTCGCTGCAATACGCCCATAATCCGGATATCCAATAAATTCTTAAAGGCCAATCCGTCATCCCCGTGATACACAAAGGGAAAAGCGGTCAGCAGCAGCCCAATTAAAAAGATAAGAAAACTCCGTTTTCCGATTTTCCGAAATACCTCCCGCTCGCCAAGGCGTTCGTATTTCCGCATACTAAAACTCATCGCATTTCCCATCACAAATAAAAAGGACGGGAATACCCAATCGGTAGGTGTAAAACCACTCCAAGAAGCATGTTTAAAAGGGGCATAAATAGAAGACCAGCTTCCGGGATTATTGACCAAAATCATCAAGGCTATGGTCATTCCTCGTAAAACATCCAGTGCATAATATCGTTTCCCGGCCATAACGCTTAGTTTTTATGGTTTTTATCTTTTAGTTGATATATGTAATAGCCTCCTTCTTTGTCCCAGCTACAAAAAATCAGTGTGTTTAGATCTTCGGAAATGCCTATTCCGCGGGGCTCTGCCCCTTCGAGCTCCGGCAACTCCAGATTCCAAACCCGTTGCTTCTGAGGATCTACCATACGAAAGGCGGATGGCGAGATTCCATTGGTACGGGCGGCTATCATCAAGCTTTTATCCGAAAGTACCCGAACGGCACTGGAACCTCCATTTTCAGTAGATATCGAGGGTTGTTGTTTGTAATTTTTTCCGTCTTCGGTCTTATACACCTGAATTTTTCCAATCCCCGGATCCGGCAAATAGAATACCGAAGCATCAGATGTCATTGCAAAAGCACGAGAAAGGTTTCGATCTTCCAACTTGATCGTCCGGAGAAGCGTAAAACTTCCGGATTCCTCTTTATCTTGTCGTAACACGTAATTATCATCATCTGCAAATAAAGACATCAAATAGATCGCCCCCGAATCGGAAACTTGGGGTGTTGTAATAGCGCGGTTATCTCCCGGCACCTCCCAAACAGCCATGGGTTTCCCGGTTTCAGCGTCTATTTTGATCAATGTTCGACCTACGGCAGCCAGGATATTTCCATCACGGTCTCGATTCAATCCCGTTATTGGACTCAGTTTCAGGGTTTCTCCCTCCCATCGAACTTCAGCAAGAGGGGTGTTTTCAATAGGGTTTAAATTTTTATCAAGTACGATTAGTCCTTTATAATAATCAGCCAGCCAGAGCTTTCCCTTACCATCCCAAACGGCCCCATAGCCTCTTGCCCCGGCTGCAATATGTCGGACCAGTTGATAATTCGGAGGTTCAACTTCTATAGGTCCATCGATTTTTTGATCGCTTTTTTGCAAAAATAGTCGAGAAGAAAAATCTGTAATATGGTTGCCGTCACTACTCCTTACACGATGAAAAAAACGTTGAGGCTTCCCTATCGGATATTCTTTTATAAAAGCATATAAATCTGATTCTTTAAGTTTGACTGCTGTTTTTCGACCGGCATCGATAGATAATAACGGTTTTGTGAAAAGGCTGTCTTTAGCCAACTCATAACGATAGGATACCTGATCTCCATCAGGGTCCCGGCTTTCTTCCCATCGAAAAGTATATAACGCTTCGGCATTCCTTATTCCGTATCGATTTCGAGTCTGATGAGAAATAATTTTACCGGCTTCGGGAGCCTTATTCGTTTTGGGATAAAGTTGCGTTTGCCAATCCCCTTCTTCTGTTTTTATGCTGACGCGTAATGCCCCTACCGCCAATAGTTCGCCGGGATCTTCCATTACAAATTCTCCCTTAAAAAGATACTGTCCTTTCTTTTTCTTGAGACTGTCAAAGTTTCCTATCAATCGTCCTTTCTCGGTGTTTTTACCCAAAAGAAGCTGGATGCTGTCTTGTTTTATGGCCAATTTTGTCTTTCCTTCGGGGATAAACCAACCGCTCACCTTCATTTTATTTTTTCCAATAACTTGTGCTGTGACTTCTCCCGTGCTTATAGAATCCTTAAATCCCTCCGATTCTTGATTTCTCAAGGTTCCCTGCGCTACATGCACTGCGGTATTGATATCCCGTCGTACGAGATACCCATTTTCACTAAAAATGGAAGACGGCATTTCCTCGGTTTTCAAAATCTGCATCTTCGCCCCATTTTTATTTTTAATCGCATAAGTTGTATAGACCATTTTTCCCGTCTTATAGAAAAGATCGACAATGGTGATGGTATTGGTCTCCGGTGTGTTTTCTCCTAAAAGAGACCGCGGTCCGGATCCGATTGCTCCGGCATTTAGCAATTCAAGATCTCCGCGTTTCCCCGGGTAATAGGCATGTTGATGCCCACTGATATAAGCTCTAACCTGATACTTTTCAAGCCCATGACGCAGTTGATCCGGACGCTGCAAGAGATCCCCTTTTCCATCCCGTTCCTTCGCCACGGCATAAAGCGGCATATGCCCGATAACAAACCGGTTTTTGGCTGTTTTAGCGGCTTTACTTTGGAGTTGTTTCTCCGCCCATTTCAGATTGTCAGTCGAAATTTTCCCGGAAGAAGCATCCCAGACAAGGAAAAAGTTAGCGTCTGAACGAAACGAATAATAATACGGGAAATGTTCTTTATCAATAAAATGAAGGTGTGTCGATTCTGATTTCCCCTTCCAGAATCGGCTTGCGAATTTCTTCTCAATCGGGTGAGCATCATGTGCATCGTGATTTCCTAAAGTAAAAGCAAACGGGGTCTTTGCCCGTGTCAACGGATGAAAAACATCTTCTTGGAAAGCATTCCACATTTTACGGAGTTGCACCGTATCGGAGACTCCCATTCCGGCTACCATATCCCCCCCCGAAAGAATGAGATCCGGTTTCCAGAAACGAGGAATACGCTGCACCACACTATCGACCTGCCATTCATAATCCGTAGCTCCCAATCCGGAGTTCAGATCGCTGATTACGGCAAATCTAAAATCTCCCCGAATCGGTAATTCCGGAGCTGTATTCAACGGAATTAATCGAATCGCATCAACCGCAATTTCACCTCCTTCCGTTCCTTTAATTTCAAGGCTATCGCCGGCCGTTATAAAATATTCCCCAAGCACATTCCATCGACTAAAATTTTTACGGGCATATTGGTCTCTTGTTACCTGATGATCATCACCGCCTCTACTTCGAAGGGTATAGCGAATCTGATTCTGCTTCCCTTTCTCCGGATTTACAGGATTCCAGACCGAAAGCTGATATGCTCCTCCGGGCACCTCCTTAAAATGATAGTAGGCTTTATTATTCGAATCAACTTGTGCTTTTCGAGCCGGGGAGTTCCCTTGATAATTCACTTCATCGGCAGTTTCCCAAATCCCGAACTCCTGATAAGCCTCATCCTCGGTATCCCACTGATAAACTTGAGGAGCTGCTGATGGAACGGCTTCTGAAACGATCAGGGCCCCGGCATTTTGCCGGAGACTATTTCGATTTCCTCCCGAAATATCGGTAGGTACATTAATCACTTCATTCTGAGCCACCATTGTAGAAGACCCCCCTCCATCCAGATTGACGGCTTCATAAGCACCTCGTTCCTGCATGATCTGCGCCAACTCCTCTAAAGTCACTCCCACACTGGCCGCCTGGCGACCATCAACTACCATCCATAAGAGCGTCGTCTCATTTTTATAGCCTACCGCCGTTCTGGGATGCCTTAAAGCATGGCTTTTTCCAAAACCTTCAGCGACGTAATCGAGAACAATTTTTCCATCCTTTATAAGGACGGGACCGCCTCCCACAGCTTGAGCAGGGTGCCAATCTCCTGCGGTTTCCGATTTTGCCAACGATACCGGTTTATTTCCATCGTTTCCCTCTTTATTGGGCAGTGTCCAGACCACTTCCGGTTTGCTTTTCTCTATTGCAAAAGCTCCTTTTTTACCGGGTACTCCCGGAGCTACCAGCTTCCCGTCCTGAATAATTAAACTCACGGAATGATCAGTCGCAAAATAGCCCCCATTAACCGCCAGCAATGCCCGATTTTTACGAGCTGTTTCAAGGGTTGTTTCTCGATGTTTATCATATCCGACGGAGCGAATATTCAGGTTTTTATCAGCTAAATCAATCTCTGCATAAACGGCTTTTACGGGAGCTTGATCCCCCAATTCTCCAACCCCCGCATAAACACGTATTGATTTTGGTAATTGCAAATTAAGATCCTTTCGGGGCTTCCAGGTGATATCAATCTCCTGTCCTTGTAGTGTTATACTCCCCAAAAGCCCCATGAGAAGGAGCCCCCAACAAAGCAGGTGGGAAAATTGGCGGTTTAACTTGTGCATGAGCATGGCAGGTAGGGTTCTACAGATGAAGGAAGATTTTGTAAATCTTATACAGCTTCATTTTTTCCTCTTCATTCAAGGGTTTTCGGATACGATCTTGAACATAATGAATTTTAAAAGATTGAAGGGCTGCCGGCAAATCGGAAATATCATAACCAATTACTTTTAAAGCCACCGCTACGTCAAAATCCGGAGCTTTTTTGGGAAGGCGCAACTGCGCTTCTTTTAAGGAAATCGTCCGTAAAATTTTATCGGCCGATTGGAGTTCGTCAATATCGGTTTTATACCAGATTCCAAAACCCTTTTCAGCTAATTTCTTCCACGGGAAATGAGGGTTCGGATCCACTTTTCTGCCCGGAGCCAGATCGGAATGACCGATAAAATTATGAGCGGGAATATTATATTTCTTCTTTAAAACCTCGAGCAATTTTAATAAGCTCTTGATTTGCTCCTCAGAGAATTCCTCAAATCCATCATTATCCAATTCAATCCCTATTGAACTGGAATTAATATCGGTATTTCCACCCCAAGAACCCACTCCGGCATGCCAGGCCCGGTACATATCACCCAGCATCTGATACGTTTCACCATCCCGGGAAACCACATAATGAGCACTCACCTGTGTACGCGGTAGGGTAAACGTTCTCAGCGTTTGCTCTACAGAATTTTGAGCGGTATGATGAATCACTACATAATTAGGCTTTCGCAGGTTAAAATTGGTGGTTCCCACCCATTTCAATTGCAACGCCGAAGTGTCTTTTTGAGCCTTTCGCTGATGTATCATGGCTTTGGAAAGATACTTTGCTCTTCGGTCATGAAAGCGATCTGTTTTTCGATAGGGATTGGAAGCACAGGAAAATAAGCTCAGACTGACAATCCCCATCAAAGCCCCAAACAGTATGTTTTTAGGCGATAAAATATCACGGTTAGACTTCATATAATTTGATTTTTAGAAGTAAAAGATTTCGGTTTTTTCGAAAGGATGAACAGTCCTGCAATAGTCAACAATGCATTGACCAATAAAATTTCAAATCCGAATTGGTACCCATTGAGCCAGGCCTCCGAATTAAAATCGATGAGCACCGATAGAATGGGTGCCAGAATACAAGCAACAGGCACCCATTTGTCAATCACTTTTCGCTTACTCAATAATCCAAAAGCAAACAGCCCCAGTAAAGGTCCGTATGTAAATCCGGCCACCTTAAAAACAGCGTTTACCACGCTACTGTCATTAACCTGATTAAAAACCACAATGATCAGAAACATAAACACGCTAAAACCGATATGCACCCAGAACCGGGTTTTTCCCTGTTTTTCTTTTGGCTTTTGTTCAATATTTAAAATATCGACACAGAAGGAAGTGGTCAACGCCGTGAGGGCCGAATCGGCACTGGAAAAGGCTGCCGCAATAATCCCCAGTAAAAAGGCAATGCCTGCCAGAAGATTGAAATCATGAAGGGACAACATGGGAAAGAGCTCGTCGGTTTTTTCAGGAATCGCTATTCCATTTGCATCGGCATATTGATAAAGTAAAACGCCCAGTGCCAAAAACAAAATGGTAGAAAAGAAAAACGTAATAGAAAACCACAGCATATTTTTTTGCGATTCCCCTTTATTTTTACAAGTTAGGTTTTTCTGCATCACATTCTGATCCAAACCATTCATTGAAATCGTAATAAAAATTCCTGCCAAGAAAGTTTTCCAGAAATTTCGATCCGATCGCCAATCCCATTCAAAAATACGGGATTTATCATCTTTGGCAATGGAGGAAACCGCTTCCGGAAGAGATAAATTAAGTTCCCGAATAATAATTATACTCACGGCGACCACCGCCACCAATAAGAAAGCCGTTTGCAAAGTATCAGTCCAAACGATAGTTTTTATGCCGCCGCGGAAGGTGTAAAGCCAAATCAAAAGCAGCGTTGTTAAAACCGTGATGTAAAAAGGAATATGGAAAGCATCAAAAATGGCCAGTTGTAACACCAATGCCGCTAAAAACAAGCGAAATGAAGCAGCGATCGTCTGGGAAATCAAGAAGAAACTCGATCCCGATAAGTAGGAATTTTTACCAAATCGATCGCGCAGGTATTCATAGATGGAAATGAGTTTCAGGCGATAGAATAAGGGAATCAAGACCAAGGCAATAACTGCATAGCCCACCAGATTTCCCATTACAAATTGGAGGTACGTCCAGCCGGTATTCCCCACCTCTCCGGGGACGGAGATAAAAGTCACCCCCGAAAGCGTCGCCCCCACCATTCCAAAGGCTACCAAAAACCAAGGGGACTCCCGATTACCGGTAAAAAAAGTAGTGTTATCGGCTTTTCTGGAGGTCAACCAACTAATCCCCATTAACAATAAAAAATAGCCCGCAATTACACAAAAAACCAAAAAAGGAGTCATACCATTAAATTTTGGATTGTATTCCTGTCGCTCCCACCTTTACACTTTTGAAAGCACTCTCATTTTCCGTATAGCTCACAGCAGTCACTGCAATTTCCATAATCCGGGAAACCATTTGCGAATTATCCAATCCTCCCAACTCCAGAAAATCAACATGTCGATCCAGAATCATATAATTCCAACCTGTATCGGTTTTGAGATAAACCACCCAACGAAAAACCTCTTTGTCATCTCCGGGTTTCCAGGAAATTTTTAGTTGTTCCCCCTCTTTCTCTACGTTCACAATCGGTGCTTCCGGAATTTCGGGTTGTAGCCAAGGGGTTTCCGGAACCAAGGCTCTTTTTTGATAAGGCCCGTCGAGCAAGGCCTCTGCAAGTTCGGGATATTTTAATAAGGGAGCGATACTCCAGTGAATGGCACCCGGGCTCTCCGATTGCATTCCCCGAGTAATCATAATCTGATTAATCACTTCATCAATATTGGTCTCTCCTCCCCCTCTATCCACGCTCATCCCCGGCCATAGATGCCGGCCCTTGAGATTTTGCCGACCCCACCAGCCCAATAGTACTGGAAAACTCTGGGCATATTGATTGACTTTCCAATACAATTGAGGAGCCATATAATCAACCCAACCTTTTTCCAGCCACAACCGGGAATCGGCATAGAGTTCTTCATAAGGATCAGAGCCTGCAATGGACTGCGGATATCCCGGTCGCCAAATGCCAAAGGGACTAATTCCCAGTTTTACATTGGGTTTATCGTGTTTAATCGTCTTATATACCGATTGGATAAAAATATTTACATTTTCTCGACGCCAATCGCCACGGGATAACTTCCCTCCGGAATTTTTATAAGCAGCCCAACTCTTATCATCGGGAAAATCGGCTCCTCCGTTATAGGAATCATAGGGGTAAAAATAATCGTCAAAGTGAATCCCGTCAAGGTCGTAACGATCGATCAGATCCTTTACTACTGCTCGAGAAAGCTCCCTGGTCTCTTTCATACCCGGATCCATCCAATACATCCCGTTTTTTAATTTTTTCACCAGTTCCGGATGGGTATTTACAATGGATTTGGGTCCCGGCTCTCCTCCGGTGGTATGATGTGCACGAAAAGGATTCAACCAAGCATGCAATTCCAACCCGCGATCATGGGCCGCCTCAATCCAAAACTCCAAAGGATCGTAATACGGATTTGGAGCTTTTCCCTGCTCCCCGGTCAAATAATAAGACCAAGGTTCAATATCGCTATCATACAGCGCATCGGCCTGAGGGCGCACCTGTAATATGACCGCATTAAAATGATGCTCTTCCAAAAAGTCAAGTAATTCTATGGCTTCCTGTTGCTGCTCTTGTGTACTTAAATCTCGCCTGCTGGGCCAATTGATATTAGCTACACTGGCTACCCAGGCAGCTCGAAATTCGCGCGCTGTAAAAGGACGATCTTTTTGCACCAATTGTTCTTTTTCTTCGCGGTCTTTTACTGCTTTATAGCTCTCCTCCTGAATATCGGCCACTACAGAATCGGGTGGTGATTTCTGCCTATACTCCTCTTTCGGGATTTTATGTTGCACTACTCCGGTTGGGGCTCCACAGGCCACCAACAGAAAGAATATCAACAATGTAAATAGGGAATAAAACCTACTTTGTTTCATGGTGTTTTTTGAGAGGAACCGATAATACATAGACGAATTTAATTGAGGGAATCAGATCAAAAATACAATTTGGTAAATAAGGGCAAGAGTATTATTCTTTCTTTAACTAAAAAAGATAATCCTATATGGAGGTCGTTTAAACTTTCAAAAAGCAGCCATAAAATGATCTTATTACCCGGATTTTCAGTGTAGTTAAAGAATCAAAAATCGAGTCCCTCGCAGTTAATCTTCGCGAGAGACTCGAATTCTTTTAGGCCTTTACATACCTATTACCAACCCGGGTTTTGCTCAAGCGTAACACCGTGGTCTTCATACAGTTTAATTTGATCTAAGGGAATAGGATTTAGATACACCCTGGGATCATCAAAAGTTCGCAAAGACGCCGATGCCGATGCCGGAATAATATATCCGGTATTTCCATTGGTCAAAGTAATATTATCCAAATTGGCATCCGGATAATCGGATTTATCAACCCAGGCCCCGCGGTTAATATCCTCATTATCGACCATATCGACATACTCCAATTTCCTCCAGCGTCGCAAATCATCATGACGAAATCCTTCCATCATCAACTCGATTCGTCGTTCTCTTCTAATTTCCCAAATCATCGAAGGGACATCAGAATCTCTGTCGGGGTCATCATAAGTGGCACCATTTACGGCAGGATCCCCTCCAATAACCTCCAAATGGGGCATATTTACTCCCGGACGATCCCGGAGTACATTAATCGATTTATCGAGGTCATCTTGTGTCAAGGAAGGTCCTCCAACAGTGGCCAGCTCGGCCACCGCTTCGGCATAGTTCATCAACACTTCCCCAAATCGTATAATCGGGGCATCTGTATTGTTGTCTAATGAGAAGCCTTGCGGGGTATCCTTAATCTCTTCATTCAGGAATTTGTGAATCGACACGCCGGTTGTCGAGAAATTACTGGCAATACCACTTATACGCAATTCATAGGGAACGATCGTCTGTGCCATTCGAGGATCGCGATGGGCTACCAGATTATCGATTCCATGATCTCCCTGATAAACGGAGGAAAGCGCAATGGGCAACCCATCATCGCCCAAATAGGTATCCAAAGCATCTTTTGAAATACCGGTTTGCGGTTCGGCGTTGTTATAGCTCACCAAAGTATGTGTCGTCTCTCCTGTTTCATACTGGCGATAAAGAATCATCTCGGGGTTCCCGGACAAATCCAGCGAATTAAAATCTTCCCGATAGGTATCTAAGGAGTATTTTCCCGAACTCATGAGTTCTTCAGCAGCCCATTTTGCCGCTTCCAAATACTCTTTTGCTTTATCGGCATTATTTTCTTGGTATTTCTGCCAGGTTCCTTCCCACATCATGATTCGTGACATATAGGCCAATACCACATCCCGATTCACTTCCTGACCGTTATTATCAACGCTCTCCCGGACATTGTCGGCAGCAAACTGAAGATCTTCCAAGACCTTATCCATCACATATTCACGGCTGTCACGAGGTTTGTAGAGTAATTCGTCATCGTCTTCCGACAATTCCTGATCATAATAAGGAACTCCTCCAAAAGATTTCACCAAATCATGATATTCCAACGCTCTAAAAAATCGACCGATTCCGGTCCAGTGGTTAATGGCTTCTTCGCTCATTTCTACATCTTGAACCCGATTGATAAAGATATTGGCTTTTCGCACCCAGGCAAAAGACCATCCTCCTCCCGATGTCGGGACCTGTTGCGTAAAGCGATCGGGGCTTGTCGGGCCAAAGTCGTCATTAAATGATTCTCCCGAGAAATAATGCCCCCAGGTCCACCCTGAACCATATCCGGTAAAATACCCGGTATAAAATCCATAGGCAAAGGTTTTTACGCTACTTTCATCAGTCCAAAAGGTTTCATCGGTCAATTGATCCTTTGGTGGTGTATCCAAAAAGTCATCTTCACATGCCGTAAACAATAAAAGACAAATGGCGAATGTTAGATAGTTAAATATATTTTTCATTTTCTTTTATTTTAATATTAAAGAGAAACTTGTATTCCAAAAGAATAACTACGTCTGTAAGGGTAGGCTCTACCAAACGTATTGGGGTCGTTTAAACCTGCCGCTGTATAATCGACTTCAGGGTCAAGAGGAACATTCAGATTGGTGTGTTCAAATAGGTTTTCCCCACTGAAATAAATCCTAAATCTGCTCAAACTTAGTTTGTCGAGAACCGAATGTGGCAAACTGTACCCCAAGGTAATATTCTTCATTCTGAAATAAGACATATCCAGAAGATATCTCGTTTGCGGCAAAAAGTTCATCGCATTGTTACTCATCCCCTGATTGGTCGGCCGGGGATAATAAGCATCCGGATTATCCGGTGTCCAGTAATCCAATTGGTGGGCAAACCAAGCTTCCGATGGATTATATCCCGGAATAATTACCGGACCACTGGGCCACAAATCCCGTTTTCCTACGCCTTGCATAAAGAGGCTCAAATCAAAGCCCTTCCAATCGGCAGACACGGTCAACCCATACTGGTAACGCGGGGTCGAATTCCCGATTACCTTCATATCTCCATGATCATCCACAGTTCGGCTCCCATATCCAATTTCACCGTCTCCATCCAGGTCCTTAAATTTCACATCACCCGGACCGTAGTGGAACCATCCGTTGGTCTCGAAAATATCCTGACTGGCAATCCCATCTTTCATGTTTCCATCGGCGTCAAAATCATTTTCGGTAAACAAACGATCCGTTTCGTAACCCCAAATTTCACCCAGAACTTTTCCTTCATAATAGGAATTAATACCCTTGGTTTCGTTAGCAAACTTACTTATCTTTTCTTTAAAGTCTGTCAACGTTCCCTTTATCGACACGTTCAGACCATTTGTAAAACTATGATTGTAAGACACCTCGAGCTCCCAGCCCTGAGTGTACATTTCTCCATAATTCCGCTGGGGAGAAGAAGTTCCAAAAGTACTGGGAAGCGTCTTCCCCGCACTGTGCATATCACTCACCGTTCTTCTGTACCAGTCAAAATTTACTCCTAACTGATCATTAAAAAACTTGGCGTCCAATCCCAAATCCAAGGTACTGACCGTCTCCCAGGTCAATCCTACCGGAAGCGAACCCGGGGTTCCTACGGTAACAGCAGGTTTGCCATTAATCAACCAGGATGTCTCACTGGCCGCCATTAACCGATAGATATTGGAAAGTGCTGTATTTTGATTGCCCACTTCTCCATACGAACCTCGAAGCTTTAAAAATGACAGTGTCGGTTTCAACGCTTCCATAAAAGGCTCCTCCGTAAGGATATAGCCAATTGATCCTGAAGGGAAAAAGCCCCACTTTTTATCGGGTGATAATCGGGACGAACCGTCATATCTGGAGTTCAATTCGAGCAGGAATTTATCCTTAAAAATGTAATTGATTCTACCAAAGAAACCCAGCGTTGCCCAATGATTCCGGCTCCCATTAACAAATTGATCTCCGGTGGCCAAGGCCAATTCTCCCATATCCGGATTGAGTAAATCCCGTCTTTGTGAAGAATGAAACCAATATTCATATTCTTCCAAATCCCCGCCGAGGGTAACTTTTAACTGATGATTCTCGTGCAATTGCTTGTTATAGGTAAGATAAGCCTTTCCGGTATTCCGCTTACTCCAGTCTGAATTATATTGAATATAATCATAATTTGAACTGGTATAAGGTTTGGCCTCCAAGTTTGGTCCGGTTGACCAGAAATCATATCCGGTAACCGATCCTCCAAACAACTTGGCATGTTCGTTAACTTGATCATGGGTATAATCAATATTGATCTCCATATCTTCAATCGGTCGAATGGTAGTTCCCAAATTGATCCGGTTTAACGCTCTCGTGCTACGGTTGAGGTTGGCTTGCTCTACTTCGGCCAGTGAGCTTCTAAAGGGATACCCCTCAAAAGTTCCGTAGGGATAAACGGCGGGCCAACGCGTGGTGTAATACCAGGGACCATAGGTAGCACTCCCGAATATAAACGGATCTTTATGTACCGCATTTGTATTTAATATCTTGGCATGTACATCCAACCAATCTGTCACCGAAGTGTTTAAACTCAAGTTTAGATTAAAACGCTCATAAGAGTCCATATTCACTTTATACACTCCATCTTGGTGTAAATATCCCAACCCCAGATAATAATTGGTTCGCTCACTCCCTCCTGATATGGATAAATCGTGTTTCTGCAGAGGAGAGTATTTCTCGACAAATTGCTTACGCGGATCCCAGGATCTGTAGAAAAACAATTTCCCGTCTCGTCTCTCAAAATCCCGTCCTTCTACCATCTCTCGTCCTAAATCTTGATCGCCATACTGCGCTTCCCAATCTCTCATTTTTTGAATTCCGGGCTCATCAATCCACATCCCTACAATTCCAAATTGATTGATGGAAGGATTGGTTCGCTGTAATGCTCGAAAGGCCATCTCGGCCCCATCTGCAGCCGGAGCGATCTTAGGGGTGTTAGTCGGGGTGGACCAAGAAAAGTTATTCGAATAACTAATGGTGGGAGCCGAATTACGCTTCCCGTTTTTAGTTGTGATTAAAATAACTCCCCAAGCTCCACGCGAACCATAAATCGAGGTGGAGGCAGCATCTTTTAACACCGAAATATCTTGGATATCCTCAGGATTAATATCCTGCAGGCTGGTCACTTCCACATTATCAACCAAAATAAGCGGTTGAGAACCTCCGGAAGTCCCCAGAGAACCAACGGCTCCCCGTAGTCGAATCAATGGATTTTCCCCAATTTGCCCACTTGCGGTGGTAATGGTCAATCCCGGAGAAACGCCCTGTAATCCCCGCCCCACATCAGCAATTGGACGGGACTCCAAGACTTCGGGATTAATCGAAGCAACCGCACTGGATACATCCCGCTTGGTTTGTGTTCCATATCCTACCACGACGACTTCATCCAAACCTTCGATGTCGGTTTTTAAAATCACCGAGATCTCGTCCTGATTTCGTACCGCAATTTCCTGCTTCACAAAGCCGATGGACGAAAAAACGAGAATTCCCGAACTCTCCTCGGGAACCCGAAT
Organism: uncultured Flavobacteriaceae bacterium; assembly: GCA_964495935.1. Taxonomy (GTDB): domain Bacteria; phylum Bacteroidota; class Bacteroidia; order Flavobacteriales; family Flavobacteriaceae; genus JAJYSO01. The sequence goes on from CAZBXQ010000009.1 coordinate 45,085, forward strand.
CGAATATTTCCCGTCAAAATCGGTATTGGTCCCAATACTCTCATTTTTCACCGTGACTTCCACTCCGGGAATGGGCACCCCGTCGGAGTCGTGAACCTCCCCGGTAATGGTTTTGGTCTGCCCGTTTACCATATACACGGCAAAGAACAGCACACATACAACAAATACTTTTTTAAGGTGTTCCATAATTTATCTCTTATTTAGAAAGGCGTTTATTTTACGTTAAATGAACTGGGATTTGCTGAATATTATTAACGTCAAGATTCGTTCAGCTAATCTTATAACAAATTTTGTTTTAACAATACAATATAATACACCTATCATTATACGCTTCAAATGTAAGTAATTTATTACATTAAATCACATAAAACTGCAAAAAATCGCAAAAAATCATTTTTATTGTTAGTTTATTCTTAAATTTGTATTGTTGCAGGCTGTAACTATGCGCTATATCAGCGCACTTATATTTATTTATTTTTAAGAAGAATTAGCTCACGATTAACTATGCTGAAAGAAGAACGTAAACAATATATTCTCAATGAGGTCCGACTTCATAATCGAGTACTTCTTAAGGATATCGCAGAAATGGTAGATGTATCGGTCGATACGATTCGTCGTGACGTCACCGAATTGGACAAGGAAAACCGATTGAAAAAAGTGCACGGCGGAGCAATCTCACTGGGCTTTTTTGGACAAAGCGTAAATGAAGAAGAGGTATATGCCCTGGAAGAGAAAAGAATAATTGCCAGAAAGGCATTAAATTTATTCGAAAACAATCAGGTTGTCCTCATCAGTGGAGGAACGACAAATTATGAAATTGCCAAAATCTGGCCGGAGCACTTGAAGTTGACCTGTTTTACGCCCAGTATTATTATTGCCGATTTACTCGCTGCAAAACCCAACACCGAGGTCATCCTGATTGGCGGTTCTCTGGATCGCAATGCAAAAATATCGGTGGGAGGAATGGCCATTAATATACTTTCAGAAATCCGAGCCGATCTCTGTTTTTTGGGAACCAATTCAATCGACGTCGATAACGGCATTACCGAATCCTATTGGGGCATCGTACAAATGAAAAAGGCGATGATTCGATCCAGCAAACGCGTTGTAAGCCCTTCGATTTCCAAAAAATTAAAAAGTGTAAAACGATATCAGATTTGCGATATCCGGGATATTGACATCCTGGTGACCGAACTCGACCCCAACGAAACAGAACTCTTGCCTTTTATCAAAACAGGGCTTCAGGTGTTTTAATTGCAGCCCTCGACAGAACGCTCAAAATTATGCTCTATCATTGTTTTGTTTGCTATAAGCCGCCATATTATTCTTAGCAAAATCCGTCAGATTTTCTTCATCCTCCGGAGTGGATACATCCCATTCGAATTTTAAAGAACAGCTGCCGCGAATCGCTCCTGCTTTTTGAAACCGATCTTCAAACTCATCAACAGCTCCACAAAAATTGTCATAAAACTGCTGCCCCGACCCCAACACACCAAAAATCTTCCCGGTTAAATCCTGCTTTCCCAAAGCCTCATAGAAAGGCATTGTCTCCTCCGGCAATATATCATCACCACTATCGTAGGAATAAGTGGCGATAATACAAATATCATGCTGCACAAACTCTTCGACGCTCACCATTTCCAATTCATCTACATCCACCCGCGCGCCTAACTTTTCAAACTCTTTAAAAAGAAGAAATGCCATTTCCTCAGTATTTCCGGTAAGGCTGGCATACAGAATAGAAACTTTTGGTTTTTTATCCATTATTAAATTCGTTTTCAAAACACAAAAGTAAACCTATTTGAGGGTTTAATTATGGATATTCCGGCATCTTCCTGCAGATACCGATAAAACAAAAACCTATTTAAGTTCGTCAACAATATCGTGCCGCCCTTGATAAAAATTAACGAAATAAACGGCTTCGCTCCAAATTCCGTCATGTTGAACCTCGCTCAAAAATCCTAAATTCCTTATAAATCCGAAAGCTTCGCCGGAAGCCCATAAACGCTAAGCTATTTTTTTAATATCTTTACCCCTCAAACGGTTTGTTAATCTAAAATAAGCCTCCGGCTCGAAAACCGAAATCCAAGGCCGGCGTTTATTTCAATATATAATGATATGAGTTGTGAAAATTGCTCTTCAGGCAATAGTTGTGGAAGTTCGGGACGCTGTAACTCAGGAGGATGCAGTAAACTCCATGTCTTTGATTGGCTCTCCAATATGGAGCTGCCCGATCAACAAAAAGAATTTGACGGGATTGAGGTTCGTTTTAAAAACGGGCGTAAGGAATTTTATAGAAACACCCATACATTAGCTCTCGCTATCGGAGACACCGTTGCAGTAGAAGCAGCATCCGGGCATGACGTGGGGATTATCTCGTTAAAAGGAGAACTTGTAAAAGTTCAAATGCGCAAGAAAAAAGTGGACCCCAAGGATTCCTCATTACACCAAATATACAGAAAAGCGACTCAAAAGGATATTGATGTCTGGAAAAAAGCGATTGCCAAGGAGAAAAAGTATATGCTGGAAGCTCGAAAAATTGCCATCAGTTTGGGACTGGAGATGAAAATAAGCGATGTCGAGTTTCAAGGCGACGGCTCCAAGGCCACATTCTATTACACCGCCGATCATCGTGTTGATTTCCGCCAACTGATTAAAGATATGGCGCGAACTTTCCGAATCCGGATCGAAATGCGGCAAATCGGATTACGACAAGAAGCTGCGCGCCTCGGCGGGATTAGCACCAGCGGACGAGAATTGTGCTGCTCTACCTGGCTCACCGATTTTCGCTCGGTTTCTACCCGGGCAGCGCGCTACCAGCAACTCTCTTTGAATCCCGAGAAATTGGCCGGTCAATGTGGAAAACTGAAGTGCTGCCTGAATTTTGAACTGGACTCCTATCTCGATGCCCTTCAAGATTTTCCCAAAAAGGACACCAAACTGATTACGAAAAAAGGAAAAGCCAACTGTCGAAAACTGGATATTTTTAAAGGTGCAATGTGGTACACCTACGAGGAAGACCCCATGAATTGGCACGAACTCAACACGCAGCAAGTCAAAACCATTATTCAGGCCGCTCAATCCGGTCATCCGGTAGATCGCTTAGAAGATTTCTCTACCTCCGACGATGACGACAGCGTAAACAATGACTTCGACAATGTCGTAGGACAGGATAGTCTTACACGCTTTGATAAACCCAAACGGAATAAAAAACACAAAAAAAGAAGACGTAAATCAAAAAAAAGGCATGATTAAAAATATCATCCTAATCCTGAGCCTTATCGTATTTCTCACAAGCTGCGACAACAATCGCGTTTTTGACCAATACAAAAGCTTACCCAATCAATGGCCCCGGGATTCGGTAATCACTTTTAAGGTTCCAAATCTCGACAGCCTGAAAACGTATAATCTATTTATCAATATCAGAAATACCGATGCCTATCGTTATAATAATCTCTACCTGGTGACAGCTATGAATTTTCCCAACGGAAAAGTCGTTCAAGACACCCTGGAATATGAAATGGCCTATCCCGACGGAGCCTGGATGGGAGTCGGGTTTACGGAGTCAAAAGCTTCCAAACTCTGGTATAAAAAAGGGGTTCGGTTTAAGGAAAATGGAGACTATACTTTTACCATCCGGCAAGCCATGCGAAGAATTGGAGAAAAAGAAGGCATCGAAAACCTACAAGGAATAACGGAAGTCGGATTGCGGATAGAAGAAGCACCACAGGTTGAAATAACGGATAAAACAGCCGGAAAATAACAAGAGCAAATAAAATCCCTTGTTTCTGCCTGCCGTGCGTTAAAAAAAGTAAAAAGGAGACGGTTATCATGAAGGAATGCGTCAAAAGGATTATTTTGCACCTCCACAAAAGAAGCTACAAGCCTGTAAATTAATTATATAAAGTGAGTACATCAAAAAAGGAAAAGAAATCCACCTCTATCGGAAAATGGATACTCCGATTCTGGATCACCTATTTCGCCTTGGTGATTGTCATGATTAGCATTTTTGGACTTGCCGCTTTAGGCGTCTTCGGCAAGATGCCAACCTTCGAAGAGTTGGAAAATCCCGAAACGGATTTAGCTACCGAAGTAATCTCGGCAGACGGTAAAACACTGGGTAAATATTATCTGGAGAATCGAACTCCCGTACAATTTGATGATCTCCCCAATGAATTGGTTAACGCCTTGATTGCCACAGAGGATGCCCGGTATTATCAACATTCGGGAATAGATTGGAAGGGGACTCTCCGGGCCATTATCTTTATGGGAACACGGGGAGGAGCCAGTACGATTTCCCAACAATTGGCCAAGCAACTTTTCCACGGAGAAGGTTCCCGCAATACCCTGAGTCGAATTCTGCAAAAAATTAAAGAATGGGTTATTGCCATTCGGTTGGAAAAAAATTATACCAAGCCCGAAATTATAGCGATGTACTACAACATCTATGATTTTAGTAATAATGCCGATGGGATTCGTTCAGCAGCAAGAATATATTTCGGTAAAGAACCGAAGGACCTGAAAATTGAGGAATCTGCAGTACTTGCAGGAATGTTTAAAAACTCGGCCTTATACAATCCAAGGAGAAATCCGGAAGGAGTTACCAATCGGCGAAATGTTGTTCTGCATCAGATGGAGAAAGGTCATTATATCTCAGAAGCAGAAAAAGACTCTCTTCAAAATCTTCCTCTGGTTTTAGACTATCATCCGGAAAGTCATCAATCCGGATCAGCCACTTATTTCAGGAGTTATTTAAGGAGGTTCCTGAAGAACTGGGCAAAAGAGAACCCCAAACCCGATGGAGGAACCTATGATATTTATCGTGACGGCCTAAAAGTTTATACCACCATCGATTCGCGTATGCAGCAATACGCAGAAGAAGCCGTAGCCGAACACATGAAGGATTTACAAAAGGCCTTTGACGAGCAAAACCAAAACAATCCCACAGCACCTTTCCGGGGCATCAACCAAGACCAAATCGACCGGATTATCAATCGCGGGATTCACAATAGTGATCGTTGGAAACGATTAAAAGCCCATGGAGTATCTGAAGATTCCATCATGAAAGTCTTTAAAGTAGATCGTAAAATGCACGTTTACGCTTGGAATGAAGAAAGAGGAATCGATACTATTATGTCCCCCCTTGATTCTATTTATTACTACAAAAAATTCCTCAATACGGGGATGATGTCGATGGTTCCACAAACCGGAGAAATAAAAGCTTGGGTAGGGGGCATTAACTATAAATATTTTAAATTCGATCATGTTAAACAGGGTCGAAGACAAGTGGGCTCCACTTTTAAGCCCTACGTTTATGCGACGGCTATTGATCAGTTGCATTATTCTCCCTGTGATGAATTTCCCAATAGTATTCACACCATTCCGGCCGGCCGATATGGCCTCATAGAAGACTGGTCGCCCAAAAACGCAGGGAATAAATATGGAGGCATGGTGAGTATTAAAGAGGCTTTGGCTAAATCGTTAAACACAGTGACCTCACGGCTTATCGACAAAACCGGCCCGCAGCCCGTTCTCGACCTGCTGGGCAAACTGGGAGTTGATACTACAGGTATTCCGGCCGCACCGGCCATCGCCTTAGGATCGGTGGACATGAGTGTGTATGAAATGGTTTCGGCATATAGCACCTTTGCCAATAAAGGGGTGTATGTAAAACCGGTCATGGTGACCAGCATTACCGATAAAAATGGAACGGTACTCTTCACGAATAGCCCCGAAACGCGGGACGTTTTAAACGAAGAAAGCGCGTATGTTACCATCAAGCTGATGGAAGGGGTTACCCAACATGGATCAGGAGCCCGATTGCGGGGATCTTACGCGGCCAATAATGCCTTATACAAAAAGGTAGTTACCGGATATCCTTATGACTTCAAGAATCCCATTGCGGGAAAAACAGGAACTACACAGAATCAAAGTGACGGCTGGTTTATGGGAATGGTTCCCAATCTCACTACGGGAGTTTGGGTCGGCGGTGATGACCGGTCTATTCACTTCGGCAGTTTAGCCTATGGGCAGGGTGCTACAATGGCATTACCGATTTGGGGAAGTTATATGAAGAAAATATATGCAGACGACAAACTGGACATTTCTCAAGAAGATTTTGAAGCCCCCGAAGAACTGCATATTATTGTGGATTGCGATCAAGGAGGAGAGCAACACGACACTGAAGACAAAGACGACCCGTTAGGTGATTTACGGCTGAATTAACTCCGAAGAAAAAATACGCAGAAACAGCTTTGAGCTATTTTTTAGCCCCCTTAGGTACGATTATAAAAACAAATATGGAGTCTTCGTTTCACCCTATACCTGTGATGTTGGAAAATTAAACGGTAGGAACCATGTATTCAGCATCTTTTCGTTGAAGGCAGACCTGATTGATCCGGGATTGGGGCAAGCGGTAATCGGAGGAATTGGTATTTGGAAAGGAGGAGAAATATAGAATATTTTGAAAGTTTATCGCCATCACATTTTCAAATCAAGCCCTCTCGGAAGCCAATTTTACGAAGAGTTCTAAAGATTCCGGATTCCGCATAGCTCCTTTTTGAGCAGCTTTTTCAACCGGGATTCCCATCAGTATTTTTTTGACCGGTGCTTCCATCTTTTTTCCGCTGATGGTAAACGGCAGGTCCTTGACCGCTATAATTTCATCCGGCACATGGCGCGGGGAAAACTCCTTCCGAAGTTGTTTTCGGATCCGGTTTCTCACTCCTTCATCCAGTTTCTGATCGGGTTTCATAATCACAAACAAAGGCATATAACTTCCCCCGTCAGATTGCTCAACATTGACGATCAGACTATCTTTTATTGATTCAATCTTATCCACGGCCTGATAGACCTCCGCCGTCCCGATACGAACGCCCTGCCGGTTTAAGGTTGTATCGGACCGACCCGTAATAATCACTCCGCCGTCAGACGTGATCTCCACCCAATCCCCATGCCGCCATTTTCCGGGATACATTTCAAAATAACTGGCTTTATACCGTTTAAATTCAGAATCGCCCCAAAAGAAAACCGGCATACAGGGCATGGGCTTAGCCACGACCATTTCCCCCACCTGATCTTCCATTGGGCTCCCCTCTTCATCATAGGCATACATGGCACAGCCCAAGCTCCGGGACTGGATCTCTCCCTCGATCACCGGTTTCCAGGGATTGCCTCCCACCCAAGCGGTGCAAATATCGGTACCGCCGCTCATGGAACACAGCCATACCTTTTTACTGATATGATCATATACATAATCAAACCCATCGGCCGGAAGCGGTGACCCCGTCGAACCGATACTTCGCAAGGCCGATAAATCATGTTCCTTCATCGGGTCTAACCCACGTTTCATACAGGCGATAATATACGGTGCACTGGTTCCAAAATGATGAATCGGTAGCTTCTCGGCCAGTCTCCAAAGCATATCCAAATCGGGATATCCCGCACTACCATCATATAAGACCGCAGTCGCCCCGACCAGCAAAGAGGCCTGGACAATGTTCCACATCATCCAACCCGTGGTCGAAAACCAAAAAAAGTTTTCTCCTTTATGGATATCGTTGTGCAGACTCATATACTTGTAATGCTCCAACAACATCCCTCCGTTGGAATGTGTAATGGCTTTAGGAGCTCCGGTCGTTCCGGAGGAGTATAAAACCCAGATTGGATCCGAAAAATCCACCGGGGTGAAGGTGAGCTCGGTATCTCCGGCTTCCATCACACGATCCCACAAAACGGCTCCTTCGACTTCGTCAAAAGTTTCTTCAGCGTTGAGATACGGGATAACCAGAACTTTTTCAACAGTAGGCAATTGTTCCCGAATCTCCCGGACGACATCCAATCGATTATACGGCTTGCCATTGTACGTATATCCATCGACGGCAATCAAAACCTTGGGCTCAATCTGCTGAAACCGATCCAATACGCTGCCCGCCCCAAAATCAGGCGAACAGCTACTCCAAACTGCTCCCGTAGCATTAGTCGCCAAAAAAGAGGAAATGGCCTGCGGAATATTGGGGAGGTAAGCGGCGACCCGATCTCCCTTTTTAACTCCGGAACGCTTTAAAAATTGTTGGATTGCCGCGGTTTCCCTTTCTAAAGTTTCCCAGGAAACGGCGATCGGCTGCTGGCGTTCCGAAGCAAAATGCAGAGCCGGAAATTGAGCCGTTTTCTGTTTAAAAATGTGTTCCGCATAGTTCAGCGTGGCCCCTTCGAACCATTTTGTGCCGGGCATTTCCTCACTTGATAAAATAGTCGTGGGCTCGGTGTGAAAGCGGACTTCAAAATATTCTGCGATACTTTTCCAAAATTCATCGATATGATCTACTGACCACTGCCATAAAGATTTATAATCTTTAAAATGAAGCGACTTTTTTCGGGCGAGCCAATTACTATATGCCGTGAGATTGGCTTCTTCCAAAAATTTATCCGTAGGTTTCCAAAGTATATTTTGATGAGGCATATTTTTTTGCTTCAATTTAAACATTTTCTGCAAAAATGAAGAGCCTATAAGGAGTCAAAAATTCCTTCGTTTATGAATTCGACCCTCATTTCCATCCAAAATCTACCGTAAAGGATCCTTCCGGTGCTCTTTCTTCTCCGCATTACGATGCTTCTCCCGTAAACGCTTCTCATGAAATTTTTTTCCGGGTTTCGGTTTCTTTCGAGTTTTCGGGACATGAAGCCCCTTCTTGATAAGACGAGTAAAACGAGAAATGGCAATAATCTTATTCCGATACTGGCTTCGGGTGTCTTCACAGGACAGTTGTATAATCCCTTCTTTACTCAATTGACTCCTTAGATTCTTACGCAATCGCTTTTTCTCCTTTTCCGAAAAAATTGCCGTTTTTTCCAGATTCCACTCCAGCACCACCTTGGTATTGGCCTTATTGGCATGCTGCCCGCCCGGACCGCCACTCAACACCCCTTTCATCTTTACTTCGTTTAGCAGCTTCTCCTTGTCAAATTTCATACTGTGCTTAAAAAAGCAATTTAACCAAAAATTAAAAATATCCAAATACTCATTGAAAAGGACCTTTTACTAACTCAATCCGGCAGAATACTAAATCATAGCGAAATGGCATTGATTTTATATTTAATAAACGAAAATATTATCTAATTTACTATCAAAGTCAGGAAGGCTTACTATACTGAATATAGTATTACATCTTTCTTGAAATCGGCCGATACGGATATCTGCCAAAGCAATAATAACCCAAAAATAAGAGCAAAATGCCAGCGGATATTTTAAATCAATTCAAGGAAGCTGACTCCGTTACGTTCAGCATTTTAACGGGGGATGAAAAAGAAGAATTATCCGATTCGTATGAAATCCATAGCCTTACGATTGAAAATGAGATAAACTATATCCCCACGGCAAAAATTGTCTTTTCATATAGACAGGAAGCCCGCTCTTCTATTGAATCAGACGGTCCGGAACTTTTTGTACCCGATAGCAAAATTGAGATTCAGTTGGGTTATGACCAGAACGAAATCACTCTGTTCAATGGCATCATTACAAGATATAAACTTAAAATCTGTTCGGAATCATCCTTTTTGACTGTAGAATGTGTACATATCATGATCCAATCTACCGTAAAACGAAAAAACAGATCTTTTTACGGGCTCAAAGAAAGCGATGTATTTGATGAAATATTAAATCAGTATGCCGATGTACCCTATAAAACGCAAGACCTCCCGATCAACCAAAACGAGTTCGTCCAGTTTGACATACCCGATTGGGATTTTATAACCGACAGAGCTCAAATCAATGGACTCATATCTTGGTTTACGAATGACGGTATTCTGAATATTGGATCATTAAACATCAGGAATGAATCTTTGGGGACTTTGGTCATCAGCCAAAACATTTTGGATTTTGATGCCGAAGTAACCCCCTTTCATCATCGGTCCCAAGCAGATGACTTACATCCAAAAAGCAGCTTAAAATCATTGGAGCCGGCAGAAATCCGGAGTTTTGATGAGTTTCCACTCAAAGCCGGGGAACATGGGAAAAGAAACTTACAATCTCCTGCAGACCGTAAAGATTTATTTGACGAATTAGCAAAAGTTACAGGGCTTGTAAAAATAAACGGTGCTATAGTTGAGCCCAATACGATTTTAAAATTAGAAGGCGCGGGAGCTCTGTTTAATGGAAAAGTATTTGTTTCCGGAGTTCGGCATCAAATCGCCGAAGAGGTTTGGACGACTACCATTCGACTCGGTCTCCCCGCCGTCTGTTCAAAAATGAACCGGATCTGCAATTCGTCGGTATCCACTTTAAGAGCCGCAATCAACGGTTTGCAAATCGGTGTAGTTACCCAATTAGAAGAAAATCCGGATAAAGGGAACCGAATACGAGTTCGTTTACCCGCCCCGGATAATGATGAAAAAGGCATTTGGGCAAGAGTGGCTGCTTTATCCGCCGGTTCCGGACGAACTCCTTTCCCGTTGCCAAAAATTGATGATGAAGTGATCCTCGGTTTTATCAATAATGACCCTAACAATGCCGTTGTCCTCGGGATGTACCACAACCCAAAGGAATCTCCATTAATTATCGTCAACAATCATCACAAAAAAGGCTTTAGCACGGATGATCAAATAAAACTGATCTTTAATGACGATGAAAAGTCGGTGCAACTCAAAACTCCGGACGGAAAGAAAATAGGCATATTTGGCAGGAAAGATCAGATTTTGATGGAAGACGATAAGGGAAATAGGATATCACTTGACAGCCACGGGATTAATCTCGAAACCCAAGGAAATATAAGGCTGAAAGCGGCCGGCAAAATTAACGTGAAAGGAATGAGTATCAATCAAAAAGCCGATGTCCAAATGAAGATAGAAGGTGCTGCCGGAGCTGAGTTTTCCAGTTCTGGTTCAACCGTTGTAAAAGGTTCTATTGTTCAGATTAATTAGCCATGGGAAAACCAGCAGCAAGAGTCGGAGATATGCATACCTGCCCATTGTCTAACGAGGCAACATCTCATGCGGACGGTCCCATTATGCCACCGGGTGAGGCAACGGTTCTCATTGCCGGTTTCCCCGCCGCAAGGGTCGGTGACAGTGCTGCCTGTAGCGGATCAACAGATTCCATTATTCAGGGATCGGCCACGGTATTCATAGGCGGTCAGCCCGCCGCTCGAACGGGAGATGTAACGGCTCATGGCGGGCATATTGCAGCAGGAGCTCCGACGGTTTTGATAGGTGATTAAACCACAAAAAAAGCCCCAAAGAAAACCATATTCTTCAGGGCTCATTGTTCTTTGTGTAAGAAATCCTTACTCTCTGATCTTCTGATTTAATACCAAATCAATATAGAGATTGACCTTATCCTTTAGATTCTTCCGTTTTACGATAAAATCCAAAAATCCGTGTTCCAGCAAGAACTCCGAGCGTTGAAAGCCCTGTGGTAAATCTTTTCCCGTCGTGTCCTTTACCACCCGCGGACCGGCAAAGCCGATTAAGGCTCCGGGCTCGGCAATATTGATATCACCCAACATCGCAAAAGAGGCCGTTACCCCTCCTGTGGTCGGGTCGGTATTCAAAGCAATATAGGGAACTCCCGCTTCGGCCAGCTGCCCCAGTTTAACCGATGTTTTGGCCATCTGCATCAACGACAGAACGGCCTCCATCATACGTGCTCCCCCGGATTTGGAAATAATCATCAACGGGGTCTTGTGCTTCAAGCTGTAATCTACTGCCGTTGCAATTTTCTCTCCAACGACAGATCCCATCGATCCCCCAATAAAAGAAAAGTCCATACAGGCCACAACCAAATCTTTACCTTTAGATTTTCCCACTGCCACACGGATAGCATCTTTCAGCCCGGTTTTCTTTTGAGCGGCTTTTATACGATCGGTATATTTCTTTCGGTCCTCAAAATTTAACGGATCGAGAGAGGTCATGTTTTTATCCAACTCCTCATACTCATCACCATCAAAAAGAATCTGAAAATATTCTTTACTCCCAATACGTACGTGGAAACCATCCTCCGGGCTCACATACAGATTATCGCGCAGTTCATCGGCATCGACCACTTTTCCTGTAGGGGACTTATACCACAACCCCTTCGGAATATTCTTCTTATCCTTTGTATCGGTCTGAATGCCTTTCTTCTTTCGTGTAAACCAAGCCATATATTAACAACTAATTTCTATTAAATTTCAGCCTCTTTAAGAATTTCCTTATTTGCTTAAGGAATCTACGTTATTCAAGTCTTCGAAAGCCTGTGTCAGGCGTTTTACAAAGGTAAGTTCACCTTCTCGCAGCCATTTTCGAGGGTCATAATACTGTTTATTGGGCAAATCATCCCCTTCAGGATTCCCTACCTGAGCTTTCAAATACTCCTTGTATTTACCGGCATAATCTCTAACGCCGGTCATAAATCCGTATTGCAAATCGGTATCGATATTGAATTTCACCACTCCATACCCGATGGCTTCCCGAATTTGCTCTACGGAAGAACCACTACCGCCATGGAAAACCAAGTCTAATGCATTGTGTTCCAATCCAAATTTTTCACTCACATAGTCCTGAGAATCCCGTAAGATCTGAGGATTTAATTTGACATTTCCCGGTTTATAAACGCCGTGTACATTTCCGAAGGAAGCGGCAATGGTAAACTGATCGGATACTTTACTCAACTCTTTATAGGCATACGCCACATCTTCAGGTTGGGTATAGAGTTTGGAATTATCGACATCGGTATTATCGACTCCATCTTCTTCTCCTCCGGTCATTCCCAATTCGATTTCCAAAGTCATTCCCATTTTGCTCATACGCTCCAGATACCGTTTTGAAGTCTCTACATTTTCCTCCAAGCTAAAAGGGCTCAAGTCAATCATGTGGGAGCTGAACAGCGGCTCGCCATTTTTCTTGTAGTAGGCCTCATTGGCATCCAGCAATCCATCTACCCACGGCAATTTCTCTTTATGACAGTGATCGGTATGCAGGATAACGGTAGCCCCATATGCTTTTGCCAGATCGCGAACATGTTCTGCCCCGGCAATGGCCCCTAAAATTGAAGCGCGTTCGTTGGTGTTATCAAGGCTTTTTCCGGCAACAAAAGCTGCCCCTCCATTAGAAAATTGAATGATGACCGGAGAATTTACCTGCACTGCGGTTTCTAAAACCCCATTTATCGTATTGGATCCCGTTACATTGGCAGCAGGAATCGCATAGCTATGCTTTTTTGCATGTTTAAAAATGGCCTGAACATCCTTGCCGGTTGCAACCCCCGGTCTAATTTCTTGAGACATAATAGATTTTGTTTTATATAGACCTACAAAACTAACAAATAAACCGTTAAAACGGGTAATTAATACCAATATTCAAAACGGAATGGGCAAAATTATAGTCTTTAAACCATTTCTGTTTATTAAAGGCGGGGTCATACGTTTTAAATCCTAAATCTACGCGAATCACAAAAAAGCCGAAGTCGTATCGCAGCCCCATTCCCGTACCCACGGCGAGTTCCTGTAAATCGGCCCATCCGGAGAAGCGGGAGCGTTCATCTTTAACATTATCCAAAACGTTCCAAATATTTCCCACATCGACAAAAAAGGCACTGTTTAGGGCTCCAAAAAGGTTAAATCGATACTCCACATTCATTCCCAGTTTTAAGTTGGCTTCGTTAAACTCATTCAAGCCTCCACTGCTTCCCGGCCCCAAATCATAGGGACGCCACCCCCGGTTATCATTGGTCCCTCCGGCAAAAAAACTCCGTACAAACGGTACGCTGTTGGCATTTCCATAGGGAATTGCAATTCCCCCCATTGCCTTAAAGGCCAGCACATTCTTTTGTCCCAAATCCCAATGTTTGATAAAACTTACTTCGGTTTTGAGATATTGTGAAAAACGAACTCCCGCCACATTGTAATATCCGTTTTTTTTCTTTCGCCCCAAGACCGAAGAAAGCAATGACAAGCTGTTCCCTACCGCTTCAAAATGAACTCGAAACTGGGTGAATTGCTCGTCATAGATATTCTTTCGTGTGTTTTTGGTATAGTCAATGCTCGACCCAAAGATCAAATTGTTCTCCGAAAGGCGGTCTTTACGCTCAATCAGGGCCCGTGCTTCCCGATCTTCAGTCGGGCTCAGATTAAAATTCACTCCTCTTTTATAATCCTCTATAAAAGCATCTACCCCTTCTGAAATTTTAAGCTTCGGGGAAAGGCTCAGCAAGGGGTTTTCTTGTTCAAAGTAATCAGGATTAATACGCTCTACATGATCTTGGGCAATCCGATTGATCCGATCGAAGGAATTTCGAAAAACATTAAAATAATTTTTCGTGTTTAAATTTCGTACGTATTGCAAATCCAGCAAACTAAAAAGCCAGTTCTGCTCCCGGTCCGGACGCCATTTAAAGCTGTATTTCCCGGTCATACTCTGTTTGTCTAAACCAATATTATGCTGAAGACTCATCCCCGTACTAAAGACCGTAAAGGGAGACATCGTCTTGGGAATAATTCGATCTACATTAACGGGGAAAATAATCTTGGGAACGTTAAGTCGAATGTCACCTCCCACTTCCGAAATATTAAAAAATCGATTTCGGGTACTCACCGATGCATCGGTGGAAGAGCCGATACTGGCTCGAATGCCGAATTCCAAAGTTTCCAAGCCGTGAAAGATATTGCGTACTAACAACGAGGTTCCGGCCCGAATTCCAAAATCCTGAATATTACTCCGGGAGATATCCAAATCATAAGTCATTCCAAATTTCTTACGGGATTTCAAAAACACGTTAGCAATCAGATCGGTATTGGTGCTATCCCGAGGATCTTCCATATACTTGATTTCGGGGTATTGAAAAATTCCGACATCCGTCATTCGGTCATAGGTTAAAGAACGATCGCGATCACTAAAAACATTCCCTTTTTTAATAAAGACGGCATTGGTAAGAGCTCGGGAGCGGTATTTTGCAGGGCCCGAACTAAACAGCTTATACGACGCATAATGAAGACTGTCGGTAATCGGCAAAAGAGACCGATCCTTTATGTAATTGGTAAAAATATTGACATCGCTGATTCGACGGATTTTAAACGGCTCTCTTACCGTTGTATCCTGTTGCTTCACCTCCCGATTGGCAATTACTGTTTCGATATTCACCTGATGCCCCGTTCCTAAGGTATCGGCATTAAAGGTGATATTATCCTGATCGAAATAATAGAGTCCGCTATTTCTAAAAAGCCGCGTCAGCCGTTGACGCTCCAATTGAAAATTTCCGGCTCGAAATTGCTGGCCGCTTCGGATCAATCGATTGGATTTGGTACTCTTATATAACGAATCCACCACATCACTTTGGATGTATGTCGATAAAGAATCTAAGGTATAGGGGTTCCCACGCTGAACATCATAAACCACTTTTGCCTTGCGCTCCCGCAGGGTGTCAATCGTAAAGGCGGTTTGCGTATCAAACCATCCCATACTCCAATACCAATCCCGCAGTCGTTTTGCCGATTTTTGGGCTTTTGTGCTATCGACAATGGTCGGCTTCTCTCCCATACGTTTTTTAAACTCCTGCCAATGGACATAGTTCTGCCTTAATTTATCCACCTGTTTTGTAGAGAGAAGGCCAATCAGATGTCGCTCTCGTTTTGGTTTTTTGTGCAGCCATTTTTGGAATACCGAATCCGGATGAGGCTTTGCCATATTGTAAATCTGAAGCTTTAAGGGAAAACCGATTAGGGGAAGCGTAGCGTTGGGCTCTTGCTCTAACTGGCTGTAAACCTTACGGTCTGAAATCTTTGTATGATCTACCCGAATCGTGTTTTGAACAAGAAGACGCTCCTGCTCCCCCACACGTTTTACCGCGTTACAGGAAATCAGAATTCCAGTCAACAGAATTAATAGTATTTTTGTGCAAGATAACCTCAACGGAAAGACTACTTTAGGACCCAAAAATACAGTTTTATGCTTAGCAAAAATCAAATAAAGTTAATTAACCAATTGAATCAAAAAAAATATCGAAAAAAACACGGTTTGTTCATTGCTGAGGGGATTAAGACTGTAAAAGAGTTTCTCGCTTCCCACTATCCCGTGGAAGAACTCTACTCGGCACTCGACCTCACGCTCCTTGCCGAACAGGAAGTCACGCTTATCACCCATCAGGAACTCAAAAAAATAAGTCAGTTGAAAACCCCGCAAACTGTAGTGGGAATCTTCCGCATACCAACTTCCCGATTCCTGTCCGATCCCACTCTGACAGTCGTTATCGATGAAGTTCAGGACCCCGGAAATCTGGGGACTATTATTCGTCTTTGTGATTGGTTTGGCATTGAGCAGCTCGTTTGTTCGCCCAACACGGTGGACTGCTACAACCCCAAGACTGTACAGGCCACCATGGGTTCCTTATCCCGGGTATCGGTCGTCTATACCGATATCGCGACCTATCTCAAAAACGATTCCCGCCCCCGGTATGGAACATTTATGAATGGAGCCAACATATATCATTGTTCACTTCCTGAAAAAGCTATTGTAATTATGGGGAATGAGGGTCATGGGATTTCAAAACCGGTTGAAAGTCTGGTCGATCATAAAATTGCAATTCCTCAGTTTGGAAAACAGAAGGTTACCGAAAGTTTAAACGTTGCCACGGCCACCGCTATTATACTAAATGAATTTAAACGCGGCTGATTCGTCAATATAAAAAGCACCAACTGCCTATCCTTTTCATCTGCGGTTTATATATTTGTTATATTTTCAATTACCTCTTCTTATGAACGCAACAAAACTACTTTCTTTTTTACTCCTCTCTTTCTTTATTCCTTTTCTATCCTTCGGCCAAGACGACCAAATTAAAATTCCAAATCGGAAAAACGCCGATTCGCAATTGGAAAAGCCTTACGTCATTCTCATCTCGATTGATGGCTTTCGGTATGATTACTTTGATCGCTATCAGCCTGAATTCTTCCTGAAGATGCGAAAGAAGGGAGTTGCTGCCCAAGCAATGATCCCTTCCTTCCCCAGCGTTACCTTTCCTAACCATTATACTCTGGTAACCGGTCTTATTCCTCCCCACCACGGAATTATCGGAAACACCATGTATGACCCCTCAACACAGGAATGGTACTCCATTCGAAATGCCAAAGCCGTAAAAAATCCCGATTGGTATGGTGGGATGCCGATCTGGAGCCTGGCCGAAAGCCAAAACTTATTAACCGCCTGTTATTACTGGCCGGGGTCAGAAGCACCCATCGCCGGATATTACCCTTCCTATTATTATCCATATTCCGAAACCACCGGAGTGGCCAAACGCATTGAGGAAGTCGTAAAGTGGTTGAAATTACCCGAAGCAAGGCGTCCTCATCTCATTACCTTTTATATGCCCCAGGTCGATCATGCCGGCCATACTTTCGGGCCGGAATCAATGGAGACGGAATCGGCTGTTTATTTCGTTGATGCCGCCATCAAACAACTTGATAAAGAGGTCCGGAAAACCGGACTTCCGGTTAATTTTATCGTTGTCTCCGATCACGGAATGATTGGACTGAATACTGCTCATCCCCTATCCTTGCCAAAAGTAAAACCGAACCTTGTTGAAGAAATTGTAAACAACGGAACTTATGCCAGCGTTTTCGTAAAAAAGAAAGAAGAGGTTAAGAAGGTCTATAAAGCGATTAGAAAAGGGGCTCCTCAGGAATACAAGGTGTATTTAAAAACTGAAGTTCCCAAGAAATATCATTTTTCCGATCAAGAAGATACTTTTAACCGAGAAGGAGATATCGTACTGATAGCCGAGGCACCCTACTATTTTTCAAAAAACGGTACAATTCCTAAAGGATCACACGGTTATCTCCCGGAAGACACTCCCGAGATGAAAACGGTATTTACCGCTTGGGGCCCCAACATAAAAAAACACAAAAAGATTAACGCTTTTAAAAATATTCAGGTGTATCCCCTTCTTGCAAATCTACTGGGGCTGGAATATGACACCGACAACATTGATGGGGATGAACATTTAGCCCGTCAAGTTTTACGGTAAGACCGGAGAAGCTGATTCATTCCTCCGTAAGTAAAGGGGGATGGAATGCAAAGAGAGGCATGGCTCACGCCATGCCTCTCTATAGTATCAAGAACTTTTAAATCTTAATGCTTGTGACGAATCTCCGAAGAAACGCTTAGTTTTTTTCTTCCTCGTCTTCTTCTTCGGGATAAAACCTTTTTCCCGTTGGCACTCTTCATTCGTGCTCTAAATCCATGCTTATTTTTTCGTCTTCGTTTCGAGGGTTGAAAAGTACGTTTCATTACGTTTTAATTTTAAATTTTATTCAACTTCATATACCGAACACTAATTACGGCTTATAATTTCGGAGGGCAAATATACAATTTGTTTTCCGGTTTCAAAGTAAAATGTAAAAAAATACAACCTATTTTTTATACCTTTGTCAATCTTTATTTTTAGCCGGGCTTTTTGGTAAGCTCTAAACTCAAAAAAGATATACTAAATGTTTAATAAAAACATCAAACTTATTGTAGCCGGACTGCTGATTGCCTTTGCCGTGTATCAATTCACAGAAGGCTTTATCGGCAATGGGATTATGTGGGTCTTGCTTGCCGGGATTTTTATTTTCCTTTATTTCAAAAACGAGATCATCCTGCTGGCCTTCCTTCGGCTTCGCAAAGAGGATTTCCCCGGCACCAAAAAATGGCTCGATAAAATTAAAAATCCGGAAACGGCTCTGGTCAAAAAACAACAGGGATACTACTGGTACCTCCACGGTTTGATGATGTCTCAAGAAAACCTGACCAAAGCTGAAAAATATCTAAAAAAAGCCGTTAAACTGGGATTAAACATGAAACACGATCTGGCCATGGCCAAATTAAACCTGGCCGGAATCGCGATGTCTAAACGTCGTAAACGCGAGGCTCAACGACTACTTAAAGAGGCTAAAAAATTAGACAAACACAGCATGTTGACGAGTCAAATACGGATGATGAAGCAACAAATGAAAAAAATATAAGGATGATCAAAAAAATTGTTACGATAGCCGGATCCGATGCTTCGGGAGGAGCCGGAATCGAAGCCGATTTGCGAACTTTTGCCAAGCACAATCTATACGGTACCGCTGCACTGACCGTTACCGTAACCATGGATTACAACAATAACTGGGTTCATGGCGTTCATCCAATCCCGGTAGAAACAATCAAGGCGCAACTGGATACCATTTTTCAGGGCCTTACCATCGATACCGTTAAAACCGGTATGCTACCCACTCCCGAAATCATAGATCTGGTCGCTGATTACCTGGACCGATATGCTCAAAACAAACCCACCGTCATTGATCCGGTGATGGTATGCAAAGGCGATGAGCCTTTATTTCCCGAACATGGGGAACGTATTCGGGAGGTCTTGGTAAAATATGCCACGATTATCACCCCCAATCTTTTTGAAGCCGCGCAACTGGCTCAGGGAAATCCCATTCAAACGATAGAAGAAGCCCAAAATGCCGCGCAGAAAATATGGGAGACCGGGGGGTGCAAGTCTCTTGTCATCAAAAATGTGGGGATTCTGGAATCTCCCGAGACTGCGGATGATCTATTCTATGACGGAAGAGAATTTACTCGGATTGAAGGGCCTCACATCGATACCGATCACACGCACGGGTTAGGCTGCACCTATGCCTCACACGTAGCTTCTTTCCTTACCCAAGGTTATACTCCCAAAGAAGCCTGTAAAGCCACCAAGAAGGCTATTACCAAAGGTCTAAAGAATCATTTTGCCTTAAACAAATATGTAGGAACTCTAAATTTTCCCGATAGTTTTAAATAAATAAGAAACCACAAGACCCGTAGTATCTTAACTCCTGCCTCCTGAGGCCAAGGATGCGTTCCCGGATTCTTAGTTTATAAATTAAACAGGCTAAAGCTGATTTCTTTCTTCTGAATCGGAAAATTAATTTATATTTGAGACGAATTTAGCACCTAAAATATGTTACTTAATCGTATTTATAAAAAGAGTAAAAAGAATTTCTTGTGACCCCCAGTCGTGAGCAACCCCTCTTTTTAACGATATAAAATCAAAAAAGGCTTGTCATCACGACAGGCCTTTTTTAATCCTGTATTCTCTATGAAAATTTTAAAATTTGGCGGCACTTCGGTAGGCACGCCAAACCGTATGAAAACTCTTCCGGAGCTTATCCAAAGCCAGGAATCCTCCTCCAAAATCGTTGTTTTATCGGCTTTATCGGGAGTCACCGACAAGCTTGAGGCCCTTTGCCAATTCTTCCAAGAAGGAGCGGCCGAAAAGGCCAAGTGTCAAATCGACGAATTGCAATCTCGACATCTCCAATTTGCCGATGCACTTTTTCAAAAGGAAGTTTTCCTGCAAGAAGCCCGTACCCGTATAAAAGAACAATTTGAAAAGTTATTTCAATACGCTCCCGAAAATTTTTCACCCTCCCATCAAGGTGTAATTATGGCTCAGGGAGAAGTACTTTCCACTCTTCTCTTTCATCTTTATCTGCAGGAAATCGGATTTCAGAATGAATTGCTCTACGCTCCCGATTATATCCATTTAGACCGGGAAGAGTGCCCCCATCCCGAAAATATTTCCAAGAAACTGCTGCCCGATATTCAACGGGCTTCCTCTACTCTTTTTGTAATTCAGGGCTTTATCTGCAAAATGCACAACAACAAAATCGGGAACCTTAAGAGAGGAGGCAGTGACTATACCGCCTCGCTGCTGGGGGCGGCTCTGAAGGCCGAAGAAATTCAAATTTGGACCGATATCGACGGGCTTCACAACAATGATCCCCGATATGTTGAAAACACCCATCCCATTCGTGTTTTAAGCTATGACGAAGCCGCAGAGCTGGCCTATTTCGGAGCCAAAATTTTACATCCCCAAAGCATTCACCCGGCCCGGGACAAAAGAGTTCCCGTGCGTTTACTCAACACAATGAATCCCCAATCCCCCGGTACATTGATAACCCAAGAAGCCCCCTTACGAGAAGTTGTTGCCATCGCCGCAAAAAGTGGAATTACAGCCGTCAAAATCCAATCCTCACGAATGCTGATGGCTTATGGTTTCCTTAAAAATGTATTTGAAATATTTGAGCATTATCGCACCCCGATTGATATGATTACCACCTCGGAGGTAGCCGTATCGCTAACTATCGACAATGAATATCAACTGCCCAAAATCACTCGGGAGCTTGAAAAATTCGGTCAGGTAGAAATTGATCGGAATCAAAGTATTATTTGTATCGTGGGGAACTATACGGGAGAATCCCATGGTAAGGCGGCACTTGTCACCGAAGCCCTGAAACATCTTCCCATTCGAATGATCTCCTATGGCGGAAGCGTTCACAACATCTCTTTACTCATCCCCGAAGACCACAAAATCGAGGCGTTACAAGCATTACACGACAAACTTTTTTGATTTCAATAAAAAAAGGAACCGTTAATTAGTTACCATTAAAACTGCGATAATATCCCTCCTGAGGAATCTGAATAGTATATTTTTTATGGGAAGAATTATTAAGATGGGCTTCCCGCAGCCAAGGATTATGAATCTTTAAGGTCTTATAACTAATTCCATATTTTCGGGCAAATCCGGGGATATCCGAAATGGCGGTATCAACCTCCACCGTGAAGGTTGGGATAGGAGCATATAAATCCTTCTCGGTAAATGAAAATCCATATTTTCGGGGATGTTGCATAACTTCCTTAATGGCCAAAATTCGAAATATATACCGGGCCGTTTCGGGATTGAGCAATAAATCGTAATAATCTTCGGCTTCCTGGCGGTCTTGCTGTCGAAGAATTCCCGATCGTCCCGCATTATAAGCGGCGGCAGCCAAGGTCCAGGATCCAAATTTTTCCTTAGACTTTAATAAATATTTACAGGCCGCCTCCGTCGATTTTACAAGATTATACCGTTCATCTACGTTGCTATTAATCTCCAGGCCATATTCCCGTCCTGTCGATTGCATAAACTGCCAAACTCCTTTTGCACCTGCCGGAGAAACGGCATTTAATAAAGCACTCTCTGCCACTGCCAGATATTTAAAATCATCCGGAATCCCACAGCTCGCCAAAATAGGCTCAATGACCGGAAATAATTCGTGCGCCCGTTTCAGCAACAGTAATCCATTTGACTGCCAATAGGCATTGACCAATAATTCACGATCCATCCGTTTATACACATCGCTGTCCTCCAACGGGACCGGTTCTCCGGCAAATTCCATCTCCTCGGGAACCGGAAGAGCATGTATAGTATAATTTCCTACTACCGTCTTCAATGAGTCCAAAACACGGGCTTGTTCCTCCATGACGGCTTTCTCCCCTGCCGAATCACGGCCTGTTGATACCGCCTGGATCAATAATCCCAGCACTGCGATCACGCCGATCAGCGCAAATGCATTTCTTACTAATTTCTCTTTAAACATTAAACCGACCTAATTTTTCAGCTCTAAAATAAGTAATATTTTTATCTATAGCTTCCCTTTTTCAATGAGTCTGGCTAAATATTGATTAAACCACCGATGGCGATCAATAATCATGATATGGGTACCGCCCTTGACGACATAACAATCCCGGATATACTTTATGGGGAAAATATGATCGTGATCGCCGTGAATATGAACACTTCCGGGAATAGGTTCTTCCTGATCCCAATGCAGTACCTCGCCGATGGCCCAATTTAGATACGATTTATTATCCGGGCCGATATACCGTTCATATAATTTTAATCGGGTTTTAATCTTTTGCCCCACCGGCAGGGATTCCAATTTTTTGTAATGCTTGACCATCCCGGTAGGCAAAACTTTATACAGTTTGGTCTTTCTCCCAAATCGCATATATGGGGGAAGCTCTTTTTTGGATTTAACGGTAGAAATCAAAATCAATCGCCGCGTATTGATAAAGTGGCTCATCTCCTGTACGATCATACCGCCAAGAGACACCCCGACCAGCACTACATCATCATATTTTACCGCTTTACATAAACGCTTGGCATATTGCCGCAGAGATTCTCCTTTATGCGGAACCTTCCAATCGAGCCAATGCATCTCATACGTTTCTTCCGGAAGTTTTATAAATTCAAAAATATTAGGTTTTGCCGACATCCCCGGCATAAAATAAACATGTGTTTTTGCTTCCATTTCTATTTTTTAACACGTCTGAAGTACGTAAGTACCTCAAAATTACCTAAATTTGGGAAGAAGCGAAGAGTAGAGATATTAAAACTTCGCTAATTAGCTACTCAAACTTTACAAGATGCAAGCCCTTCTGAATACCCCGTTTTTGTACTCGGATTTCTGTGTGCAAAAAAAGAAGATTATCAAAACGGCATTTCCTATTTCTGTTTAAAAAAACCATTTCAAAAGTATATTCAATTGCCATAAATCAAGAAAAAGAATCAATTTTATATGTTATGAAGAATGCTGTAGAACCTCTGGAAATTACAAACAATGATTTTTTAAGACAATTTGAAGCCAAAGTTGGAGACTGCCTCATCAAATTGGAATATGCCGAACATCCCCGAAAAATATTTTTAACCAAATTTGTCATCGATGAGGATTTATGCAATCAAGGCTATGACGAGGCTTTTTTGGAGTCCATTTTTAATCATTTTCTGGAAGAGGAGACCCGCATCATGCCCACCTGTGCCCAGGTTGTAAAGTTTTATAAATCGCATCGCCGAAAATACAAAAAACTCCTTCCTACCGGAATCAATTTATAAGAGCTAAAAACTGCTCTGCAATTATGGCCAAACATAATGCCTTGGGGAAAGAAGGCGAGCAAAGAGCCGTTCATTTTCTCTCCCGGCGAGGGTATCACATTCTCGAGCAAAATTACCGGTTTCAAAAAGCCGAAATCGATATTATTGCTCAAAAAGGGAAAGTTGTAATCGCTGTGGAAGTAAAGACCCGTAGTTCTAACTTTTTCGGAAACCCCCAAGATTTTGTAAAACCCGACCAAATTCAGCGTTTGGTGAAGGCATTGGATTATTATATCTACACTCGGGATCTGGAGGTTGAAGCCCGGTTTGATATTATAGCCATTATAAAAGCACCTTCCGGTTTCAAAATCAAACACCTCAAAGATGCCTTTTTTTATTTTTAAGAATAAAGTACAGTATTTAATGTCTCTGTTTCCGTCTATAAACAATAAATAAGGGGCACCCCCACCTCCCATTCAAGAGCATAAAAAACGCATCACTTATCTTCAGGAGTCAAATCCCTTTATATTTTATGGATGCCGTTAACTTTTCTTTCCCGTTCTAACCGCCGGGTTATTGCAGATTCATTTTCGGCTTTTCCCGCTTTCCAATAGGAAAAGGCATAAACTTCATCACGCTCCCACTTTTGATCTTTCCGCAAATAATTCCGTGCTCTTTTGACCGTATCGAATTCGGCAGCCACATAGGCAAATCGATTTTCTTGTGGAAGTTCCAATGCCTTCAACACCTCTACTAATGGACTTCCTTTTTGCGGGGAAGGATTGTATTGCCAAATAAATTCAATATCTGCTTGGGTTGTAAGATTTTGCTCATCCTCTTTTCCATACACTTCGAGGATGCATTGGCCTTTTGCAGTTTTTGGAAGATCTTCCAGAATAGCCGCCAACACGGGGATAGCAGTAGCATCGCCAAGCAAAATATAATTCTCGGCGGCCGTATAGAGCTCTTTTTTTCCTTTTTTCATCATCACTCCCAAAGGGTCGCCTTGCTGCGCATTCATCGCCCAGGCCGATGCCGGTCCTTCATCTCCATGAGCCACAAAGTCGATCCAAATTTCATTTTTTTTCAAGTCCATCCCGCGATGGGTATAGGTGCGAATAATAGGAGACACTTCCGGAGGCAGAGGCTTCCATCGCTTAGTACGGGGATCGCGTTGGGGGAAATGTACCGTTTTTAATCCGGGAGGCGGTATCAGGATTTTATTGTTGATCCCGACGGTTCTATCTGCCAATTTCTGAACCCCTTTTCCCTCCAGAAAAACACGGATGTAGTGCGGAGTCAGATATTCCTTTCGCTTTACGGTTAATGCTACCTGAATAGGTTTTGACGTCAACATAATAGAGGTTT
>CAZBXQ010000010.1:0-47196 GCA_964495935.1 uncultured Flavobacteriaceae bacterium
AAAAGGAGTATAAACTTTAACATTTACCCCTTGTTTTAATCATAGAATACGGGATGATAACTCATTATCCGGATCCATTGCTTAAAAATAATGGTTGACAAGAGAAAAGATTGTAATAGAAGGGGCGTTTACAATACATAAAACTCTGTAATCTCACTCCTTCAATCCCTTCAAAAAGTTTTTAAAGGCATCGGTATTATAACTCTGCGCCCCTAAATGTTTTTGTGCAATATGCCCTTCTGTATCGACAACAAAAGTCGTTGGAATGGCCTGGGTTTGAAGTTCTTTCGGAATAGATCCTTCGACCTTATAAATATTAAAATCAAAGCCCTTTTTCTCCAGGAACTGCTTTGCTTTATCAAAGCTCTGATCCAACGAAATCATCAGAAAAACAATATCGTCATCCTCCTCAAGTTCTTTATACAAATCATTGATATCCGGCATCTCCACAATACAAGGAGGGCACCAGGTCGCCCAGAAATTGATAAAGACGACTTTCCCTCTCAATTCTTCCAACTCCAATGTGTTCCCATTTTGATCCTTTAGAGTCAACTCCAAAGACTCCTCCGCATGATAAACCGGTTCATCACCCGCGAAGAGGTCTGCTTTTATATTCATGGAATTAGCTCCGGCTGAAAAGGAAACAGCCAAAATAAGACAACCTCGTAAAAAACTCTTTTTTAAATTATTGATCTTCATAAATATTAATTCCATTCCATTAGAAATATCATATTGACTTCAACCTGCAAAAAATTTATCGCAATACCCCGTCACAAGGATACGAAAGAATAACTCCATAAAGCGTAACCAATGTTACCAACCGTAACAGGCAGGCATTCTGTAAGTACTCAAGAGCACTTTTTCTTAACCCCGTTACTATATTACTACATCACTTTATTTACGGGATTCCGATTGGGGTCTTTCGATCTCAATTTCTACTATCAAATCATCCTGATCAACCATAGTTCGTTCCGGCAGATGAATCTTTTCAACCGTTCCGGCCAAGGGAGATACAATAGTTGATTCCATCTTCATGGCTTCAATCACAAAAAGCGGCGTTCCTTTTTTCACGGCGTCTCCTTCTTGAACAAAAATTTTCGAGAGGTTCCCCTGTAACGGCGAACCGATTTCCGAAGGTTTTTCCGCCTTTTTATGCTTTTTCACCTCTACATTGGCCGATTCATCTATCAATCGGATCGTTCGCGACTGCCCGTTCAATTTAAAAAACACCTTCAATTCTCCGGCTTCATCCGGATCTGTTTTTCCTACATATTCAATCAGCAGATTCTTTCCTTTTTCAAGTTCTACTAAAATTTCCTCTCCTTCCTTCATTCCATAGAAGAAATTCCAGCTGGGTAACACGCGTACCAATCCATATTTCTCATAATGCTTGTAATAATCGTCATATACTTGAGGATACAACTTATAGGATAAGAAGTCCAACGCATTGACATAGGCTCCGTATTGCTCTTTAAAATCCTCAAATTCTTTTTCTAAATCCAATGGATCCATATAGGCATTAGCCCGTTCGGTATAGGGTTTTTCATCCCCCAAAACCGCTTTTTGCAAGGATTCCGGAAATCCTCCGTAGGGTTGTCCCAAATCTCCTTTGAAGAAAGCCTTTATACTTTCGGGAAGAGAGAGGGATTCTGCCTTCTCCAGCACATCCTGAGCAGTGAGATTATTGGAGGTCATATACATGGCCATATCGCCTACCATCTTAGAAGAAGGCGTCACCTTAATAATATTTCCAAAGAGCTTATTGGCCTGGTAATAATTATCCCGAATAGTGTCAAACTTCTCTTCCAGTCCCAGTCCGCGAGCCTGTGGTCGCAGGTTCGAATATTGTCCGCCCGGAATCTCGTGATGATAGATACTGGCTGTGCCGGAGCGCAATTCGGTTTCAAACGGATAATAATACGAACGTATCGTTTCCCAATAGTCGGCATAGGAATTCAAGCTCCCCAAATCAATATCCTCCCGGCCGCGGGGCTGCCCGTTGAGGGCTGCGACCAAAGTATTAAAATTCGGCTGGCTGGTCAATCCCGACATTGAGCTAATCGCCACATCGACTACATCCACTCCATTTTCAATAGCTTTTAAATAGGTGGCCAACTGAATAGACGAGGTGTCATGCGTATGCAGGTGAATCGGAATCGATACCGACTCTTTCAATGCCGGGATTAACTTTTCTGCGGCATACGGTTTCAGTAATCCGGCCATATCTTTAATACATAGAATATGAGCTCCTTCGGCTTCTAACTCTCGAGCTAAATTAACATAATATTCCAGATTGTATTTTTCTTCATCAGGACTGGAAACATCACCGGTATAACAGATTCCCGCTTCGGCAATCGCATCGGTGTTTTGTGCTACGGCACGAATACTGGTTTTCATATTCTCGATCCAATTCAGGGAATCAAAAATCCTAAAGAGATCGATTCCGATTTTCCATGATTTTTCGATAAATGCGACGATCAGGTTATCGGGATAAGCCTTGTACCCCACCCCGTTGGAACCTCGCAACAGCATTTGAAGCAGGACATTCGGTATCTTCTCTCGCAATAAAGCCAATCGCTCCCAAGGATCTTCTTTAAGAAACCGCAGGGAAGCGTCAAAGGTTGCCCCGCCCCATACTTCCATTGAAAAAAGATCTCGACCGTGATTTTTGGCATAGCTTTCGGCCACGGCCATCATATCGACCGTTCGCAAACGCGTAGCAAACAAGGATTGGTGGGCATCCCGGAAAGTGGTATCCGTAAAATGGATCTTTTTCTCATTTTTCAGCCACTGTGCAAATTCTTTCGGTCCCTTTTCCTCTAAAAGCTGTTTGGTTCCCTTGGGATAATCATCTTTTTCAGAAAAATCAGGAACTTTGGCAGTTTTCAGTGTTTTTAAAGGATCAATATATTTTACGTCTTTTTGTCCATTGACAATTGTATTCGCCAAATAACGCAGCAGCTTGGTACCCCGGTCCTGGCGGCGAGGCATCACAAAAAGTTCGGGTTTGGAAGCAATCATATTCACCGTCGCCTTCCCGGCTCGAAAGGTTTCATCCCGTAAAAGATTAAGCAGGAAGCCAATATTGGTTTTCACCCCCCGCACCCGAAACTCGGTGAGTGCGCGATACAGGCGATCGGCAGCATCGATGAGGGTCCTCCCCGAGCCCGTAACCTTAACCAGCATACTGTCAAAAAACGGACTGATAACCGAGCCCGTATAAGCACTGCCGGCATCCAAACGGATTCCAAATCCGCTACCACTCCGATAAGCCACAATCGTTCCATAATCCGGTCGAAAATCATTTTCAGGATCCTCTGTGGTCACCCGGCACTGGATGGCATAACCGTTGATCGTAATATCCTGCTGCCGCCTGATATTGATTTTTTCATCCGACAATTGATGTCCCATGGCTACCAAAAGCTGGGTACTCACCAGATCGACTCCGGTAACTTGCTCGGTGATGGTATGCTCCACTTGGATACGGGTGTTAACCTCGATGAAGTAGATATTTTCCCGGGCATCCACCAAAAATTCCACCGTCCCGGCATTAATATAACCCACGTGCTTCGTGATGCTTAGGGCATACGCATAAAGTTTATCCTTAGTTTTTTGATGGAGTCCCTTACTGGGTGCCACTTCCACTACTTTCTGAAAACGACGCTGTACCGAGCAATCCCGTTCAAAAAGATGAACAATATGACCCTGTGAATCTCCCATGATCTGCACTTCAATATGTTTGGGATTCTCGATAAATTTTTCAAGATATACCGAATCGTCGCCAAAAGCTGTTTTGGCTTCCCGTTTTGCGGTTTTAAAAGCGATCTCCAATTCTTCCTCCGAACGGACAACGCGCATCCCTCGTCCACCACCACCAGAAGTTGCTTTAATCATGATGGGATACCCAATACGTTTAGCCTCATCGTGCAGTTTATGTTCTTCTTCCAAATTCAGACGGCTATCCAAAATCGTAGGAACATGAGCCGCATCGGCAATGGCTTTAGCCTGTACTTTATCGCCCAGAGCTCGCATGGACTCGGGAGTCGGTCCCACAAATATAATCCCCTCTTCCCAGCAACGTTGTGCAAAATGAGAGTTCTCCGACAAGAACCCATATCCCGGGTGAATCGCATCTACTCCATTCTTCTTGGCCGTTTTTATAATGGCTTCTATATCGAGATACGGTTTTAAGGGATCGTCTTTATCCCCGATAAGATAAGCTTCATCGGCCTTATAACGGTGTAACGAGAAACGATCTTCATAGGTATAAATGGCAACGGTTCTCAATTTCAATTCCGCAGCTGCCCGCAGCACTCGTATGGCAATCTCTCCACGATTAGCGACCAATAATTTCTTAAACTCTGTAAACTTATAATCCATGATTTGTAATCTGTTTTCAATAACTGATGTTCTACTTTATACCGTCGGCAATTTATAAAATAATATCCGGGTACTATTATAAAAAATCAAAATAACACGTTTTTATTTCCATAATATCAACATATATTAAATAATAATGCTATTATATATCGAATGGTAGATTAATAATCTAATTAAATAGGTACTCCACCAGACTCTTCTAATTTTAATCGACTCCTACAGCAAGTGTCTGGTAAAGATATGGATAATATAACAGCTCAGGTTCGCAGGTTCTCAAAATTAACTACAGCCTCTATTCAGTTGGCATAATTTATGCGGTTTAAAACGTATTAATCGGTAAAAAATCCGGGGGAATATCCCACTCTCAAAAACCGATTTCTATAATTTCGTATCTTGCCGCCAAAAGGCAATCGACCAAAAACATATCTATGAATCGCATAATTGTAACGACAACTGATTTAAAAAGAGATTATGAAGTTATCGGTCCTCTTTATTTTCATATCTCCAACAAAGGTTTTTTTACCAGCCGGTTGTCTCAACTGATGGAAAAATATGATGAAGAAATAGAACGCCTCAAAGCTGAAGGAAAAGAAGGTGACCTATGGAATCTTCATTATGGCAAATACGCTTTTGACACCGATAGTCGATTTGAAAAAGCCTTTTATGTAGCGGTTCGGGAAATCGAGGAAATCGCTCTTAAAATGGGTGCCGATGCCATTGTAGGTTTGCGACAGAATGTCAAACTCAACATTGACCGCTCACAGCAGTTTTACCTTCAGGTTTACGGAACCGCCGTACGCTTTAAAGCCACCGATTAACAACCCGATAAAAAATCTCGACCGGCCTTAAAAACTTGTATATTTACAAAATCTTTAAAAACAAAATACTACACGCTTCCTTCTGTCGTTTTATGAACTACTGCACAGTTATGAAAAAAGAATTAATTTTTATTATCTTAAGTATTTTTCTGGCCGGGTCTGCTTGGGCTCAAAATCAGTCCTATCGGATCAAGAAAAATGAAAGCATAGAAAGTATTGCCAAAAAATTCAAGGTTAGTAAAGAAGCCATTATGGCTCTAAACCCGGATTTGAATCAGGGAAAAATCGAGGGGAAAATAATTGTCGTTCCGGCCCGGGAAACCGATACAGAAACTCCCAGTGCAACGGGTATCCATTTTAAAGAATACAAGGTAAAAAAAGGGGAAACCATATATCGGCTGGCCAAGGAGCACAACATTAAGGAAGAGGACATAAAAAAGTATAATCCCTACCTCTACAAGGAGGAATTAGGAGAAAACGATATGATTCGAATCCCCATATTCCAACAAGAAAACACCGATTTCAACGCTTCCCTTCGCACCTCTACATTTAGTAATATTGCCCATGTCGTCATGCCTAAAGAAACCAAATTCGGCATTGCCAAGAAATACAATATGACGATGGAGGAACTGGATTCCTTAAATCCCAAAATCAAGGATTTAAAACCGGAGGAACTCGCCGTGGGCCAAGTCCTGAAGGTTGTCAATCACCCGACCCAAGGAAGTGCCAAAGCTTCTGAAGACCTGAGTTTCTTCTATTACGATGTACAGCCTAAAGAAACGATATACAGCCTGGCTCGTGAATTTGGCATTTCGGAAGATTCCCTTAAAATGTTTAACCCCTTATTAAAAGAACTGGGGCTACAAGCCGGAATGGAGCTTAAAATTCCCGAAAAGAAGGGAATAGCAGGAGGAAAATTCGGATCGCAAAAAATCGATTTAAGTACGTTTATAAACAACACCTCTTCCAAAACGGTTACCCTACTGCTCCCGTTTAACCTGCATCAGGTCACGGAGGAGAAATCTGAAAACCGGGAACTCCTAAAAGAAAACGAAATTTTGGGGATGTCGTTGGATTTATACAGCGGAGTCAAAATAGCTGCCGATTCCATTCGAAACATGGGGATCCCGGTAAACCTTAAAATTTTTGACACCGAGGGCAGCTCACAAAAAATCACTCAGATTGTTAAAGATGCAGAAGTACAGCACTCTGCTTTTATCTTTGGCCCACTCTTGGCAGCTAACATTGAAATTGTTGCCTGTGCCTTAAAAAACCGGGATGTGGCAATTTTTAGTCCCTTAATCAATGGCTCGCTTAAGGGGAGTGATAAAATATTTCAAACACGAACCTCGTCGGCGTTAAAAGAAGAATTACTCCTCTCCTATCTGGACAGCCTGAAAGGGGAAAAAAATATTATTATCCTCGGAGATACCAAAAATTCAGCATTCATCAAAAGAATTCAAAATCGAATTCCCGGTGCCCGGAAAATCCATCAAAAGGAGGCCGACTATCTACAAAAAAGTGATATTACCCCATACCTTAAAAAAGAGAAGCCTAATTGGGTTCTGATGGCAACTGATGATTACGGACTTATCAGCAATGGAATTTCTACACTGAATGCAGTGCGAAACGATTATGATATTCGCGTTCTTACCGCCAATAAAAACAGCATTTACGATCAAGAAGTCCCCAAAGAATATCTGAGTAATCTCAAATTCACTTACCCTTCAACCAGTAAAAAGGATGTTTCTACACAAACCGACAACAACTTTATAAAAACCTATCATAAAAAATACGGAATTCCCCCGAATGCGTATGCTATTCGAGGTTTCGATATCACCTTTGACGCCCTACTTCGAGCTGCTTCCTCTGCCGATATTTTACGATCTCTTAAAAAATACAAGGGTGCTACGGAATATGTAGAAAATCGATTTAATTATTCCAAAAAGACCAAAAACGGATACGTTAATCAGGGCCTATTTTTATTGGAATATGATGACGATCTGACACTCAAAGTATTGAATTAAAAAACTTCAATGCTCTCCATTCGGAATATCCGTATTCCTTATGACGGATGGGAAATCCACAATGCCCTCCGTATTTTGGAATTTCCAAAAACAGGGACCGATGATCCCGGGCTACTTTTATCGGATAGCCCCCTTGCCCGATAATCGGATCATCTTTGGCGTTTATAATTAAGGTTTGCGTCTGTATATCTTCAAGCCGGGCGAAGGGAGATGCATCGTGATAAAACTCATCCAGATCACGAAAGCCGTAAACCGGAACAATAAAAGACTGAGCCAAATCTTCAAAGCTCCTTATTCCCCGCACTTTATTTTTCTCTAAAACACCGGGAAAGTGTTCTGCTTTTTCCAATACCTTCGATCGGATTTTCCCTATAAAGCGTTTCCGGTACACCTTACTCAGCCCGTGCTCCATCCGTTTAGCACTGGATTCCAAAGATACGGGAGCAGAAATCGCAACGCCCCCCTTCACCCGTCGGTCAATCTCACATCGTCCGAAATAATTCAAGAGTTGAGCTCCTCCCATCGAATACCCCAAAAGAAAGACCTCGTTAAATCCCCGTTGCAGAACAGCATCTACCACACGGTTCAAATCCTCAGTCTCGCCGTGATGATACAGACGGATTCCGGGATTCATTGCGCCCCCGCAACTTCGATTATTCCAGGCAAAAACAGAATATCCATAATTCAGAAAATAACGTGCCGCCCGGTTGATATAACCACTTCGGGAGCTGCCTTCCAGGCCATGGCAGAGAATCACAGCCTTCCCGGGACTCTTTATTCTATAATCGATAAGCAGAAAATCACGATCCGGCAAGGTTAACCGAATTCGTTTATAATCAGGAACAACAGATCTCTGTACAGTGCCGCTATAAAGGGTTGAAACATGCCCGTTTCGGCACAGAAAAGAGGGTATATAACCCGATTTATTCAAAAGGGGCATAAGCCGACCGTTTAATCGTGCAATTTATAGAGACGAGTAGGACGATATTTATTTTCTATGCTTATCTCTTTACGGACTTGTCCGGTCTTGTCGATAGAATAAAAGCCGTTAAACTTTCCTTCCTCTACATTTGGAACCGCAATAAAAAGCTTGTCGTCTATGATACTGAAGACGTTCATCCGATCGGAATAATCGGAAGAAGGGATTTCCAGCTTTTTAAATTCATCCGGTCGCTTGGGATCCACTTCATAGTAATGCATGGTAATATCCTGATCTACACTAAAGGGATAAGGGCCCTCCGAAATGTGTAAATACAGCTTATTGTTGAAAGCAATCATCGATTGTGCGATTCGTTCCGGACCAAAATGAGATTCGATATTGACCTTCCAATCCTGATCAAAATCGGTAGATCCGGAGGGAATCCGGAAGACCTGTGAAGGGAAGTGCAGATTAAACTGATTCCATCCCCAGGCACAAAAATAGAGATTTCCATCTTCATCAACCGAAGTAGCCTTATTTTCGGAAACATAAAATCCAACGTTTTTAGCTCCTCGGTATGAAATAATTTTTTCCACTTCCTGCGTCGGGATATCGACCACGGCCACATAAAAACTATTCTCCAGATCAGAAATCAGGTTGAAAGCCACTTCGTCGAGATAGGCCACACTCACATAAAGTTTATTCTCCTTGACCTCTAAGGCAAACGAGCCCACCCGCACCAAATTATAGCCAGCCTCATCTTTAAATTTAGCACGGGGCCTAAAGGCTCTAACGGCTGCCTCAAGATCAATCGATCCCGTCAGGATCATTTCGGTGGGATCAAACACCTGAATTTTATAGGGTGCCCGTCCTTCATTATAAAAATAGGCCGTATGTTCATCGTAATAAGCAATCTGCCGAGAAGGAAACAGATTGGCCTGCGAAACATTTAGTTCCTGATCGATAAACACCTGATTGTCCTTGTTCAGCCGCAACCGATAAAGTCCCGGAGTTGACGAAAAACCTTTTTTATCCTTGGCTTGTGAAAAGATATATGGTCCGAAGGATAATTGCCCTGAGGAGGTGGAGGGGTTGGAATTTGTAAAAATCTCATCCTCTTTTACCAGATCATAGGTATTTTCTGCCTCTATATTACTCCAACTAAAGCTGAAGAAGGTCGTAATATCAACATCGGATGCATCTTCGGTTGCCAGTACATAATTATTCCGGCTAAAATCGGTTTTGGGTTCCTTATCAAAGCCCTCATCGTTATCTACCGTACAAGAAGTCGCCAGCAGCAAACCGATCAATCCATAGCAAAAAGAGTATTGGATATTCATCACTAATCCGTATCGTTTAAAAATCATACGTTACTTTGGCCGAAAAATTCCGACCCGGGCTTTGCATTTTAAAATTATTATAAATGGTCTCATTAAAAACATTATCCAATTCCGCAGAAAAAGAAATCGTACGGCGTTGATCGATGGGTATTGTCCATACCCATCCCACGGTGTGCACCTGTTGAATAGGAATCACACGATTCGTATGAATTTTACTGTGCCCAAAAAGTCCCAGAAAGCCGTTGGGCTCATATTGTTTCTCAACAAAGTCCAAATAGTACTGATGTACATAGGAATACGACCAATATCCACGCAGCTTATCTTTTTTATTGATAATCGCATCAAAGGTATAGCTTGCCATGGCATTTCCAAAATAAAAAGGGAGGTTGCTTACCCGAGCATCCTTAAAATGGGCATTATTGGAAATATTATTATTGGACCCCTGAAAACGAAATTCATTATAGGTTAAATTTCCGGTCAATTCAAGGTTTTTAACAGGGTGGTAAGAGCCTTCCAATTCCACGCCATACCCTCTCACCTTATCGAGGTTTAAAAAGATAGAACTAAACTGGGAAATGTCTTTTAGGCGAATTAAATCCCGGGTATCACGATAATATACATTAGCTTCCAGGGTGTAGCGTTTGCGGTTTCGGTAGCGGGCTCCAAAATTCACGTTGACACTGCGTTCCGGCTTGAGTTCGAGATTGGTCATAATAAATGTATTATCGCCAAAAATCTCGTTCTGATCCGGTAGGCGATATGTATTTTCAATAGATCCTCTGAGCATCAAACCGTTGTAAAAGTTGTATTTTAAAGATTGTGAAAAACTTACCCCTTCATTACTTTTCGGTCGATCAAATTCCTGCTTTATATCATTAAATACTCGTCCTCTGGCATTTGAAGCCAGATATTTAACCTGGGTCAATCCCTCAATTCGGCTTTCCAGCAATTTGTATTGATACCCCAGTCCGAGTATAAAACGATTGTAATCCACATGAGTTTTTGCATTACGTCGCTGTAGGTCATCGGCAGTTCGGCGCAAATAGGTATCGACCGCATTTAAGATCAGCTTGTGTCGATCATTAAAATTATACGACAGCAAGCCCCGGTAGGTAAAGTTATTAACCCGGGTTTCTATAATGGGGAGATCAAAGGGCGAGACACTTCCCATTTCTGATCCCGATTGAGATTCCCGGCGATCTCCTTTCCAATCAAAAGTCGTGTTTTTTAAAGTATCGCCCAGCTGACTCTTGATACTGCTAAAAACAAAGAAGTGAGAAGTCTCCAATTTCTCGTCAAAAAGCTTTTTCTTGTATTGGATGGAAGGAACCAGATAAGCATGCTCACGATGATAGACATTCCCAAAGGGCTGGCTTCGACTGGTAAAGCTGTTTTGGATTTCCCGCTTCAATTCATAACTATTCAGTTTGAATTTTAAAAGATCGGCCCAGGTATGATTTTCAACATTCACATAAGCTTCGGCACTGTATTGCTTGTATCCGTTATGAAATAATCGGGCACTGATACGATCGGTCCGTCCCGTTTCTTCATTGGGGTACGGAAGATCGTCTACCTTAAAATCATTGTCGCTGTAATTTCCAAAAGCGTTGATTCCGTAGGAGAGCTTATCCGACACCCGGTAAAAGGAATTCAAGGTCAACTTATGGGTATTAAACGAACCTATTTCATAGCTCATCCGGTGGATGTTTTTGGCGGGCTTTTTAGTGACAATATTAATAGCCCCTCCCAAGGCATCGATTCCGATTTCGGTGGGCATAACTCCCTTATAGATTTCGATATAATCGGCTACGCTGGAAGGGATTTTGGTCAATCCCATACTCGATCCTAAGTAATCTATCGGGATTCCGTCGATCAAAAATTTAATCGACTTCCCGCTAAAACCTCCGATTACCACATCGGCCTCTGCTCCCAGTCCGCCGGAATTCCGAACGCGCACACCGGCAGCCCGATTGACGAGTTGTTCTACTGAGGAAGAAGAACGCATCTGCGCCCCCAAATCTACCACCTCTGCCTTAATTGACCGGTTGGCCCGAATATTGGCTCCATTGGCCACTCCATCAAGGTTTACCGGATCCAGTGCATGGTCTGAAAAATCAATAGAAATCCCGGAAATATCCTGATTTACAAAAAGTTTGAGGACCGGAGAAATAATCCCTTCGTCATTGATGGCATAGATTGAATAGTCACCGGAATCCAACCCTGAAATACAAAAATTCCCCTCTTCATTGGCCGTTGTGGTTGTAGCTGTCTCCACTATAGTAATCGTCGCCCCGGCCTGTCTTTCACCTGCATTTTTCACACTTCCACAAACTGTATATTGAGCCCACAACCCCATCGGGAAAATAAAAAGCAGTACAATAAAGATAGGAAAGCGCTTCATATACTATCAAAAAGAAATTCGGACAACACCCTTACCCGAGAATTGCCCGAATTTCACAATTATATTAAAATTACATTCGTGATCGATTTGACACGTTTAGGATTCAGTGCTTTCGGGATTGATGGGGGTAGTATATTTTTCTCCCTCAATCTGAACCTCTACAAACTTTGTCGGTTGTCCTTTATGAATGGTATAACGCACCGGCGTTTTTACATAATCTCCACGTTCTCCTCCAACCTTACGAGAACTGAGATCGGCCGTAAACTCAATGGTATTTCCTTCATTGGAAACCGAAATATCTCGAATATTATACAAGGTAAAGTCGGAAGAGACAGGCCCGCCTTCCGGTTGTACTTGTACAACTTCAAAGCTGGTATTATCTTTCGTATAATTCCAATACCAATAGTCTTCATTCTGATCATAATTTTCAGGTGGAGTAAAACCACGCATAATATAATCAAAACGATTCCCGACAACTTCGCCATCTACCACCACATCACGAGGTACAAAAGAGAAACCGGAGATTTGTCCTTTATCAAACATAAACGGGGCATATCCCAAAGCAGCCGGCGGGCTGTAGGGAACCTTCTCCGTATCCCATGCCACATCTTCTGCATTCAGGAAATTCATCGTTTCCAATTGCCACTGCCCCTCTAAAACCAGATTGTCTTCCGTACTGATAAAATCATTGTCGTCACTGCTGCTACAGGCTACCAGACTAAAAAACAGGAACCCCAGGCTCAGTAAGAATAAATATTTCGTTCTCCTCATAATCTTAAAAAATAATTTTAATTTATACTAAATAAAAGAGTCTATAAAAAGTTGCGCAAAGATAAGGTTTCAGACCTATATTTCATCATAAAATTCTCTAAAGACGGTAAATCCTTTACGCTCTTGGTTTTTTATAATTTACGACCTCGCGTGGTACTGATCAATTCCCGATCTCTATCCGTGTTTTTGGGTATTAAAAATTTTATCGGTATCCGTTCCTTCACCTCGGGAGCGGCAGGCGCAAATTTATAATTTATTATTATTTAAACTCAATAAAAATAATTATTTTTCGACTCACTATTTTTAATCGTCCGAGGTTGCCAAACCTATTTTAAAAAGTATCTTTGCAGGCACAAAAATCGCATTCTTGGAAAATACCACAGTACATTCTGTATCCTCTCCTTCTTTTTTATCGGATCTCAAGGCCGTCACGAAAGTACGTTTATCGGTGAGCGTCGTGTTTTCGGCCGTAGCGGGATATTTTCTCGGTGCCGAGCACATTGATTTCGTTGTGGTTTTGCTCCTTGCTATCGGGGGATACCTAATGGTGGGGGCCTCCAACGTCTTTAATCAAATCATGGAGCGGGAAACGGACGCCCTGATGGAACGAACCAAAAACCGCCCCTTACCGGCGGGGCGAATGACCTTGAATACGGCATTGATTATTGGATTAAGTTTTACCATTTTGGGGATCTGGGTCCTCTATATGATTAATTCGACCACCGCTTTATTCGGCGCGATTTCCATAGGTTTATATGTGTTAATTTATACCCCGTTAAAACAAAAAACACCGTTCTCGGTATTTGTAGGAGCTTTCCCGGGAGCAATTCCCTTTATGATGGGATGGATTGCCGCCACCAACAATTTTGGAATTGAAGCCGGCACACTCTTTA
Organism: uncultured Flavobacteriaceae bacterium; assembly: GCA_964495935.1. Lineage (GTDB taxonomy): Bacteria > Bacteroidota > Bacteroidia > Flavobacteriales > Flavobacteriaceae > JAJYSO01. Next base: position 13,550 of record CAZBXQ010000010.1, read on the forward strand.
TGTTGCAATTTTTCTGGCAATTTCCTCACTTCTGGGCACTGGGATGGTGGCTCTATGACGATTACAAAAAAGGGGGATTTTTTATGCTCCCCACAGGAAAGCGGGATCAAACCACGGCGATCCAAACTATTCTCTATTCTGTGTGGACCGTAGCGGTTTCGCTTATCCCTGCTTTCGGAATAACGGGCAGGCTGTATCTCTCTACCCCTTCAGCCCTTCTCATCGGAATCATCGGAATCGGATTTATTTACTATGCCATTCGTCTTTACCAAAGGCGGACTACAAAATCGGCGCGGGAACTTATGTTTGCCAGCGTATCATACATCACTTTATTACAGATAATCTACGTTTTAGATAAATATATAAGACTATGGATTTAAAGGAAGAAAAAATAAGAAGGAGACGCTCCCGAAAAATGTTGCTCTGGATTGCCATGGCCAGCATGTTTATGATGTTTGCCGGTTTTACCAGTGCCTATGTCGTGAGCGAAGCCCGCGAAGATTGGGTTGAAAATTTGGGACTTCCCTCCATCTTTACTTGGAGTACCATTGTCATTGTTGCCAGTAGTTTATCGCTTTTTTTTGTTAAAAAGAGCATTAAAAAGAATAAACAAACACTCTCCTTTTTGCTTCTTATCATTAGTTTTGGCTTGGGAGTAACCTTTATCGTTCTCCAGCTGAAAGGCTTTAACCATTTATTTTTAGAAGGATATTATCCCATGGGAGGAGCCAGTACAATTAACATTTCTTTCTACTATATCATAATATTTACCCATATACTGCACGTCTTTTCCGGACTTATCGTCCTTATGATTCTAATTTATAATCATTTTAAAAAGCGTTACAAGGCAGGGCAAACACTGGGATTAGAGCTGGGTATCACATTCTGGCACTTCGTGGATTTTGTCTGGATATACCTGTTTCTATTTATTACTTTTTTCGGAAAATAAAAATTACTACTTTTGTCATACCCGATTACTATTTCAATATTAAATAACTAAGATTATATGGACGCAGCATTAGCAAAGACCGGCACTGAAGGCAGTGTCTGGGGGGGTGGGCAAAGGCCCATGAAAGCTAAATACGGCAAAATGATGCTATGGTTTTTCCTGGCTTCAGATTCCTTAACCTTCGCCTCTTTCATTTTAGGATACGGTCTTTCACGTTACAAATACTTCGATATTTGGCCCATCGCCGATGATGTCTTCAACGAAGTCCCTTTCTTACCGGGAGTTGAAGCCCCATTAATCTATACTGCATTCATGACCTTCCTGTTGATTTTCTCTTCGGTTACCATGGTACTGGCGGTGCATTACGGGCGAGAAATGAATCGGGCCAAAGTCACCCTTTTCATGGCGTTGACTATTCTTGGCGGGCTTACCTTTATCGGGTCACAAGCTTTTGAGTGGGCCGGATTTATCAAAGGAGAACACGGTGCTATCGAATTAAATGGCGGAAAAGTTGTTCACGTTTTTGATGGTAACGGGCATCAGGTCACTCTCAGTGAAATTGCTATTCCCGAGGATGGCGTACGACAATCGTTAGAACGAAATAAAGGGCTCTGGTTCAAGGAAGAAGGCTACCTCCCTACAGTAACATTAAGCGAGGTAATGGCCGGATTCAAGGCCAATGAAGATTTGCTTATTCGTCTTCCCAACGTGGACAAGCATCGTAATAAAGAAATGTTGAACCGGGAAGAATCCTTAAAATTATTAGAAAACGATGCGGCAGGAGTTGTTCAAGGTGCCAATTTAAGGCACAATGAGTATGGCCCCCCCATGTTTGCCGATTACTTCTTCTTTATTACCGGTTTTCACGGTTTTCACGTAACCATCGGACTCACTTTGCTTATCATCGTATTCTTTAATGTCCTTATCGGAACCTACGAAAAACGCGGAAAATACACCATGGTAGAAAAAGTCGGATTGTACTGGCATTTTGTGGATCTGGTTTGGGTCTTTGTGTTCACTTTCTTTTACCTCGTTTAAAAATAATAATTCAGGATTATAATGGCAGAAACAATAGCATCACAGAAAAAAAGTCATAATCATCACGTTAAACGAATATGGATGGTCTTTTGGATATTGGCCATCGTGACCTCGGTTGAGGTACTCTTGGGTATTATCAGGCCCGATTTCCTAATCATTCATCAATTATGGCATATGTCCCTGTTAAACTGGGTATTCATAGGCCTTACCGTGGTTAAAGCCTATTACATCACATGGACTTTTATGCATATGGAACAAGAGAATGTAAACCTTCGGCGTTCAGTAGTCTGGACCGTTGTTTTCTACATCATATATATGGTGTTCATTCTTTTGGCAGAGGGAGATTATCTGAGCGACATGGTGCATGACGGATATGTCCTATGGGATTTCTAAACTCAAGTATTCTAAATATATTGATAAAAGGCTATTCGTTGAATAGCCTTTTTCTAATTTTGTACAACACCCGATAGCGACCATGAAGAAAGCATTCATTTTTATCGTTCTGTTAGCACTCCCCATCTCCATCTACATTATATTTGCGACAGCAGTTCATCACTTCTCCTACCTGCCCGTACTGACTGAAAGAGTAGGCCCTCTCAACAATTTCTCTTCGGCTCAAGAGGATTCCCTGCAATTGAACAACACGGTTACCGTACTCACCTTTTATGGGAATCGCGTAAAAGACATGAAAGGATATGCCTACAACCTGCACGAAAAAATTTATAAGAAAAATTACATCTATAAAGATTTCCAAATCCTTACCATCGCCGAAAAAGGACAGGAAAAAGAGGCCCGAAAACTACTCGACGAACTGGGCGAATTTACCAATATCAATATGAAAAAATGGCACTTTGCTTATGGAGACTCGCTGCAAATTCATCGTTTTTTCAAGAGTTTAAAAACCAATTTACATTTGGACGATAAAAATGCGACTCCTTATGCCTTTATTATAGATAAGGAAAGAAATTTGAGAGGTCATAAAGACCCCGAAGACGAACACGGTGTCGATTACGGCTACGTCACCGGTTCGGTAGCCGCTTTAAACAACAAAATGGTCGGTGACGTCAGTATTGTTTTGGCCGAATACCGATTGAAAGAAAATCAGGAAAAGAATAATATTCTTAAGTACAAAGACAAAAAATGAGAGAGAAAAGAGCATATATCATAGGCTTATCGCTGATCATCCTGGTATTTGGTCTTTGGGTGATTAAAAATTTTAACTACCGCTACCAGCACAACGAAATCCTGAAACCGGATAAGCTGTCGGGATTACGAAAAGCACCGGTGAGCAACCCCTCCGGAAACTCGGACAACGACGTGGATTATGTGGTCCTCAACGACAAAAGACAAAAAGCACCGGATTTTAAATTTATCGATCAAAACGGCGACACCATCACCCAAGACAACTATGCCGGAAAGGTATATCTGGTAGAGTTCTTTTACACGACCTGCCCCACGATTTGCCCAATTATGAATGAAAATCTTGGAGAAATTGCCGATGAATTTAAAAACAACAAAAAATTTGGAATTGCCTCTTTTAGTATTGACTCCAAACACGACACCCCAAAAGTTCTTAAAGAATATGCCGAGAATCATGGGATTACCCATCCCAACTGGCATCTCCTAACAGGAAACCGAGATTCCATTTACAGTTTAGCCGAAAATGGTTTCCGAATCACTACTCAGGAAGATCCCAACGAACCCGGAGGCATCCTGCATGACGGTATGTTTGCCTTAATTGATAAAGAGGGTTATTTCCGTGCTCGAAAAGATGAGTATGGAAATTCCATTATTTATTACCGCGGTTATATTAAACGCAACAGCGTTGCAGAAGTCGGAGAAAAACCTCAGATTAATGAACTCATTGAAGATATTAAATCATTACTGCACGAATAAGTACAAATAGTGTTTTGTAAAGCCCTCGAATTATTGTAATTTTGAAATTGATATTGGTAATCCTCTCGTTATGAAAGCCATTTCCTTAAAATCGGTAGTCATCAGCAGTCTGGTCTTCCTGCTGCCCTTTGTTACATCAGCTCAATGCGCCATGTGCCGAGCGGCTTTAGAAACGGGAGACCGGCAAGCCACTGCCGAAGGCATCAATCATGGAATTACTTATCTGATGATATTTCCCTATGTAATCTCCGGAATTATGGCTTATGCTATCTATCGAATATACAAACGTGAAGGGCCTCCTTCCGACTCCTCCATTTAACATAAAAATAACTACCCTTAGTTTTATATTTTCATAGTTTAGGCGTCTCTTAATAAAGCGGATCCTTCAGCTCCTACCCCAATAGCCTAAAGTCCTATGATTGAAATAAAAGACTTACATAAATCCTACAAGACCGGAGCCACTTCGTTACATGTTTTAAAAGGTCTAAACCTCAACATTAAAGAAGGGGAATTGGTCTCGATTATGGGATCCTCCGGATCCGGCAAATCTACATTGCTTAATATTTTGGGGATCTTAGACGAAGCCGATTCGGGGTCGTATATATTGGATGGTTTTCCCATTAAAAATCTAAGTGAAAAAAAGGCGGCCCACTACCGCAACAAATTCCTCGGGTTCATTTTCCAATCGTTTAATCTCATCAGTTATAAAACCGCCATAGACAACGTTGCCCTTCCTTTATATTACCAAGGAATGAAACGCAACGAACGGCTGGAAAAAGCGATGGATTATTTAGACAAAGTGGGGCTTACAAAATGGGCCGATCATCTTCCCAATCAACTTTCGGGAGGGCAAAAACAACGTATTGCGATTGCTCGAGCCTTAGCCAGTGCCCCAAAAGTTTTGTTGGCCGATGAGCCTACCGGAGCCTTAGATACTAAAACCTCTTACGAGATTATGAACCTCATTCAGGAAATTAATGATGAAGGAAAAACCATTTTGGTGGTGACTCACGAGCCGGATATTGCCGAAATGACAAAGCGAATTGTAAATTTAAGAGATGGCGTGATTATTGATGATTCCTTCGTAGAGCAAAAACGAGCTTTGGACTATGTTTGACTTAGAGCGGTGGGAAGAAATCTTTGAAACGATTCGGAAAAATAAATTGCGTACCTTTTTAACGGGACTCTCTGTTTTATCCGGAATCTTTATTTTGGTTATTCTCCTGGGAATTGGACAAGGCATTCAAAACGGAGTGGAACAGCAATTCCAAAGAGATGCCGAAAATCGGATTTCCCTATGGCCCGGAAAAACCTCTGTAGAATATAAGGGACTCAACAAAGACCGAAGAATACGATTCAAAAACCGGGACTACAACCTCATCGTTGCAAAATACAATGATCAACTCGAATACAAGTCTTCCGTTTATCGCGTATGGAGTTCTATGATTTCCTATAAAAATGAATCGGGGAGCTACCGGGTAGAAGGCGTTTCACCCGATTATCAATTTCTTGAAAATCAAGATATGTATGCCGGTCGCTTCCTGAATGTCAACGATATGCAAAATTTTTCCAAAGTAGTCGTTATCGGTCATAAAGTGCAAAAGGATCTTTTTGGAAAAGAATCGGCCATAGGAAAATTGGTCCAGCTTTCAGGAACTAATTTTAAAGTCATAGGCGTTTTTACCGATGACGGCGGAGATCGTGACGAGGAACGTATTTTTATGCCCATAACAACTTCTCAACGGGTTTTTAGCGCAGGAGACCGGATTCGGAATATGGCTTTTACCCTCCCCAAGAGAAAGGATTTTGATCAGGCCTTGGCGGAATCTGAAGACTTCACCAAACGTATTGAAAAACAACTAAAAAAAGATCATATCATTGCACCCGATGATAACTCTGCCATCAATATTTCCAATTCGTTAAAAGAGGCCAAACGTGTTTATTTTATGACCGGCAGTATTAAAATATTCTTCTGGTTTGTGGGGATTGCTACCCTATTGGCAGGTGTTGTAGGAGTAGGTAACGTCATGCTTATCATTGTCAAAGAACGCACAAAAGAAATCGGTATTCGGAAAGCACTGGGGGCCAAACCCTGGTCAATCGTATGGTTAATTTTACACGAAGCCATTTTTATAACTGCCATTTCGGGCTTTTTAGGCCTGTTAATCGGGATGGTACTTCTGGACTTCGTAGGGCCGATGATCAAAACCGACTTTCTCCTCCGGCCCGAAGTCAACTTAAACGTAGCACTATCTACGGTGGCTATTTTAGTCATCGCCGGTGCCATAGCCGGATTTTTTCCGGCCTGGAAGGCAGCGCGAATCAAACCCATCGAAGCCTTAAGAGACGAATAATATGCTAAGCAGAGATCAATGGGAGGAAATATTAGAGTCTTTAAGTTCGAATTGGTTTCGAACCATAATGACGGCTTTTGGAGTCTTCTGGGGAATTTTTATTCTGGTTATCCTCCTCGCTTCCGGTAACGGTTTAGGAAACGGTGTTAAACAAAGTTTTGAAGGACTGGCGACCAACTCCATGTTTATGTTTTCCAGGCAGACTTCTATTTCCTACAAGGGTCTGAACAAAGGACGCCGTTACAATTTTAAACTGAGCGATGTCGAAGCCATAAAGCAAAATGTAAACGGCCTTAAAATCGTATCTCCCAGAAATCGTTTGGGCGGATTCGGCGGCAACAACAACGTTCAACGCGGCCTGAAAAACGGAGCTTACAACGTTTACGGCGATTACCCCGAGATTATTGAACAAATGCCGCTTCAGGTAACCGAAGGACGATTCTTAAATCATATCGATATTAACAAGGAACGAAAAGTAGCCGTTATCGGGCTTAGTGTAGTCGATGAACTCTATAACAAAGATGAAGAAGTTATGGGGAGTACTATCAAAATTAACGGCGTCAATTTCCAAGTAGTGGGTGTTTTTGAGAAAAAGGGAATGGGAAATCAGGATGCCGAAGAAGCACAAAAGGAAATCTATGTCCCCTTTACCACCTACGGAAAAGCCTTCCACACGGGACAAGACGTAGGGTTTATGGCAATTACCGCAGATGACGATCATATCATCACCAATTTGCAGGACGATATATTCGACGTCATCAAACGCCGCCATAAGATCCACCCCGACGATGATCGGGCTATCGGAAGTTTTGATCTCTATCAACAATTTAGCAAGATCAACGGACTCACACTAACGTTAAATGCCGTCGCCTATTTTGTGGGAATTTTGGTGCTGTTGTCGGGAATTATAGGAATCAGCAATATCATGTTGATCGTCGTTAAAGAACGTACGAATGAAATTGGAGTTCGACGGGCCTTGGGGGCAACACCCTGGCAAATTAGAGGCCAGGTTCTTTTGGAATCTATATTTTTAACGATTATCGCCGGGATGGCAGGAATCGTCTTTGCCACAGGAATCTTATGGGTTGCTAACTACCTTCTGGATCAGGCAGACTCCGCCAATATGATGTTTGCCAATCCCACCGTGGGCCTGGGGGCCATTATTGCAGCCTTGGTTATTTTGGTCGTATCCGGGTTGTTGGCAGGATTTATCCCGGCTCAAAATGCCATCCGCATCAAACCGGTAGATGCCCTGAGGACAGAATAAAAAAACAAAAAGTGAAAACCATAATAGACAAATCATAGCAAGAAATGAAAAGAACGGGAACTGTAATCATCTTAATCTTTATTCTTATTCTATTTGCGGGATCCATGTATTATCTCTATCAAAAGAATCACAAGGATCCTACAGTATATGAAACCGAGAAGCCGGTAAAAGGCGATATTATTGAACAAACGGTAGCCACGGGAAACATTAAACCCCGGGAAGAGATTCTGATTAAGCCTAATATTAACGGGATCATTGATACTATATATATTGAGGCCGGCGATATTGTAAAAACCGGCGATCTCCTGGCCAAGTTGAAGGTTATTCCTCAAATTGAGAATCTGGCCAGTAGCAAAAATGCTATCACGGATGCCAAAATTGCTTTGGATAATCAAGAAAAAGTCTATAAACGGCAAAAAACACTCTTTGAAAAAGGGGTTATTTCCGTAAATGATTTTGACGAGACACAAATGCGGTATGATCAGGCCAAACAAACCTATGCTTCTGCTCAAGAAACCTATGAGATTATTAAAACCGGAAGCTCCAAAAACATGGGTGGTGCGACAAATACCAACATTCGCGCAACAATCGATGGAATGGTATTGGATGTACCGGTCGAAATAGGAAATCAAGTGATGGAGGCCAGTAACTTTAACGAAGGGACGACCATCGCCAGCCTGGCTAATATCAACAATATGATTTTCCTGGGAAAAATAGACGAATCGGAAGTCGGAAAAATTAAAACCGGCCTCCCTTTAAAGATCACCGTAGGAGCCATCGAAAACAAAACTTTTGATGCCTCGCTTTATTACATCGCTCCAAAAGCAGATGATGACGAGGATACCGGCGATGGAAGTGTCGTACAGTTTGAAATTAAAGGCCGGTTAGAAAATAAAGACAGTACTTTTATACGATCCGGGTTGAGTGCCAATGCTTCTATTATTCTTGATGAGGCCAAAGATGTTTTAACCTTAAAAGAATCCTTGATACAGTTTGATACTCAAACCAATCAACCTTTTGTTGAAGTAAAGACGGGAGACCAGAAATTTGAACGTCGAAATGTAGAACTGGGACTCAGCGATGGTATTAGGGTAGAGATTAAGGACGGCCTCACCGAGGACGATGAAGTAAAAGTTTGGAACCCGATAGTTAAAAAGAATTTCAATTAATAGATCGAAGACCTTATGAACGTATATAACGGGACGACTTCCCTCCTAATCCAATCTATATTATTAGGCCTTTTAGCATTGTTTGTTCAAAATAGTTTTGCCCAGCAAAGTAACAAATGGACGCTGCAACAGTGCATACAACACGCTTTGGATAACAACATACAGATCAAAGAATCAGGGTTATCCCTTGAAGAATCGGAGATTGATCGCAGTGATGCAATCGGCAATTATCTGCCCAATCTCAACCTCTCAGCCAGTAACAACTGGAACTCGGGATTGACGCAAGACGTGACAACCGGCATATTGGAACAACAAACCACTCGAAACCTTTCCCTCAACGCCACTGCCGGTGTTCCCCTATTTCAGGGGTTGAGAAACCTCAAACAATGGCAACGTGCCAAACTAACGAGACTGGCCAACGAGTATTCCCTGGAAGAAATGAAAGACAATGTATTGCTCAACGTCACCAATGCCTTTTTAAACGTATTGGTCAATAAAGAACGATTGCAAGTGCTCCAAGATCAAAATGAACTGACCCGGGAAGAATTGGAGCGTATGCGGATTCTCATTAATTCCGGAGCATCTCCGGCCGGTGATTCCTTGGATATCAGAGCGACTTATGCCCAAGAAAAACAACAAATTGTGGTGGCCAAAAATAATATCCAAATTACTCTTATTAACCTGGCCCAACTTCTTCAAATTACCAATTATAAGGATTTTGATATTGCCGATGCAGAATACGATGTCCCGGTAGAAACCATCCTGATGCGCACCCCCGAAGAAATTATTCAACGGGCCAAAGAAAATCGGTATGAAATAAAAGTCGCAGAACAAGAACTCAAAATTGCCGAAAAAGATGTAGAAATTGCCAAAACCCAGTTTTATCCCACCCTAAACGGATTTATCAATTTTAACACCCGGGAATCCGGTGCACGACGGGTACGACAAGGCGGAATTGACCCCAACAACCCTACTGAAGTCATTGGTACCGTTGAAAGTACAGGAGAAGAAGTGGTAGCACCGAACTATTTATTTAAAGAAACAGGACCGGATCCCTTCTTCAGGCAACTCTCTCAAAACAAGGGATGGTCCTATGGAATTCAGTTAAACATCCCCATACTTAACGGGTTCTCCACTCGAAATGCTGTAAAACGAAGTGAGATCAACGTCAAGAGAAATACCTATGAACTCGAACAAGCCAAACTGAATCTGGAGTCCAATGTATATCAGGCGTATATTGATGCCCAAGGAGCAGCCGAAGCCTATCGTGCAGCACAAGCAGTTGTAAACACCAAACAACGCGCCTTTGAATATAGCCAAATTCGTTTTGATGTAGGCCGAATCACCGCCTTTGAATTCAGTCAAGCGAAATTCGAATTGGCCAACGCAGAAAGTGATTTGGTCAACGCGAAGTTTGATTATATCTTTAAATTAAAAGTTCTCGAGCTCTATTTTGGTATTGCACCGGAAGATATCAATATTTAAAAAATATAGATTTTGGGATTAATCCTCTCGATCGAAACCACCTCCACCAATTGTTCTGTCGCCCTCGGAAAAAACGGAGCACTATTAGCACTCCGGGAAAATAACAGCGACTCCTATTCCCATGCCGAGCAATTACATCCCTTTATGAATCAAGTACTCACAGATGCGGGGAAAACGATGTCTCAACTTGATGCCCTTGCAGTAAGTATGGGACCGGGGTCTTATACCGGACTCCGCATAGGGATTTCAGCAGCAAAAGGACTCTGTTATGCCCTCGATATTCCCCTGATCGCCATTGATACCCTCACGATACTGCAAGCTCGGGTACCGGCCGATGAATTCACCGCTATTATCCCCCTGCTCGATGCCCGCCGAATGGAAGTCTATACCGCAGTTTACAGTAAAACCCGGAAATTGACCCCTACAGAAGCCCTCATTGTAAATGAAACTTCTTTTGAAACCTATCTTGACCAGGGGAAAACGCTTTTTATTGGAAGTGGAGCAGCCAAGTTCAAAACACTGTGTAAACATCCTCACGCAACTTTTAAAGAAGCCTTCCCCTCGGCACGGGAAATGGTACATTATGCCGAAGAAAAGTTTACCAAAGAAGATTTTGAAGACATCGCCTATTTCAAACCGTTTTACTTAAAAGATTTCTTTATAAAGAAAAATCAATAGTGCTATAGGGTGCTTTCTCTCCAGTTTTAACAAAGTCTTTGAAGTCTGTAGCTTTTATTTTCGTCGATTTTAGCGTTAAAATCGTTATATTTGTTACAAGAAAACCTCGATATGCAAGAATCTACGCTTAGCTTAGACAATATAACCTATGAAGATTTTAAAACGCAAATCTTAGCCGATTACAAGATGGCCGTAACCAGTCGGCAATGTAGTATTTTAGGTCGGCGAGAAGTATTAACCGGAAAAGCAAAATTCGGTGCCTTTGGAGCCGGAAAAGAGATGCCGCAAATAGCCTTGGCCAAAGTTTTTAAAAACGGAGATTTCCGATCCGGATATTATCGAGATCAAACGTTTATGATGGCTGCCGGATTACTCACCCCACAACAATTATTTTCAGGGCTTTATGCCCATACCGATGAGGAGCAAGAACCCATGTCGGGCGGGCGGCAAATGGTATGCCATTTTTCAACGGCCAGCCTCAATCCCGATGGCACTTGGAAAAACCTCCTCGATCAAAAAAATTCAAGTCCCGATATCTCAACCACTTCGGGACAAATGCCCCGTTTATTGGGGCTTGCTCAGGCCTCCAAAACCTATCGCGCAGGGGGCGCATCCATCAGTGGGGCGGAACAAAAATTCTCCGACCACGGAAACGAGGTTGCCTGGGGTACCATAGGAGATGCCAGTACCAGCGAAGGGGTCTTTTGGGAAGTTATCAATGCCGCCGGGGTTCTGCAGGTTCCTCTGGTCATTAGTATATGGGATGATGGATACGGAATTTCTGTCCCCAAAAAATACCAAACTACCAAAGAAAGTATCTCTGCAGCACTACAAGGATTTCAACGGGATAACAATAAACGTAACGGCATCGAGATCATCAAGGTCAAAGGATGGGATTATCCGGGGCTCATCCACGCCTATGAAAAAGCAGAACTTTTGGCTCGGGAAGAACATATTCCGGTAGTCATTCATGTAGAAGAACTCACACAGCCTCAGGGACATTCTACTTCAGGTTCCCACGAACGCTATAAGAATAAGGCCCGTTTAGACTGGGAAAAAGAATATGACTGTATAACGCAGTTTCGCCAGTGGCTCATTAAACAGAAAATTGCCACCGAAGAAGATCTGAATACCATCGAGAAAGAGGCGCAGAAAGAAGTGCGGGAGGCCAAGAAAAAGGCATGGAATAATTTTTTGGAGAATCAAAAAAAAGATCAGAAAAAGCTGTTGGGTATTCTTCATAAACTTGCAGAAAAAGTTGATCGTCCCGAATCCTTAACGACTCTGATTTCCGCACTACAGGAAAATCGAAGCCCCAAAAAATATGAAATTATCAGAACGGCAAGACAGGCCTTAAGACGAACTGTTTCGCATCCGATAAAAGAACGTAAAGTCTTGCAGGAATGGATTATCGATTACCAAAAACAACGACAAAAAGAATATAACACGCACCTCTATAGCGAAAGCGAATGGAACGCCACAAAGATTAAAGAAATCGCTCCCGAATATACCGAAAATTCCAAAACCGTGGACGGCCGAATCATCCTGCGAGACAATTTTGATCACCTATTAGAGCAACATGATAAGGTCTTTATCTTTGGTGAGGACTCCGGCAAATTAGGCGATGTAAATCAGGGACTGGAAGGGCTGCAAAACAAATACGGAGAAATCCGGATAAGAGATACCGGAATTCGGGAAGCTTCTATCATCGGACAAGGAATCGGTATGGCCCTTCGTGGATTACGGCCCATTGCCGAAATTCAATATCTGGATTATACCCTCTACGGCTTGTATGCCATGAGCGATGATCTGGCCAGCCTGCGATATCGTACAAAAGGCCGACAAAAGGCTCCTTTAATTGTAAGAACAAGAGGACATCGATTAGAGGGCATCTGGCATAGCGGATCACCCATGGGAGGATTAATTCATCTCCTTCGAGGGGTCAATATTCTGGTCCCCCGCAATATGACACAAGCCGCCGGATTCTATAATACATTATTAGCCAGTGATGAACCCGGTTTTATCGTGGAATCCTTAAACGGATACCGGATCAAGGAGAAAATGCCTGAAAATATCGGAATCTTTCGTACTCCCATCGGAAAAGTAGAAACGCTACGGGAAGGAACCGATATCACGGTTGTTTCATACGGTTCTACGCTCCGTTTGGTAGAAGAAGTGGCCGATGAACTGGCAGCTCATGACATCGATATCGAAATTATTGATGTTCAGTCTTTGGTTCCTTTTGATATTCACCACGACATCGTAAAATCACTTCAAAAAACCAGCCGGCTGTTAATCGTTGATGAAGATGTTCCCGGAGGTGCTTCCGGCTATATTCTTCAAAAAGTAATGGAGGAGCAAAAAGGTTATTACTACCTCGACAGCCCCCCTCAAACACTCACTGCCAAGGAGCATCGTCCGGCCTACACCAGCAATGGGGATTATTTCTCCAAACCTTCTGCCGACGACATTTTCGAGCAGATCTATCAAATTATGAATGAAGCCGACCCCGGCAAGTATCCCGGCCTCTATGAATAATTCCAGTTTTTGAAGCAATTTAATCTTTTATCCTGCCTAAACTAAGCAGGTTATATAAATTGAATGAATGGTTCATTGATCGGGAATATCGTATGCTTACAGACGAGGTCATTTAAACTTTCAAAAATGGGCTGCAAAATGATCTTATTGCCCCAGATTTAGTCTTTTTTTCGACCGTAGCTATGGCTATGCTCTACAAAAAAGCCGTCACCTGGAACAATAATCTCTATTTTTCGCTTCAATCCCAAAAGTTTAAACCACCTCGACAAATACGGAATAGGGCGTAAAACCGAAACCACAAAGTTCTGCATCCTGTCTCAAAAAGACCGTGACAATAAATAAAATTTTCCACCGGCATGAGCATGAAAATTTACCCCTGACTTGAGTCGGAGCTGGGAAAAAGTCTGTAGAATTGGACTATCAGCCGCCTGATCAAAAGGTTGCTAAAAGTCTATTGAGCATTTTAAAGGTTTAAATGACCTCCTCATATCTATTCTAAGAAAGGAAAGGCTTTAACATCTTTTTAAAATTAACGTGGATATTCCTTTCGGATTTAAAAAATAACCATAAATTTGAGACACTATGCGTATCGCATAGTTTTTTTTAAATTTAAAATACAATTTATGGCAACCCTCATCGTCCTCATTTTTATTGTCGGCTACCTTGGAATAGCCTTTGAACATCCTTTAAAAATAGACAAAACCGTTTCGGCACTAATCATGGCCGTCCTGATTTGGGCCGTTCTCTCTTTTGGGTTTACCGGCGGCGTACTCGATATCATCAGCAGTGCCGGCGAATCTTTCAATTTTCTAAAAGATGGTGAAGAAACGGCCATGAATGGCTTCGACAGCATCCTTTTACACCATCTGGGAAGCACTGCCGAAATCCTCATTTTCTTAATCGGGGCGATGACCATTGTCGAGATTATTGATCTCCACCAAGGATTTGATATTATTAAAATGGCAGTCAAAACCAAGAGCAAGACAAAACTCCTTTGGATTGTGGGAACACTGGGGTTCTTCCTTTCGGCCGTTATTGACAATCTAACGGCAACCATTGTCCTGGTAACGCTCATCGGGAAACTGATTCATGAACGAAAAGAACGAATCTGGTATGCTTCTTTAATTGTTCTTGCCGCCAACTCGGGAGGTGCTTGGTCACCCATTGGAGATGTTACCACCACAATGCTCTGGATTGGTAAAAAATTAACCGCTCCCGGTTTGATCGAATACGTGGTCTTACCCTCTATTGTTTCTTATGTGATTCCCTTTGCCATTGCAAGTCGGTTACCCATTTTCAGGGGCGAGATTACCGAGGATCCCGATCGCGTGAAAGGGGACATCAAGCTTCTTAAAAGCAGTAAAACCATGCTCTATTTAGGATTGGGAATGATCGTCTCGGTTCCGATTACGAAGGCGCTCTTCCATCTTCCTCCTTATATGGGAATGATGCTGGCGTTAGGCGTCGTTTGGCTGGTGAGTGAATTTATCGTACCCGAGGAAAACTTTAACGAGGAAAGACGCGCACTCTATTCGGTAAGAAAAGCACTCTCCAGTATTGATATGGCAAGTATTCTTTTCTTCTTTGGAATACTGATGGCCGTAGCCGGATTAGAAGCTTTGGTATATGGTGCCGTTCACGGAGAAGAAGTGGGCACACTCCGATATGCAGCAGAAATGCTCGCCACTGCCATTCCCAGTGAAAACGTTGTCATTCTACTCTTGGGGATCTTATCGGCCATCGTCGATAATGTACCCTTAGTTGCTGCAGCCATGGGAATGTTTGCCGATCCTATCGACTCCGTAGTTTGGCATTTTGTGGCCTATTCTGCAGGAACGGGAGGCAGTATGTTAATTATTGGATCTGCCGCCGGGGTAGCCGCTATGGGAATGGAGCGCATCGATTTTATCTGGTATATGAAAAAAATAGGATGGCTGGCTTTCCTTGGTTTTATCAGTGGTGCCGGTCTATTTCTCCTCATTGAAGAAGTGATTTTACACAATACCTAATTAAAGCCCTATTTCCGGGATAATATTAAAAGAGTTGAAAAAATTTCTTTACGGAGGTTAAATACCCGATAGAATCATCTGATTATATATGAATTCTGTTGGGTATAATATCAAATAACGTATATTTACGTGCTCATAAAAGGACTCAAATACGTTATAACGAAATATGTTTTACCTACTTATTCAGGCTGATACCACAGGTATTGCCGAAGCCGCACAGGATCTCGAAGACGTTCCACAGGAAAAAACACTAACCTTTATGGAACTACTTTTTAGTGGTGGACCGGCAGGAAGTATTATTATCGGGATCCTATTTCTACTCCTGATCGTAGCTATTTACATATACTTCGAACGCTTTTTTGCGATTAAAGCAGCTTCCAAAACCGACTCGCATTTCATGGATCAAATCCGTGACCATGTGGCAAGCGGAAATATCGAGGGAGCCCGAAAACGGTGTACTCAGGAAAACACTCCGGTAGCCCGCCTTACCGAGAAAGGGATTTCCCGAATCGGTTCCCCGCTGGAAGATATTAATACCGCGATTGAAAATGCCGGCCAGCTCGAGGTTTATAAACTGGAGAAGAATGTCAGTATTTTGGCAACGATTGCGGGTGCCGGCCCCATGCTGGGCTTCCTCGGAACGGTAATCGGGATGATTTTGGCTTTCCATGAATTGGCTTCCAGCAGCGGACAGGCCGAAATGGGGAGTCTGGCACAAGGAATTTACACTGCCATGACCACCACAGTGGCCGGACTAATTGTCGGGATTATTGCCTATATTGGCTACAACCACCTGGTGGTACGAACCGATAAAGTAGTTCATCAAATGGAAGCAACCGCCGTAGATTTCTTAGATCTTTTAAATGAGCCCGCATAATCATGAATTTAAGAGGCAGAAATAGAGTTAGTGCAGAATTCAACATGTCCTCCATGACAGACATCGTCTTTCTGCTCCTCGTCTTTTTTATGATCAGTTCGCCGGTAGTCACGCCGGAGGCACTCGATCTCTTATTGCCAAAAGCAAAAGGAAAGACCACGCATCATCAAAATGTTGCGGTGAGTATTGATCGCAACCAGAATATTTTTATAAACGATAAAAAAATAAATAAAAATCAATTGGAAAGCGAACTCCGCCGGCAACTTGCCGATCAGGATGATCCCACGATTATTCTGCGAACGGAACAAAGCGTTCCCATTCAGGAGGCCGTAGATGTTATGGCTATTGCCAAGGATAACAATTACCGGATCGTACTGGCTGTAAAGCCCAATTAATGTTGAAAAATGGCACTGTTTCAAACCCCTTCGGAAAAAAAATCACTGGTGATAACGAGTATCATCAGTGCTGCGCTTATTGTCGCTTTGTTCTTCTTGGGGCTCCATTACATGGATCCTCCTGAGGAGTCGGGAATCGCCATAAATTTTGGGACTACAGAAATGGGAAGTGGCGACAGCCAACCTCAACAGCCCGTTAGAACGGCTCCTTCTAATGAAAATCAAACACAAACCAAAAATGTGGAAAGCGTGACCCCTCCTCCGGAAACCGCTACCACAAGTTTGGAAGAAGAGATCACCACTCAGGAAACAGAAGATGCCCCGGTGATTGAAAAAAAAGTCGAAAAAACAAAAACTAATACCGCCTCCACAGAAGAAGTAGAAAAGGAACCGGAGCCCCTTAAAGAAGAACCTGTAGAAGAGGAAGTAATCGAGGAAAAACCCGACCCCAAACCGGATCAATCCACTACCGATGCCCTGAACAGTATTTTAAACGGTTCCTCACGTGAGGGCCGTTCAGGATCAGGTGAAGGAAATGACACCCAAACGGCCGGAGACAAGGGCAGTCCCGATGGAGACCTCGATGCCCAATCCTACTATGGGCAAGGAAAAGGACTTGACGGAGACGGAAACTACAGATTGGGCGGCCGAAAGGCACTCAATAAAATGAAATATGTCCAGGATTGTAATGAATCCGGCGTTGTTGTCGTGGAAATTAAAGTAAACCGGAAAGGACAGGTTGTACGGGCTACTCCCGGAGTAAAGGGAACCACAAACATGAGTAGCTGTTTGTTGGATCCTGCGCGCCGAGCCGCTCAAGAAACCCGTTTTAATCCCGATGACAAAGCACCGTCTATTCAAACCGGCTATATTATCTACGAATTCCGATTATCCGATTAAACAGTAATGAACTACGCCACGGCAACCCAGTGGATGTTTCAGCAGCTCCCGCTCTATCAACGCCAGGGAAAAACCGCTTTCAAAGCCGATTTAAGAAACATCCAACGCCTATCCGCTTATCTTGATCATCCGGAAAAAAAGTTCAAAAGTATCCACGTTGCGGGAACCAACGGAAAGGGATCCGTTTGTCACATGCTGGCCTCCGTCTTTCAGGAAGCCGGCTATAAAACCGGACTTCACACCTCCCCGCATTTAAAAGATTTCCGAGAGCGCATCCGGATTAACGGAAAAATGATACCCCAGCAAAGGGTAACTTCTTTTATCGAACGAAATAAGGACTTTCTGGAAAAAGAACAACTCTCCTTTTTTGAGATGAGCGTGGGCTTGACGTTCAGCTATTTCGCCGAAGAGGAAGTGGATATTGCTATTATTGAAACCGGGCTGGGCGGACGTTTGGATTCGACCAACATCATTCAGCCCGAACTCTCCATAATCACCAATATCGGACTGGATCATACGGCCCTTTTAGGCGATACACTACCCAAAATCGCCACCGAAAAAGCCGGTATTATAAAATCACATACCCCGGTCGTCATCGGTCAAAAAAACAACTTGACGACACCGGTATTTGAAAAGCAGGCACAGGCCTCAAAAGCGAAGCTTTATTTTGCTAAGGAGTTTACCGCTAAGCCCTATCCCACCGACCTCCAAGGGGCTTACCAAAAAGAAAACCAGCAGACCGTTTTGGCTGCACTTCACATTTTACAAAATAAAGGTTGGATTATCCCCGAAGAAGCCCGGTTAAAAGGCTTTTTAAACTGTATAGAAAACACCGGACTACAAGGCCGCTGGCAGGTCTTGAGCCAAGCCCCCAAGATGATATGTGATACCGCCCACAATAAGGAGGGACTTAGTCTGGTGTTACAACAAATACGACAAGAACCATACGCCACCCTCCGTATGGTGATAGGGGTCGTCAATGACAAAGATTTGACCACGATTCTCCCTTTATTTCCCAAAGAAGCTAAATATTACTTTTGCGAAGCCCAAATACCGCGGCGGCTCAAAGCCGAAGTACTTGCCCGGGAAGCGAGTTCCTACGGGCTTCACGGTACCGTCTTTAAAAGCGTTAAAGAAGCCTTGGAAGCCGCAACAAAAGAAGCCGCAGAAAAGGACCTCATATTTGTTGGCGGCAGTACATTTACCGTGGCCGAGGCACTTTAAATAACGGGATCAAAACGGGCCAAAAACACTAAAAATAATTTCATTTTTTTTCGACTAATATTTTGCCGAATATAAAATTGGTTTATATTTGCATTCATTATTTGGGGCGCTTAGCTCAGTTGGTTTAGAGCACTTGGTTTACACCCAAGGGGTCGGGGGTTCGAATCCCTCAGCGCCCACTTCAAAAAGCCTAAATAAGTTTAGGTTTTTTTCATTTTAGCGAAAATCCTTAACTTTGCGCGAAATATCAATCTTTGGAGTGTTAGCTCAGTTGGTTTAGAGCATCACCTTGACAGGGTGGGGGTCATTGGTTCGAATCCAATACACTTCACACCTTCAAAAATCCCGGATTATTTTTAATCCGGGATTTTTTTATTGAGGTGGTTTAAACTTTTGGGATTGAAGCGAAAAATAGAGATTATTTTGCAGCCACTTTTTGAAAGTTTAAATGACCTCATTAACATCACTTCTTAAAAAACGGCCGGACTTACCTTCGATACGGAGGAATATATGTTTTCCTCAATCCCTCGATCCGCTTATTAAATAGTACCTACCGACCATTTATTTCAACAACAGGCAACTTTCCCCGCTTATAAAATCTCCACGATTCTTTCCATGGCCATTCCCCGGGATCCCTTTATTAATATTACGCTGTCGGTGATCTCGATTTTTTGAAGAGCCGTTTTCAACGCTTCAAATGTTCTGAATTTACAAATTTTATCGACCGTTGTTTCTCCAAATGTAGCACCGCACACTAATGCTCGATCCAGATTGGAATCTTCCAATTGGTCAACAATCTTTTGATGTTCGATCAAGGAGGTTTCTCCAATCTCAAACATATCTCCCAAAATAGCAACCTTTTTGCTTCCTTCCAATTCCTTTAAATTATCGATTGCCAGCTTCATACTGGTGGGATTTGCATTATAGGCATCCAGAATAATCCGATTGGAACCCCGGGTAAAAATTTGCGATCGATTCTCAATTGGTTGATAATTCTCTATAGCTTTTTTAACCGCTTGCACCGGGATTTCAAAATACTTCCCAATCCCCACCGCGGCCGTGATATTTTTCGCATTATAGCTTCCTAAAAGATGACTCTTTATGGAGACCCCATCGTACTGCACTCCCGCAAAATGACCGTGAGAATCCAAACGAATGATACAGTCGGCATCGGGCGATTCACCAAAAGAATAGATTTTCCCTCCTTTACTCTGCTGCACTTGAAGAGGATCATCTTTATTAATAAAGATAACCGCATTACGATTTCTTAGTGAATGATAAAGCTCACTCTTTCCTTTAATAACCCCTTCAAATCCTCCAAATCCTTCCAAATGAGCCTTTCCAAAATTGGTAATATATCCATAATCCGGCTCGGCGATCTCACATAAGCTTTCAATCTCTTTTTGATGATTAGCTCCCATTTCAACCACCCCAAATTCGGTTGACGAATCCATTGCCAAAAGAGTCAGTGGAACCCCAATGTGATTATTGAGATTTCCCCGGGTATAGACGATCTTATATTTCTGTCCTAAAACCGCAGCAATCAGCTCCTTTGTGGTCGTTTTCCCGTTACTTCCGGTAATGGCAAGGATCGGTAATCCCAACACTCGCCGATGATGATGAGCCAATTCCTGTAAAGCCTGCAAACTCTTCTTTACATAAAAAAAACGAGAATCTCCCTTCCATACAGGATCATCGACTACGGCTTTTACAGCACCGCCCTCCACGGCGTCCTGTGCAAATTTATTACCATTAAAATGCTCCCCGCTCAACGCAAAAAATAATTTCCCGGCAATTTCCTGTCGGGTATCGGTGGCCACTCCCGTACTATTTAAAAAAAGCTCATAAAGTTCTTCCATTCGTCTCTGTCATCACGAAAAAAGCCCTTGAAACGATCTTCAAAGGGCTTTATTGTTATTAATAAGTATTCAACTATAATTAACGTTTTGTACGTCTTCCTTTTTTATCCGGTCCAAAACGTGACATGGCATTTCTAAAACCGATATAATCAGTCGCCATATCTTGGGGGTAATAACGTCGTTGAGCCGGGTCCAGCCAATAGGCATTATCTTTCCACGATCCTCCTTTTACAACTCGTGTTTCATTACTAATAAGCGTGGTTCTGTTCTTGTCGTCATAATTCTTTTCCAGATTATTGAGACTATCCCTTGAAGCCCTATTCAGGGGAGAGTTATACATTCTTTGGCTGTCGGAGAGTTCTCCTTCCTGTCGATAAAACAAAGAAGATGATTTGTCACCGTCCCGGTAATTTCGGTTATCGCTACGATCATAATTAAACCGCATATACATCTGATCATCGTCAATGGCTTCTTGTTTTACCTCTCCGGGCAATCCTACCGCAACAATCCGCCCGGTAGTCAAAGTGTCATAATCAATAGCATCGTCATCGATAATAACCACTTTACCGTCTTCTCCAATCACATTTTCCGTATATACGTTTCCACGGAAATAGTTGAAGTCATTCAATTTCATATCGATTCGGGGGCGATATACATCGGCCACCCATTCGGCCACATTGCCTGCCATATCATAGAGTCCGTAATCGTTGGGAGGATAACTCTTAATCTCATTAGTGGCATTTGCCCCGTCACTGGTCCATCCCGAGACCCCGCTATAATCTCCATACCCTTGCTTATAGTTGGCCAACTGTGCCCCTGTTAACCGCCCTCTTCCGGCAATGGTATATTGTCCGTCCCAGGGATATTTCTTACGTCCGCGATAATTATTATACTCTCTTTTTGAAGAAAGCCCCATGGCCGCATATTCCCATTCTGCCTCGGTAGGCAATCGATAATCCGGAAGCAGGATTCCGTCTTTTAATTGGGCGTAATGATGAATCGTATCACCATGCACAACCTCAATGAATTTATCAGCCTGTTTTCCTCCTCGAATCAGTGAGTCATTTCCTCCATAGGTAGATTTAGGATCGGTTAAATAGGCATACGTACTAAACTGAGTTCCTTTATCACTTTTATACCGGGCACCCTTGGCAAAAACCCCTTCATCTTCCATCAATTTTTCATTTACCCGATCGGTTCTCCATTTACTAAACTCGTTAGCCTGCACCCAACTGACCCCTACAACCGGGTAATTTTGATAGGCCGCATGGCGCAAATAGTAATTAATATAGGTCGATCGTTCTCCTAAAGGCGTTCGCCAAACCAAGGTATCGGGCAAAGCTCCTTTGTAAATGTTTCTATATCGTTCTTCACGGGGTGGAAAAGTAGCCTTCAACCAATCCAGATATTGCAGATACATTCGGTTGGTCACTTCGGTCTCATCCATATAGAATGAGGCCACGGTTTGTTGGGTCGGTGTATTATTCCAATCATGCATAGGATCATCGGCAACTTTACCCATGGTAAAAGTCCCTCCCGGAATAAGCACCAGACCCGGCCCTGTAGGTTGATCTTTATATCCGGTTGCATAACGCGCCCCACCATCCTTGCCTGTAATATCCCAACCTGTAGCTCTGGAATGTTTTTCATAATCGCGGGAATTATTACATCCCACAAGGACTATAAGTGAAAGTAAGAAAGAAGCCGTAACGGCAAAAGAGGTTTTAAATTTCATCTTCATTCTTTAAAAACAAATTCCGACCGCAAGATAAATGAATTAAATTAATCTCCAAAAATTTTTAATTCTCAATGAGATCATAGCCTTGAGCCGGTCTGTTTTATAACGGATTTGAACCCGGATTATTACTATTCCCGTAAAAATATTACCTTTGCTTCACAAACTCTCCGGTCTTACAAAAAGCCATCTTAAATCGGATCCCATAATCGGATGCAGAACTTTACACGGATTCTTTCAACTTGTAAAAAGTTTTTATGAAAAAAACGCATGTTTTGCTTTTTCTAACGCTTGTTGGTTTCTGTGCGTCTGCAATTTCGCAAACCAGTACTTCTGCAGCCCTGAAAAACCGACCCATTAGCGTGGCCGTTCCTTTCTTAACGGTTCCCGGGGATGCTCGGGCCGCCGGAATAGGAGATATGGGAATTGCCACTTCCTCCGATATCTACGCCCAGCAATGGAACGCCGCGAAGTATGCCTTTTTCGAGCATCAAAACGGAATCGGATTATCATACATTCCGTATCTCCGAAAACTGACCAATGACATTAATGTCGGTCAAATTAACTATGCTCACCGGATCAACGGCCGGAGTGCCTTTGCAATAAGCCTCCGGTACTTTAACTTGGGTAAGGTATCCAGTCGGCAAACGGCTACCGAAACGGGACTGGAATTGAAGCCCAATCAATTAGCCGTCGATGCCAGTTATGCTTTAAAATTGAGTAAAGATTTTTCAATGGGCATTACGCTTCGTTATATCCGATCGGATTTAAAAATACAAACGGCTGTGGAAGATGCTTCTGTCGCCAATGCTTTCAGTACCGATATTTCGGGATATTTTGAAAGTGATATTATGGCTTTTAAAAACTTTGACGGGCAGTGGCGCGCCGGATTCAATCTCTCTAATATAGGTCCAAAAATCAACTATGGAAGTCAGGGCGAAGAGGGATTCCTGCCCACCAATCTCGGAATCGGCGGGGGCTTCGATTTTATTTTCGACAGCGACCACAAGATTGGCGTTTATACCGAGCTCAACAAACTTCTCGTTCCCACGCCCAGCGATTCTAACGGAGACGGGATTATCAACCGCGACGACCAGTATTACCAGAAAGCAGCTATTGGCGGTATTTTTTCTTCCTTTAACGATGCTCCCGGAGGGCTCCGGGAAGAACTTAAAGAAGTTATCTGGGCCGTGGGCACCGAATATCAATTCAGAAATCGTTTTTCCCTGCGAACGGGATACCTCCATGAAAGCCCCGAAAAAGGATTCCGTCAATATATAACATTTGGAATGGGTTTTCAATATGCCCTTGCCGAAATCAATATTTCCTATCTGCTTTCCACCTCCTCAACCGTTGCCAATCCCTTAGAAGGGGGAATACGATTTAGTCTTGCCTTTCACTTGGGCGACTCCTTCTAAATTCGGTTTAAATAATAAAGTCTGCTCAAAAAAAGAGGGCGTTCCATAAAATCCATTTAAAAACATAAAATAAAGAGTTATACACTCCATTTCTCAACCTCGTCAAATTAAATTTATCGTTAAAAGAACTTAGGAATCAAACTTAAAATCTTATTTTTGTCACTCGCGTTTTGACGCTAAAAATTTAATGTTTATGGAAAAGATAACGAAAGAGACATATCTGGATTGGTATGAGAACATGTTTTTCTGGCGTAAGTTTGAGGATAAACTGGCACAAGTGTACATTCAGCAAAAAGTTCGCGGATTTCTTCACCTATATAATGGTCAGGAAGGGATATTAGCCGGTGCTCTTCATGCGATGGATACCTCCAAAGATCGCATGATTACCTCCTATAGAAATCACGTCCAACCTATCGGATTAGGTTTGGATCCCAAATATGTAATGGCCGAGTTATACGGCAAGAAAACCGGAAGTTCTCATGGATTGGGAGGTTCTATGCACATCTTCTCAAAAGAACATAACTTCTTTGGCGGGCACGGTATCGTGGGCGGGCAAATCGCCTTGGGTACAGGAATTGCCTTTGGTGATAAATATTTTAACCGCGACCGCGTTACGCTCACCTTTTTGGGCGATGGAGCCACCCGTCAAGGGTCTTTTCACGAATCCATGAACCTGGCGATGTCTTGGCAATTACCCGTAGTTTTCTGTATTGAGAACAACGGCTATGCGATGGGAACCTCAACCCAAAGAACATCAAATCAAACCGAACTCTGGAAATTGGCCCTCGGCTTTGATATGCCCAGTGGCCCGGTAGATGGGATGAAGCCGGCCAAGGTAGCCGAGGCTTTAGACGAAGCCATAAAACGCGCCCGAAGTGGTGGAGGCCCTACCTTATTAGAGTTAAAAACTTATCGTTATCGGGGTCACTCCATGAGTGATGCCCAACATTACCGAACGAAAGAGGAGGTCAAAGAATATCAAAAACTGGATCCTATCCTCCAAGTAAAAAATAAAATCTTAGAAGAAGAATGGGCTACCGAAGACGATCTTAAAGAGATCGATAAACGGGTTAAAGCACACGTAAAAGAATGTGAGAAATTTGCCGATGAATCTGATTGGCCCGATAAAAGCGTGATGTACGATGCCGTTTATGAACAAGAAGATTACCCATTTTTACCACATAAATTAGATTAAGCTATGGCCGATGTTATTAATATGCCCCTTTTGAGTGACACCATGGAAGAAGGAACCATTGCAAAATGGCTCAAGAAAAAGGGAGATCAAGTTGAAGAAGGAGACATTTTAGCAGAAATAGAAACCGACAAGGCGACCATGGAATTTGAGTCCTTTTATGAAGGCACCCTGTTGCACATTGCCGTTGAAGAAGGAGATACCGTCCCGGTAAATCAGATGATTGCGATCATTGGCGAAGAAGATGAGGATATAGAAGAACTCCTTGCCAATGCCGGGAAATCTTCCAATGATAAAGAGGATTCAAAATCTGAAAAGAAAGATCAAGAAGACCAAGAGCACAAAAAAGAAGAAGCCGATGATAATGATGATGAAGAGGCTGCCGGAGAAATTCCCGATGATGTAGAAGTGATTACCATGCCGTTACTTTCGGATACCATGGAAGAAGGAACCATTGCCTCCTGGTCTAAAAAAGAAGGAGATGACGTTGAAGAAGGTGATATTTTGGCCGAAATCGAAACCGATAAGGCAACCATGGAATTTGAATCTTTCTATGACGGAAAGTTACTAAAAATCATCTTGGGCGAGGGAGAAAGTACACCGATTGAAGACCCCATCGCTATTATCGGACCTGAAGGAACGGATGTCGATGCCGTTTTGAAAAGTCTAAAATCCGGTGGATCTAAGAAAAAAGGAAAGAAGGAGGATAACGCAGAAAAAGAGACTTCTACAACCGATAGCAGCTCAAAAGAGAACCCAGAAGATACTGAATCTGAATCCACAGAAAAACAAGATACAGGAAAAGACGGAGGCCGTATCTTTGCCTCTCCCCTGGCCAAACGAATGGCCGCCGACAAAAATATTGACCTTTCTGATGTGGAAGGAACCGGAGAAAACGGCCGTATCGTAAAACGCGATATCGAAAACTATAAACCCGCTGAAACCACAACGGCCAAGAAGGGTAAAGAACAAGCACCCGCCGCAGCACAGACCTATGTGCCGGTAGGAGAAGAAACTTTCGAAGAAGTCAAGAACTCACAGATGCGAAAAACCATCGCCAAGCGTCTTACGGCATCGCAATTTGGTGCCCCCCACTACTACCTCACAATTGAAGTAGATATGGAAAATGCCAGGGCTTCCCGAAAAACGATTAACAACATCCCCGACACTAAGATTTCCTTTAATGATATGGTAATCAAGGCTTCGGCAATAGCCTTACGAAAACATCCTCAAGTGAATTCAATTTGGGGCGATGACGTCACTAAGATTGCCAAACATATTCATATTGGCGTAGCAGTAGCGGTTGATGAAGGACTGGTTGTTCCGGTTCTACGTTTTACAGATCAACAATCTCTGACGCAAATCAATGCCAACGTGAAGAGCCTGGCAAAAAAAGCGCAGGATAAAAAGATTCAACCCGATGAAATGGAAGGCAGCACATTTACGGTTTCTAATTTGGGAATGTTTGGAATACAGGAATTTACCAGTATTATCAACCAGCCCAACTCCGCCATCCTTTCGGTAGGAGCCATTGAGGAAAAACCAGTTGTAAAAGATGGAGAGATTGTGGTCGGCCATACAATGAAAGTGACTTTGGCTTGTGATCACCGTACCGTCGATGGTGCAACCGGTGCCAAATTCCTGCAAACGTTGCGAACGTATTTGGAGAATCCGGTAACGATGTTGGCTTAAAATTAGATTATACAATAATTCCAATTATAGGTTTACAGCCCCGGATGCTTCGTCAGTCCGGGGTTCTTTATTTAAATCAAAAAGATGAAAAACTTTTTATTTCTCACCGGTATCGTATTCTTTTTATTTTCTTGCGGGCCACAACGCAGCCAAACCCTTGAAAAATCGGAATACCAACCTCAAAAAAAGCAAATTGAAGCCACTATCCGCTACCTGTCATCCGATACTCTAAAAGGCCGCGATACCGGGTCGGAAGGTATTGAAAAAGCAGCGCAGTATATTGAATCCCAATTCCGTGACGCCGGCCTTCAACCTTATTTCAAGACCTATCGCGATAGTTTTGAATACAAGGGCCTTATCGGTTATAATATAGTGGCCTATAAAGAGGGCACTGACAAAACCCTGAAAAATGAGGTTATCATTCTTGGCGCACATTACGATCACATTGGCATAATCCAACCTCAAAAAGGAGATTCCATTGCCAATGGAGCTAATGACGATGCCTCGGGAACGGCAGTTGTTCTTGAATTAGCTAAAACCCTGGCAACAAAAGACACAAAACGAAGCCTCCTGTTCGTCTTATTCTCGGCCGAAGAAAAGGGACTGATTGGATCCCGCCATCTCGCCAAACGACTAAAAAAAGCACCCTTTTCGCCCGTGCTAATGCTGAATTTTGAAATGCTTGGTGTTCCTATGCAAACAACCGATTATGACGCTTATGTCACGGGTTACAAAAAATCCAACCTGGCCTCCATTTTTAACAACTTTGCCGAAAGAAAGGTTTTAGGATACTGGAAAGACGAAGATCGATACCAGGTATTCAAACGCAGCGATAACTATGCTTTTTATACAGAATTGAAAATCCCAGCCCATACACTCTCTTCATTCAATTTTGTTAATTTTGATCAATATCATCAAGTGGGCGATGAAATTCACCGCATTGATTTTGACTTTATGGAGCAATTCATTCGAGCTACGATTCCGGGAATTGAAGGACTGGCCAATGAAGGAGAACCAATTGTACAACTGAACAAAAACTCCAATCCACACTAACCGCTTTTTATGCTACAAAAAAATATTATTATTACCGGAACCAGTCGGGGAATCGGCTACGAATTGGTCAAACAATGCCAAGCTAAAGGGCATCGTGTTCTGGCTCTATCGCGAAATACAAGTCCCATTGACCATCTCCACCTTTCCAATACACAATCTCTCGAATTTGACATAACGCAAGGTAAGGATCTGCAAAAAGCAGTGAACTATATCCAGCAGCACTGGTCACAAGTCGATGTGGTAATTCATAATGCAGGGCAAATTATCCATAAGGATTTTACTACAATACACGTTTCGGAATTGAAAAAGGTATATGCAACAAATGTCTTTGGTGTTTTTACTTTCACGCAGGCCCTTCTCCCGTTTTTTCATGCCGACAGCCATATTATAAGTATCAGCAGCATGGGAGGAATTCAAGGGAGTGTAAAATTTCCGGGGCTCACCGCCTACAGTTCCAGTAAAGCCGCCGTCATTAATCTCATGGAGGTATTGGCCGAAGAATACAAAGAAACCGGACCGATTTTCAATGCATTAGCCTTAGGAGCCGTTCAAACCGAAATGTTTGAAGAAGCCTTTCCGGGTACCAAAGCTGGTGTAAGTCCCCGGGAAATGGCGGCTTATATTATTCAGTTTGCACTAACGGGAAATCGCGTATATAACGGAAAAGTATTACAAGTCTCCAACTCTACTCCGTAATGGAATGAGATGAGCGGCGAATATTTGTAAATAAGCAGGAGAATCGATTAACTTAAAAAGCCTTCGAACACCTATTTTTACTAATGGTCAATCAGATAAATTTTGAAATTTCTGTTATGCACCGAACACAGCAGAAAAGCAATCTCCGAAAAGCGGATAGTCGGAAAATCAATCCTAAACGCAAAAACGAAAGAGAGGTTATGGATAGAGCAAATAGGACTACTTCAATTACGGGGTAGTCATAAAGTCGGGAGATAATCGCCCCCTAATTCAAAAAAAATGAAAGAAACATTGCGCCATTATGTCCCTGACCAAGCGGTTGATCGCGTTTTCGCATTGATAAAAAAAGAAGGTGTTCATCTCAAAATTGTCAAAGAACGAAAAACACGTCACGGCGATTATCGAAAACTGGCCGACGGCCAACATCAAATCACCATCAATGCCAATCTTAATCAATACCGCTTTCTGATTACCCTCGTCCATGAATTGGCTCATCTTACGGCCTTCAAAAACTTTGGCAGGCATATTAAACCCCATGGACGAGAATGGAAATATACCTTTCAACACCTCATGCTTCCTTTTATTACACCCGCTATTTTCCCCAAAGATATACTTCCTTTACTGGCTCGTCACTTTAAAAACCCAAAAGCAAGTAGTGATACGGATGCTCCGTTGGCCATGGCCTTAAAAAAGTTTGATGCCGGTCCTCAAAAAGATTTTCTTTTTGAACTAAAAAAAGGAAGTCTTTTTAAGACTCCGAACGGGAAAATCTTTAAAAAGGACCGAAAAAGAGTCAAACGCTACGAATGTATTGAGCTATCAACAGGAAAAATTTATATATTCCAACCGCATGCTGAAGTAGAATTCCTTAAACATGTGCAACACTAAAGAAAACTTAACTATGCAAGATTATTATGCCGTGATTATGGCCGGAGGAGTGGGTTCCCGTTTTTGGCCACTGAGTAAAGAAGTACTTCCTAAGCAGTTTCTCGACCTTTTGGGAACCGGGGAAACCTTACTTCAAAAAACGTATAATCGATTGCATAAACTCGTTCCCGAAAAGAATATTTTTATTCTTACAAATGATCAATACGATAAACTGGTAAAAGAGGAATTACCACAAATCACAGATCGTCAACTCGTGCTGGAGCCTGAAATGCGAAATACAGCCCCTTGTATTTTACTTTCAGCATTAAAAATTAAGAAAGAAAACCCCAATGCAACAATCATCATTGCGCCCAGCGATCACTGGATCGAGGAAGAGGAAAAGTTTGCCCGGGATATTCAGCAGGGATTTACGGCCTGTAGTCAAAAAAATCTTTTATTGACGCTTGGGATTCCTCCCACGCAGCCCCACACCGGTTATGGGTATATAAAATATAAACGAGATTCTACAACCCTCATTAAAGGGGTCAAACGATTTACAGAAAAACCGGATTATTACACGGCTCAATCTTTCTATGAATCGGGAGATTATTTATGGAATTCCGGAATGTTTATGGGCAAAGCACAGACCCTTATTGATACCTATACAACCTATCTTCCGGATATGGCGGCACTCTTCATAAAAGGCTGGGAAACACTTAATACGGAAAACGAAAAAGATTTTCTTTTGGAGCATTATAAAGAGGCTGAAAATATTTCTATCGATTACGGCATCATGGAAAAAGCTGATAATGTTGCCGTTTTACCGGCTTCCTTTATATGGAACGATTTGGGCTCCTGGGGGTCGTTATATGACAAACTCCCCAAAGATCGCGATCACAACGTCATTGTCAACACCGATACGTATGCGGAAGATTCAAAAGGGAATATTATACACACCCCCAAAGGACGGGTTGTGGTTATGAAAGATCTCAATGACTACATTGTCGTAGAGAATGATGAGGTGCTATTAATTTACCCGAAAGACAAGGAACAAGGCATAAAAGAAATACGAAGAAAAGTTCAAATAAAATTTGGGAAGGAATTGGGGTAGCCTACTCCGGGTTATTTTGCAGATGTGCTTTTCGAACCTGCTTAAAGAGGTTGGAAGAATACACAAAAGCCGAAATATCTTCATTATCGGTTCTAAATATTTCACGATGTGTACCTCTCCATTTCAATTCTCCAAATTTGAGGAAGTTAATATTCTCTCCGATCTCCAATACAGAATTCATATCGTGGGTGTTGATGACCGTGGTAATATCGTACTCCTTGGTAATTTCCTGAATCAGATTATCAATAAGGATAGCTGTTTCGGGATCCAGTCCCGAATTCGGTTCATCACAAAACAAGTACTCCGGCTGATTTACGATGGCCCGGGCAATAGCCACTCGTTTCTGCATCCCTCCACTAAGTTCAGAGGCCTCCTTTTCTTCTACATTTTCAAGGCCCACCCGTTTTAATACCTCTATCATCCGGTCAAAGCGCTCACTTCTGGGCATATCGGTAAACATGCGCAGGGGAAACATCACGTTGTCACCCACATTCATCGTGTCAAACAAAGCACTTCCCTGAAAAACCATCCCCACGCGTTTTCTAAATTCCTGCTGCTCTTCCTCCGTAAAATCAGCATAGACATCTTCACCGTATTGTATAGTTCCCGAATCGGGTCGAAAAAGCCCCAACAGACACTTTAAAAATACCGTCTTCCCGGAACCGGATTGCCCAATAATTAAATTCGTCTTTCCTTTATAAAATTCGGCCGTTATCCCCTTTAGAACCTTATTATCACCAAAACTCTTATGTAGATCTGTAACTTTAATCATCAGGCTAATAATAATTGGGTCAATATATAATTGGTAACAATAAGGGCCACGCTGGTCCATATAAAAGCGGTCGTACTGGCTCTTCCCACTTCCAGAGATCCTCCTTTCAAATAATAGCCAAAATATGCCGGAATCGTTGCCAAAAGAAAGGAAAAAAAGAAAGTTTTAATAAAGGCATAGGCCAACTGAAAAGGGATAAAATCTTCTCGTAGTCCCGCAATAAAAGCATCTGAAGGAGCATACCCCCCCCAAATCCCGGCTAAATAGGCTCCCAACAGCCCAATAAACATAGAAATGGCAATCACAAAAGGGAACAGCATCATGGCTACTATTTTTGGAAAAACCAAATAATTCACCGAATTGATTCCCATCACTTCAAGTGCATCAATCTGTTCAGTGACCCGCATCGTGCCAATACTGGAAGTAATATAAGACCCTACCTTTCCGGCTATAATAATCGAGATCAACGTGGGCGCAAATTCCAGAATCACAATCTGCCGGGCCGCAAATCCAATCAAACTTTTGGGTAAAAAAGGGCTACTCAGATTCAACGACATCTGAATGGTTACCACACCCCCTATAAAAAAGGATAAAAAACTGACAATTCCCAAAGAATCAATAATCAAGTCATCGATTTCTTTCATAATCAAATCATAGAGAACTTTACGTTTTGTCATGGGGCCAAAGGCCTCACCGAGCATTATAAAGTATTGCCCTATGTTGTGCAGATATTTCATCCAATTTATTTTGAATACGCAAAAATACTAAAAATAAAGCGCAAAAAATGAATTTACAAACCTCAAAGACCATCCCATAATTCAATGGTATTTATGGCTTATCAGTATTTATTTTGCCTCAACAATCGATAACAAACATGTTTTCCATCCCTTCATCACGGTACCAAGAAAATCAGCTGCTTAAGCTCAGTCACATGATTCAGACCGATTCAATAATTATTCTTTCAGCTGATCTAATACGTTAAAAATCTTAGGAAGCAGATTTCCCAGTCTTCCATTATAATTATTAATTATAAAAGAAAATGCCAAGGGTTCTCCCTGCACACTCTCCACATAACCACTAAATGCAGATACGCCCCGAATGGACCCGCTTTTCATTCGAATGCTATGAATCACGGGAAGATTCTCATAAAATTCGAGATACCAATCCGCATTTCGAGCCATAACCAATACGTGAGCCAGTGCTTTTGTCGTTATTCTGTTCCCCGGTGAAAGCCCGCTCCCATCCATCAGATGTAAAGCTTCCTCGTCAATCCCTCGCTTCTTCCAAAAATCGATTAGGTTTTCTAATCCTCCTTCTGTTGTGGCGGGTGTAGTTCCGGATAAATCTATGGTTTTTAAAAAGTGTTCTCCGTATAAATTAATACTTTTCTTAAGAAACCAATGGGACAGTTTTGAAAACTCCGGTGATTCATGAATGTGAAGGGTTTTCCCCTCTTGATATCGAAAAGAAACTCCTTTTTTCTGCAACCGTCGCATAGTCGTAGCCGGTTGCCGAACAAAAATTCCCTTTTGCGTCAATTCTTGTTCCAACTTTTGAGCCGCCATCAAAGCCGGATCAGGAATCGAGCCGGAGACTTTAAAATCGGGATGATGAGCCGGAGCTGTTCCCCGCACATACGCGGTTTTACCAAAAGGAGCAAGGTAGATATAGACCTGATCCCCGCTGTTCTCCGTTTCTGTGGTTAATTCGTTAATAAATTGGAGTCCCTCCACTTCGGGTTCCGTCTTAATAATATGTACGGGATCCCCTACTTTATTTCCCGGTTTCATCAACAGATCATATTGATTTTCATGCCAGGTCAATCCCGAGCTTCCGGCACCATAATAGTTACCGATGTCCTCCCACTGCCAGCCATCCGGTACGCCCTGAGAGTTAAAAATTCCGGCATCTCCAAGCACACAGCCGTGAATATAGCGAATTCCGGCATTTTTTACAGCTTTAACCCAAGCATCAAGCACGACTCCCCGCTTTGTTTTCGCATACCGCCAACTTCCCAAGCTGGGATCCCCTCCCCCTTTTATAATAAGGTCACCGAAAAGCGTATCCTTACGAATTTCTCCGGTGTAGCGGAGTTCTGTTTTATAGCTGTAGTCCTTTCCCAACTTTGAATACGCAGTGGCTGCCGTCAAGACCTTTAGAGTCGAAGCCGGTGCCAGCCCCAAATCTCCATTCAAGGCATAACGTTCCTCTCCCGTTTCGGCATTGACGACTGTAAGGGAAACAATGGCATGAGAGGTTTGAGAATCCTGTAAGAAATGATTCATGGCAATCTTCAAGCCATCGGGGGTAAAATTTTGTGCTACCCCAATTGCCATACAGCACATCCCTCCAAAAGTAATGAGTGCTTCTCGTATTTTGATTTTCATAGTTATTCAATACAATTTTACAATCCGGAACTGTTATTTTGTGTTTGTATTCGATATTGCTTTCTGCCCCGTTTACTCCAGCAATA
>CAZBXQ010000010.1:47296-67755 GCA_964495935.1 uncultured Flavobacteriaceae bacterium
TGTTATTTTGTGTTTGTATTCGATATTGCTTTCTGCCCCGTTTACTCCAGCAATAAATAGAACCATCCTTTAAAAAATTCTGTCTCCGATCCTTAAAATAGAATTTGGGAAAGCTAAAGTTCGATTTGATGGCGTAATAAATCTTCCCACGTCTCCCGTTTCCGAATCAAATGTGCCATCCCCCCCCGGATCAAAACTTCTGCCGGCCGAAAACGGCTGTTATAATTACTGCTCATCTGAAAAGCATAAGCACCCGCATTGTGAAAACAAAGAATATCTCCTTCTCTTATGGTATTGATTTTCCGATTGGTGGCAAAGGTATCCGTTTCACAAATATACCCTACCACCGTATAAGGCTCCAGTTTTCCTTTGGGATTAGAAAGATTAGTTATATGATGATAAGCATCGTAAAACATCGGGCGAATAAGATGATTTAATCCCGTATTAACGCCAGCAAAGACCTGTGTAGGCGAGGATTTAATCACATTGACCTCGGCCAGCAGAAAACCTGCTTCACTTACCAAAAACTTCCCGGGTTCCAGTATTAATTTCAATTCCCTTCCGTAATCGGCACAAAATTTTTTAAATAAAGTGGTTACCCGTGCTCCCAACTGTTCGACATCAGTTTCTTGACCTCCCGGTTTATAGGGTACTTTGAATCCGCTTCCAAAATCGACATACTTCAAATCCGGAAAATGATGAGCTACTTCCAACAAAACGTGAGCAGAATCCAAAAAAGTATCAATATTCAGGATATCACTTCCGGTATGCATGTGAACTCCTTCCACCGATAAATCCTCATTTTGTACAACTTCCAATACCGAGTCGAGCTGCTTTACATTAACACCAAACTTACTCTTGCTATGACCCGTTGAAATTTTCAGATTCCCACCTCCCATAATATTGGGATTAAACCGAATGCAAACGGGATATGTATTACCAAATTGCCGCCCAAACTTTTTTAAAATACTGAGACTGTCTAAGGTCACATGAGCACCATACCGAACAGCCTTTTCAATTTCCTCAATCGCAACTCCACTCGGCGTAAAATGGATTTTCGAAGCGTCAAACCCCGCTTTTAAACCGAGCTCTACCTCCTGTATAGAAACACAATCCAAACCGGAGCCCAGTTTCCGAAAATGCTTGAGAATATTAATATTACTCAACGCCTTACAAGCGTAATTGAGCTCTACTTCAACACTTGAATAAGCTGCAGAGAGTCGTTGAAACTGCCGTGTCATTACGGCCTCCTCATAAACAAAAAGAGGGAGTTCAAATTTTTCTTTTAAAACTTCCGCAGCGATACCTCCAATTTTATTTTCTTCCATTTTTGAAATGATTGGGGATTAAAAAAATCAATCTGCAAAATAAGAATTTCTATTGCTACAGGAGATTTCCACACATAAAAAATTCATATTTTGGTTTATTATGATAAAGTTTATCTATTTTTAACTACTAAAATTAGTATATATGACCTCGACAGTGGAATACCTCGGAAAATTACGAACAAAAAATACGCACCTTCAAAGTGGAACTGTCTATATCACCGATGCCCCCACCGATAACCATGGAAAAGGTGAGGCTTTTTCTCCTACTGATACAGTGGCTACGGCCGTGGGTAACTGTATTTTGACAACCCTCGGAATAAAGCTAAAATCGGAGGAAAAGTCGATTGTAGGGGCTACCGCCAAAATTACCAAGACCATGGCTGCTACTCCCCGACGAATTTCTCAAATTGATGTCCAACTGTACTTCCCACAAAAATATGACGACAAAACAACAAAAGTCATTGAACGCACCGCACTGCACTGCCCGGTTAAAAACAGTCTGCATCCGGATATCAAATTAAACATGGAATTTTATTACGGGGGGTAAAAAATCCTGATAACTTGTCAAAAAATATTACCCAATTACAATTATAGTATTGTTAGGATTGGCAATACCTCAAGGATGTCCATCTCGAACGCAGTGAGAGATCTTAATCCATGAACAGGTAAAAGACTTCTCCTTCGTCGATGACATTCTTTAACAAACTTTGATGTTTCCTGTCATCCAGAGCGCAGCGAAGGATCTTTTTTTCTCTTCTGAAACTACAAATGTAAGATTCCTCACGGTGTGTCGGAATGCAGGATAACACCTTCCCAACCAATTAATCCGTTGGTGGTTGTTTAAACATTTAAATCTCTCTATGGACTTTATAAACTCTA
Organism: uncultured Flavobacteriaceae bacterium; assembly: GCA_964495935.1. Classification (GTDB taxonomy): domain Bacteria; phylum Bacteroidota; class Bacteroidia; order Flavobacteriales; family Flavobacteriaceae; genus JAJYSO01. The sequence goes on from CAZBXQ010000010.1 coordinate 49,504, forward strand.
TATGTATAGGCTGAATACCGATTCTATAAATCCTTTGGAGTCCGCGAATAGAATCGTGGGCAATTTTCTACATGCCGGAATTACACTAAGATTTATTTACAAGGAATCCTATCTCACGACACAGTATTGGTGCTTTTTAAGCTCCATCGAATCCCGGTTAAAATCTACCGATTCCTCGCGAATTTCACAGATATACAGACCTGAGGTGCTTACCAAAAAGCTCGAGTACCCTTTAAGAACACAACAAATAAATTATAGAATTGGGAAAGCCAAGTAAAATATCCAATGCAAAAATTCAGATATCCAAAATTTTATTCCTCTTCGCGTTGTGGCTTACTTTCGGGGAAGCTTTTTGATTCCCGATCAAAATATTCTTCGGATTTTCCTTTGGGAATACTCAAGTTCTCCCACTGATCCCCCTTCAATGTTTTCCCGATAAGAACAATCTGTCCGATATGATACATACAATGTGCCAGTTGTAAATGAATCGCTTCATAAACCGAATAAGAAACATCCCGGATATATACCGTTTTTTCCAAATCTTCAGGTTGTAATCGGTCTAATGCTTTATAAAAAAATCCCCAGCCTTCCCGCCATTTCTTTAATAACTCTTCTCTGTTTTGTATATGCCCCTCAAATTCAGCATCTCGCTGACGCCATTCTTTCTCCCCGTCTGTCGTCATAAAATCGGTCCAGCGCGAACGCATATTTCCTCGAAGATGCTGCACGAGAATCCCGATACTGTTCCCGTTTTGGTCAAGCGGCTTAAAAAGCTCTTCCTCCGAAAGTTGTGAAAAAGTTTTTTCTGCCAAAACCCGATATTTTTCAATCGGTTTCAGCAAGCTTTTAAAATAGGGATTCGTCATCTGAGAATTCATGAAAAAACAAAGTTTTAATTCCTTACAAGTTAGATAAACAAGTTCTTATTATGGGTTTGAACCGGTTTATTTCAGATGTTTTTAACGCGCATCACTCCCGGAGAATACGAAATCGAATGTTTATTTTTGTCCATCATTCACCCTTTATCACGAAAAAAGAAGCATGATCCAAACAATTCTATTTGACGTCGAAAGTATCCTAACATTCCATCAACCAGCTATAAAGGAGGTTTTACAAGAGCTTCACAAAAAAGGATTCGGGTTGGGCCTTATCACTTCTCAAAAACCGGAAAAACATGAAACCGAGAATACCCTCGATCCTTTTCTGACCTATTTTGATGCTATTTTACCGGAAAAACCCGACCAGTCGCCTCACTCGTTAAAACAGGTCTTATTGGATTATAGGAAGAAAAGTAACTCTCCAAAAGAGGAAGTCCTCTATATATCCACTTCCACTGCCCATTCTACGCTCATCGAAGAGTTCGACATACACTTTGGCCTGGCCTTGTGGAATTCCACCTCTCCAAAAAACACAAAAGCGGATTTTTATTTCAGCCATCCCCGAGAGATTCTCTACACCCTTTTGGTTCCGATCACAAACAAGAGAGAGCGAAATTGGGTTAAACTGGCGATGGAGCTTCAATTTTTAGCGCAGGGCGGACTGACCTATTCCAACGATGTTTTTGATATCGAACGCTTTGAACGGATTCGGGAAATCAGCGGAGAAATGATTAGCATGGGATCCGGTTATTCCAAGGAATTTGTAGAAAACATCTTTTGCAATGAAACCGGTTTTCAAACCCCTAAAATGGATTCTCGCGCTGCCATTTTTAACAACGATAAAATCCTGTTGGTTCAGGAAAACAACGGTACCTGGTCCCTTCCCGGCGGCTGGGTAGATGTTGACGAGTCCATTAAATCCAATACGGTTAAAGAAGTGCAGAAAGAAGCCGGCCTCAATGTCGTAGCTACGCGACTGATTGCCCTACAGGACCGGAATCTGCACAATCCACCGATGTATGCCCATGGCGTTATCAAGGCTTTTATGCTGTGTGAAGTTATTAAAGGGTCCTTTTCTAAAAATATAGAAACGCTAAAGAGCCACTATTTTTCCCTTGACAACCTTCCCAAATTAGCCCAAGAAAAGGTCACTTCGGCTCAAATCGAGATGTACTTTAAAGCCCATAAGGACAAGCGTTGGATTTCCTTAGTGGATTAAAGTCCGACATTCCATGCTTTAAAAATATTTGCTAAACTATGGGGGTTTTTAAATTGCTCATTAGTAACGCTCTTTTTTATGGAACGCAGATAACACCGATCCTACTGATTATCGCCGATATCTTTAATCTGTGCCCGCCTGCCATATCTGTGTCATCAACGTTCTGAGCTTCATTATCGATTTTCCTTTGAAAAAGAAAACGGTGTGGCACTATCCTCTATACCTCGGCTTTTGTTGGATTCTGAAGTCATTTCAAAATAAATCTCCCCGCCATCCATAATATCAAAATGGTCAATATAATTTTTATTGTACTCCTTACCATGTAATTTCATTTTATTGACATATCGATTCTCTGCACTATTATCGGGAGCTTCGATCACAAAAGTATTTCCATTATTCAAATGGAGTTGGATTTGCTTAAACAAGGGTGCTCCCAAGGCATACTGCGTACTGGCCGGATTGACCGGGTAAAAGCCCATTGCCGAGAATACATACCAGGCCGAGGTCTGTCCATTATCCTCATCACCAATATATCCATCGGGCGTTGCCGCATACATCCGATTCATGGTTTCCCGAGCCCAATATTGGGTTTTCCAGGGCTGCCCGGCATAGTCATACAGATAGATCATATGTTGAATGGGTTGATTTCCATGTGCATATTGTCCCATCCCGGCAATTTGCATTTCTCGGATTTCATGGATTACCTGTCCGTAATAACTATCATCAAATTTCGGCGGCATGACAAACACCGAATCCAACATCCGGGTGAAAGTTTCTTTTCCGCCCATCAAATCGATCAGTCCCTGAACATCGTGAAAAACCGACCAGGTATAGTGCCAGCTGTTCCCCTCGGTAAAGGCGTCCCCCCATTTTAAAGGGTTGAAAGGCTTCTGGAAACTACCATCCTTGTTTTTTCCTCGCATCAGATTATGGGAAGGGTCAAATAGTTTTTTGTAATTCTGACTCCGTTTCGCATAAATACCAATTTCCGATTCCGGTTTTTCCAGTGCCTTTCCCAGCGCATAAATCGCATAATCGTCATACGCATATTCGAGGGAACGAGCCGCATTTTCATTAATCCCAACGTCATAGGGTACATAGCCCAATTCATTGTAATAATCGGCTCCTTTTCGGGCCACGGCAGCCATGGGGCCTTCTTCATTGGCTCCCTTTTTAAGGGCTTCAAACAAGGTTTCGATATCATATCCCCGTAGGCCTTTAATATAAGCTCCCGCTACAACCGAAGCCGAGTTATTGCCCACCATCACATCCCGAAAACCGGGAGAAGACCATTCCGGTAAATACCCACCTTCCTTATAGACATTAACCAGTCCTTTTTGCATTTCTACATTAATATCGGGATACATTAGCGTCAAAAAGGGATATAAAGCCCGAAAAGTATCCCAGAAGCCGGTACCGGCAAATAAATAGCCGGGAAGGATTTCACCGGTATAAGGGCTGTAATGGAAAATCTCTCCATTAGCATTTTTCTCGTACATTTTTAATGGAAAAAACAACATTCGATAAAGACTCGAGTAGAATGTTCGCATTTCATCAATACTACCGCCTTCAACCTCAACTTTCCCCAACTCTTTATTCCACTGATCCCGGGCTTTCTTTTTCGTTTCATCAAAAGTATCCTCCCCGATTTCCTGTTTTAAATTCAATTCGGCCTGCTCAAAACTAATAAAGGAGGAAGCCGTCTTTACATGTATCTGATCTCCTCGTTGCGTTTTAAAACGAACTACCGCTCCCACATGATCAGCTTTATATTCCAAAGTATCACCGGAAACCAGTTTTTCATTACTCCAAACCTGTGCCGACTCAAAAGGGCGGTCAAAATAGAGTACAAAGTAACTTTTAAAATTATCGGTCACCCCTCCATGATTCTTAGTCGAATACCCCATTATTTTTTGTTCCTCCGGGATCACTTTAATATAAGACCCGTCATTATAAGCATCGACCACCACCGATGAAGAATCGGATTCGGGAAAGGTAAAACAAAATTGAGCCGCCCGTGTTGTTGCAGTCATATCTGCCCAGACATCGTGGTCTCCCAAATAAACTTTATAATGATAAGGAGTTGACTCCTCCGTTCGGTGAGAAAACCAGCTTTCCCGTTCTTTCTGTCCCACTCCTCCATCACCGGTTATAGGCATCACCGAAAACACACCGTGATCATTCATCCAGGGAGAAGGCTGATGGGTCTGTTTAAAGCCGCGAATTCGTTTATCGGTATATTTATATTGCCATCCATCTCCATTTTTTCCGGTTTGCGGAGTCCATAGATTCATACCCCAGGGAACCCCGACAGCGGGATACGTATTACCAGTTGACAATTCATAATCTGACATCGTTCCCATTAGGGGATTGACAAAATCGACAGGATCCTCAACGGTATTGATAGTTTGTGCGTCAAGAAACGCACTTACCAAAAATAATAAGATAAAAGAAGCTGGTTTCATAAACAGAAATCGTAAAAAGAAGCAAATATTATATCGCGTCTTGTAAATATTGAAGCAATCCGGTTTCATAATAGCGCAGGGCAGAAATCATAAGTATCCCTATAATAATATAGAACCACGAGAAATTGTGATGTCGCTGCTGGTAGAATCCCCAGATGGCAAATCCTACAAAAGGTATCGCAATCAGCAGGTTTGGCCCTACCACAGCACCCTGAACAACAGCAATAACTTTCATCATTACAAAAAACACACAATAGAAATAAATAATCATTCCCAGGGTCTGCCGGGTGCGCTCTTTTGAAAAGGGTTTGGGTCGGTTTTGAAACTCCCCGTTAGTATTTGTCATATTATAGTCTATTCTTTAAAAAATGAATCGACAAACTCGGTTTTATTAAATACTTGCAGATCTTCTATTCCTTCTCCCACGCCAATATATTTTACCGGAATCTGAAACTGATCACTAATCCCGATCACTACTCCTCCTTTTGCGGTTCCATCCAATTTTGTCACGGCCAAGGCACTCACTTCGGTCGCTGCCGTAAATTGTTTGGCTTGCTCAAAAGCATTTTGTCCGGTCGAGCCGTCTAATACTAAAAGGACCTCATGAGGGGCATCGGGAATTACCTTTTTCATGACCCGTTTAATTTTCGTCAGCTCACTCATCAAGTTCACTTTGTTATGCAATCTTCCGGCGGTATCGATCAATACCACATCGGCTTCCTGTTTCATCGCACTCTGCAAGGTATCAAAAGCCACCGATGCCGGATCACTTCCCATTTTTTGTTTGACAATAGGAATATCCACGCGATCGGCCCAAATTTCCAATTGCTCTATGGCCGCCGCCCGAAAAGTATCTGCCGCTCCCAAAACGACCTTCTTACCTTGCTTTTTAAATTGGTAGGCCAGTTTCCCTATGGTTGTGGTCTTCCCTACACCGTTTACGCCCACCACCATAATGACGTATGGCGTGTTGTGTTCGGGAACCACAAACTTCGTAGCATCTTCTGATCCGGTTTCACTTAACAAACCTGCAATTTCTTCTCGCAAGATCCGATTCAATTCTGCCGTCCCCAGATATTTATCGCGAGCCACCCGAGCTTCAATCCGATCAATAATTTTGATGGTTGTGGCCACCCCGACATCACTCATCACCAAGACCTCTTCCAAATCATCCAAGACCTCATCATCTACCTTCGATTTTCCAGCTACGGCCTTCCCCAATTTACCAAAGAAACTCTTACTGGACTTCTCCAATCCCTTATCGAGGGTTTCTTTCTTTTCTTTCGAAAAAATTTTCTTAAAAATGCTCATTGATTACTTCCTTAATAATAATGGATCAAAATAGTATTCAAAAAATATCTGTTCCGCTTAAAAGTTACAAATATACAAACAAAAAGCCGTTCCGATTCCAAATCTTTGGAAACGAAACGGCTTCGTTAAAAAAATGATATTGTAGAATCAGTTCTTCTTAAAGAAATCGTTTACCTTATCGGGAGCAACGATGGCTTCTTTAAAAACATAAGCACCGGTTTTAGGCGATTTGACCATCTTAACCGCCTTCGTCAATCGTTTTGCTCCCGTTTGTACACGGGACATAGGTTTCTTAGCCATAACTTCTCTATTTTATTTCTTTATGAATTGTCATTTTACGCAGATAGGGGTTGTATTTCTTCAACTCCAGTCGATCAGGCGTATTCTTCTTGTTTTTGGTGGTAATATACCGAGAAATCCCGGGGACTCCGGTTTTCTTTTGCTCGGTACACTCCAAAATAACCTGCTTTCTATTTCCTTTTTTTGCCATAATCTTTCAATTTTAACAGAATTACTTCTTCAAATAACCTTTCTGCCGTGCCTCTTTCACTACAGCAGTAATTCCTTTTTTATTAATATTCTTCAACGCCTTAGTTGAAACTTTCAGGGTAATCCAACGATCTTCTTCCGGTAAATAAAAGCGTTTTTTAACTAAATTGACGTTAAACTTACGCTTGGTTTTATTCATAGCATGCGAAACGTTGTTTCCAACCATCGCTTTCTTTCCGGTTAACTCGCAAACTCTTGACATGATTCCTTCTATTTTAATTAAAAACGGGTCGCAAAAGTAATGATTTTTTTGAATTGGAGACAACTATTGGTCAAAAGTTTTTATTTTGCTAAAAAACTACTGACGGTAATTGCCATCCCTGTTTCAGGAATTCTATTTTCTTCCCGTTATTATCCGAATTACGAGGTCATTTAAACTTTCAAAAATTGGCTGCAAAATGATCTTATTGCCCCAGATTTAGTCTTTTTTTCGACCATAGCTATGGCTATGCTCTACAAAAAAGCCGTCATCCGGAACAATAATCTCTATTTTTCGCTTCAATCCCAAAAGTTTAAACCACCTCTACTTGACAAATTTTGGACGAATCATGTTTTCAAAAGAATAAATTTCATCCCATTTCTCCGGCGTAATCAATCGGCGTTCCTGGACCACAATATCATACACGCTTTTTCCGGTCTCTAAAGCTTCTCCCGCCACATCCGAACAAATCTCATACCCCAAAGCCGGACTGAGCATGGTCACAATTCCCACACTATTCATTACCGACTGGGCACAAACCTCTTCGTTGGCAGTAATCCCAACGATACATTTATCGATTAGGGTCTTTATCGCATTCCCCAGATATTCAATGGAGGTCAACATCGCAAAGGCAATCACGGGCTCCATGACATTGAGTTGCAGTTGGCCTGCTTCGGCTGCCATTGCAACCGCTACATCCTGGCCAATGACATAAAAACAGGTTTGATTCACAACCTCGGGAATCACCGGATTTACCTTTCCGGGCATAATCGAAGATCCCGGCTGCACGGCGGGAAGATTAATTTCATTCAATCCCGTTCGCGGTTCCGAGCTCAATAATCGTAAATCGTTACACGTTTTAGACAGTTTTACCGCTACCCTTTTGAGGGTTCCCATAAGCTGAACAAAATCGCCCGTATCACTGGTTGCGGCAATTAAATTCTGAGCAAGTGTAATGGGGAGCTCTGTTTCTTTTGACAGATATTCTACGCATAGCTCCGGGTAATCGCCGGGAACATTAACTTTTGTACCAATGGCCGTTCCCCCCATATTGACGGTCAACATAAGCTGTTGATTCTCTTTTACCCGGTTTATATCTTCTGCAATGACAGCTCCAAAAGCCGAAAATTCATCGCCCAAAGCCATGGGAACAGCATCCTGTAATTGGGTACGTCCCATTTTTAAGACCTCTTTAAAAGCTTCTGCTTTGACTTCAAAAGCCCTCTTCAATTGATGCATGACCCCCAGGAAATCCTGTATTTTAAAATATAAAGCCAGGCGTAAAGCCGTGGGGTAAACATCATTTGTTGATTGCGAGCAATTAACGTGATTATTGGGATGAACGATTTCATATTCCCCTTTTTTGTGACCTAAAAACTCTAAAGCGATATTGGCAATAACCTCATTGGCATTCATATTAACCGATGTCCCTGCCCCGCCCTGTATCAAGTCGGTGACAAACTGATCGTCAAATTCTCCGGTCATCACTTGATCGCAGGCATGAGCGATGGCATTAGCAATAACGGGTTCCAACACCCCACAATCTCTATTGGCTTGGGCCGCCGCCTTTTTGATCATCGCCAATGCCTTTATAATAAAAGGTTCTTTCTGCAATTTTATACCCGTGATATCAAAGTTTTCGGCTGCACGATAACTTTGTATCCCGTAATAGCAATCGTTTGGAATCTCTAATTTTCCTACAAAATCGTGTTCTATTCGTGTGTTTTTCATAATCTTATCAAACTTTATACAAGACTTCGAATTTAGCCAAAATTAACAAGTTAATACCGGAAAAATTGAAAATAAAAGAGGAATTCAAAGGCCTCTTCAAAATCCCGATTAAAAGCTCAAAAACAGCGTTTAGAAGTCCTTCAATCTTCCATAATCTCACCCCTCTTGCCCCTCCTTCAAAAGCATTCTATGCAACATAACCAAAGCTTCATAAACCGCCTTTTCTACGACTTTTTCACGCAGCTTTCCCAAGTGATATTCTCGTACTTCCATCTTGTTTTTTAGAGCTATAGCAATAAATACAGTTCCCACTGCGGCATCACTATCCCCTTTGGTAGGACCTGCATTCCCGGTGGTCGCCACAGCTACATCGACTTGAAACAATTTCTGTGCCTGTAATGCCATCGCCTCTGCCACCTCTCGACTCACCACCGAAAACTCCCGAATCACCGCCTTTGAAACTCCGAGAATTCTGGTTTTCATAGCGGTTTGATAAGGAACAAGTCCCCCTCGATAATACACCGAAGCTCCCGGAATACCCGTAAAAAGAGCTGCAATCTTTCCTCCTGTACAACTTTCTGCGGTAGCCAGAGTCAGTTTATGCTGTGTAAGCCGATCGGCAATATCCTCCTCTATATTATGCTCCCCTTCGTAACCCCCGAAAAAATCGCCTAACATTTTCTCCAGCCCCCGTAACCGGTCATGTAATACTTCTGCAATCTTTTTGCGATTTGCACCTCTTATCATTACCCGTAAACGCACCTTCCCGGGTTGCGGGAGGTAAGCCAGCTTCATCGATGACGGTAAATCGGCCTCCCAGGTCTCGATTTTCTTTGCAATACGGCTTTCTCCCGCTCCATAACACAAAATGGTTTTCTGTAAAATATAAGGACGATCAAAACGATCCTTCAACTTGGGGATGAGCTCGTCGGTAAGAATAGGCTTCATCTCATAGGGTACACCCGGTAAAGCTACATAGACCACTCCCTCATTTTCTATCCACATCCCGGGAGCCGTTCCATATTTATTATTCAGTATTCGGGCTCGGCCGGGCACCAAAGCCTGGTCCAGATGAACGGGCAATAAAGGTTCTTCTATCGAGGTAAAAAGCTCTTTTATATGATCCAAAACCGATTTATTTTCTATTAATTCATCTTCAAAATAGGTGCAAAAACATCGTTTTGTAAGATCATCATGAGTAGGCCCCAGCCCGCCTGTCACCACGACCAGATCAAAACCTTCAGAGGCTTCCTTGAGTGCTTTCAGGATCTCGTGGTCGGCATCGGGTATTGTTTTAATTTGTACGACATCCACCCCAATTTGTGTTAATTGCCGCCCGATAAAAGCCGCATTAGAATCGATTACCTGACCTATCAGCAGTTCATCACCTATGGTTATAACAATTGCCTTCATATTTTTGTTTCTTATTCCTTAAATCTATTCAAAAGTAATTTTTATTGTACTTTTAAGAGCTATTGTTTCATACAAAACCTAATACTATGTTCTTTCCCCGTCTTATCACCTTCATATTCTGTCTTTTAGAATTTGGATTACACGCCTTCGCTCAGGATTATGCTCCGCCCGTATTTACCGACCAGGATAGGTTACAAAAAATCGAAGGCACCTATTCGCAATTGGATCAACTTTTTGAAGATTATGCCGAAGAACAAGATCTACCCTCAGTTTCCTATGGTCTGGTCGTCGATGGAAAGCTCGTACACGCACAATCGTTTGGTACTATTAATTACGAAAAAAATATAGATGCCGATCCCAAAAGTGCTTATCACATTGCCTCAATGACAAAAAGTTTTACAGCAATGGCTATCCTTAAATTACGAGATGAAGGGAAACTTTCACTGGATGACCCGCTTGAAGAATATCTTCCGGAAGCCAAAAACATGGATCTCCTGACCACTGATGCTCCAAAAATAACAATCCGCGATTTATTAACCCATCATGCCGGGTTCCCGGAAGATAATCCCTGGGGTGACCGTCAACTGGAACAATCGAATCAATGGCTTAAAGCCCTGTATCAAGAAGGATTACACCTCTCTACTGTTCCGGAAACAGGATATGAATACAGTAACCTTGGGTTTTCAACACTGGGCTTGGTAATCCAAGCCGTGAGTGGCAAATCATATCAGGATTACATTCAGGAAAATATTTTTAAACCCTTGGGAATGAACGATACATACTGGGAATACACCAAGGTTCCCGAAAGTCAATTGGCTATTGGATATCGAAAAGAAAACGGTGAGTTTGTAGCTCAGCCTCTTCTGCATAGCGGCTCCTTTGGGGCAATGGGAGGGCTAATCACCAGTGTTGATGATTTTTCAAAATACATGGGGTTACATCTTTCGGCTTGGCCCCCACGTAGCGATAAGGATAAAGGTCCTATAAAACGAAGTTCCATACGGGAAATGCACCATCCTTGGAATTTTGCTCAGGTGCTCCCCCATGCAAAAAACGAAAAAGGAGAAAACTGTTATATTGTGGACTCTTATGGATACGGCCTACATCATTATGAAAATTGTGACGGCCAAATCTCCATCTGGCACAGTGGCGGATTACCGGGGTACGGCAGTCGCTGGCGAATTTTACCTGATTACGGCTTCGGCATCGTAGTTTTTGCCAATAAAACCTATGCCCCAACCGGTGGAATTTTAGACCGGGCAATCAACCATCTCATTACAAAAGCCAATTTAAAGCCGCGTGAGCTCCCTCCCTCCTCCTTTCTCCAAGATCGAAGGGTGGATCTGATTTCCGCCTTGCCAAATTGGGACAAAGACAACAACGAGATTTTTGCCGATAACTTTTTTAAAGATCATTTTAAATCCGATTTAAGAGCAAAAACGCAGGAAGCCTTCAAAAAAATAGGAACTATCAAAAACGTATCGGATGTAATCCCTGAAAATCAATTACGAGGCTACTTTATCATGGAAGGAGAAAACGGAGATTTAAAAATATGGTTTTCCCTAACCCCCGAACCCGCTCCGCGGATTCAGGCTTTCCGCATCTCGATGATGGATTAATACAATATCAAAAGGGAAAATCCTGATGGTCGCTTTACTACAAACGCTATAAAAAAGGGGGTTGTATCTGCCGTCGTCAATCCATAAGGATAGTCATCCATCGGGAGTATTTGAAATGAACTTTTTTAGAGGCTGGATGCGCCATACGAACAAACTATGACCTCTATTTATTTTACCCGGACTTCAAAAATCGATTCTCCTTCGATAAACCCTTCCAGTTGATCTCCCACCTCCACTTTTCCAACTCCGGAAGGAGTCCCGGTAAAAATAACATCACCTATTTTTAGGGTGAAATATTTAGAGATTTCTGCTATTAATTCGTCAATTTTCCAAAGCATGAATTTGGTATTTCCCTGCTGTACTCGCTCATCATTTCTGATTAGCGAAAAATTAATATTCTGCAGATCTTCAAACACCGACTTCTTTAGCCACTTTTCCCCAATGACAGCAGCTCCATCAAATGCCTTGGCTTTTTCCCAGGGGAGTCCTTTTTCTTTCAGTTTTTGTTGAATATCACGAGCCGTAAAATCGATTCCCAATCCAATCTCTCGATAATACTTCCGAGCAAACTGAGGTTGAATATATTTTCCAACCTTACAGATTTTTATCAGCAATTCTACCTCATAGTGTATTTCATCCGAGAACTCCGGAATATAAAAATCGGCATCCCGGTGAAGTTTGGCTGTTTCCGGCTTGACAAAAAGTACCGGATCTTCCGGGCGTTCATTGGCCAATTCTTCAATATGTGCTCCATAATTTCGGCCTACGCAAAGAATCTTCATTTATTCAAATTTATCGGTTAGTTTCCGCAGTTTAATCTCCGAAAGCACCTTCTTGGTATAACGGGGGAAATTTGCATTTTGGATCCATCCGAAATATCCGGGTTCCTTCTCCAGGATCTCTTCCACTCGCTTTCCTTTGTGTTTTCCAAAGGTAAAAATTTCCTTTCCTTCTTGGTCATAAGCCAAAAATCCGGCAAAATCGGCACGTTTTTTATGAGAACTGAATTTGGCCAACCACTCAATATCGTTTTCAAGATCGTCATAGCGTTCCAATTGCCCTTTCAGAACTTCATAAGTTGCCCGGGTATCTGCTTCTGCGCTGTGGGCATCGGTCAGCTCTAAATCACAATAAAATTTATAAGCGGCCTCGAGAGTACGCTTTTCCTTCTTGTGAAAAATAGTTTGTACATCTACCGCATAAACATTTTTTAAGTTGAAATCAACCCCGGCTCGCAACAGTTCCTCTGCCAATAGCGGCACATCAAAACGATCACTGTTATACCCCCCTAAATCACATCCTTTTATAAAATCATAAACTCGATGTGCTAATTCTTTAAAGGTCGGCTCGTCGGCAACATCTTCATTTGATATTCCATGAATGGCCGTAGCTTCAGCAGGAATCGGGATTTCCGGATTTACCCGCCAGGTGTGGCTCTCTTTATTGCCATTGGGAAAAATCTTCAAGATTGAGATTTCCACAATCCGGTCATTAGCCACATTAATCCCGGTACTCTCCAAATCAAAAAAACAGATCGGCTTCTTAAGTTTTAATTGCATATTCCAAAATTTTGACAAAGATAAAAAGAGGCTTCTTAAACCTTAAACAATTGTCCATAAAATAAATTAAGAGTCTCAAAATCCGAATCCAAAGATTCACAAAACCTTAATTCCACATCCCTTATATTTTAGTACTTTTGGCAGCAATCATTTTCATTTTTCCCAATGCATTCAAATCAACGGAGTTTCAAGGATTATTTAATTATTTCCCTAAAAGGAATTGCCATGGGAGCTGCCGATACGGTACCCGGAGTATCGGGAGGCACTATCGCCTTTATCACCGGAATCTACGAAGAACTGATTACAACCTTGGGGAAAATCGATATTTCCTTGCTAAAGGTGTGGAAAAAGGAGGGCTTCGCAAAAATGTGGGAAAAATTAAACGGCAATTTTCTAATCGCACTCCTTACCGGAGTCGGTTTCAGTATTTTCACCCTGATGCGGCTGGCACGCTATCTTCTGGAAAATCACCCCCTTGCGGTGTGGGCTTTTTTCTTTGGATTGGTTCTGGCCAGTATCGGATATGTAGCCAAACAAATAAAAAAATGGAACGGTGCGACCCTTGCAGCCTTGGTATTAGCCGCTGTAGCCGCTTATTTTGTGACTTCTTTTTCTGCTTTGAGCAATACCGAACACAGTTATTTATTCCTCTTTATGGCGGGTGCGGTTGCCGTATGTGCCATGATTCTTCCCGGAATCTCCGGAGCCTATATTTTACTCTTGCTCGGGGCCTATGAAGAAATCACCAAAGCTGTAAGCGACCTGGATATCAAAAAATTATTCTTCACCGGAATGGGAATTATTGTGGGGCTTATGAGCTTTTCAAGATTTCTCAAATGGCTGTTCTCCAAATATGAGCAGGTAACACTGGCCGCCTTAACCGGTTTTATTGCGGGGTCATTAAACAAAATATGGCCCTGGAAGAAGGTAGTCGATTACCAAATCATAGACCATCAACTGCAAATCTTATCCGAAAAATCAGTGTGGCCGGCAAATTACCAAGGCTATCCTATGCTTGGCAAAAACGGCATTAGTTTTGTAGATAAAGACCCACAAATCGGGACCGTTTTTTTGTTTTCGGTTATTGGTTTTATCCTTATATTAGGATTAGAGCAATTGGCTAAAAAATTTGAATAATGCAATCCTACAGAACCTTAAAAGACTGGATTTTCCTTGTTCTGAAGGGAATTGGGATGGGTGCTGCCAATAAGGTTCCGGGAGTCTCCGGAGGAATTGTTGCTTTTGTTGCCGGATTTTACGAGGAATTTATCTACTCCCTAAAAAAAATTAATGGAAAAGCCTTCCTCCTTCTCTTTAACGGACGATTTAAAAGTTTCTTCAACTATATTAATGCCAAATTCCTGGGACTTCTTTTTCTGGGCATGATCATTAGTTATTTTAGCGTCTCAAAACTCTTAGATTATTGGATTACCCACTATGAATTATGGGTTTGGTCGGGTTTTTTTGGAATGATTGTAGGCTCAATCTATTATATTGCCAAAGATTTCAACCTCAAATCCGGTAGGAATTTATTTTTTATCCTCTTGGGGATTCTTGGAGGTATTGCCATAAGCCTACTCGAACCGGCACATGAAAATGACAACCTGTGGTTTGTCTTTATTTGTGGCATCATTGGGGTCACCGGCATGACTCTCCCCGGACTCTCCGGTTCTTTCATCCTCATGTTAATGGGCAATTATGTTTTACTGCTGGTTGATTCTGTGAATGCATTATATGATACTTTTGCCGAACTTCTGCACTTTGATTTTTCTTTTATTTATAACACCGGTAGAATTCGAATGCTTAAAGTCTTGGCCTCCTTTACTTTGGGATCAGTAGTCGGCCTGGTATCCTTATCCCACGTTTTGGCCTATGTTTTAAAACGATTCAGAGATTATACGTATGCCCTCATCATCGGTTTTACAACCGGTTCCCTCGGGGTAGTATGGCCCTGGAAAGAAGAGATTTTCAAAGTTAATGATATGGGGGAAATTCTTCGTGATCAAAATCACGAACCTATTATTGCAAAATATGAACGGTATTGGCCAATTTTATCAGATTCTTCGACTTGGTGGGGTATTTTTTTTATTTTTGCAGGAGTCTTACTCGTAGTTAGCTTGGAATACTACGGCCATAAAAAGATGAGATTATGAATACGTATGGGTTGATAGGAAATCCGGTTGAGCATTCCTTTTCAGAAAAATATTTTAATGAAAAATTTAAGCGTGAAAAAATTTCGGCAGAATACAAAACTTTCCCGTTAAACGATATTACCGAAATTCAGGACCTCATCCAAAAAGAAAAGGAACTAAAAGGGCTTAACGTCACCATTCCTTACAAGGAAAAGATTATTCCTTTTTTAGACGAAGTCGAGCCGCAGGCCGCCAATATTGGTGCGGTCAATACCATTAAGTTTGTCAATGGAAAACGAATTGGGTACAATTCTGATGTTTTTGGATTTATGAAATCTCTTTTCCCGCTATTGGAAAAACAACATACGCACGCTCTGGTTCTCGGCACAGGAGGGGCCTCAAAAGCCATTGTACATGCTCTGAATTCTCTGGGAGTAGAATACAAAATGGTATCCCGAACTCCAAACGAAAATCAACTGGGATATCCCGATCTAAACGAAGAGATCATAGAGGAATACAAACTGATTATTAATTGTACGCCGCTGGGAACCTATCCCCACACCAACGAATCTCCGGCTATCCCCTATTCGTTTTTGGGCTCTGAGCACCTGTTATACGACCTCACCTACAATCCGGCAATCACTCAATTTCTGGCACACGGGCAACAACAAGGTTGTAAGATTTTTAACGGACAGAAAATGCTGGAATATCAGGCCGAACGCAGTTGGGAAATATGGAATAAAAAGGGGTCCATATAAAACTCGTAAATATTCCGGGTTGAATTTTCCTCTGTATCTTGCATATATAATGATGTTGTCTGACTATTAAAATAAAAATATGCATAAATCAATCTTAATAATTTTATTCTTGCTTATTCCCTATTTCGGATTTTCTCAATCTGAAAATTATTCAACAGCAATAGAAAATTTTAAGAAGGAATATAATGTTGAAAATTTCAGTAATATTTTTGATTCATTTTCACCCGAAATGAAAGATGCTCTTCCCTTAGAAAAATCGAAACAATTCTTCAAAGGTTTAAAAACTCAGGCAGGGAAAATTGAACAATATGATTTTAAAGGATTTTCTCAAGGAACCTATGCGGAGTATAAAACTAAATTTGAGAAGATGACTTTTTCAGTCAATATGTCTGTGGGCGACAATGGTAAAATCAATGGTCTTTTTATCAAACCATTTGAAGAATCAACTAAAAACGTCGAAATAACTAATGATTTAAGCCTCTACCCTAAGGAAATTTCTAAAATTGTCTTTTCGAGAACCAAAAATTTCCCCAATAAGACACAATCATCAATTGCAATCATTAAGAATGATACAACAGCATATTATGGAGTTATAAAAACCAAAGACACCATAAAACCAATCGAAAATCAGAACAAAATATTTGAAATAGGTTCAATAACGAAAGTTTTCACGGCTTCTGTTTTAGCTTCGCTTGTCAAAGAAGGTAAGATTAAGTTATCAGATAATATCAATAAATACTATCCTTTCACATTTCACAACAATCATAAAATAACTTTTGAAAGTTTAGCTAATCACACTTCAGGACTTCCCGCATTACCCAATAATTTCGATTTATCCAACTCTCAAAATCCATATAGAAATTACGATATCAAAAAATTAAATATTTACTTGAAAGACTCTTTAAACCTTGATAACTCACCCGAAAAATATTCCTATTCCAATCTTGGCGCAGGACTTCTCGCACATTCCCTTGGTTTATCTCAAAAAAAGGCATTCAAGGATATACTTCGAGATAAAATCTTGAAAAAATATAAAATGGAAAATACATTTTTGGAACAAAAAGAATTTAAAACTCTTGTGAAAGGTAGAAATGCAGAAGGCGGCCTAACTTCAAATTGGGATTTTGACGTGTTATTTGGTGCAGGTGGCATTCTTTCAACTACCGAAGATTTAGCGAAATTTGTTCAAGCTGAATTTAACCCCCAAAACGAAGAACTTTCATTGACGCAAAAATCAACTTTCAAAATTGATGATAGCTTAGAAATCGGATTAGGTTGGCATATTAAAAAGACAGAAGACAAAAACAATCTATACTGGCACAATGGCGGAACAGGTGGCTACAGATCTATAATTGTATTTGACCCGAAGGCTAAAAATGCAATAATCATTTTATCCAATGTTTCAGCCTTTAATCAAAACAACGAAAATATTGATAAATTAGGATTCGATTTAATCAATGAAGAAATCAACAAATGAAAGTGAAAATTAAATAATGACCAAACCATAGATATTTAAAATTGTGTTAGCCTCAAATGGTAGAAAAAGATTTTATAAAACGTGTTATTGAAAACACCTTCGAATTTGTTCGGAAACTTTTAAAAATGGACTTTGAAGAAAATCAAGAAGCATTTATTCAAGAAAGCTCTGATTTCTTACGAGATTCTTTTAATATCAATACACCCACGGAAGATTCCCTAAAAAACATCTTTGAAACCGTAACTAACCAGAATGAACTTAAAAGGATAAATATTATTTTATTTCGATTGAGTATAGCACAGGGTTCTATAGATTTGGATAAAGGGAAAAACCTCTATGAACTTTTCAAAAAAGCATTTGAAAATAATAACAAAACATTCTTTTTCACAAAAGACAAACTCGATTTGGAAATTGATGAGCTCAAAATAAAGAACGAAAAAATGTTCAATATTTAAAACAAATTAAAGAAATTCATCAACCCTAATAAAGAAGAATCAAGTCAAGAGTTTAATGAAAAATGGTCGGCTCATCTCTTCTACGTTGATCGAAAAAATGTATTGTTTTTGCCCATAAAGAAACCTTATATTCTTTTGTCATTCCTAACTTCAAAAAGACAAACCCCATACATACATTGTCAGAGCAGATTATCGAAGAACTTAAAAACCAACTCCATTCGGACGGTATAAATATCAATTCTGTATTCAATTATTTCGAACTGACAAGTTCTCAAAATATTTATTTTCGTAAAACCGATAACGACCAAAAAACGCTCGCTTGGATTAGAGATTTAATACAAAACATTAAAGCTCACCTGCGGATTAATGAAGGAGATAGTATAGATAAGGTAATTTGTTATGCTCATCATAATATGAATGAAATACCAGTTGGTAGCCGTCAATATGCAAGGCCGACTGAAATGCTCTTGGAGAAATTAAAGTAAAA
>CAZBXQ010000011.1:0-64351 GCA_964495935.1 uncultured Flavobacteriaceae bacterium
GGTAAAGATTTGAAATTTAAAATATCACTCCGAACTATTAAGGGGCTAAAGTAACCGGATATATTCGATTCCCGTTATTTTTGAGAAGAAATAAGGTTCTGTTTGCAATAATCCTAAATGATTTTTCAAGGGTTGAAATTTAGAAAAGATTTTACCGTCATACTTTTCGAGTCCCGAAATACAACGAAATAAAGTTGTTTTTCCCGCACCGTTTTTACCTACAATCCCGTAAATAACACCTTTTTTAAATTCGATATTTATGTTTTTGAGAACCTTTTTTACCCCATATCTTTTCGATAAGTTTTCAATTTTAATCATTTCAATAGGGCACTTAATTGTTTTGTAGATTTGTTGTAAAAATACGGAATCAAGACAATAAGTATAGGTGGAAACATAACGCTAATCATCAGGAAGATCGCTTGCGTAAAATTGAATTCATCCGGATAATTGGCATATTTTGCTAAAATCATAAATACTAAAAGTGCAGAACCGGCAATCAGAAAAAGTCCTAATAAACCTATTTGATGATAGTCAAAAATTAGTAAAACGATAAAAATTGGGGCCACACAGAAAGATGAAAACTTGATGGCTGTTTTCATTTTTGTAAACAGGAATTCTTGTGGATTTTGACTGAAATTCCAAACCAAATATTCTTTTTCGGGTTTTGAATAATAAAGAAGGCTTGTATAAAACATCAATAACATTGCAAAAATCCCGAGATTGAAATTGCTGACGGAAATTGAGATTATCGTTAATGCGTAGGCTATAAAATAAAGATAAAACGTATTTCTAAATCCAATACAAAACTCAAAAGGTTCTTTTGAAAATGGTGTGGGTATAACGAAGCTGAGATTTGCTCTGTAATTTAATAGAGCCAACACGATTGCCAAAAGAATTAAAATTCCTGAATAAAGGAGTTCTTGTCGGTAAACCAAGAAAATGATAAAAGGCAATGAGACAAGCAAATTCTCCGTAATCCGAATTTCTTTCATCTTTTTATTGCCAAAAGTCAGCTTTAAAAAATCATTCCGGTTAATTTCTGAAAGCTGTCCCGCCAAGAACAGAGCCAATAATATATAAATATACTTTGCAAATTCTGTCCGTTCAAAAATGAAAATGGAAAATCCTATAAAGCCAGCCAACAGCAGTAAATAAGCAAAAATAGGTTCGAGTCCAAGCTCCTTGAATTTTCGGTTTGTCATTTTAAACTGTAGTTGAAAATAGACTTTCATTTTTTGAATAGCTACAGTATTTCTTGAATGAATTAATGCAAGGGCTTCAATTAATCAACTAAAAAATTCGTTTTATCCACTCCGGTATTTCCGGTATCCGGATCGTACGCATAAATAATTAGTTCATACATTCCTGCGGATAAGTTCACTTCTCCGGCAAAAGTGCTGGTCTTCTCCAGATCCAATACTTTTTCTTCGACTCGCTGACCGTCTTTATATAGCAAAGCTTTGACTTCATAATCATTAGCATCCCAAATACTGTCTTTGGCAATGGGGCATCCACAGGTCATCGTAATATTGGCTTTTATCTTCACCGATTTATCGCCTGCAAAACTTTTATGTCGTTGCGGACTCAAAATATCGACAATAAATCCGGGGATTTCCAATACAATACCATCGCCCAGAATATCTTTCCCGGGAATCAACCACAACTGCGTACTGGCTCTTACCGCTGCCGAAGCGGCATTTTTGGGAGCATAGGCTTCTATCGTTACAAAAGTAGGTTGATCCAAGTTGAACTTCGCTAAAAAGCCTCCGGTTTCATCATCGCTAATTCGGGTTCGTCGCTGATGAGGCTCTTTCATGATCGTAGTCGTATTCCCGGTACTCCCATTAGTTACACCTTCAGCCATAACCTCTTGAGTTTGCGCATTTTTAATAAGAATTTGAGCACCGCCAATCGAGCTGCCGATAAATTTAGCGTCTTTAGCCTTGGCCCTGACCATGACTTGAGTTTTTTGTTGGGCCTGTGTCTCAAAGCATCCAACAACAACGATAAAAACAAATAAGAAATAGCCATAAAAAGATTTCATAAGTACAATTCTTGAATTCGGTATAGCATTCAAACATATCATTTTTTTAAAGAGGGTAAAAGATTGAATGTGTTAAACTTATAATCCCGCTACAAAGAGATAACTCCATTTTACGCCCAAAACAAAAGTAAATCCTCTAAAAAGTCAGTACCTTTAAGGGGCTAATTCTTAAAATCTTCCCTATGGAACTTCCCTATTTCAATCCCTATACAATCAAAGTTGTTGAAGAAATCCAAACCTCTACGCAAGCGGAACGAACACCGTGGCTTCAGGAGAATCATTTTAATCTCTTTTTTCTCGACAGCTCGCAAATTATGATGGATATGATGACCGACAGTGGAACCGGTGGTTTATCAGCTCAACAATGGGCTGCCATGATGACCGCCGATGAAAGCTATGCCGGATCCTTATCTTTTTCCCGACTTCAAAAAACCATTCAGCGACTCACCGGTTTTAAATATGTGATTCCGGCACACCAAGGCCGGGCCACCGAAAATGTCCTGATGCCGGCACTCATCAAAAAAGGTTCTGTCGTTCCCGGAAACCGGCAATTTTTTACGACTGATATTCACATTCAACGCAATGGCGGGAAATGTATCGACTGTACCATCGATGAGGCCCAAAACATCAAAAGTGATTATCCGTTTAAAGGAAACGTAAACCTCGAAAAATTGGAGCAGATCTATAAACAGCACAAGCATAATATTCCCTGTTGTTTGCTAACGATTACCTGCAATTCTGTGGGAGGGCAGGCCGTTTCTTTAGAAAACATAAAGGCCGTTCATCAACTCTCGCAAGAATATGAAATTCCGGTGATTTATGATGCCGCCCGATTTGCACAAAACGCCTATTTTATCAAAACCCGGGAGGAGGCCTATAAAGAA
This sequence comes from uncultured Flavobacteriaceae bacterium, assembly GCA_964495935.1. Lineage (GTDB taxonomy): Bacteria > Bacteroidota > Bacteroidia > Flavobacteriales > Flavobacteriaceae > JAJYSO01. The sequence goes on from CAZBXQ010000011.1 coordinate 2,929, forward strand.
AAAAGTATCAAAGAGATTGTCAAAGATATTTTTGACCATTCCGAAGGGATGTTTATGTCGGCCAAAAAAGACGGATTGGTCAATATGGGTGGTTTTATCGCCTTAAGAGATCAGCATCTTTTCCAAAAAACATCGGTCAATGCGGTTCTATTTGAAGGTTTTACAACCTACGGCGGGATGTCCGGAATGAATATGAACGCGCTGGCACAGGGTTTGGAGGAAGCAACTTCTTATTCCTATCTCAAAAGCCGGATCCATCAAGTAGAATACCTCAGTCAGAAACTTTTGAGCTATGGCATTCCACTTTTACGACCGGATGCCGGCCACGCGGTTTTTCTGGATGCCCTAAAAATACTGCCTCATGTACCCCGGGAAGAATCCCCCAGCCATACCCTCGCTGTCGAATTGTACAAAGAAGGAGGAATTCGTGCCGGAAACGGGGAATTATTTTCCGGTTCTAAAAATAAAGAAACCGGTGAAATCGACTACCCCGAAAATGAACTGCTGCGGCTTACCGTCCCGCAACGGGAGTTTACACAAAACCACTTAGACTATGCCGCTGCCGTTATTAAAAACGTGTATGAACGAAGGGATCAGATTACAAAAGGATACAATATTATCTACGAACCGGAAGCTCCCGTCATGAAAATGTTTATGGTTCAACTTCAAAAAGCGTAGCCAAACTATTAACAGGACGTTAAGGAGCGTTACTATATGCCGTATATTTTTTATTTTAAAGCTTTAAAAACATCAAAAAACATCCGTTATGAATAAGAAAATTTTAATGCTGGCCGGGGATTTCGTCGAAGATTACGAATTAATGGTACCTTATCAGGCCCTTCTTTCGGTTGGTCTGAAAGTAGATGTCATCTGCCCGGATAAAAAGAAAGGGGACAAAATTGCCACCGCCATTCACGATTTTACAGAATATCAAACTTATCTGGAACGACAAGGTCACAACTTTGTCATCAATAAAAACTTTGACGAGGTCAATCCCGAAGATTACGACGGATTATACGTCTGCGGGGGTCGGGCTCCGGAATACATCCGATTAAACGAAAAATTACTGGAATACACCCGATATTTCTTCGATAATGACCTGCCGGTAGCAGCAATTTGCCACGGCATTCAAATCCTGACGGCAGCCCGGGTAGTACAAGGGCGTACCTTGACCGCCTATCCTGCCATCGGGCCCGATATCGGATTGGCCGGAGGAACTTATCAGGACATCGCAGCCACCGATGCCGTAGTCGATGGAAATCTGGTTACCTCTCCGGCTTGGCCGGGGCATCCCGCAATCCTGAGAGAATTCTACAACCTGCTGGGGTTGGAAATTTCATGAAGAAGTGGTTTAAACTTTTGGGATTGAAGCGAAAAATAGAGATTATTGTTCCAGGTGACGGCTTTTTTGTAGAGCATAGCCATAGCTACGGTCGAAAAAAAGACTAAATCTGGGACAATAAGATCATTTTGCAGCCCATTTTTGAAAGTTTAAATGACCTCAAACAGAAAAAGCACACAAATAAAACCCCGTGGAATATAGAAATTAAAACTCCACGGGGTCCTTGATATCAAATCCTATCCAAAGGATTATCTTCTTTTTCGTTCAGGTCTTGGTTTAAGAGCCTTCAACGATACTTTCTCTTTCTTCGTTCGAGGATCAAATCCAAAGTATTTCACATCGATAACATCTCCTTTTTTGACCACGTCTTCCACATTCTCGGTTCGAGCCCAATCCAATTCAGAAATATGCAGCAGAATTTCATTTCCGGGAGCCTCGACATATTCCACGACTGCACCAAAATCCAGAATCTTAATTACTTTCACCTCATAAATACTTCCTTTCTCGGGTTTAAAAGTAATCGCATCAATCTTCTTCAGCACCATGTCAATCCCGTCTTGGCGGGTTCCCAGAATCTCAACAATTCCGTGGTCGTCATCATCTTCATTAATAACGATCTCCGTATCCGACAGGGCCTGAAGCTCCTGAATGGTCTTTCCGCCGGGGCCAATCAAAGCTCCGATGAATTCTCCGGGGATCACCCGAGTAACAATCTTTGGAGCATGCGGTTTAACCGTCTCATTGGGTTCGGCAATCGTATCGGTAATTTTTCCTAAGATGTGCAATCTTCCGTCATGGGCTTGTTTTAAAGCCGCACTCATAATTTCATAGGAAAGGCCTTTTACCTTAATATCCATCTGGCAAGCCGTAATTCCGTCTTTGGTTCCGGTTACCTTAAAATCCATATCACCCAAGTGGTCTTCATCTCCCAGGATATCCGATAACACGGCATAATCTTCTCCTTCCGAAATCAACCCCATAGCAATCCCGGAAACCGGTTTCTTCAACTGAATACCGGCATCCATCAAAGCCATAGTTCCGGCGCAAACCGTCGCCATAGAGGAGGATCCATTAGATTCTAACACCTCCGAAACCACCCGAACGGTATAGGGGCAATCTTCCGGAATCATCTTTTTAAGAGCGCGTTGAGCCAGGTGACCGTGCCCGATCTCCCGTCGCGAAGTTCCTCGGATGGGATAGGCTTCTCCGGTACAGAAAGGCGGAAAATTATAATGCAGATAAAAGGTTTCCTCATCCTGAATCGTGGGCAAGTCAATTCGATTAGCTTCCCGGGATGTCCCCAATGTGGCAGTTGCCAGTGCCTGCGTTTCCCCCCGTGTAAAAACAGCAGAGCCATGAGCCGATGGCAGATAATCTACCTCACACCAGATGGGGCGGATCTCGGTCGTTTCCCGTCCGTCTAAACGAATGTTTTCTTGTAATACCAAATCCCGAACCGCTCTTCGGTGAGCTTCGTGGAAATAAGCCGAAATAAGGCCTCCTTTTTCTTCTAATTCTTCTTCTGAGTAGGCACTCTTAATCTCTTCTTCAACTTGTGCAAAGGCCTCGGTTCGTTCTTGTTTATGGGTGTCTTCTCGGGCGATATCATAGCATTTCTGATACGCTTTTTCCAGAATTTCTTTTTCCAAAGTCTCATCCTGCTCCTCCCCTTCGTATTCTCGGGTTTCTTTTTTTCCTACCTTTTCAACCAAATTACGTTGTGCGATACACTGCTTTTTAATGGCCTCGTGTGCAAATTTAATGGCTTCCATCATTTCTTCTTCAGAAACCTCCTCCATTTCTCCTTCTACCATCGCTACACTATCTTCAGAAGCCCCCACCATCAGATCAATATCTGCTTGAGCCAACTGCTCCAACCCCGGGTTCAGTACAAATGCTCCATCGATACGAGCCACACGGACTTCGGAAATCGGATATTCAAAGGGGATATCAGAAAGCTGGATGGCAGTAGAAGCCGCCAGTCCGGCCAAAGCATCCGGCAAAATCTCTTCGTCATGAGACATCAATTGAATCATCACCTGGGTCTCAAATTTGTAATCACCGGGAAATAAAGGTCGCAACACCCGATCTACCAATCGCATGGTTAGAATTTCCTCATTGCTGGGGCGGCCTTCCCGCTTTCTAAATCCGCCCGGAAATCGTCCGGCCGCTGAAAATTTTTCTCGGTAATCAACCGTTAAGGGGAAAAATGGTAAATCGGTCTTGGTATAATTGGAAACGACGGTACACAGCAATTTCGCCTTCCCCATACTCACAACAACAGAACCGTGAGCTTGCTTGGCCAGCTTCCCGGTTTCTAAAGTTATTTCCCGTCCATCGCCTAAATCGATGGTTTCGGTATATGCTTTTGGAATCATAATGGTTTAAGAATTAAATAATACATAAGGTTAAACCGCCTAAGCCTGCGGTTGGCTCGTTAAAAAACGAATGTTGTTGTGTTGTGACAGAAAAACCAATGAAGGGAAGAAACTCAAAAAAAGGGGCTCAAAAGCCCCTTTATCCAAATCTTATTTTCTCAAGCCCAGATCTTTAATGATCGCCCGATAGCGCGTAATGTCTTTTTTCTTTAAATAATCTAAAAGACGACGTCGCTTTCCTACCATATGAACCAGTGAACGCTCGGAGTTAAAATCTTTTTGATTGTTCTTCAAATGTGCCGAAATATGCTCGATTCGTTTGGTAAATAAAGCAATCTGACCCTCGGTCGATCCGGTGTCTTGTTCGTTTTTGCCGTACTGGGCAAACAATTTTTGTTTTTCTTCTTTTGTTGGATACATGCCAATATTATTTCAATAATTATTATGTATGAGTAGATTTTCTACTGCCGCGCAAAGGTAATCTTATTTTTTAATTTACAGGTGATCCGAGTATTTTTTTTGAAAGTAACAGCCTGAATACAAACTTAACAGGACCTAATTCCCCGTAATACCATGGTATTTTAAAAAAGCAATCACTCCTTCAAAAAATTCCTTCGGTTTTTCGGCGTGTACCCAGTGGTCGGAATCTTTTATCACAAGCAGTTGACTCTTTGGAAAATGGGTATTCAGCATATCCCGATCGCTATGTAGAATATAATCGGAATTTTCTCCTTTAATAAATAAAGTGGGGCCCGTATAAGTCGTCGATGACGGTAACGCCCGAGTTACCAAATCATAATTCTTCTTAATTACGGGAAAGTTCATCCGAAAAGCCAGTTTTCCTTTTTCTTTCCAATATAAGTTCTTTAGCAAGAACTGCCGAACACTCCAGTTTTCTACATATTCTGACAGCTGTTTATCGGCTTCCTTTCGAGAAGTCAGTTCGGTGTCGTATAAGGCCGATAATCCCTTGAGAATTTGCTCGTGATGCGGGGGATACGATTTCGGAGCAATATCGACCACAATCAGAGCTTTTAAAAGTGCCGGATATTGAATCGCAAAATTCATCGCTACCTTCCCGCCCATAGAATGCCCTAAAAGGGTCATTTTTTCCAGCTCGTGATCCTTGCAATACACTTTTAGATCGGCTGTCATAGCCTCATACGTCCAGGTATTGGAATGCGGACTCCGGCCGTGATTCCGTTGATCGATGAGGTGAACCTGAAATCCGCCTTCTTCATGAAAGCGACGGGCCAGGCTCTTCCAGTTATCGCCCGCTCCAAAAAGACCGTGCAAAATCAATAACGGTTCACCGGTTTCCCCAATAATGTTTGAATATAATTTCATATTTCAATAATCGCTTAAAAGTTGTATATACGCGTCAAAAGTATTTTCTATACCGATGGAGAAAGCCTTCGAAAAGAAATGGGTTCCCACTTGTACTTCTTCAATATGCGGAACCCGATTTAGAACCGTATTGAGATCTTCAAAATCCAATCCTTCTCCTATTCCTACCTTCATTCCCAGATCTACTGCTACCTTTGCGGCGTGAATAAGTTTTTGTAGCCTTTCCTCATTCACCGGTTTATCTTTTGATTTCAGAATAAGGGTATCTACGCCCGTCGCACTACTCTTTTGTATCTCCTGCGGTAAAGCCTCTGTTAACAAGGCCAAGCTTATTGCTCGGGGTTTAGATTTCAGGGAAACTTGAGCCCACCGCTCCCCAGTTTTAGGATTCTCCCCATTGCCGCCCTCCCGTAAAAAATCAAAAGAAGGATTCCAAATCCAGCCTTTGGGCTGTAAATCCATCAGCTTTTCAAGATCCTCCATACCCTCCCATTCGGTTATGATAAAGGAATCGATTACCCCCGGTTCCAGCCGGTGGTAAATAAATTCTTCATTTGTTCTATTCAATGCTAACGACCAATCAAAAAATCCGTCGTAGCGCAGTTTTAAAGTTTCTAAAAAAGATATAAATTGCTCTTCTTTCCCGGCAGATTCGGGAAGCAGGTTAAAATAGGGAGTACTGTTAAGACTTAATTTAATCACAAAAATATCATGAAGAGACAAAAATAGCACCTACAAAGGGTTTATTGCCTTATTTTTTGTTTTATTTGTAATCAAAGAGAAGTGATTATGCCCATTTCTGAGTATATTATTAATGACATCGAGCTTCAGCCTCTTTCTCAACAAGTAGGGGAATTGAAAAAGATGTTTAATGAGTTAACGACCTCCCACATTCCGGTTGGTGAGAACGGGACGTATCGGGGCTGTATTTCTGAAAATGACATCCGGTGTTTTGAATCCGAAAAATCGATAAAAGACTATCAGTATGCCTTGTCCACATTTTTCACCAGGCCTACCCGCCCACTTCTTGATACGCTTAAGAATTTTACGGCAAACGACGCCAATATTCTTCCGGTTTTAGAAGACCAGTCCAATGCCTATTTGGGATATTTTGAATTAAACGATATTATCGCCTTGCTGAATGAAGCCCCTTTTTTCAGTGAAGAGGGCAACATCATCATTGTCGAAAAAGAGCTCAATAATTTTTCCTTCAGCGAGGTTGCACAAATCATCGAATCCAACCAAAGCAAGATTTATGGTTTCTACATTAGCCATACCTCAGAAACGACCGTACAGATAACGATTAAAACGGGACTGACTCATATTAATGAGATTCTCCAGACTTTTAGGCGTTATGAATACGGCATCATCAGTGAGCATCAAGAAGATGCTTTTCTTCAGGATTTGGAAGAACGATCGGCCTATCTAAACCGTTATCTCAACATATAATCGAATATGAAAATAGGTATATACGGCCAATTCTATCACGCCCATTCAGAAATTTACATTCAACAACTTCTCAATTTATTAGAGGAGGCAAGAATTGAATTTCTATTGGAAGAAGGTTTCTCAAAAATCATGAGAGACAATAAAATTATTGACAATAAATATGCCGATCTTCCTACTTTTCAAACGTTGGATAAATCTTTTGATCTGTTTTTTAGTATTGGTGGAGACGGCACCATTCTCAAATCGGTCAACTTCGTTAAAAGCCTGGATATTCCTATCGTTGGTATTAATACCGGCCGGTTGGGTTTTTTATCTACGGTACAAAAAGAAGAAATCAAGGAATCCCTATCGGCCATTCTCGAAAAAAAATGCCTGATTTCTACCCGGGAATTATTGCAGTTGGAACTGGATTCTGAAGAATACAAATTACCGGAATCGCGATTTGCGCTTAACGACATTGTGATTAACCGTAAAAATTCAACGTCTATGATTACGGTAAAAACCTGGCTGGACGATCAATATTTAACGGCCTATTGGGCCGATGGATTAATTGTGACTACCGCCACCGGATCAACCGGGTATTCAATGAGTTGCGGAGGTCCTATCATTACCCCCCAAACCGATGCTTTAGGGTTAACCCCGATCGCTCCGCACAACCTTAATGCCCGCCCGCTCATCATTCCCAGTAACACGGTTATTACCTTAACGGTAGAGACTCGGGAAGAGGAATTTTTGGTGGCTATGGACTCCGGGCTTTTAAGCCTTAAAAAGGAAACGAAATTAACCATTAAAAAAGCTCCTTTTACCATTGACCTGGTGATGTTGCATAAAGACAGCTTTCTCAGAACCCTTCGTCAAAAGCTATTATGGGGAAAAGACCAACGCAACCGCAAGAATTGAATCGGAAGAAAACGGCCTCTTTAGCCACACTATAATAAAGTATTGAAAATTAAGTAATGAGAAAACTTAATTCCTATATTTGCAAACTTTCATGACCTAATGCGTTACCTCGTAATATCTTTTATAATGGTATTTTGGATGCAAGGAACTCAAGCCCAAAAATATGAAATCGGTCCTTTCCTGGGAGGATCCAATTTTATTGGAGATGTAGGGGCTACTACTTACATTCGGCCGAATAGTCTGGTATTGGGGGCGATCGGCAAATGGAATCGAAGTCCGCGTCATTCCTGGCGAGCCACTTTGACCTATACCCATTTAAAAGGGATGGATTCAAAATCCAATCAGGAACGTCGCAGGAGAAGAGATTATTCGTTTTCGAATAAAACACTCGAACTCATGTTAGGTTTGGAATTTAATTTTTGGGAATGGGATATTTATACCTTACATCCGGGAATCACTCCGTATTTGGCCTCCGGAGTTTCCGTATTGTTAACACACGATATGTATCTCAATCAAAATGATGAAATAGAACCTCTGAAAACTCGAATAGGCTTCGCTATTCCAATGATAATAGGAGCTAAGACACGAATTTCGGGTGGTCTTAATCTGGGGTTGGAAATTGGAGCCCGAATGAGTTTTTACAATAGTTTGGATGGAAGTGTATCGCAACACGTAGAGGAAAGTTACACTTCTTCGTCATTTGGCAATCCCAACCAGTTTGACTGGTATATGTTTACAGGAGTAACATTGACCTTTGCCTTTGGACAAAATCCCTGTTACAAAGTTTATTAAATAAATACCATGGCAAAACTACAAAAGGACAAATTACCGGAACATCTCGCGATTATTATGGACGGGAACGGGCGTTGGGCCAAATCACAAGGTTTCAAAAGAATATTGGGCCATAAAAACGGTACGAAGGCGGTTCGTCAAACCGTAGAAACATGTGCCGAATTAGGGATTAAGAATCTCACTCTCTTTGCTTTTTCCACAGAAAACTGGAATCGCCCCAAACTCGAGATTAATACCCTGATGGAGTTGTTGGTATCTTCGCTAAAAAAAGAATTGCCTACCATGATGAAAAATGACATCAAGCTCTCGGCAATCGGAAAATTAAAAACCCTACCGAAAGCGGTTCAAGGGGAGTTGAACGAGGTCATTGTACAAACCAAGAACAACAACAGAATGAATCTGATTTTGGCACTGAGTTATGGAGCGCGGAACGAGCTGGTGCGCGCTACTAAAAATATTGCCAAACAGGTTCGTGATAAAAAATTAGCTCCAGAAGATATCGATGCCAAGCTCATTCAGGAACATTTATATACCGCCCAGCTTCCGGATGTAGATCTTTTAATTAGAACCAGCGGAGAGCAGCGAATCAGCAATTTTTTACTTTGGCAAATCGCCTATGCAGAATTATATTTCACCAAAACCCTTTGGCCCGATTTTAGAAAAGAAGATTTGCTCGAAGCACTTTTAAATTATCAAAATAGAGAACGACGATTTGGAAAAATTAGCGAACAACTTGAATAGTCCTATGAGTAAAAGTTTATCCCTCATTTTTTGCCTATGTTTTGCTTTCATCAACTTTACCACAACAGCCCAAGATTTGGCAATAGGGCAAGGTAAAGAATATAAAATCGGAGGCATTAAAGTGACCGGATCAACCAATTACAATGACCAGACCATCATTACCTATACCGGTTTAAAAAAAGGACAAAAAATATATGTCCCCGGCGACAAAATCAGCAATGCCATTAAAAAACTATGGGATCTCAATCTCTTTAGCGATATCAACTTTTATGTGACCAATATCAAAGGCAAAGAAGTTTTCCTCGAATTGGAAATAATAGAGGTTCCGGAGCTCAACAAAGTAGTTCTTAACGGCCTCAAAAAAAAGAAAGACCGCAAAAAGGTTATTGACGACAATAAACTCAAAGCAGGTACCAAAGTCACCGAAAATTTTCTGGCCAATACGAAAAGAAAGATTCAAAAAGACTTTAGATCAGATGGGTTTTATAATTCTACGGTAAGTCTAAAAACCGTTGAGGTACCCGACACTTCAAACAACAACAAGGTAAACAAAGTAAATCTTATCGTTGATATCGACAAGGGCTCAAAGGTCAAATTACAAAGCATAGAATTTGAAGGTAATCACGTTTTAAGCGATGCCAAGCTGAGGCGTACTATGAAAACCAAACAAAAATTCCCGGGGCGTTTCTGGAAACGTTCAAAATTTGTAGCCGACACTTATAAAGAGGATAAAGAAAAAATTATCAAGAAATACAAATCTCGGGGATATCGGGATGCACGTATTCTTTATGACAGCATTACACAAATTAACGATGATCTCTTAGCCCTTAAGATAGGCGTTGAAGAAGGAGAAAAATATTATTTTGGAGACATCTCCTTTCTGGGGAATAACGTATATAGCGATGCTCAACTCAACCAGATTCTAAGAATTAAAAAAGGAGACCTCTACAACGGCTCTTTACTTGAAGAGCGAATCGCAGATAACTCCAAACCCGATGCCGATGACATCACTAATCTCTATCAAAACAGCGGGTACCTGTTCTCTCAAATTAACCCCGTGGAAACACGGGTGTATAACGACACCATCGATTTTGAGATTCGAATTAACGAGGGTAAAATGGCTCATTTTGACCACGTCTATGTAACCGGCAACGACAAAACCAACGACCACGTCATTTACCGGGATCTTCGAACCCGTCCGGGGGAGCGATACAGCAAAGAAAATGTGGTACGAACGGTTCGGGAATTAGGACAATTGGGCTTTTTTGATGCCGAAAAACTCGAACCCGAGTTTGAAAATGTGGATCCTAATGAAGGAACTCTCGATTTGCATTACAAAGTTGCCGAAACCGGTTCGAGCCAAATTGAGCTACAAGGAGGATACGGCGGCGGCGGCTTTGTCGGAACCATCGGTCTTTCTTTCAATAACTTCTCGATCAAAAATATTTTTAATGGAGATGCCTGGCGTCCCCTACCCAGTGGGGACGGGCAAACGCTAAGCTTGAGAGCCCAGGCAGCCAGTTATTACCAAACCTATAGTTTAGGCTTTGAAGAGCCTTGGCTGGGCGGTAAAAAACCAATTCGATTATCAACCTCTTTCTCTCACACCATCGAGCATTATTACGATTACTTTTCGCGAGAGACCGACCGAAGCCGTAAATTTTTGGTTACCGGGGGTTCGGTAGGTCTGGCCAAACGTTTATCTTGGCCGGATGACTTCTTTACGCTTTCCGGAGCGTTGAGTTTCCAGCATTACAGCATGCATAATTATAATATCGGGTTATTTAACTTCCCCGAAGGAACTTCCAATAACTTGGCTTTTACTCTCGCACTGAGTCGGAATAACACCCATACCAACCCCATTTTCCCGACCGGAGGATCAAAATTTGAAATCAGTGCTAAACTTACTCCGCCCTATTCTTTGTTTAGCGGGAAGGATTTCAAAAATTTAGAAAACGATCCGAGGTATCAAACCAACGGGCAACCGGATCCGGTTAAAATCGACAAGGCCCGCTTCAACTGGCTGGAGTACTACAAATTAAAAATGAAAGCCGATTGGTACAATCGGTTATTTGGGAAATTGGTATTGCGTACCAATCTCGAATACGGATTTTTGGGAGCTTACAATAATGACCGGGGCGTACCCCCCTTTGAACGTTTTTATGTAGGTGGAGATGGAATGGCCACCTACAGTCTGGACGGACGGGAAAATGTCAGATTGCGTGGATATCCCAATCAATCGATCACCCCGGCCGAGCGAAAGGATTCTTCCGGAGCCACCCGTAATGACGGTTCTACCATCTACGAAAAATACACGATGGAGTTGCGCTACCCGATCACCCTAAAGCCCATGGCCTCTATCTATGGATTGGCCTTCCTTGAGGGTGGAGCGGCCTTTGACCGGTTCCGTGATTTCGATCCTTTTCATTTAAATCGTTCTGCCGGTTTTGGAATTCGTATCTTTATGCCTCAGTTTGGCCTGTTGGGAATCGACTTTGGATATGGATTTGATCCTATTCCGGGAACATTGGACAATAAACCCAATGGTTGGGAGACGCATTTTATCATCGGGCAGAACTTTTAATTAAAATTTGGCACGATATTTTCTATACATGGGATTATGAAAGCGCGGTTGTTCATCTTGAGTTTATTTTTATTCAGCATGTATAGCGTTCAAGCGCAACGGCAAAATAAAATAGGCTATATCGACATGAATTATATTTTGGAGCGAATACCGGAATACCAAGAAGCCAATGCCCAGCTTGATGCCAAAATTAAACAATGGAAAACCGAAATCGATATTTGGCAGGACAGTATCCGAAATTTAAAACAAGCCCTGGAAGATGAGCGTCCGCTATTGACGCCAGAGCTGATTGAAGAACGGCAGGAAGACATTAAATATGAAGAGCGCAGGCTTCGGGAATATCAGGAACAACGTTTTGGTACCAACGGAGACATGGTGCAACAGAGTATTCAAATTGCCCGCCCTATCGAGGATCAGGTTTTTAATATTATACAGGAAATTGGCTTAAATCGGGAATACGATTTTATCTTTGACAGTTCTTCGGATGCTTTAATGTTATTTTCAGCAGAACGACACGATATTAGCGATCAGGTATTAGCCAGTATTAACCGAAATGCCAATCGGTTAAAACGGGAAAAAGAATTTGAGGCTCGCCAATTGGAGCGACCACAAGGAGAAGAAGAATACAAATCGGTTGAACGCGCCCGAATAGACAGAGAAGAAAAAGAAGCCCGTGAGGCCGAAAAACGAAAAATCGAAGAAGCGCGGAAAGAACATTTTGACGAAATTAGAAAAGAGCGTGAAGCTTCCCGATCACAACGAACAGAAGAGCAAAAATCACATCGTGAAAAATTATTGGAAGAACGGCAAAAGTACCGGGATTCCGTTAATCACGCCCGCGAACAAACGTTTAAGAAACAGCAACGGAAAAGAGACTCGATACTTCGTGCTCGAAAAAAGTGATAATTACTAAAAAACTAATATTTTTGTAATCCAAATTTTGACCATAAACCACAAACAATTACTTAACAACTAATTTATTAAAACCATGAAACACGTAAAATTATTTTTAATAGCCCTTATTACGTTAGGTACAGTGAGCCTGAGTAGTGCTCAAACTAAAATTGCCCATATCTCGACTCAGGAACTCATTGAATCGATGCCCGATTATCAAGATGCCCGATCACAAATCAGCAAACTGCAAAACTCCTACTCGTCGCAAATTGAAGACATGATGAAGGAACTTCAGGAAAAAAGCAAAAAATATGAATCTGAGGCTCCCGATCAAACCGATGAGGAAAACCAAAGACGCATGCAGGATTTACAAGAATCTAATGAACGCGTTAGAAGTTTTCAACAAAACGCGCAAAAAGAACTGAGCGAAAAACAAGAATCGCTGATGAAACCCCTACTGGACAAAGCCAAAAATGCAATCGAAAAAGTAGCCGAGGAAGAAGGCTATGAATATGTACTCGATTCTACAGAGGGTGGTGGTGTTCTTGTAGCCAACGGCCATGACTTAATGCCGGAAGTTAAAAAGGAACTGGGCATTTAAAAAAAGCAACTCCCCAGAAACTGTAAACGAATCCCTCTTTTCTAAGCTTGAAAGGGGGGATTTCTTTTTGGTTAAAAGCTGAGCTCTCCCACCATCGTTACCCCTGACCGTTTTTTTAATTTGTCGTTGATGAGTTACACTTTTAGGATACTTGTTACCAACTGTTTAAACCCTTCCCCACCACTGTCATCTGTAAAAATGCGACCGAAGGAGCATCTTATTCAGGATCCTACCAGCATGACCAATCGCTCAAAAAAGGGATTTTTCAACACCTACTTCTTCCGCATATAGATACTTATGGGAACTCCTTGAAAATTAAAATTCTTTCGCAGTTGATTTTCCAAAAACCGTTTATAGGGCTCTTTGACATACTGTGGCAAATTGCAGAAGAAAGCAAATTGAGGTTGTGGAGTGGGCAGTTGCATGATAAACTTAATTTTGACATATTTCCCTTTATAGGCCGGCGGTGGAAATTTTTGAATCTGAGGAAGCAAAACATCGTTCAGTTTTCGAGTTTTGATCTTTTGTGAGCGATTTTTATAGACTTGTACAGCGGTCTCAATCGCCTTATAGATACGTTGCTTTTCTTTAACCGATACAAACACAATGGGAACATCGGTAAAAGGTTCTAACTCCCGTTGAATTTCCGTTTTAAACCGTTTTAGCGTATTGGTTTCTTTCTCCACCAAATCCCATTTATTAATTAAAACAACAACTCCCTTCCGGTTTCGCTGAATCAGCCAGAATATATTCTTCACCTGTTTGTCAAAACCCCGGGTTGCATCCATCATAAGCAGGCAGACATCCGAGTTTTCAATGGCCCGAACACTGCGCATCACCGAATAAAACTCAAGATCTTCCTTAACCTTCGCCTTCCGACGGATGCCTGCGGTATCTACTAAATTAAATTCAAATCCAAAACGGCTATACGTCGTGTCCATCGCATCCCGGGTAGTTCCCGCAACATCGGTGACAATATATCGATCCTCTCCGATCAAGGTATTGATAAAAGAAGATTTCCCCGCATTCGGTCGTCCTACAACGGCAAATCGCGGAAGATCCCGCTCCAGGTTTACTTTTCTCTCCGGAAAGGCCTTTACCACCGCATCCAGCAAATCCCCCGTTCCACTTCCATTGGTACCGGCAATGGGATAATATTCCCCCAGCCCCAATCCATAAAACTCTACGGCTTCTTCTCTTAATTTTGGATTATCCACCTTATTGACCACTAAAAATACCGGTTTTTTGACCCGACGAAGTAATTTTGCAACTTCCTCGTCCATCGGGGTAATTCCGCTATGAGCCTCGACCATAAAAAGGATTACATCGGCTTCTTCGATGGCCAACTGAACTTGTTTATCAATTTCGGCCTCAAAGATATCATCACTGCCCACCACATATCCACCGGTATCAATAACTGAAAAGTCATAGCCATTCCAATCCGATTTTCCATAATGCCGGTCCCGGGTCACTCCACTAACCGCATCCACAATGGCTTCGCGACGCTCTATCAAACGGTTAAAAAGCGTGGATTTTCCCACATTGGGGCGTCCCACAATGGCAACAAAATTACTCATGCGAATTGAAATTTGAGGCCTTCGATCGGGCTCGCGGCCATGATTTTATGCTGTAAAAATAATTTAATTCTTGCGAATCATCAATTTCTTACCAAAATCCTTTAGTATCAATTTTTTGTCGTCGGGAAGATCAATGGCCTCAAGCACCCGAAAGGCCTCCTGAGTATAGGATTCTATTTTATGTTGTGTGAACTCGGCAACTCCCAATTTTTTAAAGAGTTGTGTCACCCGGATAATCTTTTCTTTATTTTCTTCTCGTTTATGCGTATATAGATGGTGTAACTCTTCTTTTTCTTGAGCATTTGCTTCCTTCAAAGCCGTCAGGTATAAAAAGGTCTTTTTATTTTCAATGATATCCCCTCCTATTTGTTTCCCAAAAGCCTCATACTCTCCATAGACGTCGAGGTAATCATCCATTAATTGGAAGGCCAACCCCAAAAGGCATCCATACCGGTGAATATCTCTTCTCGATTTTTCATCGGCCTGTGCCACAATCGCTCCCATCTCCATCGCAGCCCCTACCAAAACCGCTGTTTTATACTCGATCATTCGAATATAATCCTCGATTTCCACATCGTTGCGTTCTTCATAATCCACATCATATTGTTGCCCTTCACAAACTTTAATAGCCGTACGGGAGAAAAGCTTGGCCAGTTCATTAAACGTCTTTAAATTATAATTTTCAAAGAGTTGATAAGCATTAATCAGCATGGCATCGCCTGAAAGAATGGCCGTATTGACATTCCATTTTTCATGGATACTGGGTTTTCCCCGTCGTACGGGAGCATCATCCATAATATCGTCATGTACCAATGAAAAATTGTGAAAGATCTCAATAGCCAATGCTGCATCCAAAGCTTTCTTGTAGGGGCAGCCAAACAGCTCTGCAGTCATCAATACCGAAACCGGACGCAGCCGTTTCCCCCCAATATTTAGAATATAAACCATGGGATCATAGAGATTCCGGGGCTCGCGAACTTCGATTTGTTCATTCAAATAATTCAGGAATTTTTCCCGATAGAATGCAATGGAATTCATTTTAAAAATTTTAAGCGAATATACTTTAAAAATTAAGGTGGGCGATATATATCCTTAGTAAAAACAGGCTTTTAGACAAAAACTTAATCTACGACAAGAGGTTCCCGCTCCCCGACCTTCTCGTTTTCCAAAAGTACGGATAGAAATCCCGTTTACCCGACCGCAAAAATGTGTTTATCGCTTATTTTATTGAATTTTACCATCGACCATGGTCAATTTCCGATCGACCATTTCTGCCAGCTCTTCATTGTGGGTGACAATGACAAAGGTCTGTCCGAACTCTTCGCGCAATTTAAAGAACAACTGATGTAAATGCTCTGCCGATTCCGAATCTAAATTACCCGATGGTTCATCGGCCAGGATGATTTCCGGATCATTAATTAATGCCCGGGCAACCGCTACACGCTGTTGCTCCCCCCCGCTCAATGCTGAAGGTTTATGCAGGGCCCGATCAGAAAGTCCCAGAAAATCCAACAACTTATAAGCTTTTGCCTCTGCCTCTTTTTTGGGTACATTTTTAATAAAGGCCGGAATACATACATTTTCAACCGCATTGAATTCCGGCAGAAGTTGATGAAATTGAAAAACGAATCCAATATGATTATTCCGAAAACGCGTCAGTTCTTTTTTAGAGAGTTTATAAATATTCTCTCCCCGAAGGAACAAATCTCCGGAAGTAGGAAAATCCAAGGTCCCCAGGATCTGTAGCAAGGTTGTTTTTCCGGCTCCCGAGGCCCCTACGATAGAGACAATTTCACTTTTCCTAATGTGTAATTCCACATCGTTTAAAACATGTAGATTACCAAAATATTTATGAAGGTTACTGACTTCGATCATAGTTGCCAAAAATAAGCTATTTCATAGTAACGACCTGCACTTCTTCCCAAAATGATCCTAAGAAATGGATTCTTGTGGATGAATTCTTTTCAAAAATTTTTAATTTTGAATAAAAACAGATGTCGAAGATTGAGAAGATTGAGAAGAAGACCGAGATTGCCACTTTAGCAAATGGCTGTTTTTGGTGTGCCGATGCCGTTTATCGTCAGGTACAGGGAATTACAACTATAGCATCAGGGTTTACAGGGGGAACCGTCAAAAATCCGGGATACCGGGAAGTCGTGCGTGAATTAACCGGCCATGCAGAAGCCGTACAGCTTACTTTTGATCCTGAAATCATTAGCTTTCGCGATATATTGCTTATCTTTTTTACTACTCATGACCCCACCCATTTAAATCGACAGGGATACGACGTGGGAACCCACTACAGGAGTGCTATTTTTTATCACAGTGAAAAACAAAAGAAAATTGCTGAAGAAGTTATCGACACCCTAAATCAATCTACTTTTGATCACAAAATTGTTACCAAAATATGCCGGGCAGGTGCTTTTTACAAAGCTGAAGAAGATCATCAGGATTTTTATCGCAAAAATACAACTTACCCCTATTGCCAAATCATCATCAACCCGAAATTAAATAGGCTTCGTCAACACTTTGCCGATAAATTGATTTCGACAGAAAAACCCCGGTCTTTTTAACCGGACGCTTATCTACTCATCCTCTTCGTCAACTTCAATTTCGCCCTTCGTAGATTCGGGTAAATCGACAATAGGTTCATCATAATCCTCTTTGTCATAATCGTCTTCATCAAACTCCGACATTACATCTTGTAAACGCGTACTCACTTTTACCAAATAGATACAATCTTCCGTCTTCAATTCTACAGCTTCGATAATCTCGTTTTTGGCATTTCTAAAAGTTATAATATCATCATCGCCATACCCATCCGGGTATTTTTCGACCAATAAGGACATAATTTCCGGTGTCAATTTCTTGAAGTTAACGATAACACGTTTCATAAGCCTAAAGATTTTATTATGGGGCAATAATAAATCAACTTTTTCGGTTTTAAGGCATCCTTTTCCCCTTTTTTTATAAATTTTAATTTCCCTAAAATAATGATATTTTTGTTCAATGATTAAAATTGTATTATTCGGGACCGGTAATGTAGCCACTCACCTATTCAGGGCTTTTCTCAAGGCCGACAAAACAAAGGTTGTTCAGGTCTATAATCACCATCCGAATTCCCTGTTTCCTTTTCAGTCAAAAGTAGCCACCACCACGTCCATGGACCGACTCAAAAAGGCCGATCTCTACCTCTTGGCCATTAAGGATGACCAAATCGAATCGACCATCGATCAACTTCCCGAAAACACTTCACTAATTGCCCATACATCCGGAACGCTTCCACTTTTAAATAACCATAAAAGAAACGGTGTTTTTTATCCCCTGCAAACATTTTCAAAAAATAAGGAAATTGACTTTTCAGAAGTCCCCGTCGCCGTGGAAGCCTCACGACCTGCAGATACAGAAATCCTACTGCAAGTGGGGCGAGCCATCAGTAAAAACGTATATAACATCACTACGCAACAACGCAAAACACTACACTTGGCCGCCGTATTTGCCTGCAACTTTACAAATGCACTATACGGAATAGCCGAAGATCTTTGTTTAAAAAATGAGCTTTCTTTTGAGCTCCTCCATCCGCTGATTTTAGAAACTGCCAAAAAAATAAAACGCTATTCCCCCAAAACAGTGCAGACCGGACCGGCAATCCGAGGAGATCAAAAAATCATCGATCTGCAATTACAAACCCTGAATGAGTCTCCGAATTTCAAAGAAATTTATATCTTACTCACCTCATTAATTCAAAATAACGATGCAAGAGAACTATAAATTAATTTTAAAAAATATCACCACTTTTATATTTGATATTGACGGTGTTCTTACCTCCGGTCAACTTCTGGTCACTACCGACGGACAGCTTCTACGAAGTATGAACGTGCGAGACGGTTTTGCTTTTAAGCATGCCATTCAAGCCGGATACCGGATATGTGTTATCTCGGGAGGAAAAAACGAAGGGGTAAGAAAACGACTGACCAATCTGGGCGTCAAGGATATTTATTTGGATGTTGACAAAAAAGTCGAACAATTAGATCGTATTTTAGAACAATATAAGATTGATCCTAAAAACGTGGCGTATATGGGTGATGATATTCCCGATACCTTCCCCATGCAAAAAATCGGCCTTCCTTCCTGTCCGCAAGACGCAGAACCGGAGGTAAAAAATATTGCCGCCTACATTTCCCATCGCAACGGAGGAGCCGGATGCGCCCGGGATTTAATAGAACAGGTAATGAAAATACAAAACCAATGGAATCAGTAGATTTTCCAGATTGCACGCCTACCGCATGATCAAGTTTTTACAGCTAATCCATGGGAAGAGTCTATTAGTGTTGACCCTTGGACTCGTTCTCATCAAATTTACGTTATTCAATCCCTTTAGTGAAATTACCTTAAACTGGGTGGGAATGATTTATTTATGCTTAGCCATAAATACTATAGCCGGTGCCGGTTATCTGCTCGATGAACTAACCTCACCAAGCGGCACTTTTGCCCCGGGCAAAAACGGCGTCATAAAAAGCCATCAAACTCAAAAAACAGGCTATCGTCTCTTCTTCATACTCAATATCACCGGCGTACTTATCGGTTTTTACCTTTCAAACCTCATCGGGCGACCGGGATTTGCCGTGCTTTTTATTTTGGCTTCGGTGCTGCTCTATCTCAAAGCCTACTCTTTCCAAAAATATATTCTGCTTCGCCCCCTAACATCGGGAATATTAGTATTGCTCAGTTTTATCCTCGTTTGGTTATTTGATTTGTTCCCGGCCACTACCGATCACAATCAAAACATCATTTCCTTTCTTTTCAATATCGTTCTTATTTATGGAGGAATTATCGGGGGGTTGCTCTTTATCCGGGAACTTATTGCCAATCAGCTCCGTATTGATCGCGACCATAAATATAAAATAAAAAGCCTGAGTCTGAGCCTGGGGCTATCCCGCACCAACAAAGTGATCTTTGCCTTAACAGCACTTTTGATTGGAGTTGTTATTTATTTCCTAATCCATTATTTATACCGTAATCTTATTTCTTTGGTTTACGTCTCATTGCTTATTCTTATTCCTCTATTTTTCGTTTTGTACAAAATCCTCGATGCTTCCCAAAAAAAAGATTATAAGCTTGTCTTAGCGATAATGGATGGAATACTCTTCTGCTGCATCCTCTCGATTGCTCTGTACCAAATTCAATACCTCATCAAATCATGACGCTAACCGAAAAATTAAAAGGAAGGAATATCATCCTGGGTTCCGGCTCTCCGCGACGCCGGCAATTTTTAAAAGATTTGGGGATAAGCTTTACAGTACACAAAAAGCCAATTACCGAAAACTACCCCAAAAAACTAACGCATAAGGACATCCCGGAATATCTGGCGAGATTAAAGGCTCGGCCTCATCGACCGACTTTATCTCCCAATGACCTCCTTCTTACCGCCGACACAATTGTTTGGTTGGATGGACAAGTATTACACAAACCCCGGGATACGAAGGAAGCCTTTCAACTATTGCATCAACTTTCGGGTAAGGAACACCGGGTGATTTCATCGGTTTGCCTTACCTCGACCCAAAAATCAATGGTCGTAACCGGAGAAACTAAAGTCTTTTTTCATACTTTAACCGATGCTGAAATCCAATTCTATATTGAGCATTACCAACCTTTTGACAAGGCCGGAGGTTATGGGATTCAGGAATGGATTGGAAAAATCGGTATCCAACGAATTGAAGGTTCTTTCTATACCGTAATGGGAATGCCGGTTGACCAAGTATATCGGGCCTTACTGAATTTTTGATTGTAAAATAAAACGACTTATGAATGCAATTTTAGCCAGTTCTTCTGAAATATATGGCAGTGACTACCTCGCCTACCTCCTCCCCGAGCTTGAAAAGCTTTATAAAGATATCCATACCATTCTGTTTATTCCATTTGCCCGCCCGGGGGGACAGCCTCACGACGAATACACCGAAAAGGCAAGAAAAGGCTTAAAACAACTGGGGAAAAAAGTAATCGGTCTCCATGAAACAGAGGATTACCAAACAGCCATTAAAACGGCTGAAGGGATTTTTGTAGGCGGCGGAAACACTTTTTTATTGGTGACCAAACTCTATAAATACGACCTGATCGAAGTTCTCCGAGAGGCTATTCGAAAAGGGACGCCTTATTTGGGCACCAGTGCAGGAAGTAATATTTGCGGTCTTACCATGCAAACCACCAATGATATGCCCATCGTTCATCCTCAGAGTTTTGACACCCTTGGAATCGTTCCCTTTAATTTTAATGTACATTACCGAGATCCGGAGCCTAACTCCAAACATCGTGGGGAAACCCGGGAAACCCGTATTCAGGAATTTCAAAGAATTCATCCCGTTACCGTGATAGGTCTCCGGGAGGGAAGCTGGTTACGCATTACAAAAAAGGATATTGTACTTTGTGGAAATTTGACAGCCCGGGTTTTTGATCCTCGTAAAATTCCTTTCGAGATGGATCCGCAAACCTCTCTTTTAAACGTAAAAAGAGAGAAATAACTCCTTTCTTTTTCTTATCATCCTGACCTCCGTGAGCTTCTCCTTTCATCGAGAGGATTCACAACATCAGCCATTAACGATGTTATTCTAAAAGGAATCCAGGCTCGCAGCCGGCGTGAGAATATCCATCCTTTGTTTTTTCGTTACCCCAATTATGAGGACAACCAACGAAGGAGACACAAAACGATTCAGAGCTGCCGGTTCTGCCGTTAAATCCTTATCTTTACCTCTACCAAAAGATAATTCTTCCCTATGAAAATTGGAATCCCTGCCGAAATCAACCCTTCTGAATCGCGCGTTGCAGCTACCCCCAAAACAGTAAAAAAACTAATTCAACAAGGTTTCGAAGTTTGCCTTGAGCAAGGTGCCGGCCAAAAGGCCAATTTCTCAGATCGCGCATTTCAAGAAGCAGGTGCCTCGCTCTTGCCTTCAGCACCGGAAGTGTACCAACAAGCCGATATCATCCTCAAGGTACTGGCACCCACCCCGGCAGAAATTCAAATCATGAAAGAGGGAACGGTATTACTAAGCTATCTTTGGCCCGAGCAACACCCCGAGCTTTTAAAAAAACTGGCAGCACGTAAAATCAATGCGATCGCCATGGATGCTATCCCCCGCATATCCCGGGCTCAAAAAATGGACGTTCGCTCCTCCATGGCCAACGTTGCCGGTTATCGTTCAGTGATCGAAGGATCTTACTATTTTGGCCGGTTTTTAAATGGTCAAATCACTGCTGCCGGCAAGGTAGATCCCGCCAAGGTGTTGGTTATCGGTGCCGGGGTCGCCGGATTAGCAGCTATCGGTACAGCAAATTCACTGGGGGCAATTGTGCGCGCCTTCGACACCCGAAAAGAGGTAGGAGAGCAAATTGAATCCATGGGTGCCGAATTCTTAACCGTAGCCGTCAATGAAGACGGATCCACTGCCTCCGGATACTCCAAGGAAATGAGTGAGGCCTTTATCGCAGCCGAGATGGAGCTCTTTATGGAACAAGCCGATGATGTCGATATTTTTATTACCACCGCCCAGATCCCGGGAAAAGAAGCCCCAAAACTCCTTTTGGATAAACATGTCAGAGCCATGAAACCCGGTTCTGTAATTGTCGATCTGGCTGCCTCTACCGGGGGAAACTGTACCCGGACTCGAAAGGGGGAGGTTTACACAACCGAAAACGGGGTCATTATTGTGGGAAAACTGGATCAACTTCCAACACAGGCCTCGCAACTATACGGAAATAACCTGTGTCACTTACTGGATGATATGGGGCAGGCCGAAAATTTTAAAATCGATATGGAAGACGATGTGGTCTCCCGAGCCATGGTCACTTATAACGGAGCCATTCACTGGCCTCCCGAGCCTCTTCCCGTTCATACGCAACCTTCGGCTCCACCGGAACAAGAGCCCGACCCCGAAGATCTTCGTAAGGCTGAGGAGGAAGCAGAAGCACAAAAGAATAAAAAAACTGCATTTTCCATGTTTCTACGACTGGTCGTGGTTGGAGTTCTCTTATTTATAATCGGTCAATTTGCCCCACCGGACTTTATGCAACACCTTACCGTATTCGTACTGGCCGTTTTTGTGGGCTGGCAGGTCATTTGGAATGTCACTCATGCCCTACACACTCCACTTATGGCGGTAACCAATGCCATCAGTGGAATTATTATTGTGGGGGGGCTGCTTCAGATTACCAATAATCTTGCCGAGCCTCTCAGTATTCTGGCTGTACTTGCCATTTTTGTCGCCAGTATTAATATTGTAGGCGGTTTCTATGTCACTCGCAGGATGCTAAAAATGTTTAAGAAATAAATACAACCATGATCACCGAGCATATACAAACCGCTGCTTATCTATTTGCCAGTATTCTCTTTATCCTGAGTTTAGGCGGGTTATCGACTCAGGATTCCGCCAAACGTGGTGTACTGTACGGCATCACGGGCATGATAATTGCCATTCTTGCCACCTTAATGGGAAGTGGGATTCAAGGCTATGCATATATCATTATAGCCTTTGCGGTCGCTTCGGTTATTGGTATTATTGTAGCCCGACGCGTCGAAATGACGGCCATGCCGCAATTAGTTGCCATTTTACACAGTTTTGTAGGGTTGGCAGCCGTATTAGTCGGTTTTGGCTCTTATATCGATCCGGCTACTCAAGAAATGGGACACGCCGATTATATTATTCATCTTATTGAAGTTTTTGCCGGGATTTTTATTGGGGCGATTACTTTTACGGGATCGATCATCGCCTGGGGGAAACTCGATGGCCGCATTCGAAGTAAACCGTTGCTTTATCGGGGGCGGCATACGGTTAATTTAATTCTGGTGGTCATTTGCATTGTTCTTGGGGTTCTATTCGTAAAAGCACCGGAAATCAGTGGTTTACTATACCTTTATATTATGACCGGAATCGCTTGTTTCGTGGGAATTATGTTGGTAATGGCGATTGGAGGAGCCGATATGCCGGTTGTAATTTCCATGTTGAACTCCTACTCCGGATGGGCTGCAGCAGCTGCCGGATTTATGTTGGGCAATGATTTGTTAATCGTAACCGGTGCTTTAGTGGGAAGCTCGGGGGCCATTCTTTCCATAATCATGTGTGAAGCCATGAATCGCTCTTTCTGGTCGGTCATTTTTGGTGGCTTTGGAAATACCTCAATATCATCCGGCGAAGATACAGTCGAAGGTGAAGCCACCGCAATAAATCATGCTGAAGCTGCCAAATTATTGAAGAAAGCACATTCCATTACCATCGTTCCGGGATATGGAATGGCCGTGGCCAAGGCTCAATATCCCCTTTTTGAATTGGTCGATGTACTCCGTCAAGAAGGGAAAGAAGTCAAATTCGGAATTCATCCCGTGGCCGGCCGGTTACCGGGGCATATGAATGTCCTCCTGGCAGAAGCCAAAATTCCCTATGACATTGTTTTTGAAATGGATGAAATTAACCCCGAGCTCCCGGAAACCGATATCGTGATGGTTATTGGTGCCAATGATGTGGTCAATCCCAGTGCCATGGAACAGAAAGGAAGTCCAATCTATGGAATGCCCGTTATCCATGCTTGGGAGGCAGGGCGGGTAATTGTAATGAAACGCTCTTTAGCCACCGGTTATGCGGGGATTCAAAACCCTCTGTTTTTTAAAGAAAATACCGATATGCTTTATGGCGATGCTAAAGAAAGTGTCAATAAGATTTTATCGGCTTTGCGATAGGCCTTTAGCCTGCGCTCTTTCTTTTCCTCAGGCCTCCTCGCCTTTACCCATGGCTGCCTGGCGTTTACTACGGATTACTAACATTGGACCCCATTGTCAGGATTAGACCGATTCAACTTTTATCAAATGACAATCCCTGATAAAAATATCATGTGATAGATGCTAATGGTAATTAATGTCTGAGACTTGCGTTATTAATCTTACATTAGCTCATTCAAAGAAAAAAACAATCCGGTGAAAAATATTTTAATCGTCGATGATGAAGAGAAGCTGAGGAAACTCTTGTCCAGGATCATAAAATTGGAAGGATTTGAGATTTTTCAAGCTGCTGATTGCAGGCGTGCCCTAAAAATATTGGAGCGGCAAAACATTGATGTGGCAATATGCGATGTAAAACTTCCCGACGGCAACGGTGTCGAACTCACCAAAACCATAAAAGAGAACCACCCCGCTACCGAAGTTATTCTCTTGACGGCCTACGGGAATATCCCCGACGGCGTGCAGGCCATCAAAAACGGAGCCTTCGATTATATTACCAAAGGCGATGAGAACAACAAAATAATTCCCTTATTGCACCGGGCAATAGAAAAGGTCGAACTTACCAAGCGCGTGCAACAGCTCGAACAACAATTGGGGGAACGTTACTCGTTTGACAGCATCGTCGGGAAATCCAAAAATATCCAAGATGCGATAGCACTGGCAAAAAAGGTGGCACAGACGGATTCCACCGTTTTATTGACCGGAGAAACCGGAACAGGAAAAGAGGTATTTGCCCAGGCCATTCATCAAAAAGGCCGGCGGAACAATCAGCCCTTTGTAGCCGCCAATTGTGCCACTTTCGGAAAGGAATTGTTAGAAAGCGAACTATTTGGCCATAAAGCAGGTGCCTTTACCGGTGCCGCAAAAGACAAAAAAGGCCTTTTTGAAGAAGCTGATTCGGGAACCCTGTTCCTGGACGAAATAGGGGAATTGGATTTAAGCCTCCAAGCCAAATTGTTGCGCGTCATAGAAACCGGCGAGTTTTTAAAATTGGGGGAATCCAAATCCCAACAGACGAATGTAAGAATCATAGCAGCCACTAATAGAAACCTCGAAAAAGAAATCGAAAAAGGTCGTTTCAGAGAGGATCTATACTATCGGATTGCTGTTTTTACCATCAAACTCCCGGCACTTAACGACCGACCTGCCGATATAAAACCGCTGACCTTAAAATTCCTGCATTCCCTTTCGACCAAAATGGGAAAACCGGTCAAACGCATCCATCCCAAAGCAATAGAAGCCTTGACGACACATGCTTGGAGAGGAAATATCAGGGAATTAAAAAACGTTATCGAACGGGCTTTGATATTGTGCGATGAAAAAGAGCTGAACATTCGTCATTTGCCAAGCGAATTCAATGCGGAAACCGGAAAATTCCATCCGGTATCTACTTTTGAACTGGCCCAAGCCGAGAAGAAACATATCCAAACCGTGCTGAACTATACCGAAGGCAACAAAACCAAGGCGGCTCGGCTCCTCAATATCGCTTTGACTACACTTTACAGGAAAATATCGGAATACGATATCCAAAGCTGAGCCTTTCACATAGAAACCCTTTCAAATCGCTATAACAACCCTGTCAAAATGATAGGGTTTTTTATTTTTCGAGTCTTGTTGAAACCACTCGAATCCCCCGTCAATACTAATATTCAGGGTATTTTAAAAGATTTTGGTACATACTTGGTATTCACTCTATAAAGCAAAACAGACTTTAAAATGACCAAAAGCAACAAGAAGAATTTCTCTAAAAAAACAGCATTATGGGCAAGAATAAAAAAAATCGGAAGACAAGAGGAAAAATGTTTTTTTACCTGATTCTATGGATGCTTGCCGTATTGGGTTTAGCCTACTTATTTTTTGAAATTTTCAGTGCGTGACATTTTCAAAAGGCTATCCTCAAAAAAGGAAGACTACTCCTTCTGCCTCTCAACAAAATTGAAATATAAGGAGTATTGCAAGCATATTTTTTACAACAAATAAATTTAAGAAAGTAAACCATGAAGCTCTTCGGCTTTGTAATAAACTAAAGGATATTAACTATGGATATATTCATCCCTGCACCGCATCACGATATTTTGTTGCTTCTTATTCAAGTAGCAGTTTTACTGGCTTCGGCACGTATTCTGGGCGAAGTAGCCCGACGCTTGGGACAACCTTCGGTCGTTGGCGAATTAATGGCCGGTATCATTTTGGGCCCTTCCGTATTGAGTGGTCTCTTTCCGGGCATCAATATGTGGCTCGTTCCCCAAACTCCGGTCCAAGGATACTTAATAGAGCTGGTCAGTATGTTTGGAGCGATGTTTCTGTTGATTATAACCGGTCTGGAGACCGATATCCCCCTGATCAAGCGCAAGGGAAAAACAGCGGTTAGTATTGCCGCAGGAGGGTTGATCTTGCCCTTTGTAAGCGGATTCATAATGGCCGTTTATTTACCCGAATTCCTGGTTCAAGATCATCACGAGCGAATCGTATTCGACTTGTTTGTTGCCACCTCAATGGCCATTTCGTCCATACCCGTAGTGGCAAAAGTACTAATGGATCTCAATTTGATGCGGCGTGATTTGGGGCAAACCATTTTGGCCGCCGGAATGGTCGATGACACAACCGCTTGGATTCTGCTTTCGGTCACCTTGGGATTGGCCAGCGGCGACGCTATTACCATAGGTACGATTTTTTATGCCATAGCCAAGATCGCTGCCTTTATGGTGATTAGTTTTACCGTGGGAAAATGGCTGGTCAAAAAAGGCCTGCGATTGGTTCAAGACCATTCTCAAAGTGAATATAGCATCCTGACTTTTGTCGTCATTACTGCCTTTATACTGGGTGCCTTTGCTCAAGCACTAAAAGTCGAATCGGTATTAGGAGCTTTTGTATCGGGAATTATTTTTGGAATGCTGCCCCGAATGCCCAAAAAGGTAATTCATAAACTGGAAGCCATTGCACTCGGTATTTTTGCTCCCATTTTCTTTGCCGTATCGGGGTTGAAAGTAGATATCCTTTCACTGTTGCAACCTCAACTCTTGCTGATAACCGGAATTGTCGTTACCGTAGCCATTTTGGGGAAGTTGATCGGAGCCTATTCCGGTGCCCGATTAGCCGGGCTTAAACACTGGGATTCCTTGGCCTATGGATCGGCCTTAAATGCCCGGGGCGCCGTTGAAATTATCATTGCCAGCATCGGACTTTCCATGGGGATTCTGTCTCAAAATATGTATTCCATTATTGTGGTGATGGCAATGATTACTTCATTGATGGCCCCCTCTCTTTTAAAATGGACCGTCGGTAAAATAATAATAGGAGACGAAGAAAGGGAGCGATTGAAAAAAGAAGAATTTCAAGCCGATAGTGAGGTCGCCAATATTCACCGAGTTTTATTGCCCATTCGGCCGCGATTAGAACAATATGCCAATACCGCTTCTGCCGTCCGTCATCAATTGATGGCAGAAGTCTTAAAACTACTGGCACAGCACAATGCACTCTCGGTTACATTGATGACCGTTACCGCCGAGGATGATGGTAATGACTACAAAACCCTTTTGTCAAAAATAGCAAAAAGTTTTAATCCGATAGAAATCGAAATAAAAGTGGTAAAAAATAAAAATCCCATTACTGCTATTCTGGACGAAGCGCAGAAGGATTATCATCTCCTGGTATTGGGAGCAACGGAACGAAACGACAACAGGCCTCAACTCTTCAATCCCGTTATTGATGAGGTAGTGCGTCAATCCCCCTGCCCAACGGCCATTTTTAAGGCCAAAGATGAAAATAAACAATGGGAACCCAAACAAATCTTAGTCCCTTCTAACGGAACGAAAGCATCCAAAAATGCTGCTGAACTGGCTTTTTACCTGTCGGATCCCGAGATCAATCAAGTTACTATTTTAAACGTTATTGAAGAAGAAAGAACACGATTCGGGCATCTCCTAAACCGACCTTCCACCCCTGCAGAAACTCATCAAAAGGACTTAGGGAAATCAATAATCGAAGAACACAAAAAAGTGGGGGACGCTTTACATGTCAATACCACCACAATGATGATCAAAGATCAAAATGTCGAAAACGGGATTATAAAAGCTTCCGAAAAAATAAAGGCCGATTTAATTATTTTAGGAACCAATATTTATCCGGGAACGAATCGTTTATATCTGGGAAAAAGCGTCGAAAGAATCATCGAGAACGCCGACTGCCCGGTGTTGGTTTTTAATACGTAAATTGGTTTTTCGGATAAACTGCAAAAACACGCTGCCATGAAGTTAAAAACACATCTTACATTTGGGGTAGGTCTTCTCTTTTTTCTGATCGTTTTATTGACGGGAACCGGGATGGGGTATGTGTCCAAGTTAAAGAAAGACACCAACAACATTCTTACCTCCAATCATCTTTCGGTTTACTATGCACAAAACATGTTAAAAGTGCTCAACAAACCTTCGATGGATACAGAAGACCTTCAGCTGTTCGAGCGGAATCTTGAAAACCAAAAGAACAACGTTACTGAAAAAGGCGGGAGAGCGGTTACCGGTCGGATCGGCACGAGCTATGAAAAATTATTGGATAATACGGAAGATACGGAATTGAGAAATCAGATCCGAAGTGATCTTTTACAGGTGATGCATTTAAACATGCAAGCCATTCGGCATAAAAGTGATTTGGCTGCGCAAACGGCTAATACCGCTATCCTGTGGATCACTGCCACGGGAACGGTTTGCTTTGGCATTGCCTTTATCCTGCTCATTAATCTGCCGCGAAGCATCGCTGATCCTATTTTGGAGCTCCTTGAAAGTACCCGAGAAATCGCCCAAAAAAATTATTCCAAGCGGGTTTCTTTTAAGGGCAATAATGAATTTCAAAACCTGGCCCGTTCCTTTAATAAAATGGCCGAAAAATTAGAAGAATATTCTCATTCCAATTTGGAAAAGCTACTCATCGAAAAGAAAAGGATAGAGACCATCATCAACTCAATGTATGAACCCATAATCGGTTTGGACGAGCACGACAACCTGCTCTTTATCAATAAAAGCGCATTGAAGATCGCCCATTTGGAAGCCGAAAATACAATTGGGAAAAATATCATGGAAATCGCCCGGGAAAACGACATCGTACATCTGCTGATGGAAGATATTCCGATTGAACAAGATCAGTCTCAAATCCGATCTTCTCTAAAATTGTATGTGGATGGAAAGAAAAATTATTTTGAAAAGGAATACCTGAGCATTTCCAAGGATCCCGACAATAGCGACCGAACACAAAAAACAGGAAGCATTCTGATACTTCATAATATAACGGCCCATAAAAAACAGGACCTTGCCAAAACCAATTTTATTGCCTCTTTATCCCATAATTTTAAAACCCCTATTTCTTCCATCCAGATCAGTCTTCAGCTTTTGAAAAAACATCAAATCGGCGACTTAAATCCCAAACAGGAAGAATTAATAGAAGAGATAGAAGAAGATACTCGGGCACTGTTGCGCAGCACCGGAAAGTTGCTGAAGATAACCGAAGTGGAAAGTGGCGAAATCCAACTGAATATTACCGCCGTAAACCTGCCGGAAGTCGCTCAATATGCTATTAACACCCTGCAAAAGCAGGCCGGACAAAAACAGATTGAACTCAAGTTGGACATTCCCGGCAAAGTTCCGATGGCAAAAGGCGATACAGAAAAAATCGCCTGGGTTTTGATCAATCTGATCTCCAACGCCATTCGGTATTCCAAGATAGGTTCGACGGTTTCCATTTGCATTGAAAATAAAAAAGAAAAGATTTATCTCTCGGTCAAGGATCAGGGACGGGGAATTTTACCGGAATATAAAGACAAAGTTTTCCGTCGTTATTTCCGAGCTCCCAACACGCACGAAAAAGGAACCGGCTTGGGGCTCGCCATCAGCAAAGAATTTATTGAAGCCTTGGGAGGTAAAATTGATGTGGAAAGCACCTACGGAAAAGGGAGTAAATTTACCATCACATTAAAAAAAGAATAAAAACATCCCTGCTTTTATGTGCAACTTTAAATTTTAATGGGCTTCGGGCAATATGACTACATTCATCACAAACTTCCCAAAGTTTAAATTGAGCCTTTACCAATCCGGATTGAACCCAATCAATCTGAAATTCTTTCAGCATTCTAAAATAATACTAATAAAGCCTCCAACCGGGTAATTTTTAGTATCATTCCACAATTCTCAACAAATGATAAACAACCACCATGGTAAAAGCTATTTTCTTTGATATCGATGGAACCTTATTGAGTTTTAAGACCAACCGGGTTCCCGAATCCACGGTCAGGGCTTTTCAAAGATTAAAAGCCGACGGCATAAAACTCTTTATCGCTACGGGCCGCCCCCTCAAAGACATCAAAAATCTGGACCCGCTCTCCTTTGACGGATTTGTAACGATGAACGGTGCTTATTGTGTAGATGCCAATCATAAAGTTCTTTATAAAGGCGTCATTCCACGCTCTGACATCAATGCCTTGTTTCAGTATCAAAAGGAAAAAGAAAAGTTTCCTTGGATTATGGTCACTTCTCAATATAGCGTTATAAATTATGTTAATGAACCTGTACGAGCATTAGGTCGTATGGTCAATGTTCCTACGCCGTCCGTCCAAGATTTACAAAAAGTACCCCCGGAAGATATTCTTCAAATGTCCATTTTTATCAATGAGGAAAAGGAACGGGAAATTATGAGTAAAACACTTACAAACTGCCAGACCAGCCGTTGGCACCCTACTTTTACCGACGTCAATAAAAAAGGGGTAAGTAAACAATCGGGAATCGATCAAATATTAGCCCACTATCAAATTGACTTAAAAGACACCATGGCCTTTGGCGATGGCGGGAACGACATCCCTATGCTCCAGCATATCCCACGAAGTATCGCTATGGGAAATGCGAATGAAGATGTGAAAAAAGCAGCCCAATATGTTACTGACTCCGTAGATGAGGACGGAATATGGAAGGCTTTGGAAAAATGGATTTGGAAGAAATAAAAAGAAACGTTTAATGTATTGAGGTCATTTAAACTTTCAAAAATGGGCTGCAAAATGATCTTATTGCCCCAGATTTAGTCTTTTTTTCGACCGTAGCTATGGCTATGCTCTACAAAAAAGCCGTCATCTGGAACAATAATCTCTATTTTTCGCTTCAATCCCAAAAGTTTAAACCACCTCATGTCTTACTAATCGATGAACTATACCTGCATAATTTTATCACCTTAAAAATGACAGGGTGGAAAATTCCTTTCTCATTTTTGTCGTAAAAATGAGAATGGCCTTAAATTTGTGAGTTATAACAACACAAATTCATCATTTATAAACGGGGCTCAAAAGTGTTATTTCAAACACAATGAGAAAAATGAGGAATATGAAGTCATGGGAAGCGGGCAATGACAAATCACTCCCAAAAAGAGGTTATGAGACAATGACTTAAGGTCGTATATTAAAATGAATTTTAGGAGCCTATACAAACCCATAACCGGCTTTTTATTTCTTACACGATTAAAAAGAACTAAAATTAAGGGATTATATAATGTTTAAACAAAAGTGGACATTTCATAAAATCGTACTCATTCTCAACATTTTAGCGGCGGCGATTCTTCTATTTTCCTATGCTCTCCCCTATCTGCCTCCCAAATCCTTCCCGCGGTTTTCATTACTGACCTTTGGACTCCCGATTCTGATGCTTATCAATGTGCTGTTTGTTATTTTCTGGTTTTTCAGAAAGAAGATTTTCATGCTCTTATCGGGAATTACGCTCATAATAGGTATCAATTACATCCTGTCCTTTTACAAATTTGCAGCCGAAAAAGATATTTACAGCCCCAGAAACATCAGCCTGCTAACCTATAACGTTCATAATTTCAACATTGGCGGCTGGACCAAACAGGATAGTATCCCACAAAAAATAAAAACCTTTATTACAGCAGAAAACCCCGATATTGTCTTTTTTCAAGAATATTTTGACATCCGGGAGGTACACTATGAAAATTACCCCTATAAATATTTCAGCTCCAATCATGTCGAGGCCGAGATGGCTATTTTTTCTAAATATCCAATTATTAATAAGGGAACATTGGATTTCAAAAACACGGGAAATAATGTTATTTATGCCGATATCGTTGCAAAAAAAGACACCCTACGCGTTTTCAACATGCACTTACAAAGCCATGGAATCCCCTCGCAATTTGCAAAACGATACCCGGGCCAAAACAAAAATATATTTAGAAATGTGGGGATCGGACTTATGAAACAGCAGGAACAAGTTCATCAAGTATTGGAAGAAGTACGAAAATCTCCCTATAAAAGTCTGATTGCCGGAGATTCAAATAATTCCGTTTTCTCATACACTTACCGCCAACTCAACAAAGAATTTAAAGACGCTTTTAAGGAAGCAGGACACGGCCTGGGGCGGTCTTTCTACTTTAATCATATCCCCATTCGAATGGATTGGATACTGGTCGATCCCGATATTACCATCAATAATTTTAAAACCTATGATGTCCGATACTCCGACC
Source organism: uncultured Flavobacteriaceae bacterium (assembly GCA_964495935.1). Lineage (GTDB taxonomy): Bacteria > Bacteroidota > Bacteroidia > Flavobacteriales > Flavobacteriaceae > JAJYSO01. Next base: position 35,805 of record CAZBXQ010000011.1, read on the forward strand.
ACTTCCCGGTGAGCACTAAATTTGAGCTATAGGGCCTGCAGCCGATTTCGGGGTCTGCGGCTTTTAGCAATATTACTTTCCCTCCTCCCCTACATCAAATAAATCTGAAGAGATTCCATCTCCCAAGAATTTACCTTTCGGGGCTATTTTTACCAAGTCATTTTCCCGTATTAAAAGCCCTTCTTCAAATAATGGCCGAGCTTCTCGTTTAAAAAAATGAAGATAAAAGCTTCCAAAGTGCTCTTCTATCTCCCTTAAAGAAATCCCCCAAATCGTTCGTAAACGCGTCATGACATATTCGTTATAACGATCTCTCACAGTAAGTGTTTCTCGTTCTGACGGTTTTTTCCCTTCGGCTATAGCACTACTATACTTTATATTATGACGTATATTCCAGTATCGGTGCTCCCCATCAAATCCATGAGCCGATGGCCCGATTCCAATATAGGGTGTTCCCATCCAATAGGCGGTATTATTCCTGGAGAAATACCCCTCTTTTCCAAAATTGGAGAACTCGTAATTAATATAACCTGCCCCGGTCAGAACTTCAACTAATATTCGGTAATGCCGACTCGCCTTTTCATCGTCCACAGCCGTTTTTTTTCCTGATTTTATCATCTTTGCCAATGCCGTATTAGGCTCTACCGTTAGCGCATAACTGGAAATATGGGGAATATTGAAGGATAAGGCCTTTTTCAAATTTTCCCGCCATTTCTCCTCACTCATTCCGGGTACGCCATAAATCAGGTCAAGAGAAATATTATCAAAATACTTTTTAGCGGTTGTAATGGCGTCAACGGCCTGCGAAGAAGTATGGGAACGATTCATCCAAATCAAATCCTTTTCAAAGAACGACTGAACCCCGATACTCAATCGATTAACAGCACTTTCAGATAAGATTTCCATTTTTTCTTCCGTCAAATCATCCGGATTGGCCTCCAAAGTAACCTCCGCATCCTGAGCTACAATATAATTCCTATTAATATGCTTAAAAATGCTTTCCAATTCATCTTTTGACAATAAGCTCGGTGTCCCTCCTCCAAAATAAATCGTTTCGATTTCCTCTTTGGCTTCGTCTTTTCGAAGTATTAATTCCCGGCATAAAGCCTTTACCAATTCCGGTTTTCTCTTCAAGGAAGTAGAAAAATGAAAATCACAGTAAAAACAAGCCTGTTTACAAAAGGGAATATGAATATAAAGTCCTGCCATTCCTCTATTTCTCGGTATTAATCGTGTTCTTGGCCTCAATCCATCGTGCCATATATTTAGTCGATTGTAATCGGTGCTGAAGGACCAATTGCTGCCAAAAGTTTTTTTGGCGTCGCTCTTCCAATTGCGTAATAAAGTCTTCTATCTGCTCAAAAAACAGCGTATAAAATCGATTTCGGGAAAATTCCTGTTCAATCAACATATATATTCGGTGCTGTAAGTTCAGCCACCGCTCTTCGTTTTGATACAGATCAACGGCTGCTTGGATAAACATTTTTGACGAATCGACAAGACAACCGGGAAAGGTCTCCTCATCGCCGATTCCTTCGCCTCCGATTCGGGTGGTCACCGCAGGTGTTCCATTCTTCATGGCATCAAAAAATTTTCCTTTTAATCCGGCTCCAAATCGCAAGGGCGCAAGAAGAAGCCTTGTCGTGCGTAACGTCTTATCCAAATCTCGAATTCGACCAAGAACTTCAAAACCTCCCCGAGGATTATGAAGTTGACGAATTTGCGGCGGTGTATAGGCTCCTCCTATTTTCAAAACAGCATCGGGTAAAGCCGAACGAATTTGCGGCCAAAGTTCTTTCTTCAACTCCTGTACCGCATCCCTATTGGGTGCATGTTTAAAATTACCGACAAATAGAAAGTCCTTCCGTTCCTGAAAGTCAGGATACACTGCTAACGATCCTTTTTCTAATTCTTTCATCAAAAAAGGAAGATAAAATAAAGTTGATTTATCAATCTTAAATCGATGGGTTAAAAGTTCCATTTCAGCCTTCGAAATCAATAAACTTAAATCGGATCGTAAAATTGAAGCCAGCTCTCTAACAGTAATTGAATTATAAAGTTCTCCTTCCCAGCTCGATTTATTTTTTAACGCTCGTTCGCGTGCTTTTCTTAAAAAGTGCAAATCTTCTGTGTCGAGTATTCGTAATGCATCCGGGCAGCATTCTGCAATTCTCCATCCAAACTGTTCTTCGGTCATAAATCGATCAAAAATCACAGCGTCAGGATTGCACTCGATAAAAGACGCATTTACGGAAGCATCATTGAGCCGTACCGAAAAACAGGATATCTCCAATTTCTCCAAAGGAGCAGCATATCTCGAAGACCGCGCCGGAGAAGCAAAAAACAGCTTCCAATCGCCCACCCTCTGAAAAAGATGAATGATTTGCATCATCCGCCAACCCGCAGCTGAGGAATCCGGCTCCGGCCAAGTTTTACCAATAATAAGCAGACGTTTCAATGGGGGCTAAATTTTAACGGGTTGATTCGGTTTCAAAATTAAGGCTTTCAAACGGAATCACTCCCACCCCGGCCCCTAAAACCCTATCATTGGTTACCCTGAAATCGATATCGACATAGCTTTCGGGTAAAATATCAGCATATCCTCTTACATCTCAATCTCTGAAAATGCCTCAAATTGCGCTCTTTACCCACTCCCTATATCCGGATCTTCCAAATTCGGACAACCTTCGGTCAGTTTCAATTTATTTTTGTCATAAGCTGGGTTAACCCCCGATAATCAATTATTTTTGAAAACTAATTTCAAAAAACAGTTAGGCCATGAATATACTTCTTTTGGGAAGCGGCGGACGTGAACATGCAATTGCCTCACAAATTATAAAAAGTCCAAAATGCGATCAACTTTATGTTGCTCCGGGAAACGGGGGGACGGAAAAAATTACCAAGAACGTCCAAATCGCCGTTCATGATTTTGAATCCATCAAGAAGTTTATCTGCACTCATGCGGTAGAGATGGTAGTAGTAGGTCCCGAACAGCCCTTGGTAGCCGGAATTTCAAATTTCTTGGCCGACGACCCGAAAACTACTCATGTTCAAGTCATTGGCCCATCTAAAGAAGGAGCTCAATTAGAAGGAAGTAAGAAATTTGCAAAAGAATTCATGCAAAAACATGGAATTCCCACGGCCAGATATCAATCTTTTACCGAGGAAACGCTACAGGCCGGAAAACAGTATCTGGAAACATTGCGGCCTCCTTATGTCTTAAAGGCCGATGGCTTAGCAGCAGGAAAAGGCGTCCTTATTCTGGACGACCTAAAAGAAGCCCAAAAAGAACTTGAAAATATGCTGAAAAATGAGCGTTTTGGAGCTGCCAGCCAAACCGTTGTCATAGAAGAATTCCTCGACGGAATCGAATTGAGTGTATTTGTCCTGACCGATGGAAAGAGCTATAAAATCCTTCCCACGGCCAAAGATTATAAAAGAATAGGAGAAGGAGACACCGGCCTCAACACCGGTGGGATGGGGGCTATTTCGCCGGTTCCCTTCGCAAATGAAGCATTCCTAAAAAAGGTCGAGGAACAGATTATCAAGCCTACCGTACAGGGTTTACAAGAAGATCAAATTGATTATCAAGGATTTATATTTTTCGGACTCATCAATGTCAACCAAAACCCCTACGTCATTGAATACAACGTACGCATGGGAGATCCGGAAACGGAGGCTATATTCCCCCGTATAAAAAGCGATGTAGTCACGCTATTCCGGAGCGTGACCAAAGGAACCCTGAAAGATGTTTCCCTCGAAATAGATTCCCGAGAGGCTGCTACCGTGATTCTGGTTTCGGGAGGATATCCGGAAGCCTATGAAAAAGGAAAAAAGATTTTTCCGTTATCCGAAAACATGTCCAACCTCTTTACCTTCCATTCGGGAACCCGAATCCGGGACGGACAACTGCAAACCAACGGAGGAAGAGTGCTGGCCGTTACGGCATTAGAAAACTCGTTTATCAAGGCCTTGGAAAAGGCTTATAAACGAGCTAAAGAAATTAAATTTGATAAAAAATACTACCGAAAAGATATCGGGTTCGACCTCCATTAATTAACGATGGGTCTCCTTGGTATGTTGTTTGTCATAATCACTAAAGACCTTTAGCTTATACAACCAATAGAAAAAAAGTCCCGAAAAAATAATAATAAAGGTGAAATTTATAAGATTGGCTCCCCACCAGGTTTCATCCTGCCAATGTCGGATATAATCAAGAGGAATGAGTAAAAAGTCTTCAAAAATATGTTCAATCCATTTGAAGAAATTAGTAAGCGGATAGGATGGATACATTTTAAATCGTTTTAGTACTGCGAAAATAACAAATAATTGCCAATGCTCATCAATTTTTTTAAGAATTCAAAATCATTTAGTCTCATTCTAATTACAGGATTTGCAGTACTTCTTTTTATATGGATTCATTTTTTTGAAAACACGGTGCATTTAACGGTTTATACCCTGTTCAAAGAAACCAGTGTTCTTATAAGTCTGCTGGGGACGCTCTTTCTCACCAATCATATCGCCCGAAAGAACCAACCTAAGATTGAAGGCCATCTCATTGCCCTCAGCCTCTTGCTGCTTCTATGGTTTGTTCCCGAGGTTATTGCGGAAGAAAGAATCATCGGAAGTACTGTATTGGCCGCGCTGGGAATCCGGCGTTTACTTGGTGTCCGAACCCAGCGTGCCGTTATCCGAAAAATTTTTGATTCCTCTATTTTCCTGATATTTGCCATTTTTATTTATCCCCCTGCGATTCCCTTCTTTCTACTTCCTTTTTTTGTCATTTTTGCTTATTTACATCTCGATTATCGCTACTTCCTAATTCCTTTCACGGCAGTAGCTACAATTTGGATCGTCGCCTGCTGCTATACCCTCTTTCAAGGTAATTATTTTTTTAACCCGTTCAGCCCGACTTCCCCTCCATCCTATTCCTACGCCCACTTGCCTGCACACCAACCGGTGGTATGGGCTATAATTTTTATTCTTATATTAACGACCTTCTGTTTATTCCGACAAGGCCTGCATCTACCGAGCGGTCCTTCCCCGGAAAAAAGATGGTTCTTCATACAAATTGTTTTAACGGTACTTGGATTGCTCACCGTCACGCTCGCTCTGTTTTATAAAACCGAATTTGTCCCCTCCCTACTGTTTCTGTTTATTCCTTCAGGCATCAGTATTGGAAGTTATTTTTCCCTTTTTCCTAAAAAACCGATCAAAGAGATCCTTTTTCTGATATTTTTCATAGGAAGTATTTTCTTTGCATTTAATTCCAGCTATCATTTCATTTCATAAGTTATTTTTTATCCGTTATGTTTCAATTTCAGTATTGCCCCAATTGTAAATCTGCAAACATTGAATTTCCTGATCACCGTCGATTTGAATGCCGGGATTGCGGAATGATCTTTTTCCAAAATATCGCAACGGCCGTGGGTATTATTATTGAAAAGGACTCAAAAATCCTATTTACCATTCGAAACAGAGCTCCCGGAAAGGGGCAATTGGATTTACCCGGAGGCTTTACCGATCCCGAAGAAACGGCTGAAGAAACATGCGCACGCGAACTCGAAGAAGAATTGGGAATAAAAATAGCTCCCGGGGCGTTCCATTATTTTACTTCGGCTCCAAATACTTATAAATACAAAGACTTCCCATATCGAACAGAAGATCTCATCTTTACTGCAAAGCTTCCCGAATCGGTAACGATTCGACTCGAAAAGGATGAAATTCAAGCCGTAAAATGGATATCTTTTTCAGCTATCGAACCCGAAAAAATTGCTTTCCCTTCGCTTCGCAAAGCCGTTATCACCTATATTAAATGTCATCGGTAATAAAAAACCGGCTTCACCTCTCCGGTCAAAAGAGCGAAAAACGGGGATCGAACCCGCGACCTTCAGCTTGGGAAGCTGACGCTCTACCACTGAGCTATTTTCGCAAAAAAGTCAACAAAAATGACGACCCCAATTTTATAAAAAATCAAAAACTAAAAAAAGGGTTTTAAATATTTTTTTACAGCTACCATATACCGAGGCTGTTTAAACTTCTTCAACGGGAAAAAGATGCGATATCACGCACTTATCCCGAGCATCTCCTCAATTTTCCAAACAAAAGGTTATAACTCGTCTATCAACAGCTACTTCAATCTTAAATTCCTTATTTTTGCAACATGAAAAATCCAGATAAAAAAGACATCCGTGCGTTAACCAAGGAGGAGTTAAGAGAATTCTTCCTATCAATTGGGGAAGAGGCCTATCGGGGAAATCAGGTTTATGAGTGGCTTTGGTCAAAAAGTGCACATGATTTTACCGCCATGACCAATCTCTCCAAAGACCTACGAGAAATGCTGGAGAAAAACTTTGTCATCAACAATATCAAAGTTGACAAAATGCAGCGAAGTCTGGACGGGACGATCAAAAACGCCGTTAAATTACACGATGGAAACATTGTCGAATCCGTATTGATTCCTACAGAAACCCGTACAACGGCCTGTGTCTCCTCTCAGGTGGGATGCAGCTTGAACTGTCAATTTTGCGCAACAGCACGTTTAAAACGTATGCGCAATCTCAATCCCGATGAGATTTACGATCAGGTTGTGGCCATCGATCGGCAGAGCCGTCTTTATTATAACCGGCCGCTGGCCAATATTGTTTTTATGGGGATGGGAGAACCTCTTATGAATTATCGGAATGTCCTGCGGGCCATCGATAAAATCACCTCCCCGGAGGGTCTTCATATCGCTTCTAAAAGAATAACGGTTTCTACCTCCGGCGTTCCCAAAATGATTAAAATTTTAGCTGATAAAGAAGCTAAATTCAATCTGGCCGTCTCCCTTCATGCCGCCCGTAATGAAGTCCGTAATAAAATCATGCCCTTTAATACTTCTTTCCCTTTGGAAGATCTTCTGGATGCACTTCAATATTGGTATAAAAAAACTCAACGAAGAATCACTTACGAATATCTGATATGGAAAGGTATCAATGACCAACAAGAAGACATAGAGGCTCTGGTACAGTACTGTCTGGCCGTACCTTGCAAGGTCAATGTTATTGAATATAATCCCATTGGAGATCCGCGTTTTCAACAAGCCGAACCGGAAGTCACAGATCGCTATCAAACGGCTTTGGAAAAGGCCGGAATAACGGTAACGGTAAGGCGTTCTCGCGGACGGGATATCGACGCCGCCTGCGGACAACTCGCCAACAAATCGGTTGAAGAAGTACCTGTTTTAAAAAAAGACTTAAGCACCCTATAAAAACTATAAAGGGTTTTTAGAAGCTGTTTTCTATGAAACACTACTAAGTAAAACGAGGTGGATTTTCCCCCTTTCAATCCCATCAAGTAAAAGCAGCCTAAGTGTCTCGAAAGTGCCATTTCAAAGTAATCATTCCCCGCCCATAGCCAAGATAAGGATTTTAAAAAATGCCCCCCTACATCCTAAAAAAGGGGATTTACTTTGTTCGTAGGTATCCTCTCATATAACTATCATCGAACGCAGTGATAAATTTCAAGCATCTGATAGATAGCAGATTCCTCCTTTATCAGAATAACAAATTATTCTAAAAATGAGGTTATAAGACAGCTACCGGGAAACGATAAATCACTCCCCAAAAAGGTTATAAGACAGCTACGTCATTTTTTACATAATAGGGGTTACCCCCATTAACTATCATTGTGCTTAGTACGCCGATAGCTCAATATCCACTCTTCGCGCTGCTTCAGCATCACCGTTCTCATCAACACCATGGGGCATAATCACAATATCTCGGGATTGTACACCGGCCTCCCGAAACACCTGTCGCACCTGATTGGCCCGTTTATAAGAAAGTTGTTCATTATAATATGCGTTCCCCGATTTACTCGCATACCCATGAAGAATGACAGTGACATCCTCCTTATCTTTAACCTTTTCGGCCAAGTCTTTTATCGCTTTCTTATCAGCACCCGATAATTGCGTAGAATTATTGGCAAAATGAATACTGAAAGTCTGCGCTCGGAGTGCTTTTAAAGCATTTTTTTGGGAAGCTAATCGCTCTCGCTCTTCTTCGGCTTGTCTTTTACTTTCAGCCAGTTCGTTTTTCAATTCTTCAATCTCGGAGTTAAGTCCGGATAATTCTTCCTGATATTCATCGCTTCCGGTAGTTTCCTGTAATTTATTCAGAACCCTGGCCTTTTCATTCATTTCAGCAAGTCGATTTTCCAAATCCGAAGACTTCGATTCGGCTTCTTTCAAAGCACGGTCATCAGGCTGTTGTTTTTCAATTATGGTCTTTTGGTTTTCCGTCGCTGTATTGGCTCCTTTTTCCTGGTCTTGTAATCCCAGCATACCCGGAGAAAAAGGAGGGGTATCATCATCGCGGTCAGAATCGAAATAAATCACATTAGGCTGGCCATTCCCGCCTTGTGAATTGCCCGATCGAAACTGCGCTCTACCGCCGTTCATATTGAGAATCATCCAATCGATTCGATTATTTAAACGGGCAAACTCATTAAAAATTCGCTCATCGTTATAATAACTTGAACCGGGATAGGCAGCTCCCCGAGAAGCTGTTTCGGGGCGTTGAGAACCTCCCGAATACCCCATAATCGAGTCATATCGGGCTTTGGACAGGGCTTTTTGGGCCTTTCTTTCCTTGTCGCGTTGCTTTTGTTTATACCGTTTAATCTTATTCAAAAGACTATCCAATTCGGATTGGTGCATCACGATCTCACCACTTTTGGTGTCCTTTTCTTCCTGAGCAAAGGCACCATCCATTATAAATAGAACGGCCCCCAAGGCTACGGTTAGATATTTTAAATATAACTTCATATCACATTATCATTTAAGAAATTAAGAATACATGAATTAGGATTAAAACGCTCTTTTAGAATTTAAACCGGTATCCTAAAGCAATTTGGTTATTCTTAAAAGCACCTCTTGCCGTGTATTCTAAGAATACACTTGATTTTCCCACTTTTTTCGAAACTCCCGCGATAAAGTTAGGGGCAAATCTCAACTTGCTGTTAATGTAATTCAACCCGATTCCGGCTCCCACATACGGGGTAAAATCACTGTTGATAGAAATGGGCAATAAACCATTAGCATTAACTCCAAAAGCAAATTTACTTCCCAGCCCCACATAAAATTCCGGGCTAAACATAATCGATGAATTACTAAAAGTATGGTAGCTTCGGAGCCCGATATTGATATTGGTCGCATCGCCAAAGCTGGGGCCTACAAAAACGGCCATCCCTCTGCTAAAATTAAAACCGGAGGCACTGGAATAATCATCGGCCGTCCTGCGTCGATCAGAATCTCTGCGTATTTCGACAGTTCTGTTAGAATCAGAAGAAGCGTTATTTTGTTTATTCCGTAATTCGGAAATTGTATTATCCTGCTCGTTAAGACGTTGTTGAAGTTTACTGATTTCTTCGATTAAACGATCATTAGCAGAACTCTTTCCGGCTCTTTTGGCAGTTATCGAATCGATGTCCTGAACCGTCGATTGGGAGTTGGGTACGACATTACTTTGCCCCGATCGGTTTTCATTCATGCGCAGCAGAAGTTGCTCCAATCGATCCAGGCGATTCTCGACCGAATTCTTATCTTCCTCTTGCTCATCATTCATCACTTTGTCGATCAAGCTCTCCAATTCTGCCGGACTCATACGAATAATGGGGTCATCAGCCGATGAATCTCCATTTTGCATTTCTTCTTCAAGAGATTTCTTCTCTTTCATGATTTCCACAGCGCGCTCTTCATCATTATCGGCAAAAGCTTCTTTAAGCTCTTCTTCGAGATCGTCTATACGATCCTGATATTCGGCAAGTCGTTGATCTCTTTCACCGATTTCTCTTTCAAATTTCTGTCGTTCAGGATCAAAACGCCTGTTGAATGTACGATCTAATTCTTTATCGGTATCCACCGATTTGCTCAACTTGATGCGGAACCCGACATTATACATCGCATGATTGCGCAACTGATCTGTGTTTTCGATTCCGGCCACATCAGAATTATCACTTTCTGTCGTATAGAGGATATTGGCCGCACCAAAAAGGTCAACTCGTTTCCCCAAAGGAATATCCAAACCAATCCCTCCCTTAGCATAATACTTCGAAGAGAGCTCAGTCACATATCCTTGTCCAATATAATCGTCACTCACATCAATGTATCCACCGCCCACGGTAATATAAGGAACAATTCCCCGGGCAATATTGAGCCGTCCCACAAAATCGGCACCATACATGGCCAGCTTGTCAAAATCAAAACTCACTTTTTCATCTTCGGTAGATTGTAAGTAATAGGCCCGTAATCCAACAAAATCCGTAAAATCGACGCCCAGTTCACCTCCTAATAAATAGGTGTCTCGGAAAGCCGATCCGCCATCAAAGTCCACATACGCTCCCAGCGGTGCCAAAGTCACTTTGAAATCTGACAACCCCCCGGAAAATCGTTTACGATAAGCACGATCAAGGGAGGTTAATTTACTGTCATTCGTTCCCCCGAGGTATAACTGCAACCCGGCATTAACGGCGTAGTTAAACATGGTTTCTTTCTCTTGTCCTTCCAGCCAGCTCTTAAATTCATCTACCGGATCATCGGCACTTAAATCGGGATTCGCCAACATGGTGCTGGGTTTCATATTATACCCAAACAAACGTCCTTCAACATTAAAGGTAAGCCGATTGGTAATTTTAAATTTGAGTCCCAACCCTGCGGATCCGTATAAATTTTCAGATTTGAGCGTCAAATCTTCAAACTTACGCTTATAAGACTGCAATCCCGTTCCCACTACAATATACGGAGCCAGCGTTCCCGAAGGAATATTGAACTTAAATTCGCCCCCCACTCTTCGTACTCTTACATCGCGGTTATTCAGACCAAAATCAAGTCCCAAATCTTCGGCATCCTTAGTATATTTACTAAAATCTTGGCCTAAATCGGAGGTTTGCTCAAAAAGCCCCCGAATCTCAACACCTTTTCCAAACCCAAATCCGGCCTGGAGCCCATACATGGCACCATCCTCAATCGTGGTCTTACTATCAAACCAGTTATAACTTGCGGTAGGTGTAACAAAAAAGCTAACATCTTCTACCTGTGCCGTCATCTTCGTAAAAACGCCGACAGCTAAAGCGAGAAATAGTAATTTAAACTTCATACCCTTTTGATTTTTAATTAAAATTAAGATTTCATTCTATAACTACACCATTTACTGCAATAAAAACGGTATAAAACATAAAATATTGTAAAATAGATTTAATATCGGTTTGATTTCTCAATCCCTTTTATCAACCCCTTTTAAAATTAGATTCACTCTTATTTTGCTTCCCTTAAAAATAGCATTTTAATGACATTCTATCGATTCCTCTCTAACACTACTGCAATATATTCTAACAGCGCAAATTTACATTTTGACAAAATCTTGGGTACAACGATATTTCATGGGAGAGCAGGGTGCTTCTCTAAAAAAAATGAACGCCATCCCATTTTATGGCCTAATCAGTTTTATCAAATGCTTTCTCTTTCATTAGGATTATATTTAATCCTGTGATTCTGATGAACTCTTTTCAAGAAATATATAAATCCAAAAGAACCCCAAACCCCAATTAAAAACAGCCGGCTCAATCCTTTTAAAACCCGGCTAAAACCGATACCCCAGGTTTACTCCGGCATTAAATTCCATGGCACTGAATCGATCTTTTACCTCACTGCTGAAACCGCGGGCCACATTAACGAAAGGTCCGATGACAAAACTGTTTGAAAAGTTCCAAATATATCCGGCACCAATCCCGACCATAAAGTCGTTCATATCCGTTTTTACTTTTTGATCATCCTGATATTCTTCGAAGTCCCCAAAGCGATATTTTACAAATGGTTGAACATAAAACTCGGAACCCGGGTTTTCCCTTCCAAAATAATAACTATAATCAATACTTACACTGTTGGTTTTAAATTTACGTCCATGATCCTCACTGCGATAACTGGGCCGGTCATTAATCATTACCCGGGCGCCTATCGATTGATCATAATCAATAAAATACTCATATCCCACCTCTGCAGAAGCCACCAATAAGGTATTGAGAATATTGTAATTTACTTCATTTCGAGGGATTTCCAACGAGCCGGTTCCCTGATCGGCATCAATCGTTCCGGAGATAGAATCATCCGGAATTAAATTATCGTCGGCGGGAACAGAATCTTGGGCAGAAACCCAATAAAAACCAAACAATAAAATACTTAATAACGAAAACTTTCTCATAATGAAACCTTTAGGCGGCAAATATATGGAATCTTACAAAACTCCCAAGTTTTACGGGTTGTTTATATTTTAATTTGCATTTTAACATAATTACTGCGTATTTCCAATTTATTTTTATTCTAAATTACGAAATAAAGAAGAAAAATAATCCGAGATCCATTCCTAAGAGCGAAGATTAGCCTCGTATTTCCCAAGTTATCAGGTATCCTCTTGCTTTTTCCGATCTTCAAAAAACTACCGTCAAAAATCATATTGGAAACCCCTTCGTCACGGGTTCAAAAAAGTGCTAAAACGCGTTAAAAATGATGTTATGAATCGAAGTAATCGTTAAAAACCCAAACTGTATTTTAAGAGGCTTCACAGTAGAACTAAAAAGGAGTGTAAAATCCTCTACGCACACGACAAAACCACCTTATCTCTTATATATTCCCAAAAATAAAAACGCAACCTCAAAAGATTGCGTTCTGTTTTTGTCGGGCTTTATACCGGTAATCCGTCTCCTATAATTTATCTTTAATTCTCGCCTTTTTACCGTGCAATTCTCTAAAATAGAAAATCCGAGATTGGGAAACTTTCCCTCTTTTATTGACTACAATTTTCTCCAGTGCGGGAAGGTTAATTGGGAAAATTCTTTCTACGCCTACGGTTCCACTCATTTTGCGAAGAGTAAACGTTTTTGTAGCACCTTCCCCTCTAATTTGAAGAACTACTCCTCTAAAGAACTGCGTTCTGGATTTATCCCCTTCGGTAATTCTGTAATAAGCCGTAATCGTATCTCCCGGAAAAAAATCGGGGAAATCATTCTTCTTGATGTACTTGTCTTCAACGTATTTTAAAATCGATGCCATAACAATATTTTTTACATTTGCAAGAACAACATTCACGACTTTCGCCAGCGGTTGGTATTGCGCGGCTGCAAAATTAAATATTAATTTTATTTAAACAAGTTTTTTCGGCTAATCTTTTAGCAAATCCGGACGTCTTTCTCGCGTTCGTTTCAGGGCTTCTTCTTCCCGCCAAGCTTCTATCTTTTTAAAATTTCCGCTTCGCAGTACCTCGGGAACCTTCCAACCCTTATACCGGGCCGGCCGGGTGTAAATCGGCGGAGCTAAAATATCGTCCTGAAAAGAATCGGTCAATGCCGAAGTCTCATCTCCCAATGCTTCAGGAAGTAATCGAATAATCGCATCACAAACTACGGCAGCGCCCAATTCTCCTCCCGATAAAACATAATCTCCAATTGAAATCTCCCGCGTAATAAAATGGTCCCGTACGCGTTGATCCACCCCTTTGTAATGCCCGCATAAAATAATGAGGTTATTCTTCAGGGAAAGCTGATTGGCCATTTTTTGAGAGAATTGATCCCCATCCGGCGTCATATAAATAACCTCTTCATAATCGCGTTCTGATTGCAATCCGGTAATACATTCATCAATCGGCTCAATCATCATCACCATTCCGGCCCCTCCTCCATATTGGTAATCATCAATATTTTTATAATTATCATGCGCATAATCCCGTAAATTATGAATCACTACTTCTACCAATCCTTTTTTAATCGCCCGCCCCAATATCGAGGACTCAAACGGGCTTCGCAATAAATCCGGTACGGCAGAGATAATATCGATTCGCATCACAAAAGGGAGTTTTTTACCGGGCAATCATTACTTATGCCCCGTTATTTAGCTGCATTTCTATTGCGTTCATCCTGGAGCTGACGACCTAATTTTTGCTGGGTCTCAAGGGCTTTGCGCCGGTATTCATCATAGTTATCCTGAAGGTCTTTCAAATCTTTTCGGGCCTTCACCGTCCCCTTGTTGCTCGCTCTGAATTTACCGATAAAAGCAATAAGTAAAACCAGGAGTATTACAATAATTAAAATAACAATCACCTGATAGGTGGTTTTCATTGTCCGGATACCCAAAAAGGAAAATTGATCCTTACTCAGTTCGGCCTTCTCCAGTGCCGCATTGGTCTCCTGCAATTCCTTTTTGGATTGATCGACCTGCTCCTGCAGGCTTGAGATTTCAGCATTAAGCTCGGCAATAGTTGACTCCAGCTCTCCAATTTGTCTTTTTGTATTGCTCTGCAACCCTTGAATAGCGTTCATTTTAACCACCTTATACGACTTGAAGTTATTAGACTCCTTCAACAACTTACTAAACGCATCATCAACGGTCTCGGCCACCGATTTTGAATTCCCGGGTACCGTATCTCTCGAGGTTATAGAGGTTTGAGCAGCGAGGTTAAAAACCATAAGTGCGCCCAACACGATCGTGAAAACAATTCTTTTCATTCGCTTATTTCAATTTAATTATTATTGTACTTCTTCCGCTTGCGAAGAGTATTAGTAGTAGGTGAATCTTCTTACTTTGGCAATGTATTTTGCCAATCGTATGACCTGGTGGCTATAACCGTATTCATTGTCATACCAAACATACAAAACGACATTGCGCCCCTCATTGGCAACCTTCGTTGCTTTACTGTCAAAAATAGCCGGAGCAGAGGAACCCACGATATCGGAGGAAACCAATTCATCATCCGCAGAAAATTTAATTTGATTCACTAACTCTCCTTCTAACGCATATTTTTTGACAATAGTATTGACTTCTTTTTCACGGGTAGTCTTTTTTAAGTTAAGATTAAGTATTGCCAGTGAACCATTGGGCACCGGTACCCGTATCGCATTCGAGGATAATTTCCCTTGCAGGGCCGGATAAGCCTCGGCAACTGCACTTCCTGCACCGGTCTCGGTAATCACCATATTTAAGGCTGCTGCCCGTCCACGCCTGTATTTTTTATGAATATTATCCACCAAATTCTGATCGTTGGTGTAGGCATGAATAGTCTCCAAATGTCCGTATTCGATTCCCAAACGCTCCTCTATTATTTTTAATACCGGAGTAATGGCATTAGTTGTACAGGAGGCCGCCGAAAAAATATCAATTTTATCCGGATCATAATTCTTTTGATTAACGCCATATACGATATTGGGCACGCCCTTTTTCCCGGGGGCTGTCAGCAATACTTTAGAAGCTCCTTTAGCCTTTAAGTGACGACCCAAGGCCTCTTTTGTTCTATAGGCTCCCGTGTTATCTAATATCAATGCATCTCGAATCCCGTATCGGGTATAGTCGATATCTTGTGGATTATTAGCAGAAATGACAAAAACGGTAGTCCCATTTATAATCAATGCTTTGTTTTTAACATCCACGGTAACCGTTCCCGGAAAATGTCGATGAATCGAATCGCGGCGCAACAAAGCGGCGCGCTTCTCCAAAATAGTTCGGTTGATCGACCCGCGGGTAACAATGGCTCGCAAGCGCAACTGTGTGCCCTGGCCGATCCCCGTCATTAATTCCCGTGCCAAAAGACGCCCGATGCGGCCAAAACCATAGAGGATAACATCTTTGGGAACGATGTGATTAAAGGATTTTACCTGCGCAAATTTATGCGCTACAAAATAATAAGCATCGTTTTCATTTTGCAATAAAAATTCATGGGTCAACTTCCCGACATCAATTTTGGCCGGTGGCAAATTCAGATTCTGAATCCCTTTGGCAATATCTACCAAATCGAATACAGAAATTGGTTTATTTACAAATTCCGCGGCATAATGATGAAGATCCAGAATTTCACTCACACTGAGATTCAACAACTTGTTTCTAAAAAAAACCAGCTCGACGGATTTGTCATACCATAAATCACTGACGATTTTAATAAGAGCAACGGCCTCTCTACTTCTATCTACCTGATTATCAAGTTCTTTTTTAAATTGGTTGGGGGAAGACATAACAATGAGTTTAGTTTATGTGACTTCGCAAACATACACAATTCCATTTTTCTGAAAAACAAAACCCAAGCTTAAAATGGTTTAAAATCAGCCTGTTTTATTCACGAAAAGACTCTTTCCTGAAACCGTTTTTCTATCATTGTTACACCGACAATTAATCCTTCAGCACCCTTGTAAAGGGTTCTCGCCCGCCTTAAAAAGCCTTTCACCAGCCTTCATAAGGAGGTCACAAGCCCTTTCAAAATACAGCCGAATAAATTTAGAAAACGACCGTTTCCCGAGATCCGTTTCGCGCCTGAAAAGTGACTCTCGTACTCTCGCCAAGACTCTTCTTCTTCATTATACGTTCCACCTCTTTAACGCTCCCTACGGTTTGCCCGTCAATCCCCACGATAATAAAATAATCTTGAGGGATTCGCAAAACACTGGATGTGGTCTGAGCGATCCTTACTCCCCTTTTGGCCCTAAATTTATGGAGATAGGCCGGATCGGCGTTTATCACTTCAAGATTAGCATCGCCAAGAACCATCACATAACTCTCATATTCGGTTAGCTTAACGGTAGCCTCGTTCTTTTTCTTGCCCCGGTAATATTCTACTTTCACCTCGTCTCCCGGGCGTTTTGTTTTGATATAAGCCGACAAATCGGACATTTTCCTTACATTTTTCTGATCAATACGGGTAATAATATCGCCATGCCTCAATCCGGCATCCTTAGCCCCATCAGAAGAAGAAGCAATATAGACCCCCTGCGAAATCGAGATACCTTCTTCTCTTGCTCGATCTGCACTAATGGTATTTCCCATGATACCGAGAATCGCCTGTTTGACATTCCCATACTCCATCAAATCTTCAACAATCTTACGGGCATTATTACTCGGAATAGCAAAACTATACCCTATATAACTTCCCGTTCGGGAGGTAATAGCCGTATTGATACCGATCAATTCTCCATTGGTATTCACCAAAGCACCACCGCTATTTCCGGGATTAACGGCAGCATCCGTTTGTATAAACGACTGCATGGTAGTGCCGCCCTCATCCAGATTTCGTCCTTTAGCACTTATAATCCCGGCTGTAACCGTAGAGGTCAGGTTAAAGGGATTCCCTACGGCCAACACCCACTGCCCGACCTTGGCACTATCACTGTCGCCAAAAGGCAGATAGTCTAAATCCTTCTCGTCAATCTTGATTAAAGCGATGTCCTCTCGCGGCACCGATCCCACAACCTTGGCTTTATAGGTTTTATTATTATTCAACGTGACTTCCAATTCACTCGCTCCCTCAATGACATGATTATTCGTCACGATATATCCATCGGGGGTAATAATGACACCCGAGCCAATACCGCGAACATATTTCCCCCCGCGGTTGCCGTTTAAATAATCTAAAAAACTTCTTGGAGAATTCCTGATTTCCACATTTGCAACGTGTACCACGGCGTGCACCGTTTTTTCGGCAGCCCTCGTAAAATCGGGATTGGCGGCAAAGCCATCATTCGAATCCTGAATCACCAATTTTGGAGTTACTCCCGAATTATGGGAATTCCGAACCGAGGTTCCCTGTACATAATCGGCATCCCGCATTGTGGTGTCAAAAAAATACCAATATCCACCAAGTGCTAAAACACCACCTAATATTGAAGCAAAAACAAGAGTTATTAATTTTTTCATATTAATTTATGTTTTTAAGATTTTATCAATGATAATGTAAAATTAATTGACCTATTCCCTCGTTTAAATCAGTTTAACGGATATTTAACCTCAAAATGCATACCATTATTAGGTCAAGATCTCAGAGCCCTTTCTCCAATCATATAAAATCTGAAACTCTTGTGCAAAATTATACGAATGTCTATGTTTGCACTGTTTCAATTCAGTCTAAATAAGTATATCCGATGCGCAAATTCTTGCTGATCGCTCTCTTTGCCCTATTGGTAATTATTTCCTTAGGGACGGGAGTAAAGCAAATCCATTGGCTGAACTACCAAAATTGGTTAGAAACCGGTGTCCAGGTATTTACAATCAGTCGGGTTCCCCGAACAATTGCTCTGGTTCTGTCTGGAGTCGGCCTAAGTGTCAGTGGTTTAATTATGCAGCAAATATCCCTCAATAAATTTGTCTCGCCAACCACAGCAGGAACTCTGGATGCTGCCAAACTCGGAATCTTAATCAGTTTTATCCTCTTGCCCGGCGTTTCCGGTTTTTATCAAATGGGGTTTGCTTTCCTCTTCACCATGCTGGCCAGTTTGGTCTTTATGCAAATGCTAAAACACGTCAAGCAACGCAGCATTATCTATATTCCTTTATTGGGGATTATGTTTGGAAACGTACTGGCTGCCATCGGTACTTTCTTCGGTTATCGGTTTGATATTATACAGAATATGGAAACCTGGCTGATTGGAGATTTTTCAAAAGTACTACAAGGGAACTATGAGCTCATATATATCAGTTTGCCGGCCGTTATCCTTACCTATCTTTATGCCCATAAATTGACGGCACTGGGATTGGGAGAAGAAACGGCACGAAGCCTGGGGATCAACTATAACGCCTTGGTGTTAATTGGCCTGATCAGCATTTCACTCACAGTGAGTGCCGTTATGATAACAGCCGGGTCAATCCCTTTTTTGGGGCTCGTCGTCCCCAATATTGTAAGTTTATTTTATGGGGATAATTTAAAAAAATCACTTCCTTATACGGCCCTTCTTGGAGCCATTTTACTCCTCTTCTGCGATATTATGGGACGCGTTTTGATTTATCCCTTCGAAATCCCTATTGGTTTGACTATCAGTATCGTTGGAGGGGTTATATTTTTAATTTTGATCCGCAAACGAATTCGATATGCTTAAAAAACGAATTCTGATTCTATGCGGTTTTACCGTAGCGGTTATACTTTTATATATGTTTACGGTAGTCGGCACAAATCCGGATTATGTACTCCCCAGGCGATTTGTCAAAGTTTCGGCTATGGTACTTATCGCCTGTAGCATCGGTTATTCTTCTGTGGTTTTTCAAACTATTACCAGTAACCGTATTCTTACCCCGTCTATTATGGGATTTGAAGCCGTCTTTATTCTCTTCCAAGCCTTCCTTGTATATCTATATGGAGACCAGACTTATCAGGTTATTCAACAGCGCACCAATTTTTTATTCTCCACGCTTCTCATGTTTGGGTTTGCCTTGATTGTATACCTCGTTTTATTTAGAAAAGGAAAAATTCATGTTTATTTTCTACTGTTGGTGGGGCTTATTCTGGGGGCCATTTTTAAAAGCATGACCTCCTTTTTGGAACTTATTATTGACCCCAATGAGTTCCATATTGTTCATCGCTATCTCTTTGCCAGTTTCAATCATATCAACACCAATCTCTTGGGGATCTCGGCAATCGCCCTGGTCATTACCCTACTTATCGGCACCCGTATCCTGCACCAACTCGATGTTCTGTTATTGGGTAAAGAACAAGCGATTAACCTGGGGATCGATTACAAACGGCTGGTACAGCTTAGTTTACTGCTCATTGCCATTCAAGTTTCCATCTCTACAGCATTAGTGGGCCCCATCACATTTTTAGGAATTCTGATAGCCAACTTAAGTTATGAATTTATCCCTTCCTATCGCCACGGGCATACGATCCTGGGAGCCTGTTTATTGGGGATCATTCTCGTTATAGGAGGGCAATATTTGGTGGAACACGTTTTTAACATGAATACAACCATCAGTATTCTCATCAACTTTGTGGGAGGAGTTTATTTCATCCTCCTACTTTTAAAATCACGCCGACTATGATTGCTATTAAAAACATTTGGAAAAATTACGGTAGTCTCAATGTCTTAAGCGGGTTAAGCGTTGATTTCCCGGAGGGAAAAATAACTTCCCTCATTGGCGGGAATGGGGCCGGAAAAAGCACCCTCTTAAGTGTGGTGAGTAAACTCCATGACATGGATTCCGGAAAAGTTTTTGTTGCCAATCGGGATATCAAACATATTACCCATAAGGAGTACGCGACCCAAGTTTCCTTCTTGCGTCAATCCAACTACACCCATATCCGACTACAAGTAGAAGAGCTCGTCGGTTTTGGGCGTTTCCCCTATACCCGTGGCAAACGATTAACTGAAGAGGACAAAAAAATGATTTCCCAAGCCATGGAGTATATGGAGCTTCAGCATATTGCTACAAAATATTTAGACGAATTGAGTGGAGGGCAACGGCAACGGGCCTATCTGGCTATGATTCTCGCGCAAGACACCGAATACATTCTACTCGATGAACCGTTGAACAATCTGGACATGAAATATTCCGTTCAAATTATGAAAACGCTGCGCTCTTTTGCTCACCAACATGGCAAAACCGTAATTCTCATTGTACACGACATTAATATCGCCTCTCAATATTCAGATTATATCGCAGCACTCAAGGAAGGAAAAGTGAAATATTTTGGAACTACCGATGAAATTATCAAACCCCAGATTCTAAAAGACATTTTCGATATCGATTTTCAGGTCATCTTGAATCAGGGATGTCGTTTCTGTCATTATTACAATTAAAAAAATCGTTGAAATTGATTTAAAAACGGTTTTTAAATCATAAGTTAATCTGAGTCGATTCCCGGGTATCAGGGCGTAAAAATAAAGATTATCAACAGATTATAAATGGTATGAGCACTTGATATTTTAGGAAAGAAAGCATTTTCGCTTTCACCCAAAACCGCCCTTCAGAATATGGTAATAGGGTGATTTTCTTGTTTCCAAGTGATTCCCAAGCTAATAAGGCAAACCGGAGAATGGTGGAAAACCTTATTACTTTACGTAAGCGATATTAGCCTGTTTATAGAACCGTATTATATTACAAGTTTCGGAGTTAATACTTCAAGTATAAATTTATGCCTCTTATTGGGAAATCGACACCCCACCCAGAGGGGAATTAGGCTTATTTGCTTTTTTACTCTAACTCAATTTCATTGAATCGTGTATCCATTCCCCTCTTTTTTAAAAAGGGGTACCGTAGGCGGGGTGTTTCTAATTCGTTGAATCCATTTCATGGTTTTTGTAACCTATTAAAAACCAATATTGTGTACGTTCATTCCAATAAGCCGTATTGAATTCAGTAGATCAGAACATCTCTGAAACTTCAGTTACATTATTTGCCTACCGGGGGATCGACAAGAATGCAGCACATCACAATTTGCTCTTTGAAAAGCTTTACTTCCTACAAAAAAAGGTACTTTCAAAGCTCAATATTTGTATCTTTGCCTGAAAAAACAAAACACTTGGGCAAGTGATTCAAACTTTTTAGTTGACGATCCGTTGGTTACAAAATAGTCGTTAATCGGAGCAGACAAGAAATGTGGCTAACGCCTAAAAATAGGAGATCCCGTATCCATCGTCTAATGACGACGGCAAAAAATAAATTTTAGGGGATCTGAGATTCTGAATCAAGCCGTACCTGTCGGCAGGTTCAGAAAGAGAGTTGCAATTCTTGAATTGAAGTGCATGAAAAAATTGCCCGTGATTGTAATCGGGGGAGATGGAAGGCCTATAGAATTGGACTTCAGCCCCATAAATGGAGGTTTTCAAGAATCCATAGAGAGATTTAAAAGTTTAAATAACGTTATTTTTTAACTCCGGTCAATACCTATTTTATAACCCCCAATGGATCACGATTAATGCAAAAGTTTACAAAATATCACGGTACGGGAAACGATTTTATACTGATTGATAATCGCTCTCTCACTTTTACAAAAGAACGGGATTATATCGCCCTTCTTTGCCATCGTCACTTGGGCATTGGTGCAGATGGTCTTATTCTTCTCGAAAATCCAAAAAATCCCGAAGTTGATTTTAAAATGGTGTATTATAATGCCGACGGGAACACCGGAACCATGTGTGGAAACGGGGGTCGATGTCTGGTTCATTTTGCCCATTCCCTGGGAATAATTGCTGATAAGACCGAATTTGAAGCCGTTGACGGAATCCACGAAGCCCGATATTTACCCGATAAAATTGATTTAAAACTTGGCGATGTAAAAAGCTATAAAACTTTTAAAAACACCTGTATTTTAAATACCGGATCACCCCATTACGTCACCTTTGTAAAAGACCTGAAAAATATAAATGTCACACAAGCAGGCAGGGAGGTACGTTATAGCTCCGAATTTGAAAAAAATGGGATTAATGTCAATTTCGTGCAATTGGATTCTCCCTTCCACTTGTTACGAACGTATGAACGCGGGGTGGAGGCCGAAACGCTATCCTGTGGCACGGGAGCTGTTGCAACTGCCATTGCCATTGCTATTCAAGGACATATTCCCGCTACCATAGAAAATACGGTCAAATTAAAAACGGTAGGAGGAAAATTAAAAGTACATTTTCAACGGCATCAGGATCATTTTTCAGAAGTTTGGCTCAGTGGCCCTGCAAAAGAAGTATTTACCGGGATTCTACAATCAGAGTCCCATTTGAAGCAGAAATAGATTTATGTATATCAAACGCATTATAGTAATCATTGCCCTTTTAGGACTCGTTGTGATGGGGGCCTTCAGTTATTTTGTTTACACTACCCTTTTAGTCCCAAACACCGCTTTCCCAGAAGCCGAAATCTCGGTTTATATTCGATCTGACGACTCGTATGCCGATGTGCGCCATCAACTGGATTCTCTTCTTAAAGACATTGATAAATTTGATGCCGTCGCCCGACAAAAAAAGTATCATCCTCGTCCGGGACGGTATATCTTGAAAAACGGGATGTCAAACAACGATATCATCGGAGTCTTGCGTAGTAAAAACACTCCTGTTTCCGTAGTTTTTAACAATCAGGATCGATTGCCGAAACTGGCTCATCGCATCTCGAGACAAATTGAGGCCGACAGTATCGCCTTGATCACTGCCATGACCGACGAAGACTTCCTAAGAAAAAATAATTTCTCAAAGGAAACAGCACTTAATTTATACATCCCGAATAAATATCAATTGTACTGGAATACTTCCGCTCAGGGATTTCGGGATCGCATGCTAAAAGAATACCACAGGTTCTGGAATGCGGAACGTCTTGAGCGGGCTGAGAAAATTGGACTCACCCCAAATGAAGTCCAAAACCTGGCTGCTGTTGTTCAAAAAGAGACTGTCCAACCGGAGGAACGGGCAAGAGTAGCCGGAGTCTATATGAATCGCTACCATAAGGGTATGAAGTTGGAAGCCGACCCTACCGTAATTTATGCTTTAAAACACCAAAACGGGC
Source organism: uncultured Flavobacteriaceae bacterium (assembly GCA_964495935.1). Classification (GTDB taxonomy): domain Bacteria; phylum Bacteroidota; class Bacteroidia; order Flavobacteriales; family Flavobacteriaceae; genus JAJYSO01. The sequence continues at coordinate 59,062 of CAZBXQ010000011.1, forward strand.
ACTATGACACCACCGTCATCAAGCGCGTACTGTACAAAGATTTAGCAATCGACTCCCCGTATAACACCTATTTGCACACCGGCATACCACCGGGTCCCATCGCCATGGCCGACATCTCTTCTATTGATGCCGTTCTCAATTATGAAAAACACGATTTTTACTTTTTCGTAGCCGACCCCAAAAAGCCGGGCTTTCATAAATTTTCCAAAAATTTAAGTCAGCATAATCGATATAAACGAGACTATATAAATTGGATTAATAAATTAAACATCAAGCGGTAAAAGTCATCCCTTTATTAAAAACGATAAAGTATTCCTAAAGTGGTTGTTGATCCTTCTTTACAGGAGTTCAATTTTGTATATTGAGGAGGCAAAAACAACTCGTTATGGCAAGAGCAATGTTTAATTATACTAAAGAAATCCTGGAAAAGGTGAGCTTTGACCCAAGTTTATTTGCAAAAGAGCTTGACAAAGCAATAAAATCACTTTTACCCCATGAAATCGAAGAGCTTTATTTCTTTGTTGCCGAGCTGGCAACCCGTAATCCTGACTTAGAAAGGTCGTTATATCAGTTTAATTTCAACTATTCGGGAGAAAGTCGGCCCCCTGTTCTTTAGGATTTTGATAGGTTCTCCAGAGTGGATTGATTTCCACCGTTTAAAACGGAGGGAAATCCGTTTTGCAGTAAAATCTTTTTAGCCCGGTCACTACGGTATCCACTCCGGCAGTAAACCACAATATCTTGATGCTGATGTGCTCCCCATCGATGACGGGATATTTCTTGTAAAGGGATATTCACAGCCCCCTTATAGTGTCCCTGCCTAAATTCTTCTGGAGTTCTAACATCCACCACAAGAGGGTCGCCCTTCAAGATATCGCATAACGCTTTACCGGCGTCTGAAAGTACGTCAAAATTATTCATTTTCCCCTTTCTGATTTCCTATTATTTTCTTCCTTTTTTCAAGGGAATATTCTACTGCTTCGTGGCCTTAGCATTCCAATCTGCCATCCCGGCAGAATAGTTCTGAACCTTGTCAAACCCATTCTTTCGTAAAATGGAATAGGCCACGGTGGCCCGCACTCCCGATTGACAATGCAGGATAATGCGTTTATCGGGGCTCACGCTATCCAAATGATCCTGAAGGGTTCCCACAAAGACATGATCGGCTCCGGGAATATGGTTTAATTTATATTCGGCTTTGCCCCGAACGTCCAAAATTTGAACATCGTCTTGGTCAACCGCCTCTTTTACGGTTTGATAATCAACAATTTCTGCTGTTTCCAAAGGAATCCCCAAATTTTCAATAGCGGTATAATAACCATAGACATTATCCAGACCGACTCGCATCAACTTTCGGGTCAAATCTTCCATTTGATTGTCATCGGCAACAAGTATAAACTGCTCATCATAGTCCAGTACCCATCCCGCCCAGGTAGAAAAAGATTTATTTCCTACGATGTTAATAGATTGAGGCAGGAAGCCCTCGGCAAAGTCTTCCTTTTCTCGGGCATCGATTAGGGTCATTCCCTTTTTATACGCCGATAAAAATTGGTCTTTTGACAATTTTGGATACTGAGGCACCTGAGGTAACAACCGTCTTTCACTCTTATTATATTGCTTCATTTTGGCAAAGTACTTCGGGGGCTCGGGTTGACCTTCCAAAAGCAACTCCGTAAACTCTTCTTCATCTTCATATTGAAAGGCCCAGTTTTGTAACTTTTCGTATCCCACGGTAGAGCTCGGCACCGCCCCCAACGCCTTACCACATGCCGATCCCGCACCATGAGCAGGCCAAACCTGTACATAATCGGGCAACTCCTTAAAACGCTTTAGAGAATTCCACATTTGTTGGGCTCCCGCATGGGAAGTGCCTTCAATCCCTGCCGCTTCTTCCAGTAAATCCGGACGCCCTACATCACCCACAAATACAAAATCACCGGTAAAAACCATGACCGGTTTATCGGATGCCGGGGTATCGGTTAATAAGAAGCTAATACTCTCGGGGGTATGACCGGGAGTGTGCATAACCTCTAATTTGAGGTTTCCTACCCGAATCACATCTCCGTCCCGCAAAGGTTCGTGAGCAAATTCATAAAGCCAATCGGCTCCCCCTTCTTCCGATAAATACATGGCGGCTCCGGTAACGGCAGCCAATTCTCTCGATCCCGTTAAATAATCCGCATGAATATGCGTCTCGGCGATATATTTAATCGTCAGGTTTTTTTGTTTTGCGATCTCCAAATAGGTATCAATATCCCTTTTCGCGTCAATTACCATCGCTTCTCCCGTTGCCTGACAAGCAATAATATAACTTCCCTGCGCTAAGGTCTCATCATAGATGTGTTTAAAAAACATAGTCTTTCGGTTATAGTGTTTATATCGTATGACAAAGATACGATTAAAGCCCTGGACTTTATTGTGATTCAAGTCACAATCCTCGATTGTAGATTCGATAATCAGGCTCCTTAAGCTTTCTAAAAAAGCGGCAAAATGGTTTTATTCCGGGGTTCGGTGTTTGGCATAATTCCGCCATTTTTCAATACAGGCTCGCATATCTCCCGGAATTTCAGAACTAAAACTCATCCATTCTCCTGTTTGGGGATGCTCAAAACCCAAAGTCTTAGCATGTAAAGCCTGGCGGGGCAGGATTTTAAAACAATTATCTACAAACTGTCGGTATTTGGAAAACGAGGTTCCCTTAAGAATACGGTTTCCCCCATAACGTTCATCATTAAACAGCGTATGGCCGATATATTTCATATGAACCCGAATTTGATGCGTCCGTCCGGTTTCCAACCGGCAAGAAACCAGTGTCACATATCCTAAACGTTCGATTACCTTATAATGCGTCACGGCCGGTTTTCCACGCTTCTCTTCATCTTCTTCAAAAACCGTTTGTTGTAGCCTGTTTTTAGGGTGCCGGCCTATATTTCCTTCGATCCGACCTTCATCACCTTCAAAATCTCCCCAAACCAATGCCACATATTCTCGTTTGCTGGAATGATCAAAAAATTGTTTAGCCAAATGGGTCATGGCCTGCTCGGTTTTGGCAACGACCAGTAATCCGCTGGTATCTTTGTCAATTCGATGAACCAATCCGGGTCTATCGCTCGAGTTTTTAGGCAGATTTTCAAAATGATAGACCAAAGCATTGAGTAAGGTGCCCGAATAATTTCCATGTCCCGGATGAACAACCATCCCGGCCGATTTATTCACCACTAAAAGACTCTCATCTTCATATACAATATCCAAAGGAATATCTTCAGGAACCAATAGGAATTCATAAGGAGGATGTTCAAACATGACCTTCACCTCATCTCCTGCCTTCACCTTATAATTCTTTTTAACGGCCTCGCCGTTCACCTGAATATGACCATCGGATGCGGCCTGCTGAATTTTGTTACGAGTCGCATTTTCAATAAAATTCATCAAGAACTTATCAACGCGCAACGGTTTCTGCCCTGGGTCTGCGGTACAGTGATAATGCTCATACAGCTCCTCGTGCTCCGGCAATCGATCGGTTTCATCACACATCCTACAACGCTTTTTGGGGTTCTAAATCGCTAACGAATCAACCTTCTCTTCGTCCTTTTTGTGCTCTCCGTCGGGGTCACCATCTCCCAGAATAAGATCTATCTTTGTGGTTTTCATCACCTTATCTCCCGGCTCGATGGTTTTTCCGTTTACACGCAATTCCAAAACAGCATTTTTAGCGATATCGGGTTTATAGGTGATCTCTCCAATTTCAAATCCCAAAGCACCCAACATGGGAATAACCTGTCGCTTGGTATGGCGAATCATATTCGGAATTTCAATTTTAGGATAGCCTGCCGGATTCAATTTTAAATATATTTTTCGGCCTTCTTTTACCTTCTTCCCGGGAGCAGGATTCTGCTCTATTACGGAATAGCGCGGATAATCCGGGTTATAATTAGCAGAGTCCAAAACAACTCGACTCAGATCCAATTCTTTCAAGCGTTGATCAACCTCGTCTAATTGCAAACTGGTAAGATCGGGGACGGCAATGGTCTCCCCGTGATTGGTCTCATGCTCCAACCATTTCATGCCTAAAAAAACAAACAGGATACTAACTACCACGGCCAGACCGACCTGAATCCAAAAGGTCTTTGTAACGAGGAAACGGAAAAAATTCATGTTTTCATATAATTATGGGACAAAGATATAAAAACCCATGTATTTTTGTTCCAATTCTACAAAAGGACCTGTATCACATTAAATTTTAATCCGGTATGAAAAACAATATTGCAGTCGTCATGGGAGGCTATTCCAGTGAATATGAGATTTCCCTGCAAAGTGGAAATTTTGTTTGCCGGGAGTTAGACACCGATTTATTTAAAGTGTTCAAAGTTCATATCCTGAAAAACGAATGGTACGTTGTAGATGATTCGGGGGCAAAACACCCCATTGATAAAGGTGATTTTTCAGCGGTTATAGACGGCAATAAAGTCCATTTTGACTGTGTTTTTAATATGATTCACGGGACTCCCGGCGAAAATGGGCTACTGCAAGGCTATCTGGAAACTATTGGTGTTCCTCAAACGGCCAGTGATTTCTATGCTTCAGCACTTACTTTTAACAAACGGGACTGCATCAGCGTTCTCAAAGATTACGGGATTCCTACGGCTCGGAATTATTTTCTCCATCGGGGAGATCCAATGGATGAAGAAGAAATTCTAAAAATCGTAGGGCTGCCCTGCTTCGTAAAAGCCAACCGCAGCGGTAGTAGTTTTGGTATCTCCAAAGTCAAAACCCGGGAAGAATTAAAACCTGCAATATACCATTCTCTCGAAGAAGATGATGAGGTCATCATCGAATCCTTTCTGGAAGGGCGAGAAATGGATGTAGGGGTGATTCAATATAAGGGCAAAATCCGGGCTCTACCCGTTACCGAGATCATTTCTGAAAATGAATTTTTTGACTATGAAGCAAAGTATTTAGGAAAGTCACAGGAAATCACCCCGGCCGAAATCAGCAAGAAACAGACCCGAGAATTACAGGAACTGTCTATCCGTATATTTAAACTCCTTCGGATAAAAGGATTTGCACGCGCTGAATACATCTATCACAACGGAAAGCCTCATTTTATGGAAATCAACACTTGTCCCGGAATGAGCCCGGCGAGTATTGTCCCTCAGCAAATCAAAGCCGCCGGTATTTCCTACACCGATTTTTTCACCGATTTGATTACTCGCACCATCGCCGACAACTTATAATTTTTGAGCTATACGGATAAAAGCCGTATATTAGAGCCTATAAATAAAGGATATGG
>CAZBXQ010000012.1:0-64006 GCA_964495935.1 uncultured Flavobacteriaceae bacterium
TTTTCTCTTCTGAAACTACAAATGTAAGATTCCTCACTGCGTATCGGAATGAACAAATCACTCCACAAATTAGATGATAAGACCGCTACCTACCAGAATGCAGTCAGGGATCGTACTCCCCATTATATTCATAGATTTCACAGTTGCCCTATAAAGTTAGCTCTTTTTTGTTAGCACTGATAAAGGGCTATTTAGAATGCAGGATAAATCTCTTACTCGACGCTCATTCTTCCAATCAAACTTGGAGACTCATAGAAATACCTTATCTTTGCGTTTTTAAAAACAGAAGTGGAGATGACGCATTATTATTTAAATTACCTCGAAGAGTTAGAGGCAGAGGCTATTTATGTTTTACGGGAGGTGGCCGCCCAATTTAATAATCCGGTAATTCTCTTTTCGGGGGGAAAGGATTCTTTATTGGTCACGCATCTGGCGCGTAAGGCTTTTTATCCGTCCAAAATTCCTTTTCCGTTGCTGCATGTTGATACCGGCCATAATTTTCCCGAAACCATTGCTTTTCGCGATGGATTGGTAAAAGAATTGGGCGTACAATTGCTTGTCGGATCGGTGCAAAAATCAATTGACGAGGGACGGGTGGCTGAAGAGAAAGGAAAAAATGCCACTCGGAATGCTTTGCAGATCACCACACTTTTGGATGCGATTGAAGAGAATCATATCGACTGCGCGATCGGCGGTGCACGACGGGATGAAGAAAAGGCTCGGGCCAAGGAACGTTTTTTCTCTCACCGGGATGATTTTGGGCAATGGGATCCCAAAAATCAGCGGCCGGAATTGTGGAATTTATTGAATGGAAAAATGTTTGAAGGGGAACACTTCAGAGCTTTTCCCATCAGCAATTGGACGGAGATGGATGTTTGGAATTATATCTTAAAAGAAAATATTGAAGTACCCTCCCTATATTTGGCACACGTTCGAAAAGTGGTCTGGCGAAATAATACCTGGCTGCCCGATTCTCAATTCTTGAAATTGGAGGAGGGCGAAGAGATTGTGACCAAAAAAGTACGTTTTCGAACCCTTGGAGATATCACCATTACGGGGGGGATTGAAAGTGAGGCCGATACGGTTGAAAAAGTTATTGCTGAGGTAGCGGCCCTAAAGCAAACCGAAAGAGGAAACCGAGCCGATGATAAACGATCGGAAACAGCGATGGAGGATCGTAAAAAACAGGGTTATTTTTAGTGATTTTAAAAATCAACAGTAAGTTTAATCCTGAAAAACGAGAGTAACAGCTTCAAAAACTAATGAATGAGAAGTATATTTGAAGCATAAGCTGGACTCAAAAACAGTACTTCTTATCAACTGAATATCATGATTATGAATATAGAATCCAATCAATTATTACGATTTACAACTGCTGGAAGTGTGGATGACGGGAAAAGCACACTTATCGGACGCCTTTTGTACGATTCCAAATCCATTTATGAGGATCAGCTCGACGCAGTGACCCAAACAAGTGCCAAAAAAGGAAATGCGGGAATCGATCTGGCCCTGTTTACCGACGGATTACGCGATGAGCGGGAACAAGGAATTACCATCGATGTGGCCTATCGTTATTTTACTACTCCCAAACGGAAATTTATTATTGCCGATACGCCGGGACATATCGAATATACCCGGAATATGGTAACCGGTTCTTCGACGGCTAATGTAGCACTGATTTTAATTGATGCCCGAAATGGGGTCGTGGAGCAAACCCGGCGACATAGTTTTATCGCCTCTCTGCTTAATATTCCTCATGTTCTGGTTTGTGTTAATAAGATGGATTTAGTGGATTTCTCGGAGGAACGATTTGATGAGATTGTGAGTGATTTTGAAAGTATGGCTTCCAAATTGGATATTGCCGATATTCGTTTTTTCCCGATCAGTGCCCTCGAAGGCGATAATGTCGTTCATCGTTCTGAAAATATGAATTGGTATAAAGGGGGTACACTTCTACATGCGTTGGAGACCGTCTTTATAGGAAGCGATGATAATAAGATTAATGCCCGCTTTCCGGTGCAAACCGTATTGCGTCCACAAAGCAAGGAGTTTCCCGATTATCGAGGATATGCCGGGCGTATTGCCGGAGGGATTTATCGGGTGGGGGACCGGATAAAGGTTTTGCCTTCCGGATTTAATTCGACTATAAAATCGATTAATAAAGGCGATCGTGAGGTCGAAGAGGCCTATACCCCAATGTCTGTAGCAATTACCCTTGAAGACGATATTGATATCAGTCGGGGCGATATGATCGTACGGGAAAATAATGAACCGGAAGCCGTTCAGGAAGTCGATGTAATGCTGTGCTGGATGAATCAATCTCCTTCGCAGCCACGGGCCAAATATATTATTCGCCATACTGCCAACGAGCAGCGGGCAATGATTAAACAGGTAATCCATAAGATTGACATCAATACCTTTAGCCGGAAGGAGGATTCGGGGAACGGGCTGAAGATGAATGATATTGCCAAGGTAAAGTTGCGTACTTCCGGGCCGTTGTTTATTGATCCTTATGCTGAAAACCGCACGACCGGAAGCATTATTTTAATCGACCCCAATACTAATGAAACGGTTGCCGCAGGAATGATTGTATAAACCTGGCTATTCATTTATTCGGTTGAGATATAAACTATCGATTTCGTTTTTTTGGTAGGTATGACATTCGACTTTCCTGTCATTCTGGAAAATTGTGAGGTACGAGCGATTTATTCAGAATCTACTTTTGCGGAGGGGTAAGCCCCTTATAAGGAAGAACTATTTTGAGTTCTTTTTAAAGATATATTCCGTTAATCGTCTGGCACTTTGATCATCCTGATAGGTAAAAAACTGATCGCGTAACTTTTTACGTTTTTCAGAGAATTCATCTTTCCCGGTTTTTAAGATAGATTAGCACCGGGCTAAAAAAAGAGGTTGTAGGGATGAGTCGAGGGATTGTCATCAATATATTTACCCGAAAAATTTATTAAAAGTTTTCGGTCCCAAGAGGTATTTTAGCCAGATAGCTATAGTGGGTTTATTTAACTTATTGAGATATTTAAAGTATTTAAAAAGAATCTTTGGCTGGACCGTTCGACCATATTCATTTTGTATCTTTCCGATATTGTCAATCACCCAATTTCTATTGGTGTCTTTTATTAAATCATGATATTCATAATTTGTATATTTGTCAAATGAATCGTAAATATAATTTCGATCCCTGATATGTTTAAGGTTCCACTCTAAGGTTTGATGCATTGCACTCCAAGAGTTAGGTATAGCTCTTCTATATACAGACATTGTTTCCGGAATATAACCCATTTTGCCTCGTGTTCCTGCAATTAATTTTAAAGGTAAATCTCTGAATGGTGCTTTATAAAACCAGTTTGGGAGCTCCGTCAAAATCTCTTTTTTAAAGATTTGTGATACTGTCCAAAAACCGGAGGCTCTACCTTGTATGTATTCATCAACAGTATATTTTGTTGGTTCTTGGACTCCTTTGATTTTCATGATGTAGTCTTCTTCGGAGTTATCCATAAAAATAACTTTGGTTTCATGTGAGCACAAACTACAGTCCGGATTTGCCTCCATAAAATCAACTTGTTTCTGCAATTTTAAAGGATCGATCCAATAGTCATCACCTTCACAGAAAGCAATATATTTTGAAACGTTGCGAAATTTATTACGGGGTTTTACAGCCTCTCGACGCTCAGGTTTTTTGTACGTATTTTTTTTAGGATAGAAGCCGGCAATAAGATTGGGGTACTTGTTTTCGTATTCTTTTACAATTTCTCGGGTACCATCAGTCGAAGCATCGTCAAAAATTACTACACGGACCGGAAATGTGGTTTTTTGCATTAAAATCCCTTCAATACAGTCCCTTATATAATTAGCTTGATTGTAGGTATTCGTTGAGGTGGATACCAAGGGTATTGTATCCTCAGGCCATTTTTGTTCAGTTATGGGAACAGGGTGATTTAAGAAATTAAAGTTATAAGGTTTCTTTTCCATGCTACATTTCATTATCTTTAGAACGATCCGTCTTTACAAAAATTACGTATTTGCGCTCTTAATGTATAAAAAAGCACGAAGAAACTAATAGCGTGTTGATAAGCTCCTTGTACAATTTAAGTATTTTTTGCTTTTTGCAGGAAGTTCATACTTTTACCGGCCTTTTTTAGTAGTTTTTTAATCTGTGTTGTTGAAATTCCTTTGGTACGCGGAAAATAATGGACTTCACAATAATCTTTGAGGAAGTCGAATTTTCCTTTCCAATCATCTCCCATGACAAAGACATCCACCTCGTGATCTTTTACATCCTGTTCCTTTTGTTCCCAAGTGTTTTCGGGAATAACCTGATCGACATAGGACAGGGATTCCAAAAATTCCTTGCGTTTCGCAAAGGGGAACTTGCATTTCTTGCCTTTAATTTCATTAAATTCATCGGTAGAGAGTCCGACAATAAGTTCGTCCCCCAAATCTTTGGCTTTCCGCAGGATTTCAAGGTGGCCAAAGTGTAAAAGATCGAAAGTACCGTAGGTAAGCACGGTTTTATAGCGTTTTTGTAGGATTTTATCAAAGTCCAGATGAAGTCCGGCGGTATTGTGATCTAAAAAGAAAGCCATCATTTGCTGTAATAGCGGGAGACGATCATACAAATGCGCAGGAATTAAAGACTTAATCAGGCTTAAGGTTTTAAAGCCTTCTAAAACCACAGAGTTACCCTGGCTTTCAGGATTGTAAAAGCCTTTTCCGATAAGGAGTCCCAGTGTGCGATTGCGGCTTAGGTCGTTGAGTCCCGTTAGACTGATGTCACCAATCCCACAGGCTAAATTAGCGGTTTCTTTTTTTCCTCCAAAATGACGAATGATTAGTTTGATCTCTAAAAAAGCCTTGGTCAGGATCAAAAATCGGGTATTGGCAGAGTTGTACCGGGCATCTACATTTCCCAGTAGGATGGCATAAATATTCTTTAAGGCACTCAAGAGCTCCACACCGCGGATATCGGTGGTATAATCTAAATAAACATTGGTTTTCTCGACGACCTTTTTCATAAGGTGAGCCTGCGCAGGCTGAGTAAACCCCAGGGTGAGAAGACTGGCTTGGCGATTAATCATTTCGGCAGCAAAAGTTGGTCCCTTCAGGCTTACGGTATTGGGATGATCCAGCGTTTCTGTCATAAACTCGACTAGGGTTAGGCCGTTTTCAAAAATCCCTTTGGCTAAGTTGACCAGTAATGTTTTAGGTTTCAGATACGGTTTTAAGGAGATTGTTACCTCCTCCACATTTTTGGCCGGTACGGCGATAAAAATAACTTGAGCTTGAGTGGCGATTTCCCAATCGGATGCGGCAGTGATGGCAGGATCTAATAGTCGGTTAGGAAAATAATCGGCATTGATCTTGGTTTGGTTAAAGGCTTCTGCAGCTTTTTTCCCCTTAAATAAAAGATATATTTCGTGATCCGGATTGGAAGCTAATTCGTGTGCCATGGCAGTTCCAAAGGAGCCTCCGCCGATGATTAGAATTTTCATGATGTTGTTTAGATTAAACTTTTATAAACGGTACTAAAGGTAATGGATTTTAAAAATAGCGACAAGTTATTGGGATTCAAGAATTCCATATTGAGCTTTTAAGACTTCGACTTCTTTCCAATAGTTTTTAAAATCATTAATGGGAACCGGCTTTTCTTTTTGATAAGAGCAGAGGAGTTGGCGACCCGATTGAGTTTGAAAAAATGTTTTATGGTTAATCAACCATCGGTAAATTATTCCCTTCCCTTTAAACCGGGGCCATTTTTTAAGAAAAATATTCAGAGTGTAATAGAAGTCCAACGCGGTCTTGCGACCGGAAACATTCTTCTTTTTAGTGGTAAATTGTAGATTGTCTGTATGGATATCGGGATCAGCCAATTGAACGATTGCATTCATTATCGTTTTTCCCTTGAGTTTATAATCTTCGAAGGTGAAAAAATAGATCGGACTGTTAAACCCCTCGTGTAAGTGCTCGACAATCGTCGTCCAGCGGCCGTCATAACCACCTTTGTTTTGAAGGTAGCGGTTGACCGAAAGGGGGAGATGATTGTATTTTAAACAAAACTTATAGCTGGAAATCAGGAAGTCGTGATAATTCCGCGAAGCAAAGATAAGAGTGAGGTCGTGGCCTTTAAAGATTTCTTTATAGTAAGGAATGATTTTTTGAATATCGGGATAAATGGTGTCTTCTTGATATTGGTTCAAATTTCCCAAAATGCCTTCATACGAAATAATAGCGGCATTATAACCTGCTATTTCCCGGTTTATGAGGGTTTTTATTTGTGTAGTTAATTTTTGAATATCGGTTTTCTCGTTGTCGAAGCCATTCCGAAGAGCTATGGCCTTTTTGCGAAGTCCTTTATAATTAAAAAATCGAAAATATTTCACGCCTGACTTTTGAAGCTGTTGCTTGTTTAAGTTGAGATTATATTGCAAGTGACTGGTTGCTGTTTTATGAGCTCCTAAATGCAGGATAATTTTCATTTTTTGTGTGGGATTAGGGCGGTAAATCAGTTTTTCGCTTTGGGATTAGATGATGCGCTTTTTTAAGCCGATAAGTTTTTCCATCCCTTTATCGCCGAATAGGAATTGGATCCAAAGTAATACATTGGTTTTATTAACCGGGAGGATATAGGAAAAATACTTTCGCATAATTTTAAATTGATCGGAACGGTCAAAGTGTCTTTGGACGTATTGAATTCGGCTGATGATCCAGTGTTTATTACGGGTTTTGATTAAATGATGGTATTTCCCTCGGGTGTTTTCATCGAATAAGGTATGTACTTTATTTAATTGTTCGATTTGTTTGATACGCCAATCTACCGAGTGATTATTAGCACTCCAGGCTCCGGGATTCCCCCGGTTATAAACGGCCATTTCTTCAGGAAGATAGCCGTATTTCCCTTTTGTTCCTAAATAGAGCTGTAAGGCTAAATCCCCAACGGGAGCCTTTTGCCTCCATTTAGGCTCTTTATCCATCGCTCGTGTTCTAAACATCATCGAAACCGTTCGGATTCCCATCGCATTATTCGTTTTTATAAAATCCTCTAATGTGAATTTTATTGGGATTTTTACGTTTTTGGCACCAAAGAAATAATCTTCACGACTACCATCTGCCATTTTGACCCGGGTTTTATGATAGCATAGGCTACAATCGGGATTGGTTTCTAAGTAATTAACCTGTTTCTGCAATTTCAGCGGATCTGTCCAATAATCATCGCCTTCGCAAAGGGCGATATACTTGGCCTTGTCTCGCTCTTTGTTTTTGATTTTTTTAGCTTTTCTTCGAATGGGCTTTTTGTAAGTATTAACCGGTTGATAATACATCGCAAATAATTGCGGGTATTTCTTTTCGTATTCTTGTAGAATGGCCTTTGTGCTATCGGTAGAGCAATCTTCAAATACGACAATCTTCACCGGAAAAGTGGTTTTTTGCATCAAAAAACTTTCAATGGCGTCTTTGATATAGTGCTCATGGTTATAGGTCAGGCAGGAAATGCTTACAAACTGGGTAGAACCCTCAGGCCAATCTTGCTCGGTGAGCCGAACGGGCCTCGATAAAGATTCGAAATCCTTTGTGTACATTTTTACAAAAGTTTCGGAGTTAATATTTCAAGTATAAATTTATACCTATTATTTGGAAATCGACACCCCGCCCTGCGGGCACCCTTCTACCGGAGGGGAATTGATCCCTTTTTTGAAAAAGAGGGGTGCCGTAGGCGGAGTGTTTCTAATTCGTTGAATCCATTTCATGGTTTTTATAATCTGTTAATAATCAATTCTACTTTTTTGCATATAAAACTCTTGTTATCAGTTGTTTATAAAAAATAATAAACATCCTTCCCGCCCTTAAAAGGGAGAAACTTCAGCATTTTTATTATCTGTATTTCACGTTCTTTGTTTATACTGCTTTTTTACGGAATGCGTATTTAAAATTTCAATTCTCCATATTTTCCTGTAAAATAGTCAAGAGCCTTTTTTAGGGGTCGGTCTTCATTGGAAGTACGCTTGGAAGCACTAAATTTTCTTTTTCCTTTATATTCGGGGAGATTGTATGAAGGATTGAATGCTCTTATTTTTTCACCTATTTGTCGGTAAATCCTTTTGGGATCTTCGCAGAATTCCTCATACGAAAAACTCATGTAAGCCTTCCCCAGGAATTCTTTTTTAGAAAGAACTTCTTTTTCGATGAAATAAATTTGACCGGCTACCTGGTGATATTTATCCATTTTGATAAGTTCGGGATACTCCCTTGGTTTCCAGGAAATCCACTCTTCTTGATTGCCTTTAATTTTTTCTCGCGCCATTAAAAGGGATCTTGAAGTGGCCAAAAGATCCCGATGCATATGGATGTAGATAAAGTTCCCTGCTTTCTGCTCCAAGCTTTTTAAATACCAATTTGCAATTTTTCCTTTAAATAAAAAGGGTTTTCCAAAGGCTTTTTGAATCAAGGCTAATTCTCGATTAAGTCTTTCAAAGTCAAATTTTTCTGAAAATTCTTCTTCAGAAAAAGGAATTTCCGGGAATTTCATGTTATCTCTCCAAAAATACCAAAATTCATGGGGCTGCATAAACCCATATGTTTTACCAATATTGGAGGAATAATGAATTTCCGGGTCGATATCATTGAATTCGTTCTTGTATTCCGTTTGAATTTTACTTTTATATCGATATTCCGGGTTGGTAACAATATTATATATCAAAGCCCCGATGTATGGAGCACGGTAAAATCGTGATAGGAAATTGGAGGGATAAGAAAATGAGCCTAACTCTGCCGCCCATTGGGTAAATAACGTACTTCCTATACGTGGATTTCCAATCAAAAGAAGATTAGGGTTTTTTGGTTTTTTGACCTTATCCATTTCTTGCTTTTCTACCGGAGCCAATAGTTTATTTAAATGGTTTAAGGCTTTTTTGAGGTCTAAATTGTCGGTGTTATTGATAGGGTTCATGGTATTCTTTTGGGTTAGACGGGTTATAGAGATTTAAACGGATTTTTTTCGATTTTGGTACACAGATCAAATATTTTCTGTTTTTAGATCTATTCAAGATATAGAGGTCATTCATACTTTCAAAAATTGGCTGCAAAATGATCTTATTGTTTCAGGCCTACCCGCAGCCTCAATAATAAATATATTTTAGAGATATAGAATTTTTTTCACAAATGGCGTTTAGAAGTTATTAAAGGGCTGTATTCGTTCACTTAAAACATCGATCCCTTCCCCTTTTTCTATATCGGTTACGAATTTCGGAATGCTTCTGCTGCAATGCCTCGACCATAATCCAAAGGTATTTGCCCCGGTATGATGGATCGCCAATATATCTCCTTCATGCATCTGGGGTAAATTGATATCCTTAACAAGGAAGTCGCCATTATAACAGAGAGGGCCGGCAATGTTGTAGGTTTTAAGGGGGGCTTCTTGTGGTTTATGGTTTGGTTTCAACACTTCATAGTGGAAATAATTTGTGTCGGTATAGATTTCTCTCGGAAACATGTCACCGCCTAAGTGGATATATGCAATCTCTTTGTCTTTAGCCAGCTTTCTAACATATTCAACTCGTGAAAAACTAATGCCATTCAGTCGATGAATCCATTGGCCGAATTCAGTAATGACCTTAAATTCTTTAAAAAGTTGGGGAATTTCTTCTTGAAGAAGTGTCGCATATAATCTCATATTTCTCTGGTTTTCCGCGTCTGTTTTACCGGCTGGAATTCCTCCTCCGATATTAATAACTGAAATGGGAGGGTGTTTTCTATTTCTACTATCGGCGATCAGCTGATTGGCTTCTTTGGCCATACGATAAATGGTTTTTATGCCTTCAACTGTTTCTTTGAGATTTGTGACCTGGGAGCCCACATGAATATGCAAGGCGGTAATGGGATAATCCAATATAGCTTTTAAAATTTTTTCTTTATAGAAAAGGGGAACCCCGAATTTAGAATCTATCGTACTGACATTAAATAAATTATTGGTTCCCGGGTCAATACATGGATTAATGCGAAGGCCTGCTTTTATCGTTTTTGCGTCTTTAGGAAAACGCTTAAGTTCTTCCAAGCTGTTGGCATTGATAAAGATGCCCGGATGATCTTGGGCTGCCTTTTTGATTTCTCTTTTAGTCTTAACCGGAGAGTTAAAAATTATTTTATCGGCTTTTATGCCGGCCTGACGGGCCAGTACTACTTCTTCAAAAGAGGCCGCTTCTAAACCCAATCCACAATCTCCGATACAATGTAATATTTTGGGGTGTGGATTCGTCTTTATGGCGACCGTATGAAGAAGCGTGTTTTTGTGACCAAAAATCATTTTAAGCTCGTGAATACATCTTTTTAAATGGGGAAGAGAATAAAACATGAGGGCTGTATCCTGTTCCTCGATTTGATTGGCTTTTTCAATTTTATTCCAGACAAATCTTGCAGTTTGTTTCATGATTTTGCATTGAAGTGGTCTAAACTTTTTTTGGGAATAAGAAAAGGGTTGTTGATATTTGTAATGGACTAAAATTCAATAAACAACAACCCTGATGTACCACGTGATAGCCAAAGATACAATAATGAATGAAATTGCCCCAAATTTACCAACCGGTAAACGAGGTTTTAGACCTGGTGCTCCACAGGATCAAGTTGGTTAGACCTTAATTACCATAACTGAGGTTTCGGAAACGTTCTGATGTGCCAAATTCAACACGGTTTATTGGAGTCAACTTCCATGATATGGGTTTTATAGCAGGTTACAAAAACAGTAAATGGATTCAATTCATCAGAAAGACCCCGCCTACGGCACCCCGCTTTAAAAAGAGGGGAATGGATTTGAGGTTCAATAAAATTTAGTTAGAGATTTGAAGGATTAAAAAAGGAAGCAAGCCTAATTCCCCTCTGGTAGAGGGGTGCCCGCAGGGCGGGGTGTCGATTTTGGAACCATAAGCATAAATGGATACTTGAAGTATTAACTCCGAAACTTTTGTTACCATAACTTTTATGGCCCTATTTTTCAAAAAAATCAGAAAATTAAAAGTTTAAATGACTTCATTAAAACGACTTAGCCTGCATTCCAAATAGCGTTTTCTAATCGCTAACAAAAAAGAGCTAACTTTATAGAGAGACAGTAAAGCCCATGGATTTAATGGTGAGTTTGATCCCTGCCTGCATTATTATTAGCAGTAAGTAGTCGTTTCATAATTCTTTTGATGTAGTTTGTCATTTCGATCCCGAGCATTCGGGAGAGAAATCTTTTACCTCCTCATGGACTGAGATCTCTCACTCCGAGATGACATTCTTGGGGTATTACCAACTCAAACAATACTACGATCTTCAGAAATCATAATTAATGCATTATCAGAATGTTATAATTTTAGTTAGATAAGATAATTCACCAATTCATAAATATATAAAACAAACTTCGTGCTATTTCATTTATTACAAGCATGTTATAACATAAAAAATAGTAAAACAATATATTTATTACGAAAGAGAATTTTGATTTAATTTTGGGAGCTTCCGCGTTGCGAAACCCTTGAAATAGTTCACTATTCCCGCGGATTCCGACGCACTTCGGCGGAGCTCAGCATATCACCTTGAATCTCCACGAAATTAAATTCATGAATTAAGCAGGTTAGACAACCGTAATTTGTTTTTTTAAAACTTCAAAATGGTCAAGTATTAATGATAATTTCTTTTTAATTAGATCCATATCGGCAAAAAAACGTTGTTTGATAATATCGGCATCCAGTAACGCTAAATCACTTATCAAATGAGCACTTAATGCAATTCGCAGAGTCGCATTACAATTTTTATCAATATCAGAAATTTTAACGGGTTGACCCAATTGGACCGAAGTTTTGGCAAGAGCATTAGGACCTACTATATTTGAAATGTCAGAATAAAGAGCCTTGTGCATGAGCTTTGCATCTTCTTTGTCAAAAAGTTGATCGTTTTTTCCTCGAATCAAAAGTGTGCAAATCGTGTTGATTTCAAAAGGGCTGCGCTTATAGACATAATCCGGTTTCCTTTCAACGGTATTCTCGTAGAGCGAGAGAAATGGCGTGTCTTTAACCATTTTATGGACACTATTTAAAAAGCAATCTATAATATATTTTAATTGGGTATTGGGAATTTTAAACAGTTTGTCCATTTCATATACTGCGGCTTGCCAGCGAAGAAGCAATCCGAAATTTTCTAAATTACCGGTTTGTTTTTCTCCGGTTGTCCATTTTAAGGGGAATTCGGCTTCACCAAAAAAATCTGTCAGGCCTTTAGGAAGATCTTGTACAGAAATAATCCTTTTTGCCAATATTTGAGGAAGTAGTAATGCACCCGAAAAAGGAGGCCCCGAAAGGAATTTTGATCCCGTCAATAATACCATTGCCCCAAAAGACAAATATCTATTAATGGAGTATATGGATATCCGGCCTTGACAGGCATCAACTACAAGATCAATAGCGGTGCCATATTCGTTTTTGAGTTCCATTAAAGTTTCCCAAGAAGGCAATATAAGACCCGTTTTTGTCGCATGAACGATATGAACTAAAGGACGCTTTCCTGTTGCCAGAGCCTGTTTGATTTCACGATTAAAATGAGCCAGTAACTGCTCGTTGGAATAAACTTTTCCTTGTGTGTTTCGAATGGGAATATAGGCTGTTGATACTTTATCTGAAGGCATTCCTTCGATAGATTCACCTACTTTTTTTGGGGCGTTGTCAATTGGGGTTTTATCAGAAAAATATTGGCCTTCGGCAGCAAATTCAATTCCGCTTCCCACCTCATTGGCTCCAAGAACAATATTGTGAATGCGGGATTCCCCTGCTTTTAAGGCGAGAAGAATGGTCAAATATTCCAAATCTGTTCCGGAAGGACCGAAAATAACCTCTACGGTCGGATCCAGCTCATAAAAAGACCTCAGCTTTTGTCGGATGTTTTCAAACTCCCTTTTTAGGATGGATCGAGTGTCTTCATTTTTTTTATCTTTTTCAATTCTTAGAATGTGTAAATAGGAATTGATATAGGCATAGGCCGATGAAGATATATTGCTGCCGGTCGAAGAAGAATAGGGAATGGAATAGGCTGGGAAAGGCTTACATCCATATTTGTTATAACCGATTTTTTCGTCTATGGCGATACGATGATCGCCTCCGGTAGCCATTAATGCATATGCTGATTGCTCGATTTGGTTTTTCATGGATCTATATTATTAGTTATTCCGGGACTAAATTTCAATAAAACCCCTATCCTAAAATCTTTTATTCTAACTTGAAAAATTCATTAAATATTTCAAAGTATGAAGTATTTTTTAGTAACCCTTTACTATAAATCTGAGGAAATGTCAATCCGGGGCTATGGTTTCCCTCCATAATACAAGGGCCTTTATCGGTAAAGGCTATGTCCCAGCCTATCAATTCACCTTCAAATACTAATGATGCAGCTTTTGTTACTATTTCCTTTATCTCTTTGGTGAATATTAATCCCTTACCTTCAAATTTGAAATGTGTATCTGGATGCGCAGAATAGGAGGTGCCGCCAAATTTAAAACCCTTATATCCAACTTTACCCAAAGTATTTGTATCAATATTATAGGCTATTCTAATACTTCCAAAATTACCATTAGCCAAGAAATCATTTCCAACCCCCATTACAAAGTGACAACTGGGAATTACGGTTTTATTACCTTTTCGGTATGTAATAACCCGTAATGAATTAACGCAATTTGGAGATATTTTTGAAATGGACTTATGCTGTTGAAGAGTCTCCTGAATAATATAATCTTTTGATAAATCTATTTCCGAAACTTTATCCAAAGTATCTTTTTTTATTCTTTGAATGCCTTTTCCTTGACTTGACTTACTGGGTTTTACGAAAAGATCGGGAACAGTTTTTAATTGATTTCCAATTAAGGTTTTTAATTGATCATGGTTTTCTAAAGGAATTTTTTTATTGTTTTCATCATAAAAGCATCCATTTTGAATCTTTCCAATATATTTTGGTGTAGGAAGGTTGTTTTTTTTCATTAAGTCATGAAATTCCAGTTTATCATTGAGCCCGGAGTCTCCCCATCTATTAGAGTTTTGCCTCGTAAATTTCCTAAATGTTTGTGGGGGTAAATAATCTTTCAGTTTGCCGGCATCTTTTTTATACATCAATTGCGTGGCATAAAAGCCTATCTTTTTCCGGGATTTGTATTTAAGATAAAGCCGTGTTAAATCGACTCCTATTTTAGAAAGACTTTTCCGGTCGGGGTCTTTTAATATTTGTTGTAAAGTTTTTCCCATTGTTTATTCCTATAGGTTTAGTTTACTTATCGCTGTCGTTTTTCAGTCTTAATATACAACTATATTTTGCCTTTTTTAAATCTATAAAAATCACCTTTTAGAAAGGTAGGAGAGTTGATCGTCCAAAACAGATCGAAGGATTGCTTCCCTATCCTTTTTGAGGATCCATTGACTATCCTCATACAGCAACGAATATCGATATCCGAAATCAAGCGAATATGCTTCTTCTCGACCTCAATCTTTACTTTATTGTGATTATACTCGTGGGCAATTGCAGCTACCATTTTTGCCAGATCGATGATATCATAACTTTTCGAATAGCCAAGATTATAAGCGGGTTTCCAATATTTGGGAGCGGTTTCTAACAAGGTCCAAAGACCACCAACGGCCCTTGATTAGGTAAGTTGTTTTTATCCATAAGATTATAGAAATGCCGGTTTGTCATTAAGTACTGAATCGCTCCATTTAAAATAGTATTGCCTTCGGATGGTTCTAAATTTCTCCGGATGCAAATAATCTTTAAGGTTTCCTGCGTTTTTTTTATACATAAGCTGCGTGCCGTAAAACTGAAGCCTGCTCACTTTTTTATATTTCATCAAAAGACGGGATAGATCCAGTCCCATTCTAAAAAAATTCTTCCGTTCCAAATCCTTGATTATTCGTTTTATTGTTTCCCCCATTGTAAATTAATTAATTCCATCTTTTGCAAATTAATTAATTCCGTCTTTATTTATTTCACTTTATTTTTTTAAAAAACTGACTTATTTGGTCATTTTACAGAAAATCATGAAATATTTCTCGATATAATGGATTTGAAAGCAAGCCTCTATTCATAAGTTGGAGAGATTCCAGATTAGGAGCGCAATTCCCTTCCATGATGCACGGACCCTTGTCGGTAAAAGCTATATCCCAGCCTACAACTTCTTGATCAAACAAAAGTGCTATTTTTGTTAATAATTCTTTTACTTCATCGGCGAAGTTTAAAGGGGTTCCTTCAAACCTGAATTGAGTATTGGGATGCTTATAAAAGGTTGTCCCCCCCGCAGCAAAATTATTATATGCAATTTTACCTAAGGCATCGTTTTCCAAATCATAGGGAACAATAATACTACCTATACTCCCATTTGCTAATTGAGTATCGCCAACTCCCATAACAAAATGGCTGCTCGGGAATAAGATTTTATCTCCTTTTCGATAAGTAATAACACGCAAGGCATTAATGCAATTGGGGAAAATTTTAGAAATAGATTCGTGTTGTGTCAAGGTTTCCTGAATGATATAATTTTCCTTAATATCGAGGTATTCTACCTTTTGAATACTCTTTATATCGATTCTTTGATGTCCTATTCCTCCCGATAATTCTATAGGTTTAATAAAAACACTGGAGCAATTATTTAAAATATCTATGAGGATATCCTTTAGCTGATCTTTACTTTTTAATAGGGTTTTGTTGTTTTTACAATCATAGAAGTAGCCATTTTGAATTTTTCCCCAATATTCGGGAATTGCATACTTGTAGTTTTCTTTTAAAAAATCTGAGAAAAGTAACTTATTTTTTATGGTTAAGGTTACTCTTTTCCAATAGTATTGTTTTTTTATATAATCAAGGGTTTTGAGGGGTAAATAATCTTTGATATCACCGGCATCTTTTTTATACATCAACTGGGTAGCATAAAACCCCAGTTTTTTTCGGGATTTGTAGGTGACGAATAATTTTGTTAAATCTGCTCCTATTTGGAAAAGACTCTTCCGCTCCGGATCTTTTAATATTTGTTGCAAGGCTTTTCCCATTGTTTATTTCTATAGTTTTAGTTTACTTATCGCTGTCATTTTTTGATCTTAATATACAACTATATTTCACTTTTTTTATTCTATAAAAATCACCTTTTGGAAGGGTAGGAGAGTTGATAATCAAAGATAGATCGAATGGTTGCTTCCATATCATATTTGGGGGTCCATTGACTATCCTTATACAGCAACGAGCAATCGAGATCCGAAATCAAGGGAATATGCTTCTTTTCAACCTCAATCTTTACTTTATTGTGATCATACTCTTGGGCAATTGTCGCTACCATTTTTGCCAACTCGATGATATTATAACTTTTCGAATAGCCAAGATTATAAGCGGGTTTCCAATATTCGGGAGAGGTTTCTAACAAGGCCAAAAGGCCCTCGACGGCATCCCGGATATCGATATACGAAAATTGTTGTTCTCCGCCTACAATTTTTATGGGTTGCCTCGTAAGTGCCTTTTTGATAAATTTATTAACGATGCGTATGTCAGATTTGGGCCCGATAAGCCCGGCAAGGCGAATATTGGTAAATCCCTTTGCCTCTTTTTTTTGCATACACAATTCCAGTAATAGTTCAGTACTGTATTTTGAGTAGCCATATAAAGAAGCCGGTTGAATTGCCGTTTGTTCAGTCCAAGGGGTTTGGGGGTTTTGACCATATACTTTTCTTGAAGACAGATTGATAATGGGACAATCGGCTTTTTGGAATACTGTTTTGGTAAAGGCCAGGCTATCTCCCAACAATTGAGCATCATTGGCCGTATAATAGGCGGCGTGAATCAAGCTTTCAATTCGGTTAAAAGGGATTCTGTCTTCATCTAAGTCTGCAATTTCAAAATGACTTACATGATCTCCATGATACTGTTGTTCTAAAGTATCTTTTTTTCGAGAAAGGGTATAAACTTTATAATTATGGGTAGCCAGTAATTGGTCTAAAAGTTTTCCTCCCAAAAATCCTGTTGCTCCGGTAAGTAATACGTTTTTCATGGGGCCTGCTTTTTTAGATTTCCGATAAATCCAATAAAGGCATCTTAACCGATTTTCCGGTTGTTGAAATTACGTCAAATGTATCGTCTATCTCCTTTATTAGCGATTTCATGGCTTCCTTGGTATCGACAATGGCAAAAATTCGGATTACCACTTGAATCAAGGTGCCTGTAGCTGATGGCGGAATGGTGTCTCCTTCCAAATGGTTCTTTTCAAATTTAATGACCCCGGGCATTTTTTTGATTTCTTCCAATCCGATAAATCTCTCAATTGTACAGGGTTCCGCTAAAAAGGTGATATTGCAAGCCTGCTTTCCGTTAAAGCCGGGGTCAACCCGTTTCTCAATATTCTTCCTACCCATTTTACCGGTCACGGAATAATCTACCATCATTTTCAAAGGATTAAAACCACAAATTTCTTCGATAAAACGGTATTCCTGGGTCGCAGAAAGACGATATCCCATATCATAAAACTGAAAGCCTTTCTCATCAATAAAGGTTTGAATAAAAAGCATCCCGTTTTTTAATCCTATGGATTGGAGAGCTGCAATTACTTTGTCATTTAAGCTTTCGATATAAGTATTAAGATGCTTTGACGGAAAAGTATAAAGAACCGGTAATGGGATGGTATAGGCATCGCCGTTTTCAGTATATCGATCGGCCATTGCGGTTAGCATAATTGTACCGTCTTGAAGCACATAATAAATGGTGGCTTCGGGAGCTTCTATATATTTTTCTATTATTATTTCTTTCCGATTGGAATAACTCAGCGCTTCTTTAAATCCCTTTTTAAGTTCTTTTTTATTATGACATATGGAAATACCTTGTCCGGCAGTGGCATCCACCGGTTTAATTAATACCGGATAATCAATGTTTGGTTCCGAATTTTCAATTTCTCCTTCCTTGATTTTAAATTCGGGCACTACAGGTACGTCAAATTCTCGAAATAATTTTTTGTAATAGCTTTTAACCAATGTTTTCTCTAATTGGTCCTGGCTGGTATAGCAGGGTAAATGAAGCCGATTGCAGACCTCGATGGCCCTTTGCAAATTAAAATCGTGAATGCCGGCAAAAACACCATCTACTTGAGCAGCCCTCGCTTTATCACAGATTTTAGTGACTTCGGAGGTGCTGATATCCCAGCATTCATCAGCAATCTGCTTGGCGGGAGATCGATCTATCGGAAAATATCCGGCCACAATCGTTTGAGCTCCATTTTCTTTTAAGTATTCTACAACATCTGTCGAACCGCTTGGTGTTCCTCCTAAAATCAATATTTTTTTACCCGTATATAGGCTCATATCAACATAGTTTTTTAGTGACTTCTTTACTTCTTACTTTTCATTTCCTTTTCCTCAAAATATTTGGCAAAAACCCCATACTTTATAGTTTGGGGGGGGGGTACAGATATTTCACGGTTGGTAAAAATTTTTAAACATTGCTTTGCAAAGTCATACCCCGCTAATTTGGAAAAGGCAATTCCGGCCGAAAATCGAGGGTTAATATCCATTAAGAAATAGTTATTTTCCTTTTTAATAAACTCCATATTGATACAACCAACAATTTTCAGTGCTGAACAAATTCGCATTATAGCGTGTTGCAAATATTCGTCATTCGGAATAACTTCAACCGTTAAGCCCGCCCCATTGGCCGATCGAATTAATTCTTTACGGGCCAATGAAAATATATTTCCTTTCTTATCCCTAACAATGTCAACGGTTATAATACTTCCTTCAATGAATTCTTGAAATACATAATCTTCAAAATCAAGGAAGCATTTAAGCATTTTCTGATTATGAATTTTAAATAGTCCTTGAGAACTTCTTCCTGTGGCCGGCTTCGCAATGATTGGGAACGTTATATCCCGCCCGGATAAATCTTTTTTGAGGTAGGTGGGTATTAATTGAACCTCCGAAACATCCTTTAAAATGGTGTAAAACCCCCACTTGTTTCGACACATTTTAACGGTTTCCGGACTTGGAGTTGCTATTTTGATGTTTTTGTTGTCAAATAATTCTCTTGCTTCTGCGAATCGGTCAACTTCGGGATCGGTAAGCGGGAAAATGATATGAATGTTATTTTTGGAACAGATCTCCAAGATTTCATCGATCATTGATGCTTCAGAGGCGGGAGCTATTTGATAGAACCCGTTAAACTTTTCTGCCAGTGGCAGATATTCTCTTTTATGAATATCGCAAGCAAATAAATTCAATCCCTCGACCGCCTGCAATGATGCTGTTACCATTTTAGCCGACATCGATCCAATAGCAGTAATCAGTATGTTCATAGATTGGTTTTTTCTTTATATCTTTTCGTTTTAAGGATATGAGGTCATTTAAACTTTCAAAAATGGGCTGCAAAATGATCTTATTGCCCCAGATTTAGTCTTTTTTTCGACCGTAGCTATGGCTATGCTCTACAAAAAAGCCGTCACCTGGAACAATAATCTTTATTTTTCGCTTCAATCTCAAAAGTTTAAACCACCTCTATCTGTAAATTATCTTGTTCTATTTTCCCAAGGGAATTCATCATAAGGAGAATCAATGTCAAGAAATTCCATTAACTTTCCATAACTCGCTTTCTTGGCTACATTAATGACTAATAACTTGTCCGGCCGACCTTTAAAGTATTCCTTGATATTCTTATTTGTGGTTGATATAATTTTGGATATAGCGCTCTTTCTCATAAATTTCCTGATTTGAGGTTATATTCCGATAAATATTTTTTATTTCCCAAGACCAGCCTTTCCATACATACGGAGCGTTTTTTAAGTCCTCTATCGTTGGGAGATTTCCATCTTTTCCAAATAATTTAGTTTGATGCCGAAGATAAGAATGATAACCTTGTTCCGGTGAATCTCTGATAGTTAGGACGAATTTGGCATGGGGAAACGCTTGATCCAGGTGCTTATAGGTTTTAGGAAAACTAAAAGGAAAATCTTGAAATACTTGGGCCGTTTTACAATAATCGATGATGGGGTTGAAATTTTGAACTTTATATTCGCGAAGTAGTTTTTCTGCTTTTCGTTGATTTCCTACAGAAAAACCTAAATCTTGAAATGCTTTTTTGAAAGAAGTCGTTCCCGTTTTATTCCTCCCTATACAGAATATTTTTGGTTCCCCTTTCAACGTGTGTTTTTTATATTCCCGTTGGACTTTGTTTTTTATTTTGGTAAGCAGGTTCATAAAAAGGGTTTTCCGGTTATTAATTCTCGGTACTCTGGAGCGGTTATAAAATTAAAGAGCGTTTTTAATGAACTTTTTTGAGGAGTGGTGGAATTCTCAATTTCACTGAGTGTTTAATTCTCATAAGGACTTTTATTGGCGGCTCTCTATAAAAGGAATCAGATGTTTAAGATATCGTGAACACTTGACCATTTTTTGTTTATAGAGTTACATAAGATAATTTGGATGTTTTTAAAATATTCTAACACGACAGTCTGCTTCCTTGTGATTCGATACTTAGGGGCAATAATATTATAAAGTAGGTTAGCCCGGAGGGCCTATAAAAGATGTGTTTTTCAGATGATTTATAGAAATAGCCATATATCGAGGGTTGGAAAAAAGACTGCGTTTTCTATCGTTCCAATTTTCTAATTTACGGCTAAGATATTTTTCATTTAATATTTTTTCTTTTTGAGAGAGATAATCCAATGAGGATAAAAGTTCTAAACCGAATTCTGAGTAAAATCCGGCCAGGAAGTCAGTTGTTTTTTTTGCGATTTCAAACAGCTCTTGATCATTTTCTATATAGTTTTTTACTGCTTTATAGCCATCTCCTATTAGAATAAGGGGGTCGAAAGGCTTTTTATCCATGGCACTGAATCCTAAAATATAACTACCATTAAGCACATTTAACAAGAAACGAATTTTCCCCGAATAAGGACCATAAAAATAGGGAGTAAATTTTAGTTTAAAATGTTTTTCAGCACCAAACCGCTGTAAAAAATAACACACTTTTTCACTTGAAAACTCAGACACCTGTTCTCCATTAGCCACGAGATCATAAAGAACAAAGAGTAATAATGCTCGAGCGGGAGTCAATTTTACTCGCTCTTTTTTGAGCTTCTCTTTTATTTGTTGGGTAGGTTCGTAAATAAAAATATCTACGTCTAAATTTTCAAGTTTTTGACGGAGGATGATTTTAACTTTTTCCCATTTTAATCCTCCGTTGCCGGCACCAAGAGGAGGAATGGCAATACTTTTAATTTTCTTTCGATGTATGACCTCAACGAGATCATCCAGCCCCTTTTCAATATAGATGTATTCAGATGGTTTTCTCCAAGTAGTTTTAGTGGGGAAATTGACAATCCATTTCTCTCCTGAATGGAGGCTGTTATCTTTGGTAACAAACATTTTCCCTACTCTGACCTCTTTATTGGCACAAGCTGCTTTATATGTTTTATAGTTATTTGGGAAGCTTTTTTTAAATTGTAGCGCAATCCCTTTCCCCATAACACCAATGGTATTAACAGTATTAACCAACGCTTCTGCAGGGCTGTCTAAAATATTTCCAGTGACATACTTTATCATAATAGGAAAGTTTAAAAATAGGATTTAGGCGAAATCTTTATTTTATCGGCTGGAATACCAAAATTTAATTTTGACTTTGGAGTTATAACAAGCAAATCCCGTTATCAATTTAGCAGATATTCGTTCTCCAGATAAAAATTCAGCCTGCTTCTTGCGCTTTGCGTTTAAATTCTCATTACCACCCCAGTATTTGGTTTTAACTGCTTTCCAATCTATTAAATCACTAATGTTTCCAGTTCTTGAAGGATCATAGAAAGAAGTAAAACTATCTACGGCATGCCCATCTGTAAAATAATAATTCTTTATATTGTTTGTCAAGGTTTGCAAATGGCACGCTAAATATACAATATTTTCCGGAGAAATAGGTTCTAACACAAAATTACCGCCGTGCTGAATCACATATAGCATGGGCATTCTTACCCCAAAATAGAAAGGAATAAAGTCTCCTAAAGTAATTTCCGGGGCATTCAGGTTTAAATAATCTCCATTATCTACTTGTACCTTTCTTTGCAGTCGATTGTCGATTAAACTAAGATCTCCTATAGATTTATAATTGGGGTTAGCCATTTTATCCTCTTTATGGGTAATCCCATTCTCAAAGATATGAGGGATATTGTCAATATGAGTTATCCGATAAATAAAAATCTTATTGAATTGCATTGTTTATACCCTGAGGTTAATAACTCCCTAAAATTCATTTCTAATTATTCCACCTATCTCTTCAGCTTGCTCTATAGTTAAATCATAATACAACGGCAGGCATAAAACTCGTTTAGCAATGTCTTCCGTCACCGGCATTTTCGTATTTGGTAAATAAGGTAAGACTTTGGCTAAAGAAGGATAAAAGTATCGTCGGGTTTGAATGTTGTCTTTTGCTAACCGGTTTTTAACTTGAAGAAGAGTTTTTTCGTTTTTAAACAATACCGGATAATAAGCATAGTTTTGGGAGGCCCCGGAATACCAAGCCGGGGTTTGTAGCAAACAGTTTTTTAATCCTTTATTATAGGTTTCTGTAAGTTTCTTTCGTTGTTCATGGATTTTTTGGATATACGGAAAATTGGCCAACCCCATAGCGGCATGAAACTCCGAGTTTTTCCCGTTGATTCCCAATTCCGAAAAATTTTCAGAACCGGCAAAACCGAAGTTTCGCATCGATTTTAATCGTTCAAAAACTTCCGGGTCAGAAGCCATCAATAAACCGCCCTCGCCGGAGTGATATAGTTTAGTGGCATGTAAACTGCAAATGGAAATATCGCCGTATTTGTATATCGATTTTCCGTTTATTTCGACTCCAAAAGCGTGGGCGCCGTCATAAATAACTTTTAAATTATGTTGTTGGGCAATCTTTTCAATGGCCTTTACGTCACAAGGGTTTCCATACACATGGGTGGCCAGAATGGCCTCGGTTTTGGGGGTTATGGCCGCTTCAATTTTATCCGGGTCAATATTCAATGAATCTTTATCAATATCGGCAAAAATCGGGGTGCAGCCTTCCCAAACGATACTGCTGGTCGTGGCCACAAAAGAGAAGGGAGTGGTAATAATTTCTCCCGATAGATTCAGTGCTTTAATAGCCATTTGTAAAGCCACAGTTCCATTGGTGACAAATAACAGTTGGTCGAGTTTTAAGTGGCCGGCCAATTTCGCTTCCAATTCACTGGCTAAAGGCCCCATATTGGTCAACCATTGACTCTTCCAAATACGAGTTAAATAGCTCTCATATTCTTTTTGAGGAGGAAGAAAAGGCTTGGTAACTGTGATCATAGTTTATATCCGTTTTGGGATGATTCCTGCAAATTTAGTGGGAATCTTGTCAATATGATATCCTTTTAAAGAAATCGTTTAATTCTTTCTTTTAAATAACTGTAATAATCTCCTTTTTTATCGGCGATGTCTTCTTGTAGCCGTGCTTTTGAAATCCACCCATAATACAGGGCGATTTCTTCTAAACATCCTATTTTTAGACTGGTACGTTTTTCTACGGCTTTGACAAATTCGGTTGCTTCTGTTAAGGATTCATGAGTTCCGGTATCGAGCCAGGCAAAACCCCGGCTCATGGTTTGTAATTTAAGTTTATCTTGTTTTAGAAAAGCCTGGTTGACCGAGGTAATTTCCAATTCTCCGCGATTGGAGGGCGTTACATTCTTGGCGGCATCAATTACCGAATTCGGATAAAAATAGAGTCCGACAACAGCATAATTGGATTTTGGATTTTCCGGTTTTTCTTCTAAACTGAGTACGTTGTGATTTTTGTCGAATTCGGCAACTCCATAACGACCGGGATTCGTAACGTAATATCCAAACACACAGGCTTTTTTCATTTTCTCAACTATCGCAATCGATTGTTTTAATATCTTTTGGAGTCCGGCTCCATAAAAAATATTGTCGCCTAAAACCAAACAGACATCGTCATGGCCTATAAATTTTTCCCCAATAATAAAAGCTTGGGCTAAACCTTCGGGGCGGGGTTGTTCGGCATAACTCAGGTGTACTCCGAATCGGTTTCCATCGCCCAGTAGTCTTTTGAAATTCGGTAAATCATGAGGGGTTGAGATGATTAATATTTCGCGGATTCCGGCTAACATCAGGACCGATAGGGGATAATATATCATCGGTTTATCATAAATCGGCAGCAGCTGTTTGGAAACGGCCAATGTAAGTGGATGTAAACGAGTCCCTGAACCTCCGGCTAATATTATTCCTTTCATGTGAATGTGGATTATTACGAATTTATACGAATATCTTTGATTTTATACTAAAAAATTAATTTTTATTCCCACTTTGACACTCTACTTAAACAATATGATAGAATTAAATGAACATAAGCCTTTTTATGGATTCGAATTTGAAAATATTCTTGTTTTACCCTTACCTCAAGAGGAACTGATGACTTTTTCAAGGCTTCGCCTTTTTAAGATGGGCAAAAGCCTTGCAAAAATCACAATTCTGATTCCGCATGTGCTCCGGAGGTCTGGGATTTTAGCTTTTTTTCTTACCAGCGATTTTGAGCCTATTCGTATCCATCGGCATCATACATTTTTTTATAATATTCCCGATATGCTCCCGAGGTTACTTGCTCCAGCCATTTTTCGTTTTCCAGATACCAATCTATGGTTTTGGCGAGCCCTTCCTTAAACTGCAAGCTGGGTTTCCATCCCAATTCGGTTTCCATTTTGGAGGCGTCGATGGCATATCGCCGGTCATGTCCGGCCCGATCTTTAACAAAAGTAATCAGCTTTTTTGAAGCCCCTTTAGGGCGATTTAATTTTTTATCCATCAACTCACATAAAAACAGAATTAACTCCAAGTTTGTCCATTCATTATGTCCTCCGATGTTGTATGTTTCACGGGATTTGCCTCTAAAATACACCGTTTCTATGGCACGGGCATGATCTTCTACCCAGAGCCAATCTCTGATGTTGGAGCCATCTCCATAAATAGGAACGGATTTTTGTTGTTTAATATTGTTGATGGCCAGCGGAATTAATTTTTCGGGAAATTGATGGGAGCCATAGTTGTTAGAGCAATTTGATAATACTACATCCAATCCGTAGGTGTCGTGATAAGCCCGAACAAAATGGTCTGAACTCGCCTTGGACGCAGAGTAGGGAGAGTGAGGATCATATTTTGTGTTTTCGGTAAAGAGTCCTGTTTTTCCTAATTCGCCATAGACTTCATCGGTCGAAATATGATAGAATCTAAAATTTGGATTGTTCAGGGATTTTGCTGCATGAAGTAGATTTACAGTTCCCAATACGTTGGTTTTTACAAACTCCAAAGGATGATTAATAGAGCGATCGACGTGAGATTCTGCCGCCAGATGAACGATTCCTTCCGGCTGGTTTTTATGGAAGAGGGTTTGTATGAATTTCGGATCTGTAATATCACCTTTTATAAACTTATAATTCTCGGCCGATTCAATGTCTGTAAGATTGGCTAAATTTCCGGCATACGATAATTTATCGACGTTAAGAATGTGGATATCGGGATGATTATGAACAAATCGTCGAACGACATGGGAACCAATAAATCCGGCACCACCGGTTATAAGAAGTGTTTTCATGATTGTGTTTTCTATATTTTGTTTTAGGGCTATTACCCGGGCTTGTAATCAAGCCTTAACAATAAAAAAGGGATTTAAAAGCTCTTTTTTATTGTATTGCAGGGGCTTATTATCCGTCATTTTTAGGATTTCAAGGTTTATTCCCCGCAAAATGGCATGAGAAGCAGCGGTATCCCATTCCATGGTGGGGCCGAAACGCGGGTAGATATCGGCCTTGCTTTCGGCAATCAGCATAAATTTTAACGAACTGCCGCTGGGGGTGGTTTCGGCATTTTTAAAACTTTGAATATACTCTTTCGTTTCCTGGTTCAGATGGGACCGAGAGGTAACAATACGAACCTTTTGGCGTGATGTAGGGGAGCGATGGAGTTCCTTTGCTGCTTGGCCTTTAAATTGTGTAAAAGTCCCAATCCCTTTTCCACCATAATAAAGCTGTTTCTTTACGGGAATATAAACAGCACCCAAAACGGGCTCGTTATTTTGCATCAGGGCGATGTTGACCGTAAATTCCCCATTTTTTTTGATAAATTCTTTGGTTCCGTCTAAGGGATCGACCAGCCAGAAACTTTCCCATTGCGAACGCTCTTGATAAGGTACTTCTTTTTCCTCTTCCGATAGAATTGGAATTCCGGTAGCTTGAAGTTTTTTAGTAATTATGCGGTTGGCTGCTAAGTCGGCCCGGGTAACGGGACTTTGATCGGTCTTTTTTTGGATATTGAAATCCTCGGAGTGGTAAATCTTTAAAATTTCATTTCCCGCTTGATAACAAGTCTCGCGGAGCAGGGGAAGATATTCTTGTAGGGTTGACATAACAGTCTTTTTTAATTCTCTAATCCTTTTGATATCGCTGTCTTCTATATATTTTTTAATTATAAACGGGGCTGTTGAATGGAGGCAAAAGAACGATATTTAATCTTATAATTCCTGGAGTTCCACCATTTTTCTAAATCGTTCTTGTTTGATTACCAAATTTTCAAATCGATCAATATCAATGATTTCACCTTTGTCCATAAACACGATTTGATCGGCATTGCGAATGGTCGATAAACGGTGAGCCACCAATAAAATGGTGTATTGGCCCTGTAAGGCATCGATACTCTCTTGAATGTCTCTCTCGGTTTCGGAATCCAAGGCTGAGGTAGCCTCGTCCAAAATCAAAATATCGATGTCTTTAAAGAGCTCCCGGGCAATCGAAATACGTTGTTTCTGTCCCCCGCTCAGGTTGATGCCGTTGTTCCCCAATTTAGTTTCTTTTCCTTTTGGGAGCGTCTTTAAAAAATCATTTAAGGAGGATTGGTTGATACTGCGTTCAAAGCGTTTCAGGTTTTCCGGGGTAGGCTCGGCCCAAAAAGTAACATTATTAAAAATAGTATCGTTAAAAACTACCGGATCTTGACTGACATACCCGATACGCTCCTGATACATTTCCTTGTTGAGACTTTTTAACGGGCGGTCATCTATTTGTATCACTCCGTCCTCCTCGGGCAAAAGTCCGGCAATCAGATTGACAAGGGTGGTTTTACCACTTCCGCTTTCACCTACAAAAGCGATGCTTTGATTTTTTGGAATTTCCAAGTTGATGTGTTTAAGAATCGGAGTCTTTTCATAATAGAAATTGACATTGGATAAAGTAATGGCACGTTGGAAACCTTGAAATGATGCCTTGCCTCTTTTCTCTTTGCTGTCTTCAAGCATCTTCTGGAAATCCTGCATGTTTTCCAGGGATCCCGCATTTTGCATAAAGTTATTCCATTGCTGTTGCATGGCAACGAGCGCCGATAATGCCCGGTAGAAAAAGAGCAGAGCGATTAAAATAGCTCCTATATTGGCTCCGAAGAGCTTTACTTGGGCATAGATTACGGCTGCAATTACAATCACCAATAAAGGTTCCCGGGCAGCTGTAGAGATACTTGCCAAAACTCCTATTCTACGTCGGGATTTTTCAATTTTATAAATGGTGTCCAGTAGTTGTTGTCCATATACCTGAACGGTACCGGTGGCTTTCAGATATTTAAAATGCCCTACATGTTGAATGATTTGTCCTTGAAAAGTGTGATTGTAGTTGGTGAGTTTTCGGGAGAGGCCTCGGGTTCGTTCATAAATAATTTTGTATAAAAAATTAGTCAATATCCCGCCAATACTCACCAAAATAGCAAATTGCCAGTCCACCGCAAAGGCAAAAGTCATATAAACCAAGACCAGAATACCTTGTTTAAACGCGTTAAAGTATGCATTAAATGACCTTGATACTTGCCCTACTTCACCGCTCATGGTGTTTTGAATCCGACCGGCATCGGCCAGTATAAACCGCTTGAAACTCATTCGGTTTAAATTTTTTAGCAGGGTTACGCGAATCTTCCGAATAAAGGCTTGTTGCAGAATAATGATATAAACATTACTAATGTATTGAGCGATCCCTTTACAGACAAAAAAAGCAATCATAACCAGAAGAATACTCAGCAGAGTTAGCGATATTCCCATTGCTTGTAAGCCATCCAGTATAATTTGCATCTTTCCAAGGCTTTGCGATTTACCCTCGCCTTCACCCACAACTTGTAATAAAGGAAAAAACATGGTCAGCCCCATCCCGTCTAAAACACCAACACTTAAACTCAAAAAGAAGGCAACAAAGATTTTATTTCGCAGATGGCTATAAAAATAAGCGAAGCTTGAAAAATACTTTTTTATGAATATTTTGAGTTTGTTCATGGTGTAAAAATAGAGGTTTCGAGAATTACTTATCGATCATTGCGTAAGAGATTACCCGGGTTATGGGATCTAAAAAATGTGTCGCTAAACCCCTATGTTGGAAAGTAAATTTAGGAAAATATATTGTAATGGGAGCAATGATTCTTTTTATTGTTGCAC
Source organism: uncultured Flavobacteriaceae bacterium (assembly GCA_964495935.1). Classification (GTDB taxonomy): domain Bacteria; phylum Bacteroidota; class Bacteroidia; order Flavobacteriales; family Flavobacteriaceae; genus JAJYSO01. Next base: position 28,510 of record CAZBXQ010000012.1, read on the forward strand.
AGGGCAACAGATGGAAGTGTTTTTCGATTCCGAAAATGGAGGAGTAGCCATAACTATCCGTATATAACTCCATATCTATATTTTATATTGATCGTCTGATTCTCTGTTTTTTATCTCGGGATAAGACGGGTTATCCTATAATTTGTAGGCGAGTCCTATATTACCAAACATATAGGCTCCGGTAGTTTTAGAGATTAAGGCACCATCAAAAGCTCGATCTCGGGAAAAGTCGAAAACCAGACCGGCATCAAACTGAAGGCTTAAACGGTCGGTGATCCTGTATATGGGCATGGCTCCTACTTGTACGGTTCCCATTTTATCGACTCCGGATTCCTGTTTTGGTCGTCCAAAGCTCAGTCCTAACCCGGCGTGGGCCATAATTTCAAAATTGTTGTAATTGCTGTTGGAGTTATAGATGAACGTTTCCAGAAGATTGAGACCTGCCTCGGCTACGATTTTGTGCATGCGAAGCCCGGCTCCATTGTGCTTAAATTCGTTGTAGGCATACGTTCCCCGAAGGCTCCATCGGGAATTCAAGTCATATCGAAGCCCCCCATAAAAGCTCATAATCCCGGCATAGTCTCTTCTTCTAAAATTCCCGGTGGGAGCATAAGGAGCGTTGAGACCCCAGCCGGCTTCTACCGTAATATGGTCGATAAATCCATCATTTCCGAAACTGCTAAATCGAACCTTGTTTCCCGGAACACATTGGGCTTGAAGGGATTGGAATCCAAAAAACAAAGTGAGAACAAAAAGTGCTTGTAAATTTACCTTTTTAATCCGGTCGTGGAAATGCATCATAATTTGGTATAAAATTAGTGGGCGAAATTAATGAATTTAAATGAAACAGCGATTGACTACGGCTTTATAATAATGAGTGACGAGTAGAAGAGGCCGAGGCTTCTTCATCATCCCGAATTTTTTCAACATCAAAAGAGACCTTTGTATAATCTTATGCTATAACGATAACGCCCGATTTTTAGTATAATCCAGCACTGATTATAAATAATATGGAGATCATATGATAGGTGATATATGGATGTTCGAAACCTGAGATAATAATTATCGTGTCTTAACTAAAAAAGTTCCGGAGTTAATATTTCAAGTATAAATTTGTGCTTATAATTTGGAAATTGACACCCTGATATTATTTATTGCCGATGGATTCAGAGTCTTCTGGTTTAGGCTTCAGTTGTATCTGATCGGAACGTAAAAATGCTAATAAAAACAGCGGTGTAAAAATTAGATAAATAATTCTGCAGCCTATAAAATAAACTATATAATTGCAATACTTTAGAAATTGAATTTCGACGTTGCTATAGGATGAGATTAAATGACTCGTTTTAGGGTTTACAGAAATACCTGATCGTTTTTTGCATGTTATTCGATACTATCGATTTTGCCGTCTATCTGCCTATAGTATTTGCGCTATATTGGTTGGTCAATGATAGGGATTTAAAGCTGCAGAATAGCTTGATTCTCGTTGCCAGTTATATTTTCTATGGATGGTGGGATTGGCGTTTTCTTTTTCTTATTCTTTGCAGTACTTTGCTGGATTATGCGATTGGTCGTTTTATATATCAAACTTCGGATAAACGAAAAAGAAAACTGTTACTATGGACGAGTATCTGTGTTAATGTAGGATTCCTCGGCTTTTTTAAATATTATAATTTCTTTGTCGAGAACTTTACAGCGGCCTTTTCTTTTTGGGGTATAAATATAAATTCCAATAGTCTGAATATTGTTTTGCCCGTGGGAATAAGTTTTTATACTTTCCAAACCATGAGCTATACCATCGATATCTATCGGAATAAGCTTAAACCTACAAAAGATTTTATAGCCTTTGCCGCTTTTATTAGTTTTTTTCCGCAATTGGTTGCGGGGCCTATAGAACGAGCAACTCGATTGTTACCTCAATTTTATCGAAAACGAAAGTTTAATTATGCCTGCGCGGTAGATGGTGTTAGACAAATTTTGTGGGGCCTTTTTAAAAAAATTGTAATCGCTAATAATTTTGCGGTTTATGTGAACGATATTTTTACGAATTATGAAGAATATTCGGGTTCTACGTTAGTCTTAGGAGCTGTTTTTTTTGCTTTTCAAATTTATTGTGATTTTTCCGGATATTCAGATATTGCGATAGGTACGGCCAGGCTCTTTGGGATTAATCTCATGAAGAATTTTGCTTTTCCGTATTTCTCAAGAGATATCGCCGAGTTCTGGAGAAGATGGCATATTTCATTGTCCACTTGGTTTAGGGATTATCTGTATATCCCATTGGGAGGAAGTCGTGGAAGTTTGCCAAAAGTAATTAGAAATATCTTTATTATTTTTTTGGTCAGCGGCTTCTGGCATGGTGCTAATTGGACATTTGTAATTTGGGGAGGACTAAATGCGATTTACTACTTGCCTTTATTGGTATTTAGGAAGAATAGAAAAAATCTTGATACGGTGGCCCAGGGGAGAAAATGGCCTACATGGAAAGAATTTTTTCAAATGGCGAGTACCTTTGGATTAACGGTTTTGGCCTGGGTTTTCTTTCGAGCCGATAACTTGAATCAGGCAGTGGGTTATTTAACGATTATTTTTTCCAAATCTTTATTTTCTATCCCTTATTTTTATCGGGGAACGACCGTTTTACCTACGTTAGTATTAACCTTGTTTTTTATAGTTGTAGAATGGATGGGGCGTGAACAGGAATATGCCCTTGAAAAATTTGGATTTGGATGGCCGCGGCCTTTGCGATATTCTTTTTATTTGGGAGTTGCCTTTGGAATCCTGTTTTTTGCCGGGCAGAAAACAGAATTTATTTATTTTCAATTTTAAAGTATGAAATCCTTTGTTAGTAAAATATTCCGTTTTCTGGCAATTCTGCTGTCGGTTATATTTACGATTTGGGGAGTCAATCGCTATTTTTCCAATTTTAGTGCCCAAGGGCATAACAGAACCCTCGTTATTGGTCATTCTCATTCTTCTTGTTCTATTAATGATACGTTGATTCCGGGGTTGATTAATCGTTCAAATCCCGGGGAGGCTTATTTATACAACTTTTTTAAAACAAGAGAATTGCTAAAACAAAATCCGGAAATTGAAAATTTGCTTATTGAGTTTTCTAATGACCAATTGGATTATGACATAATGAGCCAATGGATATGGGGGGATGACTTTCTGATGTATAATTTTCCAAAATATGGTGCTTTCATGGATTGGCAGACCTATCGAATGTTAAATTCCAAAAACCCTAAAATGTTTGTAAAAAGCGTATCCATGATGTGGCGTAAAAATTTTGAAATGCTATTTAGGAAATTGGACTATAACAAAAATGATATCGGGGGATATACGTTATTGACGGGAAGTAATGTTGACCGGAAGCTGGATGCCATTGAATCTCGAAAACAGGTTTTTAAGAAAGAAATCTTGGCTTTGAACAATTTGAGGTATTTAGAGAAAACTATAGTCTTTGCCAGAAAGAGAGGGGTACATGTATATTTGATTCGCAGTCCGCTTCACTTAGGATTTATGGAATATGAAAACTTAGATAATGAAAAAATCCTTCAGGAAATTGTTGATAATTTTAAAAGTAAATATCCCGGTTTAGATTTTTTAGATTTTTCGGATTTTCCGCTAACAGATGAAGAATTCAAGGATTTAGATCATCTTAATGGAAAGGGGGCTACTCATTTTTCGACATGGCTTTCGGCGTTGATTGAGGATGGATTGTTTGAAAAAGAGGATAAATCGTACTTTGTACAGGAAAGGATTAGAAAGTTACAACAAATGGAAGGGCTTGAATACGAGGGATTGCGATGATTTAAACTTGTGGGATTGAAGCAAAAAGATCATTTTTCAACCGAATATGGAAAGTTAAGTCTCTTCATTAATTCTACTTTATATCGGAACAATAGGACACCATTAAATTTTCAGAAGAGCACTGTTGACTTGAACTGGAAAATATCATTGTTTTGTTTTGGTTTATAGAGAATCAAGGATATTTTTAAGGCTTCTTCCTTGAGGTGAGAAAAAATCTTAAAAAAATAAGAAATTTGTATCCTTTCTTAATCAGAATAGAATTCATGGAATACTAATATTTAAGTTATGATAAAACGTATTATACCGTTATTGCTGCTGTGTTTAATGGGGAGCTGTCAAAAAACAACTTTACCTTATCAATATGATGAGGGAGAGGCTTTTGGCACGGGGTATAGAATTCAGTTTTTTGGAGAGGTTCCGCATCTGAAATCTTCCATTGATTCCATAATCGAAGCGGTCAACCAGTCGATGAGTAATTACCGGGAGGATTCTGATATTTCAATATTGAACCGAGGCGATACTACCGTTGTGGTCGATGCGATGTTCCGGGAAGTTTTCCTGCTCTCCAAAGAGATTTATAAAAAAACGGACGGATACTTTGATCCTACCGTGGGAAATGTGGTAAACGCTTATGGTTTTGGAGCGCAGGAATTGAATATTCGACCTGATTCCCTGCATATTGATTCCCTGATGCAGTATGTGGGTTTTGATCAAGTAAAAATCGATAGCACAAATCATATTGTTCGTGAGGATCCCGGGATTTATATCGATCTGAATGCCATTGCCAAGGGGTATGGGGTTGATCGATTTGGAATTTTTCTTGAAAACCGGGGGATTCAGAATTATTTAGTGGAGATTGGCGGAGAAATGCGGGCTCGGGGGAAAAATTTAAGATCAGATCGAAATTGGCGGCTTGGGATCGACGATCCGAGGATCGGGGATGGAGCAAAGGAAATGCAGGGAGTGTTTGAACTTCAGGATAAAGGAATGGCCACTTCGGGGAACTATAGAAAATACCGGCAGGATACCCTTACCGGACAACGGTTTGTTCATATTGTTAATCCAAAATCCGGATATATGCAGAAGCAGCATCTGTTAAGTGCTTCAGTGATCGCCAAAAATTGCGCTACCGCCGATGCCTATGCTACTGCTTTTATGGCTATGGATATTGATAAAGCCATCCCGCTGTCTAAAAAACTAAATGATGTGGACGTATTTTTTATTTATGATGAGAATGGCGAGTTAAAAACCTATTTATCAGATGGTTTTAAAAAGGTTATGATAAGATAGTCGATCTGAGTAATTACTCCCTCCGGCGAAATAATGTCCCCTCGGTCGCGGTAAGACCGTAATTCCAACTCCAAAAATCAACTTTTCAGCTCGGATAGTTTCGGCCATAAAAAGGAACCAAATGGCAGCGGTCTTATTACCCCCTTTTGGGGAATAATTGTTTATTTTTCTTTTCGGTGAAGCAGCCGCGTAAGTTTAATGGAGAGATCGGTAAGAATAATTTTAGCATTTCCGTTGCGTTCAATATGATAGATGGCTTTTTCTAATTCTCGAGTGATCTCAAGTATATTTTTGCTGTGGATAAAAGGAGCAAATTTTTCAAGGGTAAAGTTTTTAGTAGTGGGTTGGAGATAAACTAAAGATTCGGCTTTGTAATTTTTTAAAAGGGCCTGTCGCATAAAATCGAGACAGTAATTCAAAAAACGCTTTTGGGTTTCTCGGTTGGTCCTCGCAATCTCCTCAGACCAGGACAGCAATTTTAGAATTGAATGTTTTCGACCGGCCGCACTAAAAGCTGTGCGAACCCAGTCTATAAACCATTTTTCAAATTGTTGGTCATCTTCATTAAGGGTGGTAAGGCGAAGAGCTCGGGCGTAATCCCCCTCTGCGCGTACCGCATATTTTTGTGCTTTTTCCGGAGAGCAATCGGTGTTTTTGAGAAGAGCCTCTTGTAACGCTTGCTCTCCCAATGGCGGAAAATTTAATTTTTGGCAACGCGAACGAATGGTTTCCAGAATACCGTCTTCTCGATCTGTGGTGAGGATAATTACGGTTTTTTCCGGGGGTTCTTCGATTAGTTTTAAAAGATGGTTAGCCGCTTGCAAGTTCAGGGTTTCGGCATGCCAGATAACCATGATTTTAAAACCGCCTTCATAGGACTTTAATGACAGCCTTTGGTTAATCTTATCGGCATCCCGTTTACCGATTTTTCCTTGTTTGTTTTCGATTCCGAGTGTACGGTACCACTGAAATTGATTGCCGTAAGGCTGCGATTTTACAAACTCCCGCCATTCGGTTAAAAAATCTTCGGCCGTTGGCTTCTTCTGAATTCGTGAATTGGTCGAATTGGGATAGGCAAAATGCAAATCCGGATGTACCAGATTGCGAACTTTTTTGGAACAAATCGCCTTTTTTTCTGCTGTTTTTTGGGAAGTAGTCAGAATATATTCGGCATAGGCCAGTGCCATAGGAAGGGGGCCGCGCCCGTCCGGACCAACAAAGAGTTGTGCGTGTGGAATGCGACCACGATCTACGGTGGTCTGAAGATGCTTAGTGAGGTATTGGAGTCCGATGATGTTTGAGAATGCCATGGTCGCAAAAATAATTAATTTTTCAGAATAGTTGCAGTCGGAGAATCGTCAAAACCTATAAAATAGTTACATTTGGGCAAAAACGGAATGAATACTATCGACCAATGTAATTTTAAGGGTAAGAGGGCACTCGTTAGAGTGGATTTTAATGTCCCGTTGAATGACCGGTTTGAAGTGACGGATGCTACTCGTATCGAATCGGCTAAACCTACTATAGAAAAGATTCTTGCCGATGGCGGATCAGCGGTTTTAATGTCCCATTTGGGAAGGCCGAAAGGAAAGGAGGAGGCATTTTCCCTACGTCATATTATCGGGAAAGTGGCCGAAGTGCTGGGACTGGATGTGAAATTTGCCGATGACTGCATTAGTGAAGAAGCTTTTGAACAATCTAAAAATTTAAAACCTGGTGAAGTATTGGTTTTGGAAAATCTTCGTTTTTATGCCGAAGAAAAGGCCGGTGACCGGGAATTTGCTAAAAAGTTGGCCGAACACGGTGATGTATATGTCAATGATGCCTTTGGAACGGCACACCGCGCACATGCTTCTACCGCCGTTATTGCCCAATATTTTAAGGAGAAATATATGGGCTACCTCATAGCCCAAGAAATAAAAAATTTGGACAAAGTTCTAAATTCAAAAGAAAAACCGGTTACTGCAATTTTAGGAGGAGCCAAGGTATCGTCAAAAATTACGGTTATTGAAAATATCCTCGATAAAATTGATAATCTGATTATCGGTGGCGGGATGGCTTATACTTTTGTTAAAGCACAAGGTGGAGCGATTGGAAAATCTTTGGTGGAAGAAGACTATATAGATTTGGCGTTGGCAATAGAGAAAAAAGCAAAAGCTCAAGGCGTAAATCTCTACTTGCCGATGGATACCGAAGTGGCGGCTTCCTTTTCAAATGATGCGGATAAAAAAACGGTGCCCATTACAAAAATACCGGAAAACGATATGGGATTGGATATCGGTCCCGAGAGTATTGCTCGTTTTTCGGAAGTCATTCAAGCGTCAAAGATAATCCTTTGGAATGGTCCGATGGGCGTTTTTGAGTTTGATAATTTTGCACAGGGAACTCGTGCGATTGGCGAGGCAGTGGCAAAAGCTACAAAAAATGGTGCTTTTTCTCTCGTAGGCGGTGGAGATAGTGTTGCTGCCGCAAAGCAATATGGTCTTCAGGATCAGGTGAGTTATGTTTCAACAGGCGGGGGAGCGATGTTGGAAATGCTTGAAGGAAAGACCCTGCCGGGTATTGCTGCCGTAGAATAACCGGGATTGACAGGAATCCATAAACCCTTTTGTTATAAATGTATAGATCTATTGCGTTCATTTTAATGTTGTGTTGGAATTGGAATCTTCTGGCGCAACGGGGCGAGAAACGTCCTCAAAATCGGGAATTTAAATATCTTAACCCGACCTTGGGAACCTATAAATCGTTGAGTCGTTTTGAACTTCAGGATGTTGAATCGGCAAAGAAGATCGATTCCCTGTGGTTGAGAGAACTTTTTAAATCGGATCTTTATCATCAGATTGTCAAAGAGAACGCATTGGAGGTTCCTTATGATACCGATGAGCTTTCGGTGGCCGATTATCAAGAGCTTTCCAAAGAAGTGCTGAAAAAACGTTTGCAGCGGCTGAATCAGTCTTCTCCTTTCAATATTGGCTATAATCAAAAAGTAGAAAGGATTATACATTATTACCTCCGGCAAAAGAAGGAATGGGTAGAAAATTTAATTTCCCTGAGTCGTTATTATTTTCCCATGTTTGAAGAGGAATTGGCACGGCGAAACTTGCCCTTGGATTTAAAATATCTGGCGGTGATAGAGTCGGGATTAAACCCCCGAGCTAAATCTCGGGTCGGGGCAACGGGACTTTGGCAGTTTATGTACACGTCGGGGAAAATGCAGGGTTTGATCGTTAGTAATTATGTAGATGAGCGCATGGATCCCGAGAAATCGACCAAGGCCGCGGTAGATTATCTCGACAAGCTTTACCGTATCTTTGAAGATTGGGATCTGGCTTTGGCAGCCTATAATTCGGGCCCCGGAAATGTCTCCAAGGCCATTCGTAGAAGTGGAGGAGAAACCAATTACTGGAAGTTGCAGAATTATTTACCCCGGGAAACCGCCAATTATGTGCCTTCGTTTATAGCCGCTATGTATTTGTTTAATTATGCCGATGAACACGGATATGAGCCCTATGAGCCCGATGCTTTTTATTTTGCCACCGATACCGTTCAAGTGAAAGAACCCCTTAAATTTGAACAAATTTCTGAGGCGACCGGAATCCCGATAGACCTTCTGAAATTTTTAAATCCGGCTTATAAACTGGATATTGTGCCGTATGTAGAAAACAGGAAATATACACTGCGATTGCCGTTCTCAGAAGTGGGTCTGTTTGTGGCCAATGAGGATATAATATATGCCTATGCCGAAAAGGAGTTGGAAAAGGAGAAAATACCGGAGTACACCGAACAACCTGATCGCATTCGATACCGGGTTAAAAGAGGGGATTTTTTGGGGCGTATCGCCCGGCAGTTTGGAGTGCGTATTTCGAGTATCAAACGATGGAATAATTTGCGCAGCAGCGCAATACGGGCAGGACAATACCTTACCATTTATCCACGGCGCTAATCCCCGAATCTCGGTTTATACATGTAGAATAGTGGTTTTTTCTGTCTTTACGAGACAGATACGGGATTTTCCGGTTGAGGGCTGAGGCCACATTTTACATCCGGAATTACAGCAATAGATTCCCTTACTTGGGCCCGGTTTTTGTCATCGGTGTTATTTTAACGTTTTAGCCTGCATTCCAAATAGCACTTTATCATCACTAACAAAAAAAGGCTAACTGTATAGAGCGACTGTAAAGCCTATGAATATAATGGGGAGTGTGATCCCTGCCTGAAAGTAACCTTCCCATTATTTTTTTCGGAGTGATTTGTCATTTCGACGAAGGAGAAATCTTTTTCCTGTTCATGGATTAAGATCTCTCACTGCGTTCAAGTTCAATTTCTCTCCCCACTCCCCACTAATCACTCCTCCCATTTTTTAACCGCGGAGTTCACAGAGTATCCGCGGAGTTCGCGGAGATTATGATAAAGTTGTTATCCTCCGAGCTACGATTAACGATTGGAGATTTTTGATTTCAAATTTCAAAAGGCAAATTTCAATTTTTTTTCAACTCACTACTCATTACTCACTACTCACTACTTCACCACTCACTTATTACTAAAAATCTTCTTTTTTCATAGAGATGACATCCTTGGGGGTTACTAATCCAAGCAATGCTACAATTTTCAGTCAGTCATGATTATAGTTAGATAAGATCATTCACCAATTCATAAAAATATAAAATAAATATTGCGTTATTTCATTTATTCGAGTATGTTAGAATATAAAAGAGTAATGAAACGATATATTTATTGCGAAAGATAATTTTGGGAACTTCTGTGTTGCAAAATCCTTGAAATAACCTACTATTCCTACGAATTTCGACGTCTTGAATTTCCTCAAAATTAAATTCATGAAGTAAGCAGGTTAGATAATGAACTAAAGAGGAATTTTTGACGCTTTGGAAAAGCGGAGATTTCTTTCCGGGAGGCTGGGATAAGATGACCAATCACGACTCAAAAGGGCAGGCGGAAATAAAACCGGATAATATAGTTCTTAAAAAAAATTAACAAAATGGGAGTTTGGAACGGTTTTAGAGGGCTTGATAAAAGTGAAATGAGATTGGTTGAACTTAAATAATTTACGTTAATGCGGTTTAAATTGTTGCTTAGTGCGGTTTTGGTACTGCTTTTTATCGGTTGTAATAACTCCGGAGAGAAGTCGGGTAAGAAGAAATCGACAAAAATATTGTCTTCGTCAAATGGGAACATCAATTCCCTATCGGTGATTATTGACGACTCCCTCTGGAAGGGAAAGATAGGAGAAGGAATACGCGATCATTTTGCTTCTCCGGTGACCGGGCTTCCGCAAGAAGAACCCCTGTTCTCTTTAAGTCATATCCCGCCTACGGCTTTTAGCGGGTTTATGCGAAATAGCCGGTTATTTTTAAGTATTGAGTTTTCCAAAGAGAATAAAGTGTATATCGTTCAGGATACTTTTGCACGGCCACAGACCGGAATTGTTGTGAAAGGAGAGAATGAGGATAAGATTTTGGAGCTTCTTTCGGCCAATAGCCATAAAATGATTAAGGCTTTGAAGAAAACGGAGATCAAAGAAAATCAGAGACGGATTGCAAAATCGCTGGAGGATGATCAACCTCTGGTCGATCGATTTGGCTTGCACATGAAATTCCCAACCGTTTATCGCTATGCCGTTAAGGAAGATGATTTTGTCTGGTTGCGTAAGGATATTCGGCATGGGAGTATGGAAATCTTGGTCTATCAGGTGCCTTTGCAAGTCATTGATCGGGATACCAGCGTGGTAAAAAGCATTATAAAAATGCGGGATTCTATTGGTGAAAAATACGTTCCCGGGCCGGTTGATGGGTCTTATATGATTACCGAAGAGGCGTATTCTCCTTTCCTCTATACAACTAAAATTGATGGAAGACCAACGTACTTAACCAAGGGAACCTGGGAAGTAAAAGGGGCTTTTATGGCCGGGCCTTTTGTGAATTATGCCATTCGGGATGAAAAAAATAATCGCTATGTGGTTTTGGAGGGCTTTGTGTTTAAACCTCAAACGCCGACAAAGCGGAATAATATTTTTGAGCTTCAGGCAATTTTTAGATCGGCAAAATTGAATGACTAATCTTCGTTCTCTTTTGGAAATAGAGAATATTGAGTCTTTCCATCTCGCTATGCACCCTCTCCAACTACAAAAAAAACCTCGGCACAATGCTGAGGTTTAGGTATTTCTTTTTACGAAGATTTTCCGTTGAGGATCAAGTATGTCATTCCCCAAAATAGAGACCTTCTTCCGTGTATTTACAAACAGAAGAAATCTTTTAAAATCCCATATCCGGTTCTTATTCTTTAACTTCTGTAGATGATTGCCCTTCTATCTTTTCAGACTCCTCTTCCTTGGTGGCATCTTTGAACTCTTTGATCCCACTTCCTAATCCACGCATTAACTCCGGTATCTTTTTTCCTCCGAATAACAACAGAATTGCTATTACAATAATGATAATTTGAGGAGTACCGATTACACCCAAAAAAATTGCTAACTCCATAATATGTCTTTTATACAACAAAAATACACATTATAATTAAACCAAAGACTATTGAGCGAATAAATCGTACAAAAAATAGAAACACGTATATTTGCCTTTCCCGAGAGAGGGAATGATAAAAAAGGAGAGCAATCGTAGAAAAATAAGAGCGGCCGAATCGCGATCCGGATCTTTCTGTATTTTATAAAGGGGAGGAATAGGTTGTCATAGCAGTATATTTGATGATTTCCTTCCTGAAAATGTAATTGTAAGAACTCGGTAAGAGAAAACAATGAAATCTTAGAGAGGGCTTCAAATTACTCCGATCGCTGATTATATGAAAAAACGAGGAAAGACAAAATTGATTTCTATGACCTCCAAAAAGAAGATAAATAAAGAGCTGATGAAAAAATGGATCCATAAATATAGATTTGTGGTATTCGAAGGGGGAACTTCGAAGGAGCGATTTTCTTTTCGGCTCAGCCGGTTGAAAATTTTTGTTTTTTCGGGGATTTCGGTGATTTTTGTTTTGTTTTTGGCTTTTTTAATTATTGGATATACCCCACTTCGGGAGTATATCCCGGGGTATTCGTCGGCCAAGCTCAAAAAACAAGTGGTAATGCTTATGTATAAAGCCGATTCGCTGGAACAAGTAATTGATCGAAATGACCGATATTACAGTTCGATACAAGATATCTTATTGGGGGATACTTTGCAGGAGGATTCAAAAGGGATAATCGATCCCGAGCCCCGTTTGCTTCGTGCTCCCAAATCTGAGGAAGCACTGTCAACTATGGATGATATTAATTTGTATCCTTCGAAGATGGATTCGATTTTGAGGAGGGAAGTTGAGAATAATGAACGATATAATGTTTTTAACCCTTTCTTGGATCGTTCTGCCGTTGATCTTTACCCTCCGGTAAAGGGAAATATTTCTCAGCATTTTAATGTGGAGCGGCATCATTATGGCGTTGATATCAGTCTCGAAGAGAATTCGCCGGTTAAAGCTGTCGCCGAAGGGGTAGTGGTATTTGCAGAATGGACTGTTGAGACCGGTTTTGTTATCATTGTAAAGCATGACTTCGATCTGCTGTCGGTGTATAAGCACAATTTGGCCTTACTTAAAAAGCAGGGTGAATTTGTAAAAAAGGGGGAGGTGATTGCGCTAACCGGAAATACGGGGGAATATACCACAGGACCCCATTTGCATTTTGAATTATGGGAGGATGGGCATGCCCTGGATCCCGAAGAATTTTTCGATTTTGATTAAGCTATTATGATGAGTATTAAAAGTGTGGGTGCAAAATTATATGCTCAAGCGGTGGCCCATAAAATAAAAAAATGGGCTGAAAATCCGGTGGAAACGCAGCACAAAGTTTTTAGGCACGTAGTGGCAACTGCTGCCGATACCGTTTTTGGAAAAGATCATAATTTTGAGAGGATTATAACTCATCACGATTTTATGCGGCACGTACCCCTTCGTGATTATGAGGAGCTTCGGCCCTATATTGATCGGGTGGTCAAGGGTGAAAAAGATGTGTTGTGGCCGGGTAGGCCCCTGTATTTTGCAAAAACCTCCGGAACCACCAGCGGGGCCAAGTATATTCCTATTTCTGAAGAATCTATGCCTACGCATATCTCCGGAGCGCGAAATGCCATTCTTAATTATATTCACGAAACGGGTAATACCGATTTTGTCGATGGAAAGATGATTTTCCTGCAGGGGAGTCCTAAACTTACAAAAACAAAAGGGATTCCCACCGGACGACTTTCCGGAATATCGGCCCATTTTGTGCCGGGTTATTTGCAAAAAAATCGGATGCCAAGCTGGCAAACCAACTGCATTGAGGACTGGGAGGAAAAGCTGGAAGCCATAATCCGGGAGACGTTACCGGAGGATATGACGGTAATTAGCGGTATTCCTTCCTGGGTACAAATGTACTTTGAACAGCTGCATAAGCAAACCGGAAAGACCATTCGTGAAATTTTTCCTAATTTCAATCTTTTTATTTACGGAGGGGTCAATTTTGATCCTTATCGTAAACAATTTTTAAAACTGATCGGCAAAAAAATACCCAGTATAGAGTTATTTCCGGCTTCTGAAGGCTTTTTTGCTTTTCAGGATCGGCAAGATCAAGAAGGGTTATTGCTGCGGTTGGACGCCGGGATGTTTTATGAATTTGTGAAGGCCGATCAATATTTTGACGAAGAGGTGCAGGCACTTACTATAGGAGAAGTTGAAAAAGGAGTGGATTATGTATTAATTATTTCGACAACCGCGGGATTATGGCGTTATAACTTGGGCGATACGGTTCGGTTTGTGAGCTTAAAACCCTATCGGGTAGTGGTTTCCGGACGCTTAAAACATTTTATTTCAGCCTTTGGGGAACACGTTATTGGAAAGGAGGTAGAAACCGCTTTAAAAAACACAACGGATGTCCTAAATGTACGGGTTAATGAATTTACGGTGGCTCCTCAGGTCGAACCCCAAAAAGGATTGCCTTATCACGAATGGTTTATTGAGTTTGACCGGCCTCCGGAGGATATGACGGCTTTTTGTAAACGATTGGATCAGGAATTATGTCGGCAAAATACGTATTACGACGATTTAATTACCGGTAAAATTTTACGCACGCTTCGGGTAACACCGGTAGAAAAAGATGGATTTCAAAAATATATGCGATCCATCGGGAAGTTAGGCGGACAAAACAAACTGCCACGATTAGCCAATAATAGAGATATAGCAGAAAAATTAAAACAATTTTGTAGAGATGATAAAGATTCAAAATAGAGAACGAACGCGTGCTCAGGAGAGTTCGCACGCTATCGAGCGCTTGTACATTACGATGCGTCACTTATTTAATCGCGGATTTTATAAGCCCATGGGGGTTTCCGGACAAACCTTACGGGAAGCGTTGTTGTTTTTACGCCCGGAGATTTATGGTTCGATTGCCGAAGATAAGTTGGAATTGAATGGGTTATTGTATGTTATAGATCGCCTTCCGATGGGAATTGAGGAATGTCGTTTTATCAACCTGACCAGTGCCGAAGGCTATCGGGACTCGCATTTTAAAGCTATTATTCCCAAAAAGCGTCGTCGTAATTGTTATCGGATTGATGAAGACCAGATGAATATTGAAATTACCCGGGGGCGGTCTGAGATTTATGATATTCTTACCCATCTCACTTTTCTGTATATCGAGTCCTATAAAATTTTGGATACGGTAGTCGTTACCAAGGAAGGAAAAACCAACAGGGACTGGCAGAAACTGGAAGCAGCAGCCCTTAAATCGGAGCTTACCCGAGCCGAGCGGGAGGTCGCACTGACCCATGCAGCAAATATTTTAGGACATACTTTTGAAGAATTGGGGCGGGTTTATGACAAGTTTGCTATTCCGGAAAATAAAAACCGTTTTCTACATATTATTTATTTTCTGGGAAAACTGGCTTTTGATGAGCGTTTTCTTGATAGGAAACGGGCAATTTCTTTTACGCCGGTGCTTCGGGAGCGATTGGGGCATCATATCCACGGAGAAATATGGGCCACTAAGATTAAACGGGTGCTGATGGAGAATGACCTTATTCATCGTCGTTTGCACATTGTAAGCGCAAATATGCATTCGGTTATGAATACATTGTTTGCTCCTTTTATCTTTAAAGAAAAAGCAGAGAAGGAAGGTGTTTTTAAGGTGTATGAGGAGCTTAGCGATGAGATTGCCATGGATAAGCGAAAGACCATTGAAAAGGAAGCCATGAGCCGGGGGATGTTTTACATTGAAGATGAAAGCGGTACCAATATTAATGTTCAGATTTTTGATACCTTAAAATTAAATCATTTCGATCCTCGGTTTCAAGTGCGGGATGAGCAAAAAGCACCGGTAATACTGGTCATGGATTATGCGTTTGGGGAACAGGCGTATGAAAGTATGGATGAATTGCTCAAACCTTATCAGGTGGATAAAAGAGAAACTCATCTCAATGTGCGATCGATATCCATTATGGGAAAAGCGGGAATCCTAGATGGACAGAAAGGAGATATTATGATTCCCAGTGCCCATCTTTTTGAAGGTACCGCCGATAATTATCCGTTTAAAAACGAACTCCGGAAAAAGGATTTTGAGAGGAGCGGGATTAAAGTGTATAAAGGCCCTATGATCACAGTTTTGGGGACTTCTCTACAAAACAAAGATGTCTTGCAGTTTTTTAAGGAATCGACTTGGAATGTGATTGGCCTGGAGATGGAAGGTGCACATTATCAAAAGGCCATTCAAGCTGCTGCCCGGCTCCGGGGAAATATATCTCCGCTGGTCAAATTGCGATATGCCTATTATGCCAGTGATAATCCCTTGGAAACAGGAAGTACGCTGGCTTCAGGGGGGTTGGGAACCACCGGGGTACGCCCTACCTATTGGATTACTGAAAAAATATTGGAGCAGATTTTTGCCCAATAGAATAACCTTAAGATGAATGATAAAATAGACTTTTTATGAAACGGACTTTTTTTATTTTTTCGATCCTGTTTTTTGTGGTATTGTACGGGCATGCCGGAACAGTCGATACCTTGAAAACCTATAGCCCGGATATGGACAAAGAGGTGTATAGTCTGGTCATTTTACCGGACAATTATAGAACGCAGAAAACCGAATCTTTTCCCGTTTTGTATCTGCTTCATGGTTATAGTGGAGATTATACCAGTTGGCTTGATGTAGTCCCGGAACTAAAAAAGTATGTCGATGATTTTCAGATGATCGTGGTTACTCCTGACGGCCATTATGACAGTTGGTATTTGGATAGCCCGGTGAATGATAAGGTTCGTTACGAGACCTTTATGACAACGACTTTAATTACTGCGATAGACCACCGATATCGCACCCGAAAAGATCGGAACTCGCGGGGGATTTCCGGCTTGAGTATGGGAGGCCACGGAGCTTTGTATTTGTCTATTCGGCACCCGGATTTGTACGGGGCGGCAACATCTATGAGTGGAGGCGTTGATTTGCGTCCGTTTCCCGATAATTGGAATTTGAAAAAGGTGCTCGGAAGTTTACAATCTCATCCGGAGAATTGGGAGCGTAATAGCGTGATTAATTTGGTAGATCGACTTACCAATGGAGAGCTGAAGCTTTTTATCGATATTGGTGTCGATGATTTCTTTCTGAAGGTCAATCGGAATTTGCATCAGGCACTGCTGGATCTCAAAATAGATCACGATTATATAGAACGTCCCGGCGGACATACTTGGAAGTATTGGCGGAATGCACTGCCGTATCACATGCTTTTCTTTTCCCGCTTTTTTAAAGCGGATGAAACTTGAGTTTTACGCAAAATCTTTCGGTTTTGCATTTCATGCGTATTTTTTAATTCCTTCCCTTTTCATTGGGGTAGAGGGTATATACGGCATCACTTTGAAAGACTTTTTTGGTATTGATTTCGAGCATTGATAATTTTCCTCTAAATCCGGCACCGGTATCTACATTCCAAACATTTAGGGCTCGATAAGGACGTGTTACTCCCAGATTATTGACGGGGGTGTGCCCGATGAAGATCTCGTTGAAATGGGTGAAGCGTTCCGGAAATCGGGGATCTGATTTTTTTAATGCGGGATCGGTGGCCACCGCTGTTTCCCATAGCGTTCGATCCCAATAGAAGACCTGCTGATCATATTCCTTCTCCGGCCCCGATAATTTACTGAATCCAGCGTGCAGGAAAAGCCGGTTTTTCTTGTCGATAAAATAGTTTTCGAGGTTTTTGAGGAAGTGGTGATGGGTTTTGAGGGTAGAGGCCGATTCATGCTTATAGGCCTCAAGCGTAGAACGCCCCCCATGATTGAGCCAAAGGTCATTTCGATTTTGATTTTCAAGCCAGTCCGTAAACAGCGCATCATGGTTTCCTCTTAAAAATCGGCAGGAGTGCGTTTTCTGAAGCTTGAGAAGAATATTGATAACGGCCGGGGAACCGCTCCATCCATCGACATAATCTCCCAAAAAGACAAGTTGATCCTCGGGCCGGAGATGGGCCCGATTGAGAACCTGTTGAAGAGCTTTATCGGCGCCGTGAATATCTCCGATTACAAATGTTCGTGGTGTCATATTTTAAAAGGTAGAGACGTGTGAAATCTCAAATTTAATTTTCCTGGAGCGACTATACAACCTTCGATGGTTAATAAATATGAAAAAAATGGAACTGATAATTTTTTCACAAAAACTTTGAGATAAAATCAATAGAGATGCTTTTTAACCTATAATTAACAGCGATTATGGAGCGATTTATACACTTTGCAGCGTCGGAAAATCACAGGTTACAAGACCTCTAAAATTTAATTGTTAGTATGGCAGAAACCAAAATAAATATCGGTGAGCTGAATGAGCAAATTCAAAGGGAGAGTGCCTTTATTGATTTGCTGCAAAATGAAATGAAAAAGGTGATCGTGGGGCAGAAGGGGATGATTGAACGCCTTTTAATTGGTTTGTTGGGGCAAGGTCATATTCTTTTGGAAGGGGTGCCGGGATTGGCTAAAACGCTGGCTATTAACACCCTTTCAAAAGCTGTTGACGGGAGCTTTAGTCGTATTCAGTTTACTCCGGATTTACTCCCTGCAGATGTGATTGGAACGATGATTTATAATGTCAAGGAGAATGATTTTGGAGTCAAAAGAGGGCCTATATTTGCCAATTTTGTCCTGGCCGATGAGATTAACCGGGCACCGGCCAAGGTACAGTCTGCTCTGTTGGAGGCGATGCAGGAAAAACAGGTGACCATCGGGGATGAGACCTTTATTTTGGATCGACCATTCCTGGTCATGGCTACGCAGAACCCGGTTGAGCAGGAGGGAACTTACCCACTTCCGGAAGCGCAAGTTGACCGGTTTATGCTGAAAGCAGTGATTGATTATCCGAAAAAGGCCGAGGAGCAGCAGATTATGCGGGCCAATTTAAATGCCAGTTTTGGAGAAGTGAATCCGGTGGTGACTTTAGACCAAATTAGATCTGCGCAAAAAGCTGTTCGCAAGGTCTATATGGATGAGAAAATTGAGAATTATATATTGGATATCGTCTTCGCAACTCGAAATCCGGGAGCAGCTAATTTGCAATCTCTGGCACCGCTTATTTCCTTTGGTGCTTCCCCCCGAGCGAGTATCAATATGGCCATAGCAGCAAAATGTTACGCTTTTATCAAGCAGCGAGGATATGTAATTCCCGAGGATGTGCGGGAAGTGGTGATGGACGTTTTACGACATCGTATCGGAATAACCTATGAGGCAGAAGCCGAAAATGTCCGGTCGGAAGATATCGTCGGTAAAATCGTCAATGAAATTGAGGTTCCCTGATGGACCGGATTTGAAGCTTGCCGGTGACATTACCGGATGCAGTATAATGATTTTCAAAGAATCTTTAAAATAGAGGGTTCGTCCCATCAATGGATACCAAAGAATTACTAAAAAAAGTTCGACGGATTGAAATTAAGACCAAGCGATTGAGCAACCATATCTTTGGGGGTGAGTATCAATCGGCTTTTAAAGGTCATGGTATGGCCTTTAGCGAGATCCGGCAGTATCAGTTTGGTGATGATATACGTAATATTGACTGGAATGTTACCGCCCGTTATAATGAGCCTTATATCAAGATTTTTGAGGAAGAGCGGGAACTTACCTTGTTGCTCATGGTAGATGTCTCCGGCTCTCAGTTTTTTGGAACCGACGGTGGCTTTAAACAGGAGATCATCACCGAAATTGCAGCGACCCTCGCTTTTTCGGCTACGACTAATAATGATAAGGTGGGACTGCTGCTATTCTCTGACCGGATCGAAAAATTTATCCCCCCCAAAAAAGGCCGTTCTCATGTTTTATGGATTATTCGCGATCTGTTGGAATTTAAACCGACCGGGGTGCAGACCGATATTAATCAAGCGGTGCGTTATATCCAAAATATGATGAAAAAACAGGCCATTGTTTTTATTCTTTCCGATTTTATGGCCGAAGATTATGAGAGTGCCCTGAAAGTGATGGGGAATAAACACGATTTAACGGGAATTCGGGTGTATGACCGGAGGGAGACAGAGATGCCCAATCTGGGAATGGTTAACATGAGAGATGCCGAGACGGGAGAATTTATGTTGGTCAATACGGGGTCGGCTGCTGTACGACAAAACTATGCGACATATTATCGCCGGCGAGTGCAGTATTATGAACAGGCATTTACAAAAAGTCAGGGCGGCCGGATGAGCTTACAGGTGGGGGAGAGCTATGTGAAAAAACTTTTAGGATATTTCAAGAGGCGTTAAAGCATGGAATACGGAATTTGGAAATATCAAGGCCAAACGAAAGGACTGGGGGTGCTGTTGCTCCTTCTTCTTATTTCCCGGACACTCAGCTATGGTCAAGAGGTTACTTCTTCTATTGACCGCGATACCATAAAAATAGGCGAGCAGATCAATTATAAAATTGAAATTGAAGCCGATTCCTCCTCGCGAGTGGTATTTCCGCAGGGACAGAGTTTTTTACCGTTGGAAATTATCGATTCCACCGCGATTGATACCTTTATAAGTAAGAATTCTTATAAACTTCAAAAAGTCTTTCCGCTAACCCAATTTGATTCCGGCGGATATACGATTCCGAAGCAGACGATTATTATCAATGACAAGGGCTATTACACCGATTCTTTTGCGGTTCGGGTGAACGGGGTGGTGGTCGATACCACCCGGCAGAAACTGTATCCGGTAAAACCGGCTCTTGGAATTACAACTCCATTTGAGGTGCCGACTTGGGTTTGGTGGCTTTTGGGAGTTTTGATCATCGCGGCGTTGGTGTATTTGTTTTTAAAAACCCGAAAGCGAATTATTGAAAAGCGTAAGGAACTCCCGCCTTATGAAAAGGCCATCGAGAGTTTAAAAAAATTGGATGCAAGTGGCGATTTGGAGGAAGGGAAAATTAAGGATTTTTATAGCCGGCTGTCCTATACCCTGAAACGCTATGTGGATGAGAAAATTGATGATCGGGCCATGGAAAGCACTACGGATGAGTTTGTTACCTTGCTACGACTCTTTAAACAGGATCGTAAAATTTATCTCAAAGAACAGGTTATTGACAGTATAGCGTCTGTTTTAAATCGTTCCGACCTGGCCAAATTTGCAGGGATTCACACCGATAAGCTGACGGCCCGGGAAGATCGGGAGACCGTGGAAGAAAATATTAATGCCTTCCATAAAGCCATTCCGGAGCCAACGGAAGAAGAGAAGCTTTTAAACGAAGAATACCGCAAGAAAATAGAACAGAAAGAGAAAAGACGGAAAATACTGTTGAAGATTGGGGCGGGTGTGGCCATTTTAATACTTGTGTTTTCCGTTTTCCTCGGGGTGAAGGGAATGGATTATACCAAGAGTCTGTTTTCTTCTCATTATACCGAGAAACTCTTAAAAAAGGACTGGGTGAAAAGTGAATACGGAACCCTCGGGATGACCCTTTCGGCTCCGGAAGTATTGATTCGACATACCGATTCCCTGCAGTTGATCTTCCCCGGTAAAACGGAGTCTGAAGAACGTTTTTCCTTTGGGAATATCAAGGGGCGATTTTATACCCAAGTGACCAATGTACGACTTCAAAAAGCGGCTCAAATTGATTCTGTGGATGTGGGAAAACTACTGGATACCGAGCTGGATTTTGCTCAACCGGATAATGTAACCTTTAAGAACGAAGAATTTAAGACGTTAAGCAACGAGAAAGGACAACGATTTTTTGGAACTTTTAGCATTGATGACCCCCTGGCACGGTCGAATCGCCGAAAGGAATATACTTTTATTGTCTTTTCGGAACGCGGTGGGTTACAGGAAGTACTGATTACGCATGACCAGGGCGATGAGGCCGGTAAGCGATTGGAGGAACGTATTATCAATTCCATTGAATTTGACAGGGAGCACGATGGTTAATTATTTTAGAAATATCACCTTTGAAAATCCGGAATGGTTTTGGCTTTTGTTGCTCATTCCGCTGTTGACCGGTTATTACTTGTGGACGCGTCATCGAGAAACGGCTTCTGTAAAGATTTCGAGCCTGAAGGGATTTCAAGTCCGACAAGGATTGTTACCCCGATTAAAACCGGTATTGTTTATCCTGAAAATGCTGGGATTGGCATTACTTATTACGGCAATGGCCCGGCCTCGCACGGTAGAGACGTCCCGAAAAGTAAAAACCAAAGAAGGAATCGATATCGTTATGGCGATGGATGTTTCGGGAAGTATGCTGGCTCGTGATTTAAAGCCCGATCGGTTGCAGGCCTTAAAAGATGTGGCTATCAACTTTGTAAAAGAACGTCCCAACGATCGTATTGGTTTAGTGATTTATGCCGGTGAGAGCTATACAAGAACACCGGTAACCAGTGATCGAAAAATTGTGATGGATGCCATCAACAGCATTGAATATGACCGAACCATTGAAGATGGAACGGCTATTGGGATGGGACTGGCAACCGCTGTTAACCGATTGAAAGACAGTAAAGCCAAGAGCCGGATTGTGATTTTATTGACCGACGGGGTTAACAATACCGGGCAAATCGATCCGCATACGGCGACAGACCTGGCTTTGAAATATAATATAAAGGTCTATACGATTGGGATCGGAACTAACGGAATGGCGATGAGTCCGGTGGGGTTTCTGCCCAATGGAAGATTACATTTTGCACGGGTGCCGGTAGAAATTGATGAAGATTTATTGAAGGAGATCGCCCGGAAAACCGGAGGACGTTATTTTAGGGCCACCGATCGCGAAAAGCTGGAAGACATATACGAGGAGATTAATGCGCTGGAAACCTCAGAGATTGAAGATTACGTATATACGGATTATACCGAGAAATACCGTCCCTTACTACTCTTGGGAGGAGTTTTGTTTTTAATGGAATTTTTACTGCGGTATACGGTGTTTAGAAGTTTTGTGTAAATGATTATACTCGACGAGAAAATATATTTGTGGTTGTTTTGGGTGATTCCGGTAATTGCGGCCCTGTTTTTACTATCGCGATGGTGGCGAAAACGAGCGCAAAATAAATTTGCCGACCCCGAATCCCTGCGGAAGCTGAGTCCGGATAAGAGTCGGTTTAAACCCATTTTGAAGTTTGTGTTCTTTGCTTTGGCGATGGCTTGTTTGGTTTTGGCATTGGTCAATCCCAAGATGGGATCAAAATTGGAATCGGTAACGCGGGAAGGAGTAGATATTGTTTTTGCTGTAGATGTTTCCAAGAGTATGCTGGCCGAGGATGTGGCTCCCAATCGACTCGATAAAGCCAAGCAGATTGTACAGCGAATCATTGACCAATTAAAAGGGGATCGCGTGGGGATTATTGCTTATGCCGGGAGTGCGGTGCCACAACTTCCCATAACCACCGATTATGGAGCCGCCAAATTGTTTCTGGATAACCTAAATACCAATATGGTTTCCAGTCAGGGAACCGCCATTGCCGAAGCCATTAAATTGAGTCTGGAATATTATGATGATGATTCTCAAACCAGTCGGGTCTTGTTTTTATTGACCGATGGGGAAGATCATGAAGGAGAAATTGAAGCCTTGGCACAAGAAGCTGCAAAGAAGAATATTCATATCTTCACCATTGGGATGGGATCGATAAAAGGAGGACGTATTCCTATTCGAGTAAACGGTACGCTTCGTGAATATAAAAAAGATTGGAACGGGGAAACGGTGATTACAAAAATGGACGAGTCGGCCTTACGGCAAATTGCCAAGATTACGCACGGAGAATACATCGAAGGAAGAAGCACGCAAGCGGTACTGGAAAAGGTAAATGAATTTTTGGATGGACTTAACAAATCGGATATCGAAACCAAACAGTTTGCCTCTTTTCAGTCTCAATTTCAATGGTTCTTGGGGTTTGGCATACTTTTTATGGTATTAGAGGTGTTACTTTTAGAACGAAAAACAGCTTGGTTGAATCGTTTGAATTTGTTCAATGAAAGGAGAGAAGATGAAGCGTAAAGATATAATGATAAAAGCTTTTCCGGTTCTTGTGGGTTTGATTTTCGGAGTCTGGCAAACTCGGGGACAAAAGAATATGCGAAAAGCGATGAAAGAGTCTCAAACTTTTGTAAAAAAGGCAGAAAAAGCCAAAAAAGATGGCAACTTTGTCATGGCTGAGGCGAATTATCGGGAGGCGATGGGAAAAGATCAGGCCAATGCTGCAGCGCACTATAATATGGGTCATCTGTATAGTGATAAAGCGATGGATGCCGACGGGATGAGCCAGTTGTTTAAAACCGTTAAAAATACAAAGGACAGAAGCCTGCGGCATAAAGCCTTCCATAATTTGGGAAATGCATATATGAAACAGGAGGATTATGCACAGGCTGTTAAAGCGTATAAAGATGCGCTCCGTAATGATCCTACCGATGATGAGACTCGGTATAATCTGGCAATAGCCAAGAAGAAATTGGAAGAAAATCCGAATCCTGATGATCAGGGTGACGATAATGATGATAGTGACGACCGAGATCAGAATGAAGATAATAGTCAGGATCAGCAGGATCAGGAAAATAAGGACCAAGATCAGAATGAAAAGGATGACGATGGTGAAGGAGATGATGATCAGAATCAGGAAAATAAAAATCAGGATAAGGAGGAAGGTGATGAGCAAGAAGATCAATCCGGAGGACAAGGAGATGAAGATCGGGATCAAAATCAGGGTGACGATCAAGAGGATCAAGGAGCGAATAAAGACCGTGACGACACCGATAAAAACCAGCAACAGGGAAATCAAAATTTCCAGGGATTGTCGGATGAGCAGGCTGAGAATTTGTTGAAAGCCGCCGAAAACCTTGAAAAGGGAGTTCAGGAAAAAATGAACGCCAAAAAGGGAAAAGAAATAAAAGGGAAACCGAACCGCAAAGATTGGTAATGAGATCATGAATCGCAAGAATTACATTTCTGTTTTTCTATTTTTGATGACGGGCGTCTTATCGTACGGTCAGGTTCAATTTACGGCCCGGCTGAGCAAGGAGAAGATTGGGCTTAATGAGCGGTTACGGGTCGATTTTAAAATGAATAAAGACGGAGACGATTTTACCCCGCCGAGTTTTGAACATTTTAAAATTTATGCCGGTCCCCGCCAGTCCATTAGTCAGAGCTGGGTAAATGGGAAACGTTCTTTTAGTAAGACCTATACCTATTATTTGGAACCGCAGAAACGAGGGAAATTTACGATTGGTCAGGCTACGGTTCAAATCGATGGCCAGACCTATAAGACCTCGCCGCAGCCGGTAGAGGTTACAGCGTCTGTAGATGAACCCCGGGATGGAGAGAATGAGGAAATTAAGGATTATGTGAGTGATATTCATATCGTTACCGAGGTTTCGAACTCCTCGCCCTATCTCAATGAAGGGGTGACGGTAACTTATAAACTCTACGTAGGACAGGATTCAAATGTTAGTAATTGGTATTCTTCCGATATTCCAAAATTTGCTAACTTCTGGAGCCATGATATTAAGATTAATGCCAATAAGGTTTATCACGGAAGTTATCGGGGAGACGATAGCTATCGTTACGTCTATTTGAAACAGGTTGTGCTGTATCCACAAAAAGATGGTGAAATAATCATCGAGCCGTTGACGATTAATTATACGACAGAAATCCCCACTAAACGCCGTGATTTTTTTGGACGGCAAATTTATAAGCCCGTCGATAGAAAAATGTCCTCTGGGAGTCGAACGATAAAAGTTAAGCCCTTGCCGGAAGCGGGTAAACCGGCAGATTTTTCCGGGGCTGTAGGACAATTTGACTACGCTATATCCACTTCTAAGGAAGAGATAGAAGCCGAGGAATCACTGGATGTTAATGTCAAAATATCCGGAACCGGAAACCTGAAGTTATTTCAAATTCCCCAATTGACCGCACCCCAATCTTTTGAAGTTTATGATCCGGAACATCGGGAACATGTAAAAATGGGAGCGCATGGAATGGAAGGCACTATTAGCGATCGATATACCGTTGTTCCCAATGCCGAAGGAGAGTTTAAAATAGAGGTTCCTTCATTTTCTTATTTTGACCCGAAGAGTCGGCGATATCGTACGCTGCCGCCAAAACAGGTCAAGATAAAAGTAAAAGGGAATCCCAACGCCATATACGCACAAGGAGATTCGACTTCAAGCGGACGCGGGCGAGCTCTTCGAACCGGACATAAGCAATTGGTAAACAGTGATACTCATTTTGGATATATTAAGCTCAGGACTAATTTACACGATCAAAAACGGGCTCCGTTTTTTAAAAGTACTGCCTTTTGGGCACTCCTTTTCCTTCCGGTGATTCTCCTGCCTATGGCCATTGGAATTGGAAACAAGCGTCTCGAGAAAATGAAAGATTATACGGGCAAACGGATTAAACGTGCCGATCGACTGGCCCGGAAATACCTGTCGGAAGCTAAAAAGGCAATGGGCAACCAAGAGGCTTACTATGAAGCTCTGGAGAGTGCTTTGCATAATTATTTAAAGGCCAAACTCGATATTCCCACCACCGAAATGACCAAAGAGCGAATTTTAGAGCTTTTGGAAGAGCGCGGTGTTGAAGCAGAAACCGGAGAGCGTTTTATCGGGCTTCTGGCAAGCTGTGATTTTGCGCGCTATACCCCGCCTTCCGATGGGGGGATGCAGCATGATTATGACAAGGCCGCTGATATTATCGCAGCCGTTGATAAACAATTAAAAGTCTGAGGTATGCGAATGCTTATACTTTTTATGGGGAGCTTGGTCTTGACCACTTCGGTTTTTGGACAATCGGAATCGGAGGATCAGCTCTTTGAGCAGGCCTCTCAATTTTATGCCGATGGGGAATATCAATCGGCTATTCAAAATTATGAGCAAATTCTGGCTCGAGGGAAGGTTTCTTCAGAAGTGTATTATAACCTTGGGAATGCATACTACAAATTAGACAGTCTGGCCCCCAGTATTTACTATTATAACAAGGCTCTTCAACTGGCACCGCAGGATCCGGATATTCAAAATAATTTACAATTTGCCAACGCGCGAACAGTTGATTTAATCGAGGTGCAACCCAAAACGGGCTGGTCGAAATGGAGGGAGAAGGTGAGTACTTTATTGACCTATAACGGTTGGGCCGTTTTTGCCGTAGTTTGTTCCTTTCTAATGCTGATTTTCGGAGTCTGGTATTACTTTGCACAACATCCCGGGAAGAAGCGTTTTCTTTTTACGTTGGGGGTACTGGCGGTATTATTGGCGGTGAGCAGCGTTTTGTTTGCCTATCATCGTTATAATGAACAACAAAATAAGACGCTCGCTATTGTTTTTGCCAAGGAAATTGCAGTTCATGCAGAACCCAATCATAACTCCGATACCATCTTTGCCTTACATGAAGGAACCAGATTACGGGTAATCGACCGGTTCAACGGCTATTATCAGATTAAACTGGCCAATAACAAAAAAGGATGGCTAAGAGAAGGAGCTTTAAAATTACTCTAATTATTTAACAACCATCCCGAAAAAATCAGGATGGTTGGTTCTTGAAAGATCATTGAACTGAAGTCGGTTATCCTTCGATTTTAATATCTTCTACAGAAAGGCTTTGTACCCCGTTCTTAACGATAACGGTTCCGGTGATTTCGACATTTTCTGCGGCGTGTTTTAACATTTCAGTATAGGCATCAGCCTTATCGTGGTTTTCGACCAGCAGATATACCTGGCCGTCAGAATCGCTAAGGAGTCCGGCCGGCAGACCTTTATCTAAACATCCTTGCGCACAACTTTGATGAGATTGCCCTTTGGAGCCGTCAATCATAAAGCAGGACATGTCCAATACCTCACCTTTTACGGTCAGCGTGCTTCCACTTTTGGAAGAAGAGCTTGTATTGTTTTGAGAATTTGGATTACAGGAAGCTAATGCAAAAACCGCAAAAAGAGCGGTTGCAAAAGCATTTAAAAAAGTTTTACGTAACATAATATACGGGTTTATAAAGGGTTAACAAATAACCAATTTACGATTAATTCGGTGAAACGAAAGCAGTCTATTAAATTTAACATTTCACTGAATTTCCGAATTTGTATCGCGTAAGATGGGTCAACACAGAATTTTATACTATATTTCTGTACTTTAATCTCGCTGTGTTATGAAAAAATCGGTTGTTCTGTTGCTGGGTGTATTGGCGATTTTGCTCTTTTTTCAGCTTCCTTTTTTTCGACCGGAAAAGAACTATAGTACGGCTAAGCCCGTTGACGATATTTATGTAGTGCATGAAATTCCTATGGATATTCAGATGGATTTTAATAATGCATGTTATGATTGCCATTCTAATTATACCGAGGAATATCCTTGGTATTATAACTTCCAACCGGTGAGCTGGTGGATGAATCTGCATATTAAAAAGGCTAAAGAACATCTCAATTTTTCCGAGTTTGCCAACTATACACGAGAAGAACAAATTGATCATTTCAAGAAAATCCGGAAGGTGATGGAAGCGAAGGCAATGCCGTTAAAGTCTTATCTTTTAATGCATGAAGAGGCAAAATTGAGTGATCGTGAATATCAAAAAGTAGCAGATTGGGCCGGGCAAATGGCAGCCGAGCTGGAGCAGGAAGGGCTTTGATTTAGACCCCTGCTTTAAATTTGAAATAATAAATGGGGCCAGTTTTAAAAGATACGACCGATTATTTCCCGAGATTATCCGGTTCGATATGAATCAGGACATTTTCGACTTGCGGGAGCTTGTTTTTTAAGGTATCTTTGAGGTGGTGGGCAATATCATGTCCACTTTTAACCGATATTGAACCATCGACTGTGGCATGTAAATCTACGTGAAATTTAAGACCGGATTTTCGAACAAAACATTTCTCGGTATCGACCACACCATCTACTTCTTTTGCAATCTCTCGAATTTTCTTAATAAGACCGTCATAAACTTGTTCGTCCATAATTTCACCCAGCGCCGGTCTAAAAATTTTATAGCTGTTATACAGGATGATTACAGCGGCAATTAAAGCGGCCCAGTCATCGGCAGATTCATAACCTTCTCCCATGATCAGAGCGATGCTGATCCCGATAAATGCCGTGATCGAGGTAATGGCATCGGTACGATGATGCCAAGCATCAGCTTTTAAAGACGAACTATGGGTGACTCGACTTTTATAAATAACGTATCGGTAAGAAATCTCCTTCCAGATGATAATGATCCCGAGTACAAGTAAAGTCCATCCCCGCGGAGGATTTTTGGGTGAGCCGATATTCCCGATACTCTCATAGGCGATGGCACTGGCGGCAATAATCAGGAAACCCACGACGATAAAAGTAATTAGCGGCTCGGCCCGACCATGGCCGTACGGATGATTTTGATCGGCCGGTTTGGTTGTATATTTTAGACCAAAAAACACCAGGGTAGAAGAAAATACATCGGCCGTAGATTCTATGGCGTCGGCGATTAAAGCATTCGAATTACCCAATGTTCCCGCAACCCCTTTAATTATGGCCAATAGCAAATTACTGACGATACTAAAAAGGGGGGTTCGTACGGCTGTTTTTTCAGTTGTCAAAATCGAACTTTTATTTTGGACTTGCAAAGATAGGAATTGCCCGGTCAAGACCGGAACCCTATTCTCCCTATTTTTTCCCTTCCAAAAGTATAAAGAACTACGGACTCCCTCCCTTTTAAGAGGAGGGCCGGGGTGGGATGTTCTTCATATCCTTATAACTATCCTATTAACGATCATTTTGCAACAAACGGATCGTCAACTACCCTGCATAATTTACCAATTCCTAAATGTATAAAACATGTCTTGCGCTATCTCATTCATTATAAATATGTTAAGATATAAAATGATAACGAAATAGAATGTTGATTTAATTTTGGTTTCCTCTTGGTTGCAAAACCCTTGGGATAATCCACTATTCCTGGGGGTTTCGATGCCTCAAATCTGCACAAAATTAAATTCATGAATGATCTTATCTAACTGTTTACGTAACTGACTGATAATTAGTTGGTTGTTATTTTCGAAGATCAGCTATAATTTGGATGGGTACTCTCCTAAAAATGGCATCTCGAACGCAGTGAAGGATCTTTTTTTCTCTTCTGAAACTACAAATGTAAGATTCCTCACTGCATCGGATGACATGTCGCTCTATAACAATCTTTGATGTTTCCTGTCATCCAGAGTGCAACGAAGGATCTCTTTCTTCGTTGAATCTATAGCTATAGAGATTCCTCCTTCGTCGGAATGACATTCTTTCTATAACAAACTTTGATGTTTCTGTCATCCAGAGCACAGCGAAGGATCTCTTTCTTCGTTAAATCTACGGATATAAAGATTCCTCACGGTGTGTCGGAATGAACTGTGCTTAGAAACAAACTTTTGAAACATAATTTTCGTCGTAAATAGTTTTGTTTTTGCCGATGACAAATCACTCCACAAATTAGATGATAAGACCACTACCTACCAGAATGCAAACAGGGATCGTACTCCCCATTATATTCATAGATTTTACAGTTGCTCTATACAGTTAGTTCTTTTTTGTTAGCGATGGTAAAGTGCTATTTGGAATGCAGGCTAAGAGGTCATTCATACTTTCAAAAATGGGCTGTAAAATGATCTTATTGCCCCATATTTAGTCTTTTTTTCGACCGTAGCTATGGCTATGCTCTGCAAAAAAACCATCATCTGGAACAATAATCTCTATTTTTCGCTTCAATCTCAAAAGTTTAAATGACTTCTAAATATATAAATAGAAAAGTTTGAATCACTTCGGTATAAAAAATGGTGATTTGTATTAATAATTTGATATTTTTAAACTTTTGAATTCTCCGAATATGAAAATCCTTATCATCAATGGTCCTAATTTGAATCTCCTTGGAAAACGCGAGCCTGAAATTTATGGCGAGGAAAGTTTTGAGGCGTATTTTAATTCCCTTGAGGAACGTCTTAAAAATGTAGAATTATCTTATTTTCAGTCCAATTCTGAAGGAGGACTGGTGACCAGAATCCAAGAAGCCGATAATGATGTTGATGGAATTGTACTCAACGCTGCGGCTTATACCCATACCTCTGTCGCTATTGCCGATGCGGTCAAGGCTATTTCCACCCCGGTAATAGAAGTTCATATTTCTAATGTTTTCCGGCGGGAGGAATTCCGTCACTACTCCTTTATTTCTCCCCATGCAAAAGGCATAATTGTCGGTTTGGGTTTAAAAGGTTACGAATTGGCGATACGGAGCTTTTTATAGTCTCCGTAATCGGAATGGATCGTCTTATCAAAGGGATTTAATTTTTAATTCAACCGGGCAGTGATCAGATCCATAGTATGCAGTAAGGATATTGCTTTCCTGGACGTTATCCATGAAAGGTTTACTTACGATAAAGTAATCGATCCTCCAGCCGGTGTTGCGTTCTCGCGCTTTAAAACGATAGCTCCAGTAGGAATAGGTAACCTGATCGGGATGGAGATACCGAAAAGTATCGATAAAGCCGGAGTCGAGTAAACGGGTCATCCCGTCGATTTCAACCTGCGTATATCCCGCCGATTTATTGTAATTTGATTTGTCGTTTTTGAGGTCGATGGCTTGGTGAGCTACGTTTAGATCTCCACATAAGATAACGGGTTTGGTTTTTTCCAGATCCTTGAGGTATTTCTGAAAATCTCGATCCCATTTTTCTCGATAGGTCAGACGGACTAATTGAGAGCCGGAATTAGGAACATAGGCGTTGACTACATAAAAATCTTCGAATTCTGCACATTGAACCCGACCTTCTTTGTCGTGTTCCGGAATACCGATATCGGAGGTGACGGAAATTGGCTTGGATTTTGTTAATAAGGCCGTGCCCGAATACCCTTTTCGGTCTGCGGAGTTGTAATACTGATGGTAATCTTCGAGATTGGCCAATGCTTTTTTGACCTCATCCGGCTGGGCCTTGGTTTCCTGAATACAAAGAATATCCGGATTTATCCGAGCGATGTCGCTAAAAAAGTTCTTTTTGACAATGGCGCGGATTCCGTTTACGTTCCAAGATACGATTTTCATGTTTTTCTGCTAAAGATGCAAAAAATTATCGAGGGGAGGAACGGATTGGCAGAAAGTCTGAGATTTACAGGAGGATATCTTTTGCCGCCCCTTCCTTTTGTCCTTTTTTTCGGTAACAACGGTTTGATGGTCTTGCGTCCGAGCCGATTTTTATCACTCATCAACCGGACCATAGGATCGATTTGAGCTCTTCTACTTTCGTTTTTAGAGGGTTTAAAGAGACTCTTTTTGCAGAATAAAAATTGCGGTTTTTTTGTGTAGATTAATAGATTGAGATTTCCATTCTGCTACGGTTTTTGTGAGCACTTTTTCGGTTGGCGTGGTGAGTTCTCTTGCTATACAAATCCGGGTACGAGGATGCAGGTATTTGATGAGGTCTTTTAGGAGTTTTTCGTTTCGATAGGGGGTTTCTATAAAAAGTTGGGCTTGATTTAGTTCAAGAGAACGACGCTCCAAATCTTTAATAGCCTGCTTTCGTTTATTTTTATCGATGGGCAAATATCCGTTAAAGGCAAAATTTTGCCCGTTTAATCCACTGGCCATCATTGCCAAAAGAATAGAGGAAGGGCCTACAAGAGGAATCACTCGGATACCTTGGGCATGGGCAAGGCTTACAACCCGAGCTCCGGGGTCGGCGATTCCGGGGCAGCCGGCTTCACTGAGCAATCCTATGTTTTTACCTTGTAAGCAAGGCTTTAAAAACTCGGGAAGTTCCCGGGGCAGCGTGCGTTTATTTAAAATGGAGAACCGAAGAGAGGATTGTTCTACCTGTGGGGCAACCCCCTTGATGAAATGTCGGGCGGTTTTTTCGTTTTCTGCGATAAACAGGTGTAGCTCTTTGATAATTTCTACTACTTTTGGGGGAAGAATCATATCAAAAGTAGGCCCTCCCAAGGAAGAGGGGATAAGGTATAGGATTCCTTTTGTATCGGCCATTTTGTAGTGCTTCTTTTGCGGGGAAGAATAGGTTATTTGCCTTTTTTTAGTCGTTTGACGAGGGCTGAAGAACATTGGTCGAGAAGTTGATAAACCTTTTCAAATCCTTCCTCTCCGCCATAATAGGGGTCCGGAACATCTCTGTTTTCTCCAGGATTAATAAGATTGGTAAAAAGATCGGCTTTATCCTTATCTTCAGAATTTCGGGCTAATTTCAAAATGTTTCGGTAGTTGGAGTTATCCATCGCATAAATACGGGTGAATTTGTCAAAATCATCTACCTGAAACTGGCGGCCACGCAATCCGCTAATGTCGATCCCATGTCGCTGTGCGGTTTGAATCATACGTTTATCGGGAGCCTGACCGATATGATAACGGGCAGTTCCCGCAGAATCGACTTCGACTTCCTCGGGATTTACTTTTTTACGCAGCAATCCTTCTGCCATGGGGGAACGACAGATATTGCCTAAACACACCATTAATACTTTTTCTGTCATATTACAACGATAATTGTTTTTCTAAATCGTCAACGTATTGTTTAAATTTTTTGTTGGTGGAGGCCAGGTTGTTAACTGTTTTACAGGCGTGCAGAACCGTCGCGTGATTGCGTTGTCCGATTTGGGCACCGATACTGGCTAAGGAAGCTTTGGTTAGCTTTTTGGAAAAGAACATGGCCAGTTGACGCGCCTGTACAATGTGCCGCTTTCTGGTTTTGGATTGGAGGGTTTTTATATCCATTTGAAAATAATCGCTGACTACCTTTTGGATATAATCAATGGAAACTTCTTTCTTGGTATTTCTGACGTAGTTTTCTACAATAGATTGAGCCGATTTTAACGTGATATCTTCCTTGTTAAATGAAGAATGGGCAATTAAAGAGATGATGGCACCTTCTAATTCCCGAATATTGGTCTTGATATTTTTTCCGACATATTCAACGACATCTTCTGAAATTTCGACTCCGTCCCGATACAATTTATTATGGATAATTTTTAACCGGGTTTCATAATCGGGGATATCCAGTTTGGCCGATAAGCCCCATTTAAACCGGGAAAGTAAACGCTGTTCAATATCTTGCATATCCACCGGCGATTTATCGCTGGTCAGGATGACTTGTTTCCCATTTTGATGAAGATGATTAAAGATATGGAAGAAAACATCCTGTGTTCCGGTTTTTCCCGATAACATTTGAATGTCATCGACAATCAGAACATCGATAATCTGATAAAAATGAATAAAGTCGTTTCGATTGTTTTTTCGTGTTGCTTCCTGGTATTGCTGACTGAATTTTTCGGCCGTGATATACAATACGGTTTTGTTGGGATGCTTGTCTTTAATCTCGACGCCGATGGCGTGTGCTAAATGGGTTTTCCCTAAACCTACCCCGCCAAAAATAAGCAAGGGATTAAAGGAAGTGCCGCCGGGTTTATTGGCCACGGCTTTCCCGGCCGAACGGGCCAACCGATTGGATTCTCCTTCGAGAAAATTATCAAAGCTATAGGAATGATTGAGCTGGGAATCAATCTTAAGATTGCGGATTCCCGGGATGATAAAGGGATTCTTTAGCTTTGGATTTTTATTTCGAATGGGGACATCAACTTCCTGTGAGGATACTTTCTCACGCTGTGAGCTCGGTATTTTTTCGGTAAACGGCTTCTTTTTCCCATACGTGTTTTCCATCTTGATAAGATACACTAATTTAGCCTTCTTTCCAAGCTCTTTTGTCAGGGCAATTTTAAGTAACTTTACATAGTGTTCTTCCAACCATTCATAGAAGAATTTGGAGGGCACTTGAATACTTATTACTTGGTTTTCCAATCGAACTGCTTTAATGGGTTGAAACCAGGTTTTATAGGCTTGCTCCGAAATGTTGTCTTTGATAAAAGAAAGACAGTTCTCCCAAACTGTTTCAGCAGTTCTACTCATAATTTTTTTAGACGCTATTTTTTTGGATTGGTTAATATTCAGAGGGTTGGTAGTTCTTCGCTGCTTTTCCCTCTTTTGCTTAGCAAATATGTGAACAAATTTGATAATAAAAAAATAAAAACGGGCTTGATATATTGCTTTTTTATGCTCAACTTATAGGCTCCCTTTTATCATCAAAAATGCCCTTTAATGTATGAATAAAATTTCAATTAGCCATGTTCGTGTCCGATATAATGAGACGGATCAAATGGGAGTGGTTCATCACGGAAATTATGCTCATTATTTTGAGCTGGCACGCATTGAATGGCTGGAAAATTTTGGGATTTCCTATAAATCGATGGAGGACGATGGGATACAGCTCCCGGTTTATGAATTGCATATTAAATATAGGAAACCGGCCTTCTTTGATGACCACTTGACGATTGAAACTTCTTTACGAGAAAAACCCACAGCTCGAATCACCTTTGATTATGTGATTAAAAATCAAGCCCGGGAAATACTGACCACCGGGACGAGTACTTTGGTTTTTACCGATACCTCATCGATGCGGCCCATGCGTTGCCCGAAACATATATTAAAAGGACTGGGGTTCTAAAACGTTACGATTAATTTCTATTATGTTTTTACGGCAACGCCTTAAGTGCTATATTTGTTGAGATAATATTATAATTTCTGAACCCATCGTATGAGAATGAACAAAAATACCATTTTTGCGTGGTCCTCTTTTGCCATGTTTATTATAGGATTAGCCATTATCCTTCTGGGATTATTGAAATATATTGATTACGCAATCGGCTTTTCCGTAGTTGGGGTAGGATTTTTTGCTATTTCCTGGGTCTTTCACACCCTTAAAGGTCGGATTTGATCTTTACCTATTGTATTTCAAATAAGAGATAGGAAAAACGCTAATAAATAAAGCGAACTCCGGAATTTGCAATTATCCGGGGAATGAAGAAGGGCGTAAAAATCGCCCGCGACTTTAATCAAGGGATTCCGAAAGATTTAGAGGTCATTTAAACTTTCAAAAATGGGCTGCAAAATGACCTTATTGCCCCG
>CAZBXQ010000013.1:0-43114 GCA_964495935.1 uncultured Flavobacteriaceae bacterium
ATAAACCTTATTTATTGTCATTGCCTTTAGCCGGTAGATGCAGATGATGGATAATCAATTTGATTTATTAAACTGGGAAAATGAAATCTCTTTCTTCTATAATACCGAATCAATTCAGTTTGGAATTCATCCAAAACCCGTAAATTTGACTAAAATTTTTCCCTTATGGAACAAGAGGTCGTCAACGATAAAATTGACTTTAGAAAAGGTAATTTAACTTCCGAAAGACTGAAGTCGCTTTATTTTGAAATGCTAAAAGCACGGTTGATTGAGGAGAAAATGCTCATTTATCTTCGCCAGGGCAAAATTTCAAAGTGGTTTAGCGGGATTGGACAGGAAGCAATAGCCGTCGGGGTTACGCAAGCCCTGCAGGACGATGAGTATATTCTGCCGATGCATCGTAATTTGGGCGTTTTTACGGCGCGTGGTATCTCGCTGCATAAATTATTTGCCCAATGGGCGGCAAAAAAGAGTGGTTTTACCAAGGGACGGGATCGGAGTTTCCATTTTGGCACGCAGGAGCATCATATTATTGGGATGATTTCCCATTTGGGGCCGCAAAACGGGGTAGCCGATGGGATTGCCCTGGCGCATAAGTTACGGAAAGAAAAAAAGGTGACCGCCGTGTTTACGGGAGAAGGAGGAACCAGCGAAGGAGATTGGCATGAAGCTATGAATATTGCGGCAACCTGGGATTTGCCGGTTCTGTTTTGCATAGAAAATAATGGATATGGGTTATCCACGCCAACGGTCGAACAATTCCACGTGGAAAATCTTGCCGACCGCGGGAAAGGATACGGAATGGAAGCTTATATCGTGGATGGCAATAATATTCTGGAGGTGTATCAAAAAGTTTCGACACTGGCTGAAGAGATGCGGGAGAACCCAAAACCGGTATTGCTGGAGTTTAAAACCTTCCGGCGACGAGGACATGAGGAGGCCAGTGGCACCAAATATGTTCCCCGGGAATTGATGGAATACTGGGAAACGCGAGATCCCATTGAGAATTATCGAAAATTTCTTATCGGAGAAGGCCTTTTGACGCTTGAAGAAGATCAAACATTCCAAAAGCGGTATAAAGCAGAAATCGGTAAAAACTTTAAGGCCGTAGAAAAAGAGGAAGAAACGATTTCTACAATTGAGGAAGAATTACGGGATGTATATGAGCAGTGGGATTATGAAGATTTTCAACCCCGGGGAGATCAAAAGGAAATTCGCTATATCGACGCGATTACAGAAGCTTTACGGGAATCGATGAAACGCCATGAGAATTTGGTCATCATGGGACAGGATATTGCTGAATATGGAGGAGCTTTTAAGGTGACCGATGGATTTGTCGAAGAATTTGGACGCGGGCGGGTTCGCAATACCCCTATTTGTGAATCGGGTGTAGTCAATGCTGCGATGGGATTATCCATAAATGGAATGAAAGCAGTGATGGAAATGCAGTTTGGTGATTTTGCCACGATGGGCTTTAATGCCATTGTAAATTACCTGGCCAAGTCTCACTATCGGTGGAATCAAAATGCGGATGTCGTTGTGCGGATGCCTTGTGGAGCGGGTACGGGAGCAGGACCCTTTCACAGCCAGACCAATGAGGCTTGGTTTACCAAAACGCCGGGATTAAAGGTAGTTTATCCGGCTTTTCCTTACGATGCTAAAGGGCTGTTGAATACCGCTGTTAATGATCCCAATCCGGTGATTTATTTTGAACATAAGGCTTTATACCGAAGTGTCCGACAGGCAGTTCCTACCGGATATTATACCTTGCCTTTTGGGCGAGCGGCCCGGGTAAAAGAGGGAAGTGATATCTCCATAATTACTTTTGGAGCCGGTGTACACTGGAGCTTGAAAACCTTGCAAAAACATACAGAAATAGCTGCCGATCTTATTGATTTAAGGACGTTAACGCCATTGGATACAGCGACTATTTTTAAATCCGTAAAGAAGACCGGAAAGGCTATTATTCTTCAGGAAGATTCTATTTTCGGTGGAGTAGCCTCTGATATTTCAGCTTTGATTACCGAGCATTGTTTTGAATATTTAGACGGTCCTGTGAAACGGGTGGGGAGTCTTTCCACACCAATCCCATTTGCAAAGAGTCTCGAAGCCGAATATTTAGCCAACTCTCGTTTTGAGGAAGCACTGCTGGATCTCATGGCTTATTGATAAGCTAAAAAAATTGTATCTTGAGCTTCAAAAGGACCCGATTGCCGTTGGCTTTTATAAAATGGCTTGTTTTTTGTATCATAGCCAAGTGTTAAAATAAATTGAGCAATATAACGCATTATGAAAAAAATACTTTTACTTTTTGTTTGTACCGGACTTTTAGTGTCCTGCGGGGCTTCAAAAGCAGAACGTCAGGCTCAGAAGGCCTTTAAAGGAGACTGGACCCTAACCCATATAAAGCTTCCCAGTGCCTTAGTCGATGTAGAACTTTTGGGCAATGCAGATTCAAAGTGCTTTGAAAACTCTCAATGGCATTTTGTACCCAATAACAATACCGGGAGTTATGAACTCTTTAATTGCACTGAAGGGAGACGCGATTTTCACTGGAATGTACAGGAAGATAGTGGAATGGGAGCGTTCTATTTTACCCTGAAACCTGAAGTAGAAGGACAAAAAGCAAGAAAAGTGAAATCGGGGTATCGTCTTCGTTTGGTCAATCTTGACGACCACGGGATGGTATGGGAACAAATCGTAGATTTTGAAGGGAAACCCTTTACCATTCAAATGAATTTTGTTAGAAATTAAATAATTAATGATATAGAAAACATGAAGAATTTAACCCAATCAATAGGAATTTTTGCTTTGTTGAGTATTTTTATACTGTTTACGAGTTGCGATGCGATTCGAAATACCAATAAAGCACAACGAGGAGGAGCCATCGGAGCAGGCGCAGGTGCTATTGCCGGCGGGATTGTCGGTAACAATATCGGCGATGGCCACAATACTGCGGTGGGAGCCTTGATTGGCGCTGTTGTTGGCGGAACAGCCGGGGCTTTAATCGGAAATAATATGGATAAACAGGCGCGTGAAATTGATGAGGCTATTCCCGGTGCCGAGGTTACGCGTGTCGGAGAAGGAATCAGCGTTACCTTTGACGAGAATAGTGGAGTTTATTTTGCTACGGATAAATATGATATCAATAGCCGATCGCAGGAATCTTTAGATAAATTGGCCGAAATCTTTAAGGAGTATCCGAATACCAATATCCTGTTGGAGGGCCATACCGATAATACCGGAAGGGCAGAATACAATATGGAATTGTCGGAGAAGAGGGCTAAGTCTGTATTGAATTATTTGACGTCAAAAGGGATTTCAAGCAGTCGGTTTACTACAAAATGGTATGGCGAGGAGCAACCCAAATACGACAATGAAACCGCCGAAGGACGCTCTAAGAATCGACGTGTCGAAATTGCTATTACAGCTGATGAACAGATGAAAAAGGATGCGGAACAACGGGTCGAGAATAACTAAAAGATCCATTTCACCAAATACAAAAAAACCTGTGGCAGGAGTAGATGCTACGGGTTTTTTTGTGGGATATCTCTTATGGGTTATAAATAGAAATTGGTAAAATTTTAAGGAATCTACGTACGTTAAAAAGGCTTTTAGGCTTCTGTCGGAATCCCCGTTTCTATAGGATTATTGGGGTCGTTACTCCATTCAAACCAACCTCCGTCGTAAACGGAAACTCGGGGCCAACCCATGAGATAGGCATTGTAAAAGGCTTCGCTGCCGCGCCATCCGGTACCGCAGAAAAAGGCCAGTTTTTTGTCTTTAGTAATATTGACATCTTCCCAGTTTTTCTGTACCTCATCGGCTTCCCGAATGGTGTGGTCGAGGTTTCTGTAATTCTCCATATGGTAGGCATCGGAGCCGCAATTTCCCCAAATTGCCCCGGGGATACGCCCTTTGGGTTTGATATAATTATAGCCACTCACTTCGCCGATAAATTCCGGCCAGCTTCGTACCGATACAATATCGGCATCCTGAGCTGCAATCATTCGTTTGGCTTCCTCGATATCTACAATAAATTCGGGGTGTTGCGGAATGTCAACACCAAAAGAAGGAACCGGTTTTTTGGGGAGATCCCGGGTGCTTACGGGATAGCCGGCATCCCTCCAGGATTGATATCCACCGTTCAGCACGCGCACGTCTTCTACCCCGGCATACATCATGATCATGGCACAACGAATAGCCCCTAAATGTCCTGCCGCGCTTCCCGGGAATTCATCAGCATTATCGGGCCAAAGGAATTTACCGTATAGCACTACCCGGGTATGAGCCGTGATCCCATGTTCTTCCAGAGCCGCTTTTAATTCTTCAGGATTTCGCCGGTTCCAGGTTTTAGGAGATTCCAGAGCCAATGTATCCATATCGATGGCCTCCGGAATATGGCCGCTGAGGTAGGCTTCCCGATTGCGGTAATGAGCGTGAACAATAATGGTTTTTGGTGTGATTTCCCCTTCGGGAGTTTCCCCATCGACGATACTTTTTACCCATTCTGCAGGGACCAGTTGTTGGAATCGCTTGAGGTGCTCTAAAACAGCTCCGTCTTTATTAGCCCAGTCTTTAAGGAAATCGTGATAAAGGTAAATCTCGGGATATCCGGCTTTTTTAAAATTATGGGCTACCTTTTTAAGAGTATCAGAATCATATCCGTACAAGATGATTTTGTGTTTTGGGAGTATTCCCTTGGCCCTTACGATTTCAATCCAGTCTATGTATTTCGTCCATTTTACATCCAGTGATCGGGCCCCGGGAAGATGGCCTCCTTGTTTCTCGCCTTTTAGCCGCCAGCCGTTATAAGCATTTACCGTGCGAACGTCGATTATTTTTACAGTTGGATCGGATAAGGCCTTTTTGACCTCCGGAGTGGTAATCGCTTTATATGCTCCCATCTTGATTACTATAAGGATTTGTATCGGGTTAAGATCAATTAGTCCTTAAAGGTACAAATTCAGAAGAGCTTATTAAAATCGGAGAGGCGAATTAGTTTTCTTTTATGGTAGCAGGGCAGGATCCTGATAATAATCAAAGGCCTCAAAGATTAGATCTTCCGGTACTTCACAATCAATCTGAGCAGCTCCGATTTTCTTGAGTAGTACAAAATTAATATGCCCTTGCTCATTCTTTTTGTCGAAGGCCATCAGTTTAATAATAGCTTTGATATCCTCTTCGGTAAATTGTATTTTTTCAAAAGTGTGGAGAATGACAGTTTTGATTTCGTTGCATGCTTTCGGGCTTAAACCGGTTATTTGTTGAGACAGGTAGGCCTCGAGTATCATTCCTATGGCGATGGCCTCTCCATGGAGTAAGCTTTTTTTCTCTTGATTTTCCAAGCAATAACTTTCGATGGCATGCCCCAGTGTATGGCCGTAATTCAGTGTTTTTCGGAGACCATGTTCGCGGTTGTCTGCGGTGGTAACTTTAGCCTTTATAGCCATTGAACGCTGAATGAGCTCTTCGAGGTCATCGGCTTTTAACTGATTGAGGTTGCTGAGTTTTTTCCAATATCCGGCATCGGTGATAAGGCCGTGTTTCAACATTTCGGCCAGACCGCTTCGCATTTGATTTTGCGGTAGGGTAGCGAGATAATGGGTGTCAATGAGCGTTAACGCAGCTTCGTTAAAGACCCCGATCTGATTTTTTATGTTTTGACGGTTGACCCCTGTTTTTCCGCCAATCGCAGCATCGACCATACCCAATAAAGAGGTGGGGAGGTTGATAAATTCGATACCGCGCAGAAAAGTGGAAGCGACAAACCCTCCCATATCGGTGATGATCCCGCCCCCCAGATTAAGGAGAATCGATTTTCGATCACCCCCCAGGTCTGATAACGTATTCCAAAGTTGTTGGCAGGTGGCAATATCCTTGTTTTCTTCTCCGCTTTCAACCTCGATAATCTGTGGTTTCAGAGTCTCTTCCAATTCCTGAAAAAGAATGGGAATACAGTATTTATGGGTGTTTTCATCACAGAGTATAAAAACCTTGGAGACTTCCTTTTTTTGAAGTTGTTTATTTAAAAGTGCGTAGTTTTTTTTACCAAAAACAATTGTA
This sequence comes from uncultured Flavobacteriaceae bacterium, assembly GCA_964495935.1. Classification (GTDB taxonomy): domain Bacteria; phylum Bacteroidota; class Bacteroidia; order Flavobacteriales; family Flavobacteriaceae; genus JAJYSO01. The sequence continues at coordinate 6,067 of CAZBXQ010000013.1, forward strand.
TTTTTGAGGGGCTCGATAGCAGCCATAAGCTTGGAAATTTAGATCATAAAATAGGCAAATACAAAAATCATAAATTAAATGGAAAAAAAGATTTTTAATAACACAAAAGGTGCTTTTTCCTTAAAAACAGATAAAGAATTAGACGATTCGATTTTTGTTTTTAAAATGATGAGCCGGCCGTGGATGGTCTCGATAGGAAGCTGGCTGACGAAAGTATCTTTAAAATTTCATTTACCGGTGAAAGGAATTATTAAAAAGACGATTTTCAAACAGTTTTGCGGGGGGGAGTCGCGAGAGGAATGTGTGCCGGTGATCGAACGCATTATGGAGTCTAATGTTCATACCGTTTTTGATTATGCCAGTGAAATTCGGGAAAAAGAGGATGCCGCCTTTGATCAAGACCTGCAAAATCAGCTGGATATTGCCAATTTTGCCAAAGATCGTCCTGAAATCCCTTTTTTGGCTGTAAAACCCACCAACTTGGGAGCATTTAGTATTTGGGTAGGAATCAGTTCGGGAAAGGAAGTGAGTTCCGAAATGTTGAGATCTTGGGAGAATATAAAACGACGTTTTGAGACCCTGACCGGAATGGTGGCCGATTTGGGGCTTCGTTTACAAGTCGATGCCGAGGAGAGCTGGACACAGAAGGCGGTAGATGAATTAGTGGAGGAGTTGATGAAAAAATACAATCGCGAGCGGGTTGTGATATACAATACGGTGCAGTGTTATCGCTGGGATCGTCTAAAATATGTCAAGGAAATACATCAACGTGCGAAGCGGGAGGGCTTTAAAGTGGGGGTAAAAATGGTGCGGGGAGCCTATATGGAGAAAGAACATGCCCGCGCCCAAAGAATGGGATATCCCACCCCGATTTGCGAGGATAAGGAAGCTACCGATGTAAATTACAATACGGTTATTCACTATTGCCTTAAAAATATAGAGGATTTTGCGATTTATATAGGTACCCACAATGAAGTGAGTTCCTATTTAGCCATGCAATTGATGGCGCAATCGGGCATTGAGCGGAATGATGACCGCGTATGGTTTAGTCAGCTGTATGGGATGAGTGATCACATTACTTTTAATCTGGCTTTAAACGGATTTAATGCAGCCAAATATATGCCCTATGGGAAAGTGGAAGAGGTCATTCCGTACCTGATTCGTCGAGCTGAAGAAAACACCTCGGTAAAAGGACAAACGGGGCGGGAACTGGCCTTGTTATTGGAAGAAAAAAACCGACGGAGAGGAACTTATGTTAAACGGGTGGAGTAGAACAAATTCGGAAGTCGGGAAACAATTAATTATATAATTATAGGTTAATTTGAGCTCTTGGGGGCGTATCCGTCCGCGGTAAACCATAAACGAAAACTACTCCAACTCCCTATAATAGGGAGAAGGATGTGGAAAGAGAGTACTAATAGAGTTGTTCGTAATGAAAACCTCATGATTTCATAAGCCATAAACTGACCGACCAAATCGCTGGTGCCCATTCCGGCCCCGGCCGTGTTATTACTCATTTGGAGAATGCCGATGGCGATCGGTGCCGTGATTATTCCGGCCAAAGTAGGCGGAATAAGGAGGAGTGGTTTCTTGATAATATTGCCGATTTGCAGCGTAGAAGTGCCTATTCCCTGAGAGGTGATCCCACTAATTCCATTGGTCTTATAACTAATGATGGCAAATCCTACCATCTGAGCCAAACAACCAATGACCGCAGCTTCTGCTGCCAAGTCTTCCAATTCCAGCATCAAGGCAAGAGCAGCACTTTGAAATCATTCCGTATAAGTTGATTCGAACAGCGTAGAGAGATAAAACATTATATTACCGTATTCTTTCGTCTTTGGGCGAATATAGGGTTTCCTATTTTAGGTTTTTGAGTCTCATTGCTTATCTGTTTATTGATAGGTGATTTTACAATCGACTGATAATTAAATTAAAAATATAAAAGCCTAAATCCATTTCATAAAAAATCCGGCCAAACCTTGACCGGACTTTATATATCTTGAAATAGAAAAATCTGCCTTTAACTCAAAACCTTTTGAACCTTATCGGCGGCTTCTTGGAAGGCTACGGCACTTTCCACGTTCAGTCCACTTTCATCGATCATCTGTTTGGCTTCTTCGGCGTTGGTTCCCTGCAAGCGTACGATGATGGGTACGTTGATTCGATCTCCCATGTTTTTGTAGGCGTCAATAACTCCTTGGGCTACCCGGTCACAGCGTACGATCCCGCCAAAGATATTGATCAAAATAGCTTCTACGTTGTCGTCCTGTAAGATGAGGTCGAAGGCTTTTTCCACCCGGGCAGCATCAGCTGTACCGCCTACATCCAAGAAGTTGGCAGGATTTCCACCGGCTTGTTTGATCAGGTCCATAGTAGCCATGGCTAATCCGGCGCCGTTTACCATACAACCTACGTTCCCATCCAAGTCCACATAATTTAATCCGGCTTTTCCGGCTTCCACTTCTATGGGGTTTTCTTCACGTTCATCCCGCATGGCGGCATAATCTTTATGACGAAACAGGGCGTTATCGTCTAACGTTACTTTAGCATCGACAGCCAAGATTTTGTCATCGCTGGTTTTGAGAACCGGATTAATCTCAAAAAGAGAAGAATCTGATTTCTCATAGGCATTATAGAGCTGCCCCACAAACTTCACCATATCTTTAAAAGCCCCTCCTGACAATCCCAGATTAAAGGCAATACGCCGGGCTTGGAAAGGTAGTATTCCGGTTGCAGGATCAATTTCTTCGGTAAATACTTTTTCGGGAGTCTCTTGAGCCACTGTTTCAATATCCATTCCGCCTTCCGGAGAATACATAATCATGGTCTTTCCGGTTCCCCGGTTCAGGAGTACCGACATATAAAATTCCTGAGTCTCACTGTCTCCCGGATAATATACGTCTTCTCCGACCATCACTTGATGAACTTTTTTTCCCTCGGGAGGGGTTTGCGGAGTGACCAAGTTCATGCCAATGATTTCCCCGGCCAATTTTTTTACTTCCTGAAGATTTTTAGCCAGTTTAACACCGCCTCCTTTTCCCCGGCCGCCGGCGTGAACCTGAGCTTTAATGATGTGCCATCCGGTTCCGGTTTCCTCGGTAAGCTTCTTGGCAGCTTCAACGGCTTCTTCTGGGGTGGTGGCGACGATTCCGCGCTGAATGCGCACGCCAAAATCACTTAAGATCGATTTTGCTTGGTATTCGTGTAAGTTCATAAACCTGTATTTTCTTGAGCATTATGAGTTTGGCAAAGATACGGAATGAAAATACAAAGTAGAGGGGATTTCTAATAATTTTGCCAAACCGGGATATAGGGGCGATGATCCCAAATAGACACCTTAAAAAATTTTTCCCGGATTTAGAATCTCGTTGGGGTCGAAGAGGTGTTTGATTTCCCGTTGGAGTCGGAGTGCCGTTTCAGAAAAAACGGTATCCATATATTCTTTTTGCACATATCCGATTCCGTGTTCTCCGCTAATGGTACCGCCTAAGGTGTGAGTGTAGATAAAAAGCTTTCGAATGGCTTGGGGAATCACATGGTTCCATTTTTCATCGGGCATATCGTTTTTGACAATGTTGATGTGGAGATTTCCGTCGCCGGCATGACCGTAAACGATTGTATTGAGCCCATATTCTTGATCCAACTCTTTAACTTTATTGAAGAGGAGCGGAATTTTGGCACGGGGAACGACGGCATCTTCCTCTTTATAGATAGAGGAGCCTTTGGCGGCCTCACCCATTACCCGTCGTACTTTCCACAAGGCTTCTTTGTGGGCTGCGTTGTCGGCAAAGAGGATTTCTCCGGTTTGAAACTGATCCAAAACGCCGACAATTCCTTCCATTTGATCCATAAGTTCTTCATCGCTGGTGCCATCGACCTCAATCAATAAAGCAGCTTTGGTTTTATCGGCAAGTTGGATGGTGTTTTTTCCGATAAATTCTTGTGCCACTTCGATGGATTTACGCTCCATAAACTCTAAAGTAGAAGGTACAAATCCGGCCATAAATATTTTATGAACTGCAGTTGCTGCTTCTTCCGGAGATTGAAAGGGAACAAATACCAGCAAGTCTCGAGTCGGTGCTTTGATGAGTTTAAGGACGATTTTGGTAACTACCGCCAGCGTTCCTTCTGAACCCACAAGGAGTTGGGTAAGATTATAACCCGTAGCATTTTTGATGGTGTTGGCCCCGGTCCAAAGTATTTCTCCATTGGGTAAAACAATTTCAAGATTTAATACTTGGTCTTTAACTACGCCGTATTTTACGGCTCGTGTTCCTCCGGAATTTTCGGCAATGTTTCCACCAATAAAGCAGCTGCCTTTGCTGGCCGGATCTACGGGATACAATAATCCTTTTTCTAACACGGCTTGTCGCAATTCCTCGGTTATAATTCCCGGCTCTGTGGTCACCTGGAAATTTTCTACATCGATATTAAGAATCTTATTCATTTGCTGCATATCCAGTACTACACCGCCATATATAGGTAAGGCTCCTCCACTTAATCCGGTTCCGGCACCCCGGGGGACCACCGGGAGCCGTTCTCCATTGCAATATTTTAAGATTTGGCTGACTTCTGAGGTGTTTTCGGGTTGAAGGACTACACTCGGTTTAAAAACAAAATCTTCAGTTTTGTCGGAGGCGCAGCGCATCAGATTTTCTTCATCAGTTTTGATCTGGTTTGGAGACAGAATTTTATGAAAGTATTGCAGATCTTCGGAAGTGAGTTTTTTATAATCCATGTTTTTAGTTTCAGATAACACTTTCCAAAGGTAAAAATAAAAACGCCATTTCTTTTGAAGAAACGGCGTTTTACCCTGCGTCTTATTTAAAGTGCTTAACGTCTTCTTGTAGCCGTCGATTTACTTCGGGTCGATGTACTTCGACTTACATTGGATTTTCGGGGTGTCGAACGTACGGAAGAAGAGCGGGTACTTCGCACGGAAGAACGAGTGTTTGTTGTTCGCTTGGGGGTAGTCGGTGTTTTCCTTGCCCGTGTTGCGGTGGTCGCTTTTGGAGTACTTCTTCGACTGGAGACCGATGTACGGGTAGTTGTGCTTCGCGATGAGCTACGAACAGCAGGTGCTGTTTTACCGGCGGAAGTTCGGGTGGCTCGACTGGTCGTAGCCGGCTTAGCGGCATTTACAGTCCGCCGCGGGGCAGCACTGGAACGTGTAGAAGTTGCTGCTTTTCGTGTAGAACTTCCGGTTTTTCCAGAGGTGTTTCGCATACTCCGTGCAGTCTCGGCCGTTGCTGACCTTCTCGCCGTGGTAGTGGTACTTGCTGCTCGGGTGTTATGACTCCTTGTATTGGTGTTACTGGAACGCATATTGCTCGCCGATCTTCTTGTGGATTCCGGGCGGTATATGGCGATTTTGTTACCGCTTACCCGGGATCGTGAATGGGCTGCACTGCGAACATTAGTATTGTTTACCTGATATGTTTTTACTCGGGAGCCTGTTCTTCTACGAACATCACTTCGACTGGGACCCGAAACATAGGTAACGCTGTTATCGACATACGTATTATTAATAATGGTCGTATTACTCACCAAGCTTGGTGCTCTGCGGGGTACATGATACCGATAAACGTTAGCGGCATACAGGTTTCGATAGGGAACGAAAGTCCAATAACTTGACGGAACGTGATATCCTGATCCAAAAGAAATGTTGATAGAGACTCCCGGTCGTAAGGGAGCCCATCCGTAATAGCCACTGCCTGCTCTCCAGGATACCCAGGCCGGACCCCACTCATAGCCGGGAACCCATACCCATCCATAACGGTTGTGAAGAGTCCATCTTCCATAATGAAAGGGAGCCCAACCCCAATCGTAGTTCGAAACCCACATATTACCGTATTCGGTGTTGGCCCAGTAACCATTAGAGTAATAAGGCCGGAAGTCGTTTCCTACATGGGGAGACCAGATAAAACCGAATTCAACGTCGTTGATCCAGTTTCCGTGGGGTGCCAGATTTTGATAAAAAACCTCAAAGCTAATTCCTAAGCCGGCAGTACCGGCCTTTGCTTGAGAAGGTGTCGCCGTACAAAAGAACAGGAATAAACCGGCAATAATTCCAAAACTGAATCGATGAGTGGGGCTTATACTTTTCATAATCTTATAATTTAGAAGGTTAGTAGTCCTTATAGCATCGGTTTGAATTAACGAGATGTAGTGCTAATTCAACCGTATGATATAGGGCATCAACGTTGTTTCACCGATGCACTTTATTATGTTCAAACTGTGTGCCAGAATGATCTATTATGTGTAAATATCTGATTATCAAATATAAAAAAGCCTGTTTTTAATTTTAAAAACAGGCTTTTAAAAATAGAATTGTAGAAAAATATACCGATTTAAACGTGGATGGGGCGACCTTCGGTTGCATCGAGGGCTGCTTCTTTAATCGCTTCGGTATAGGTAGGATGCGCATGACTGATAATCGCAATATCTTCAGCACTGGCTCGATATTCCATACCGACTACCAATTCTGCAATCATATCGGCTGCACGTGCTCCTATCATGTGGGCTCCCAGAATTTCATCGGTATTTTTGTCGGCAAGAATTTTTACAAATCCGTCTATATCGCCACTGGCTCGTGAACGCCCCAGTGCCCGCATAGGGAATTTTCCCGTTTTGTATTCAACTTTTTCATCTTTGAGTTGATCTTCTGTTTTTCCTACGGAAGCAACTTCCGGCCAAGTATAAACGACTGCCGGGATGAGGTTATAGTTGATATGAGGCTTTTGTCCATCCATGGTCTCGGCTACAAAAACACCTTCTTCGGAAGCTTTGTGAGCCAGCATTGCGCCTTTGATCACATCTCCGATGGCGTAAATATTATCAACGTTGGTTTGTAGCTTTTCGTTGACTTCTACCTGACCTCTTTCGTTTGTTTTTACTCCGGCTTTATCGAGGCTTAATCCATCGGTATAGGGGCGACGACCTACGGATACAAGGCAGTAGTCTCCTTTAAATTCGACCTCTTTGCCTTTTTTGTCGTCGGCTTTGACGAGGACCTCTTTGCCTTTGTTTTCAACGGCTTTGACCTTGTGAGAAAGGGCAAATTTTACTCCTTGTTTCTTTAGCACTTTTCGCAATTCCTTACTTTGATCCTTGTCCATAGTAGGGATGATGCGATCCATGTACTCGATTACGGTAACATCAGCTCCCAGACGTTTATAAACCTGTCCTAATTCCAGTCCGATTACGCCTCCTCCGATAACCAATAAATGTTTGGGAACTTCTTTCAGATTCAGTAACTCGGTAGAAGTAATAACTCGCTTTTTATCAAGATCAATAAAAGGTAAATTGGAGGGCTTGCTACCGGTGGCAATGATGGTATATTTTGCTTCGATGGTTTCTGCATCGCCTTTTTCAGGAGTGATTTTGATGTGGGTCTTATCTTCAAAAGAACCCAGGCCTTGGTAGGTATCAATTTTGTTTTTGTTCATCAGGAATGCAATTCCTTTGGTGGTTTGTTCGACAACGGAAGACTTCCGCTCCATCATTTTTTTTATGTTCAACTTCACCCCTTTGGGAACTTCAATTCCGTGTTCTTCAAGATGATGCAGTGTGTCTTCATAATGATGGGAAGAGTCCAACAATGCTTTGGAAGGGATACACCCCACGTTTAGGCAGGTTCCTCCCATTGTCGAATATTTCTCGATAAGGGCTGTTTTCTTTCCTAATTGGGCCGCTCGGATGGCAGCAACATAACCGCCCGGGCCGGATCCGATAACGACAACATCGTATGTTTTCATAATTATATACTATATTTCTATTCGTATCTAAATTTTCACAAAAGTACAATAAAGTAAATTATATAGTTGCAGGTCCTGAAATTTATTCGCAGGTTACAATTCTTCCTCCACGATGATTATGGATTTTGGTGTTTGGGTGCCGTTGGTGTAATTCTCGATAATTTTGGCAATATCTGCCGGTTTTTCCCATTTGCTGAAATCGGCATTGGGGACAGCCTCCCGATTTTGAGGCGTGTCGATCGTGCCGGGAACAATGACGTGAGCCGAAATCGATCCTTGAGGGTAAGTGGCTGTAATGAGGCGGGTCAACTGGAAGAGTTGAGATTTGGCAAGACTATAGGCAACGACACCTTTTCCTTCGGCGGTGTTCAGGCCCGGTTTGGAGCCTATAAAAAAGAGTTTTCCGGCTTTATTTTTCTCAAAATGGGGTAGGATTGCTTCCGTTACTGTGTAAGCCGTGATAAAGTTTAGTTGGTATTGAAATAATAGGTCTGCCACTTTCGTTTTTTTGAGATTCCCGGCTTTAAATCCTCCGGCCGTCAGGACGGCAGCGTCTATTTTATCGTATTCTTTGAGGAGTTTCTGCAATTTATTTTGCACCTCTTCTTCATTGGTGAGGTCGATTTCCACTTCCTGGTAATGTTCTGTGGCGGATTCTTCCTTTTTGCGATGGACCAATCCGATGACCTGAGCTTTTTTATGAAGGAAATGTTCAACCACGGCCTTTCCCAGATTGCCGGAGGCTCCGCTTACTAAAATTGTTTTTTGCTTCATATGAAGTTGTGTTTTTGTATGGTATAAACCATTAATATAATTGATTTTTTGGAATTCGGAGAAGAGATTTGTCAACTTCTTTAAAATTTAAACCCTTCCCTCTGATTCTTGTTTATCTTTGCTCTCAAAATCGTAATTCCTTGAAAGCTGTTAAAGATTCTCGTAAAAGAAAGGCGGTTGCCATTTGGCTCTTGATCGGTGTGTTTATGATTATGATACAGGTGGTATTGGGCGGGATAACCCGATTGACCGGCTCGGGTTTGTCGATTACCGAATGGGCCCCGATAATGGGCTCTATTCCACCTTTAAATCAGCACGAATGGGAGGCCGCTTTTGCCAGCTATCAACAAATTGCACAATATAAATATATAAACAATCATTTTACCCTGTCAGATTTTAAATTTATCTATTACTGGGAATGGTTTCATCGTATTTGGGCCCGGTCTTTAGGCGTGGTTTTTGCAATTCCCTTTATCTATTTCTTGATCAAGAAATATTTTTTAAAGGAAATGATTCTTCCTTTGATCGTTCTTTTTTTTCTTGGCGGATTACAAGGTTTTATCGGATGGTTTATGGTGAGCAGCGGATTAAAAGAGTCCAGCCTGCTTTATGTAAGCCATATTCGTTTGGCAATTCATTTTATTTCGGCCTTGGTATTGCTTTGTTATACCCTTTGGTTTGCGCTTAAATTACTCGTGCCTCAAACGGAAATTATCCAGCAAATAAGGGTGAAACGAATGTTTATCGGGATAATCGTCGTATTGACCTTACAGCTTTTCTACGGAGCTTTTATGTCTGGATTGCACGCCGCTTTTGCAGCACCTACCTGGCCAAAGATGAACGGCCGATGGATTCCTGCCAGGTTGATGAATTACAATTGGATAAATGACGCTATTGGCGTTCAATTTGTGCATCGTACCTTGGCCTATATTTTGGTAATCCTTATTTTTTACGGTTGTTTTAAACTGCTTAATCGATCTAAAAATCAAAGAAAAAACTTGGTGCGAAAAGCAGCGATTTGGCCCATTATTTTGGTGGGAATTCAACTGCTATTAGGAATATTTACGGTGATTTCTGCTCCAAAAATCAATCCGGGAAAATTTGGAATTTATGAGATCCTGGCTCAATCCCATCAGTTTGTGGCCATGTGTCTTTTAATTTCCCTTTTTGTTATCCTGTATTTGGTACGCGGTAAACGCCCGGCCTAATGCTGATTTCTGGTTCTTTCCGCTTCTATAAATGAAGGGTCTTTTTAAGAGCTTGATGGAACGGTGGAATATCATCTTGAAGTCGAACTTGAACTTGAACTGGAACCTGAACTGAACTTGAAGTGATCAAACCTCCGAGGTTTTTATGGGGGTGAAGATAAACCTCGGAGGTTTTCAATACATCTAAAGTCTTGGCACTAATGTCTATTCCAATAATAATATTTCTCATAACTTTGTAAAAGTTTAGAAGATTGCAGAGAAAACTATCAATAATTCAATTCCTTTATAATGGGCTTTATGTCCCGAATTTCTATTTGAAATTTTGATAGTGGGGAAGTTTAAGTCTGTATCGAGTTATAGGCATTTATATCCTGGAACTTGTAAATAGTTTACTTAAACTTCCCTCTCTCAATCCAATAATTTATCCGTTTTTATTTCCACTAAAATACACTTTACAAGTCTAAAGGAATTCGGTTACATTTGTAATTCTAATCTATATGTATGCGCAAAATCCTCAGACCGAAGCCGAACGTGGAAACCGTTAGTCACCTACAGGAGGTCCTTGGGGTCTCTGAAACCATCGGTTATTTGTTGGCGCAGCGGGGGATTACGGGTTTTGATGAAGCCCGGGATTTTTTTAGACCCAATTTACAAAAGCTCCACAATCCTTTTTTGATGAAAGATATGGAGAAGGCGGTTGGACGTATTCTTGAGGCACTGGAAAATAAGGAGCGTATTCTGGTATATGGCGATTACGATGTGGATGGGACAACCAGTGTAGCTTTAATGACTACTTTTTTAAAGGAGTACACCGATCAGGTGGAAAGCTATATTCCCGATCGCTATCGGGAAGGATATGGAATTTCTATAGCGGGAATCGATTTTGCCGTTGAGGCCCAATTCAGTCTGGTGATTGCCTTGGATTGTGGGATTAAGGCCATTCGCCAAATGCACTATGCCCGCAAGAAAGGGATTGATTTTATCATTTGTGACCACCATCTTCCGGGATCCGAACTGCCTGAGGCCTATGCCGTTTTAGATCCCAAGAGGAAGGATTGTAACTATCCTTTTAAGGAGCTTTGCGGGTGCGGGGTGGGGTTTAAATTGATACAGGCCATTACTCGGCAAACGGGAAGATCGTTTAAATCGTTATTCCCTTATTTGGATTTAGTGGCCACCGCCATTGGAGCCGATATTGTCCCGGTGACCGGTGAAAACCGAATTTTGGCCTATCATGGATTGCACATTTTAAATACGCGACCTCGGCCGGGATTTCGAGCCTTGATGGATCAGCTTAAAAAGAAAAAGGGGTTCACGATTACCGATGTCGTGTTTATTATTGCCCCCCGAATCAATGCTGCGGGAAGAATGAAGCATGCCTTGTATGCGGCGCGTTTATTGATGACCGAAGATATAGTGGAAGCCCGGAAACTGGCCAATGAGATCGAAACCTATAATGCAGAGCGAAGGACGGCAGACCAAACGATTACCGATGAAGCACTTATACAGATTCGGGAAAATAAGGAGCAAGAACGGTTTACAACGGTAGTCTATAATGAGAAGTGGCATAAAGGAGTCATTGGTATTGTTGCCTCACGGCTAACGGAAACCTATTATCGACCGACTCTGGTGTTTACTAAAAGTGGTGAAAAACTGGCTGCTTCAGCCCGTTCTATAAAGGGCTTTAATGTGTATAATGCGTTAGAAGCCTGCCAAGATTTTATTGAACAGTTTGGAGGGCATAAGTATGCAGCAGGATTAACCTTAGCGCAAAACCAATATGAGAAATTTAAGCAGAAGTTTGAAAAAGTAGTGGCTTCCACAATTGATCGGAATCTACTCGAGCCTTCTATTTTGATCGATAAAATCATTGATTTTAGGGAGATTACACCTAAGTTTAACCGTATCCTAAAACAGTTTGCACCCTTCGGACCGGGAAATTATCGTCCTGTCTTTTTAACACAAGGAGTGTGTGATCGCGGATATGCTAAAACTGTCGGAAAAGAAGGCGAGCACTTAAAGTGTTCGCTGTACCAATTGGGAGACCGGTTTTATTTGGAGGCCATCGGCTTTAACTTGGGAAGTGAACGGGAAAAATTATCACGAGGAAATACGGTCGATGTGGTTTATACGGTTGAGGAAAATGTATGGCAAAACCGGGTACGTTTACAATTAAAGTTAAAGGTAATTAGTTAAAAGAAACTGTGGGGAAAGCGTACATTTGTCGCCGGATTATAATTTTTTACCCATGCTCGGTATCTGGATTGGCTTTATTGTCTTAGTCTGCCTGTGTCTGGCAGTAGATCTTTTTGTCTTTAATAAAGTAGATCACGTAATCTCCGTAAAAGAAGCCGGAAAACAAAGTCTCCTTTGGGTGTTGGTGGCCGTTTCTTTTTCGGGAGTAGTATGGTGGATCTTTAGAGAAGGAATAGCAGCCAATCCTACCCAATTAACCCCGGGGGATGCCTTCTTGGATTACATAACCGGATATTTGGTAGAACTCTCTTTAAGTGTTGATAATTTATTTGTCATTGCGGTTATTTTTTCGGCATTTAAGATCCCGGAAAAATTTCGGCATCGGGTACTCTTTTGGGGCATTCTGGGAGCCATGATCTTCCGGGGTATTATGATTTTTTTTGGAGTGAGTTTGATTCAGCGTTTTGACTGGATGATTTATGTCTTTGGTGCCTTCCTGCTTTATACGGCTTTCTCCATGTTAAAAGATGAAGATCAGGTCAATCCCAAGAATTCCTGGGTTTACAAACAGGTGAAACGTCTTTTTCCCATAACCGATGAGATTCGCGGGCATGATTTTATTATTCATAAAGCAGATGGTAAGCGCTATGTTACGCCGCTTTTGGTTACATTAATAATTATCGAAGTGACCGATATTATGTTTGCTTTTGACAGTATCCCGGCTATTTTGGCTATTACACAGGATGAGTTTATCGCTTTTAGCTCTAATATTATGGCGATTTTGGGCCTGCGAGCCATGTTTTTTCTGGTCGTTGGAATCCTCGAAAAATTTCGTTATATCAACTATAGTCTGGCGATTATTCTGGGTTTTGTGGGGCTGAAGATGTTGTTTGAGCACTATATAGAAGTTTCTTCCTGGGTTTCTCTTATTGTGATTACACTGGCCCTCGGAGGTGGTGTTTTGGCTTCCCTTTATTTGAAGCCCGAGAAAAAAGCAGAATAAGTTTTCATTTATTTTAAAATGGACAATAAAAATGTGTTGAAATTCAATACTTTTGATCCGGATTAAAGAAATATCACAAATTTTATGGGTAAGTTACTGATTGTGGGGAGTGTGGCTTTTGATGCAATCGAAACAAATTACGGAAAAACAGGTAAAATTTTAGGAGGTGCAGGAACCTATATTGGACTTGCTGCGCACTATTTTGGAATCGATAGTAGCGTGGTCTCTGTAGTTGGTGGTGATTTTCCGCAGGAATACATCGATGTTTTTACGAAACGCGGGATTAATATTGATGGGCTTGAAGTTATAAAAGAAGGGAAAACCTTCTTTTGGGAAGGGAGGTACCACGAAGATATGATAGGACGAGATACTCTGGATACCCAATTGAATGTACTTGAAAATTTTGAGCCTAAGGTGCCGGAAGCCTACCTGGATGCAGAAGTAGTAATGCTTGGAAACCTTCATCCGACCGTGCAGTTAAGCGTTATTGAACAGGTAAAAAATCCGCAACTCATAGTATTGGATACCATGAATTTCTGGATGGATAATACTTGGGATCAGTTGATGGAGGTCATTGAAAAAGTGAATGTGATTACAATAAATGACGAAGAGGCCCGGCAGTTATCCGGTGAGCACTCACTGGTTTTGGCCAGCAAAAAAATACAGAAAATGGGACCCCATACGGTTGTCATTAAGAAAGGTGAGCACGGGGCGTTATTGTTCCACGGTGATCAAATGTTTTTTGCACCGGCCTTGCCTTTGGAGGAAGTTTTTGATCCCACCGGAGCCGGTGATACTTTTGCCGGAGGATTTACCGGATATCTGGCCAAGAAAGAGAGCTACTCCTTTAAGAGTATGAAAAAGGCTGTGATATACGCTTCCAATCTCGCATCCTTTTGTGTAGAAAAATTTGGAACCGAACGGTTGGAAAACCTTGACGATAAGGAGGTCAAGGAACGATTAAAAGTTTTTAAATCCTTGACGCAATTTGAGATCGACGTCAACTAATACTAAACGACCCTGATTTTTCAGGGTGTTTTTCTTTGTGGTGATAAGATATCGACGTAATAATATTTAGATACAATAAAGCATGAGTGGAATTGCAATGCTACGGCTTCTCAAACCCATAGAATTTTATAAGGAGAAGTACGGAACTTCTTTTTATGGGCTCAATAAGATGTATTTGTTAATGGAGAAGCAGCATAACCGGGGACAAGATGGAGCCGGCTTGGCCAGTATTAAATTTGATATGGAGCCGGGAGAACGTTTTATGAGCCGGATTCGCTCGCGCGAACAAAAACCGATTCAGGATATTTTTACAAGGATCAATGAGCGCATTAATGCAACCATAGAAGATCAAGGCAGAGCGTTATCTACGACCCAACTAAAAAAATGTCTTCCCTATATCGGCGAGGTGATGTTGGGGCATGTTTTATACGGTGATTCTGGTACCAAAAGTGTTGAGGGCGTTCACCCCCTTTTGCGAACGAATAATTGGATGCATCGGAATTTGATTATCGCCGGGAATTTTAATTTGACGAATGTTCCCCGACTTTTTGATTATTTGGTGAATTTAGGACAACATCCCAAAGAGAAGTCGGATGCTGTGACGATTATGGAAAAAATTGGGCACTTTCTGGATTCTGAAGTAGAAAATCTGTATCGAAAATCTAAAGAAGAAGGAATTACCAAACGGGAAGCTTCTCATTATATTGCAACCCATATGGATGTGGCCGATATCCTGGAGAATGCCTCCAAAGATTGGGACGGAGGCTATGCCATTGGGGGATTAATGGGACATGGCGATGCTTTTGTCGTGCGGGATCCCAACGGAATCCGACCCGTTTTTTATTATTGCGATGATGAAGTGATTTCAATTACTTCTGAACGCCCTGTTTTACAGACTACTTTTAATGTCGGGTTTCATGAGATTGAGGAACTCCCGCCGGGACACGCCCTGATCATAAAGCGGGATGGGAGATTGGAAATCACAGAGATTTTAAAGCCCCGGAAAAAGACAGCCTGCTCTTTTGAACGGATTTATTTTTCGAGAGGAAATGATGCCGATATCTATAAAGAACGCAAAACACTGGGAAAATTAATCATGCCCGATGTGTTGGAAGCTATTGATTATGACACCCTGAATTCTGTTTTTTCGTATATCCCGAATACAGCGGAGACCTCCTTTTTAGGGATGATTGAAAGTGCCAAGGATGAATTGAATCGCCAGAAGGCGAAAGCCATTTTCAAGGAACATGAAACCATGAGTAAGAAACGACTGCTCGAAGTGCTTTCCCATCGTATTCGTGAAGAAAAAATTGCCGTTAAAGATGTCAAACTGCGAACTTTTATTACCGGCGATGACAACCGTGACGACCTGGTAGGGCATGTGTATGATTTGACCTATGGATTGATAAAGGATGATGATAATCTGGTTGTTATTGATGATAGTATTGTGCGGGGGACGACTCTTCGGAAAAGTATTTTAGGAATGTTGGATCGCCTGCATCCTCAAAAAATAATTGTGGTTTCCTCGGCACCTCAAATTCGATATCCGGATTGTTATGGAATTGACATGCCGCGTTTTGGCGATTTTATCGCCTTTCAGGCGGCTCTCAAATTATTGGTAGAACGCGACGATGAACAGCGGATTACAGCGGTTTATGAAAAGTGCAAAATAGAGTTGGAAAAGGAAAAAGATCTTGAGAACTGTGTAAAGGCAATATACGAGCCCTTTACCGATGAGGAGATTTCAACGGAAATCGCTTTAATGCTAAAAAATGAGAATATTAATGCTGCGGTAAAGGTAATATATCAAAGCGTGGATAATTTACATAAAGCGTGTCCCGATAATCTGGGTGATTGGTTTTTTACCGGAGATTATCCAACCCCGGGCGGTGTACGATTTGTAAATAAAGCATTTATTCGTTTTTATGAAAAACGATATACAAAGGAGCACCGGCTGCCGGGATAACTTCGAGGCATAGAGGAGGGTGAAGATCGGTTGGCAGTATGAGAAACGCCGGAATTTAAAAAAGGATTTTGAGCTAAAAAAAGTTCAATCTGTTCGGTTCGGAATCGTATTCTAAGAAATAGTATTTTACAAAAGCTTCAGGGTTAATCCTTCAGGTATTTTATAAATTTAAATCACAGCTTATACTTAGAATAACTTAACGGAGGAGAAGGAGGAAAGTGTTTTGTAAATATTTATATTTGAGGGATGAAAACGGAGACCACACTTTCTGAAGAGAATTACCTCAAGGCTATTTTTCATCTTGAAAAAGAATATACGGCCGGCGTACCTACCAATGCGGTAGCCGAGGAGATGTTGACCAAGGCTTCGTCCTCAACCGATATGATAAAACGACTTTCGGGAAAAGGTTTCCTGCAGTATGTGCCTTATCAAGGAGCTCGGCTAACTTCTCGCGGACGCGAATATGCCATAAATATTATTCGTAAACACCGGTTATGGGAGTATTTTTTGGTCGAAAAATTGGAGTTTTCATGGGATGAAGTACATGAAATCGCTGATCAATTGGAACATATCAAATCGGCTAAACTTACCAATCGGCTGGATGCTTATTTGGGGTATCCCAAGGTCGATCCACACGGGGATGTGATTCCCGATCAACACGGCAATTTTGACGTTGTCGATCAGGTTTTACTAAGTGAATGCCGACCCGGTGATACGGGTGTTTTTGTGGGGGTAGAAGATTCTTCAAAAGCCTTCTTACAATATCTCGATACCCGCCAGATTTCTCGCGGCGATAAAATTAAAATGAAAAGCCGGGAGGAATTTGATGGATCTTGCGTGATTCTTGTGGGAGGAAAAGAAAAGCATCTCTCTAATAAGATAGCTGATAATATGTATCTGAAATTGTATTCCTAACCCTCAAGTGCCTCTTTCTTTTCGGATTAGAGGATAGGCTGTTCTTGTATCGTCATCAGGTTGATTATTTTAACGTTGCGCTGTCAATTCGGCAATCTTGACAATTACTTCAATTGCTTTTTGCATGCTTTCTACCGGTACATATTCATATCGGCCATGAAAGTTGTGTCCGCCGGCAAAAATATTGGGACAAGGCAACCCCATATAGGAAAGTTGCGATCCATCAGTTCCTCCCCGAATGGGCTGGATAATGGGGGTAATATCGGCACTTTCTATAGCTTTTTTGGCTATTTCCACAATATGCATAACGGGTTCGATCTTCTCGCGCATGTTGTAGTATTGGTCGGTAATCGTGATCTTGATTCGTTCTTTATCCAGGTGGGCGTTTATTTCTTCGGCTACGTCTTCAATACGTTTTTTCCGGGCTTCAAACTTTTCTTTATCGTGGTCGCGAATAATATACTTTAATACCGTATGGTCAACGTCTCCTTCAATTTGAGTAAGGTGGAAGAATCCTTCTCGCCCTTCGGTATGCTCCGGGGTTTCGTAGGCGGGAAGAGCATTTATAAATTGTGAGGCCAGATACATGCTGTTAACCATTTTTCCTTTGGCGGTTCCGGGATGTACGATTTTGCCGCTAATATGAACAATTGCTCCTGCCGCATTAAAATTTTCGTATTCCAATTGCCCGATTTGGCTGCCGTCCATGGTGTAGGCCCATTCAGCACCAAATTTATCGACATCAAACCCATGGGCTCCACGCCCGATTTCCTCATCCGGAGTAAACCCGATTCGAATGGGACCGTGTTTGATTTCGGGATGTTGAATAAGATATTCCATGGCCGAAACGATTTCGGTCACTCCGGCTTTATCATCGGCTCCCAACAGGGTTGTTCCATCGGTTGTGATAAGCGTTTGCCCCTTATAGAGCAGGAGATCTTCAAATTCGGCGGGGGAGAGAACAAGGTTTTTATCGGGATTTAACACGATGTCCTTTCCATCGTAGTTCTCGATGATTTGGGGGTTGATATTTTCTCCGCTAAAATCCGGAGAGGTATCAAAATGTGAAATAAATCCAATGGTGGGCACCTTTTTATCAATAGTGCCCGGGAGCGTGGCCATGATATAGGCGTGTTCGTCGATTTCGACGTCTTTCAAGCCTATTGCTTTTAATTCTTCGACCAGTTTTCGAGCGAGGTTCCATTGCTTTTCTGTGCTGGGTGTAGATTCACTATCGGGATTACTTTGTGTGTCAATTTTGATATAACGAATAAAACGATCGATTAAATGATTCTTTTCTATCATGGGTTATTCTCTTTTCAATGGATAAAGCACAAAAATAATCAATCAAAAGCGGTGCACAAAATAATAAAGAAGAGGAAGCTCGATTTTGGATATTATCTTAGTTTTGAACAGAATAGAATAGTTCGGAATTTGTCTGATGTATTCTGGAGAGAAATTACTGTCCAAAAAAGATGATAGATCAATTACTCCTGTTTTTATCGGTTTCTGCTTTACTTACCCTTTCCCCCGGGCCAGATATTATTTATGTGATTTCCCAGAGTATGGCTCATGGGAGTAAATCGGGAATTGCCACCGCCTTGGGATTAGTGTCGGGAATTCCCATACATACAACGTTGTTAGCCTTTGGGCTGGCACTTGTAATTCGAGATCATCCCACAGTTTTTTGGGTGATTAAAATGTTGGGTGCCGTTTATCTTTTTTATTTGGCCTATACCGCTTATCAAAGTTCGGAAGAGATTCAGTTTTCTGCGGCAGAGGGGATGCAGAGCGGCTATCTCAAACTGTATAAAAGAGGGTTGCTTATGAATCTGATCAATCCCAAGGTGATCATCTTTTTTCTGGCGTTCTTTCCCGGGTTTTTATG
Organism: uncultured Flavobacteriaceae bacterium; assembly: GCA_964495935.1. Taxonomy (GTDB): domain Bacteria; phylum Bacteroidota; class Bacteroidia; order Flavobacteriales; family Flavobacteriaceae; genus JAJYSO01. The sequence goes on from CAZBXQ010000013.1 coordinate 24,785, forward strand.
GGATGAAAATGAGAATATTGAATTTCAATTTTATGTGCTGGGTGCTGTTTTTTTACTGCAGGCACTGATTATCTTTGTTATCGTTTCCTTTTTTGCAGCTTTTTTATCTTCTTCTCTACGAGGCAATAAAAAATTTGAAAAAGTTATGAAAGGAGTGCAAATCATTGTTTTTGTGGGGATTGGAATCTACATTTTGACCTAATTGGGTTTTTACTTTTTTTTAAACCGGAAGCTAAAATCAGGCTGAAAATTCTTTAGTATATTTGGATATATGGAGAATATCAAATTAATTGAATGCCCGCGGGATGCCATGCAGGGAATAAAGGATTTCATTCCGACCGAAAAGAAGGTTGATTATATTCAATCTTTATTACGTTGTGGATTTGATACCCTGGACTTTGGGAGTTTTGTTTCTCCCAAAGCCATTCCTCAGATGCGGGATACGGCAGCCGTTCTTGCTGAACTCGATTTGACCCAAACGCAAACAAAACTATTGGCCATTGTGGCAAATATTCGAGGGGCTCGCGATGCTTCTCAATTTGAGGCCATTCAATATTTGGGTTATCCCTTTTCGATATCAGAAAATTTTCAAATGCGGAACACGCATAAGACAATTACGGAATCGGTGGAGGTTTTAAAAGGAATTATCGCTATTGCCGAACAGACGAATAAAGAGGTGGTGGCCTATCTTTCTATGGGATTTGGAAACCCCTACGGGGATCCTTGGAGTGTGGAAATTGTAGGCGAATGGACCGAACGGATGGCCGCCATGGGAGTGAAAATTCTTTCCCTTTCCGATACCGTAGGAACTTCAGATGCCGATACCATCACCTATTTGTTTTCTCATCTTATTCCGGCTTATCCGGATATTGAGTTTGGGGCGCATCTTCATACGACTCCCGATTCCTGGTATGAAAAAATAGATGCGGCTTATTGGGCCGGTTGCCGGCGTTTTGACGGAGCCATCAAAGGCTATGGCGGCTGCCCGATGGCCAAGGATGAGCTTACCGGAAATATGCCGACAGAAAAAATGCTGTCTTACTTTAATAAAGTAAAAGAAAAAACCGGATTAAAAATGACCAGTTTTGAATCGGCTTATAACATAGCCGGTAAAATCTTTACGCAATACCAGTAAAGTTTTGGTGTATTTTAAGATTTGCGTGACCTATGAAAGCGAGGTGGTCACAAAGCCCACCGTGGGGTTACGGGAATAAATTATTCTTGAGCAGTAAATCTTGAACCGGTTTTAATTCAAAAATACGAGGGAATAATTCTCGTAGGATAACGGCGTATTCGGTATCGAGATCCAAGCCTTTTTGAAGGTGTATTAAGCCGGATTCAACCTTTTCAAGATGCAGATACAGGCCTCCTAATCGATATTCTATTGCGGTAAAATCCGGATATAGAGCTGCGGCTTCTTGCATTACCTCCAGGGCCGTTTCATAGTGATTCATCCCGATGAGCAGGTCGCAGCGGGTGATATAAGCTTCGAAATTGTAATAGCCCGATTCCATGCTTTTAATCAGGCCGTTTCGGGTTTTTCCCGGCTGTCCCAGTCGATGGTTAATCTCAATGTAACGTTTCCAATATTCAATATTGCTTTCATCGATAGAGATGGCTTTTTCAATAAAAGACAAGGCTTTTTGATATTGCTCTTTTTCGATGAAAAAATCAGTCAGGGCAGACCAGGTTTTGTCCGATGCCGGATCCTCCTGAAGAGCTTTGTTATAATATTTTAAAGCTTGTTTATCGTCGTTGTTTTTTTCGTAACACTTTCCCAGATGGAAATACACAAAAGCCCCCGAGTCTTCTAATTCCAAAGCTGCATCGTAGCACTCAATAGCATCTTTGTAGCGTCCCAGCTTTTCTAACGTCTTCCCTTTTTCGATATAAGCACCCATAAAAGTATCATCGGAGATGATCGAGTAATCAAAGCATTCAATTGCTTTTTCCCGATTTTTTAAATTGAGGTACTGCAGCCCGAGTTGATGCCAACCAATTTCGGAATAGGGGAAATTATCGAGGTAGTCTTTTAAAAACTGAATGGCTTCTTCATTTTTTTCCAGATTGTCAAAACAGTAGATGATGTTAAACAAAGAGGCAAAGTCATCGGGGTCGTTGTGCAGGCAAATGGCAAAGTGATCTTTGGCTCTTTCATAATTCTCCTGAAACATGTACTCCATGGCAATCAATGAATGAACTTCGCTATCCTCCTCGTCAATGAGATCCCCGGCCTTTTTGAGGTTTTCTATGGCTTGTTCGTGTTCATCTTTTTTAGACAGGATATTCGCTTTGTAGATGTAAACATCAGGATTGGAAAAAGCCAACTCTTCCAAGTCATTTAAGATTTCTTCGGCCTGTTCCAATTTGTTTTCAAAAATGAGAATTTCGACTTCCAGCAATTTTAATTCGAGGCTATGAGGATGTTGAGAACGCGCAATTTTGGCCGCTTTCTTGGCCAGATTTAACTCCCCGATATCCAAATAATGGGTAATAATGAGTTCAAATTCGTCGGCATCAAAAAAGAATACCTCATTAGTTTTGAGCATATTCTCGAATTTATTGAGCGTCATGTCCTGATTGCTGTGATGACCTAATTCCATATCCTATAACTACAAAAATCGCAGTAGGTTAAATTTAGCGCATAAAAGTAAGAATAGTGCCGGATTACAGGAAGCTTGTTAACAAAGTAATTAACAGCTTTTGGTTTCGAGTTTATCTAAAATCTTTAGAATCAGTTGACAACCCTTTTTTAATTCTTCTTGAGAAATCGTAAGCGGGGGCGTGATACGTACGGCTCTTTTCTCAAAAAGGAGCCAGAAAAGGATAAGTCCTTGTCGATGGGCTTCCAAGATGAGTTGATTAGCCATTTCGGGCGTTTTAAGAATCAGGCTTAGCAGTAGTCCTTTTCCCCGTATTTCTGTAATTAGGGGGTGTTGTAATAGGTTTCGGATCAGCTTTTCCTTAGGCAAGGTTTGTGCCATCAAATCGCTGTTGAGAAGGGTTTGAAGCGTAGCCAATGAAGCCGAAGCGATGACCGGATTTCCGCCGAATGTGGTGATATGCCCCATCTCCGGATTTTTACTTAATACATCCATAATCTTTGCCGGGGCTACAAAAGCTCCAACGGGGAGTCCGCTGGCCATTCCTTTTCCAATGGTGATGATGTCGGGAACGATACCGTAGTTTTGATAGCCGAATAGGGTTCCGGTTCGGCCAAATCCGGGTTGAATCTCATCCAGAATGAGGAGTGTTCCCGTGGCTTTGCAGCGTGCTTTTACTTTTTTGAGGTAGTCCTTTTCGGGTTCGATAATCCCCGCGCCTCCCTGAATGGTTTCCAAGATGACGCAAGCCGTTTGTTCTGTGATTTTTGATAGCTCTTCAGGCCGATTGAAGGTTATGAATGAGACCTCCGGCAAAAGCGGGGCAAAGGGTTTTTTTCGCTCTTTGAGCCCCATGAGGCTTAATGCCCCCATGGTGTTTCCATGGTATGCATTTCGGGCGGCGATGATTGGGCTTCTCCCGGTGTAGCGACGGGCTAATTTTAAAGCGCCTTCGATGGCTTCTGTTCCACTGTTTACCAAATACGTTTTGGCCTTGGGAATATCGATGTTTTCAGCCAGAAGTTTTGCAAAGTCAACGGCCGGGGATTGAGCATATTCACCATATACCATAACGTGCATATAACGATCGACCTGATTTTTGATGGCTTGTGTAACTACGGGAGGGCAGTGTCCCAACGTGCAAGCCGAAACCCCGGCTACAAAATCCAAGTGTTGTTTACCTTCAGTACTGTATATATAGCTGCCTCGGGCGTGATCTACCTGAAGCCCGAGCGGATGCGTACTCGTTTGTGCCTGATATTTTAGAAAGTTGGTGTTCAAATTCAATGATTTTAAAGGAAGTGGCATTGTTTACTCGGTAGGAGAGTCGTCTTTGGGATTTAGTTTCCTGAGATTTTCGGGAGTGAGTCTCGATTTTTCATTAAGAAGCGGTGGATCTCCGGTCTTTTGGGAGTCGAAGAACGATTTTTCATCGGGCAGGGGAATCCCTTTGATTTTGGGGAGCTGGAGTGGGGGATCATCTTTAAAGAGTTCTTCTTTAGATAGAATACGCTCTTCCCCGCGCCACATAAACCCCTTTAAGCGACGGGCGTTTTTAGGGAAGTCATCCGGCCGGTGAGTGATATTTTCCGGTTCTTCAAGGTATTCAATACTGCGCACCTGGTTATCCTCAAAAGTGACTCGTATTGCCGATGAAACAGCTTTGTTAATCCCGATCAGGTCGGTGGTTTTATCGTCTCGCCAGTAATAGATCGTTTCGGTGTTTTTAATAAAATCGGCTTCATCCAGCTCGTTATTCCCTTTGAAAAGGCCGTACATCACTTTTCCTTTAATTTGATTATAGCCGTCGATGGTGTCTTTTTGAACCATAAAAGCATTATTAAACACGCTTAACGAATCGAGTTTGTTGGTTTCTATATTGTTATAGAGTTCTATGGTGTCTCCCGTGAGTTGTGTCAAATCTGAAAAGGTAACCGGTCGCCCGAGCATACGGGTCAGTCCCTGATCCTGAATACTGATAATGGAGTCGGCCTTACCGTTAAAATCGGGTTTAAAAATTTTGGCGTGGTGATACGCTTTGATTATGCGATGGTCCGGTTTTCCGGTAATCATTAGGGTGTCACTGTGAATGTGGATACTGTCTTGTCCCTGGCGTCTTGAAAGGAGTGCACGTTTAGTAATAAAAACAGAATCTTGATCACGATATACCTCGGCATAATGACCTTTGGCAACCGATTGATTGGCGGTGTCGATAACGACGATATGGTTGGTGGCCGAGGCAAATCCCCGCGCTCGGTCAAAGTAGAGGCTATCTCCTTTAAGATGTCGGGTCTCGTAATAAACATTTGCATTCTTTACAAAATAGCCGATATCTTTATGGGTATCATAAAAACCCCGTTCAGCATATAATTTATTTTTTTCTCCGGTAATGGTCGATGGACCGTAGAGGTAGGCTTTGCCCGATTCGGGGAAATAGTTAATATGATCGGAATTGATGACGTAATTTTCATTGGTAACAACGACATCCTGAAGAAAAGAATACTTCTTTTGTTCTACATAATAACGGCCGATCCGACTGGTGATGGTACTTGCTGTATCGCGAACCACTCCGCCGGTACGATAAAAAGCTTCTTGCTTATTACGGTTAAAAAAGAGACTGTCGGTGTTTAGTTGGGTATCTTCGGTTTCTAAATAAACGTGGTCACTGGCAAAGGCAAATTGCGTATTCCCGTCATACTCGGCATAGTTGCTGGTGAGTGTGATGGAGTCGCCCTGTTTGATTCGTACGTGCCCCGAGGCTCTGAAGAAATTGTCTTTCTCGTAGAAAATAGCTTGATCACACCATACCTTTATCCCTTCATGCGTAAAGATGACCTGATGATCCACTTTATACATCAGCAGGGCATCGGGATATTGCTCTTCATTTTTAAAAGTACGCTCACTGATGTAGTCGATTTTTGTACTTTTCGTTTTTTCCTGAGCCCGTAATGTTTTTGAATTCAGCGATAACAAGGCAAGAATTATGAATAATCTTACCATAAAGTAGAATGGAGGGTGTTGTGAATACCGGTAAAATCTACTTGGGTTATCGGGGAATAGTTTGTTTACGGTCAGGCCCAATGGAAATTATTTTAATAGGGGTCTCCAAATAATTTTCGATAAAAGTGATGTACTTTTTGAAGGTTTCCGGAAAATCCTGAACGGAGGTAAGTGCTGTCAGGTCTTCATCCCAGCCTTCGACTTCTTCGTATAGCGGCTCAACATCGGATTTATCGATAGAATACGGGAAATGGTCAATTTCTTCTCCTTTATAGCGATATGAAGTGCAGACCTTTAATTTCTCAAATCCGCTTAACACATCGGCTTTCATCATGCAGAGTTGTGTCACGCCATTGATTTCTACGGCATATTTTAAGGCTACTAAATCCAGCCATCCACAACGCCTTGGGCGTTTGGTTACCGCACCAAATTCATGACCTTTCTCGGCCATCTTTTTCCCGGTTTCATCGAAGAGTTCGGTAGGAAACGGTCCATTTCCGACTCGTGTGGTATAAGCTTTAAAGATACCGAATACCTCACCTATTTTGTTGGGGCCTATTCCCAGGCCTTTACAAGCTCCGGAAGCTGTAGTATTACTGGAAGTTACATACGGGTAGGAACCAAAATCGATATCGAGGAGGGTGCCCTGTGCCCCTTCGGCCAGCACGTTTTTACCCTGCTTTAAAGACTTGTGCAAGAAATGTTCAGAATCAATACGTTGCAAGGTTCGGAGGACTTCAAGGCTGTTGAAAAATTCAACTTCTAATGCTTCTAAGTTAAAATCCAAAGCGACATCGTAAAAAGAAATCATCCGTAAATGTTTCTCGGTCAATTGTCGATATTGCTTTTTCCAATCCGGATGATCCAAGTCGCCCACCCGGAATCCATTTCTTCCCGTTTTGTCCATATAGGCCGGACCGATTCCTTTGAGGGTGGATCCAATTTTGGCTTTCCCTTTGGCCGCTTCTGAAGCAGCATCTAATAAACGATGTGTAGGCAGAATAAGGTGGGCACGCTTAGAGAGTAACAGGGATTTCTTATAATCGATTTGATAGGGAGTCAAATCTTCCAGTTCTTTGGCCAATACCACGGGGTCTATCACAACGCCATTCCCGATAAGGTTGGCTTTATTTTTATGAAATATCCCGGAGGGGATGGTTCTAAGGATGTGTTTAATCCCATCGAATTCAAGAGTATGCCCTGCATTGGGGCCCCCTTGAAAACGGGCGATGACGTCATAATTGTTGGTGAGAACATCTACAATTTTTCCTTTTCCTTCATCGCCCCATTGCAGGCCCAGTAGCAAATCAACTGCCATATACTATGATTCTTTTGTTGTATTTTTCTTTTTCCCATAGAAATAAAGAGAATGTGCGTCAATCTCCAAATCAAATACCTCTTCTATGGTGTTTTTAATAGTTTCTATGCGGGGATCGCAGAATTCAATTACTTCTCCGGTATCTTTTAATATGATGTGATCGTGTTGTCGATCAAAATAAGATTTTTCATACTGCGCCTGATTTTTACCAAATTGGTGCTTCCGAACCAATCCACATTCCAACAACAGCTCTATAGTATTGTATAACGTGGCTCGGCTAACGCGATAATTCTTGTTTTTCATGATGATATAGAGGGATTCTATATCAAAATGCTTCTCTTGGTTATAAACTTCATGTAAAATTGCAAAACGCTCCGGAGTTTTGCGATGTGCATTGTCTTCCAGAAACTTAGTAAATACGTTTTTTACAATTTTTTGATCTTCTTCCTGTTTGTCAATCTTCTTCTTCATAGCTTGCAAAGTTAAACTTTATTCACGTGTGACCGTATCGATTCCGTCAATTTCTTTTAGTTTGTTAATGATCTTTTTAAGGATTCCGTTATTCTTAACCTTGAGTACAATTTCCCCATTAAACATATTATCGGTGGTATTAAAGGAGATGGAATTCATCTCAACGTGAAGGTTTTTGGAAATATCCTGAGTAATTGCATTGACCAGCCCCATTTTGTCGATTCCACTCAGCTTCAAGATGGCCTTAAAGCCCTCTTGAGAAGAATCGATCCATTTGGCTTTAATGATGCGATAGGCATAGTTGCTGCGCATTTGTATGGCATTGGGGCAGCTTTTTTTGTGGACTTTTAAACCGTCATTGACCGTAAGAAAGCCGAAAACCGGATCGCCGGGAATAGGATTGCAGCAGGGGGCCAGAGTATAATTGAGGCGTTCTTCATCATCGCCGAATACGAGTTGGTCGTAATTTGTGGTAATATCACTGTTGTCGCTGGAAGGAATACGTTGAGGGGAGGGTTTTCGGGTCTTGGGCCGAAAGAGATTGATGAGCGAATTATTTCTTGTGGCGGCGTACTCTTTTAAGGCTTTGTTGTCGATCGTTCCGATTTTGATTCTGTAAAAGAGATCAAGGCTGGTAGAGAGGTTAAAATGGCGTATAAGACTATTGATGGTTTTTTCATTAAAAGGAATCTTTTGAGCCCGGAGTTTTCTTCGGAGGATTTCTTTCCCCAGATCGGCTTGTTCTTTCTTTTCGGCTTTTAAGGCCGTTTTAATTTTGGATTTGGCTCGTCCCGTGATAGCATAATCCAGCCATTTGATAGTGGGAGCGGTGTGCTCCGATTTTATAATTTCGACTTGGTCACCACTTTTTAGCCGATGACTTAAAGGGACCATTTTGCCGTTTACCCGAGCACCTCGTGTATGCAGTCCGACTTCGGTGTGAATGCTAAATGCAAAATCGAGGGCTGAGGCTCCTTTGGGCAGAGATTTTAAATCGCCTTTGGGGGTAAAGACAAAGATTTCTTTGGAATAGAGATTCAGCTTGAATTGCTCGACAAAATCAACGGCATTTGCTTCCTGATTTTCGAGAGCTTCCTGGAGTTTGGAAAGCCATTGATCTAAATCTTGATCCTGATGCTCTTCGTGATGTTTGTATTTAAAATGGGCGGCATAGCCCCGCTCTGCAATATCGTGCATGCGCTCACTTCGAATCTGAACTTCAACCCAGCGTCCCTGAGGCCCCATAACGGTGATATGGAGGGCTTCATAACCGGTGGTTTTTGGAGCCGATATCCAATCTCTCAACCGGGTGGGATTGGGCCGGAAGTTATCGGTAACGATGGAGTATATCTTCCAGGCTAAGAACTTCTCTTCTCGCGGTGTGCTTTTGTAGATGATTCGGATGGCAAACTTGTCATAAACTTCATCAAAAGAGATGGCTTGACGCTGGAGTTTTTTATGAATGGAATAAATGGATTTGGGCCGACCCGTAATTTCAAAATCGATTCCTTCTTTGGAGAGCTCATCGGAAATAAGATGCGAAAATTGGGCAATATAAGCCTGCCTCTCTTTTTTGGTTTCCTGCATTCGGGCTTTGATGTCAAAATAAACCTCCGGTTCAGTATATCGCAATCCCAGATCTTCCAATTCTGTCTTGATGTTGTAGAGCCCGATACGATGGGCCAGTGGGGCATAGATATAAAGCGTTTCAGAAGACTTCTCGGCCTGTTTGTGTTCCGGCATCGATTCCATCGTCCTCATGTTGTGTAGCCGATCGGCAATTTTGATGAGAATGACCCGAACGTCTTCGTTTAGGGTGAGGAGCATTTTCCGAAAATTTTCGGCTTGTAGCGATACGTTTTTCTCAAGGTCGATTTTATTGATCTTGGTAAGCCCGTCAACGATTTTTCGAATGACGATACCAAATCGATCTTCGATGTCTTGCAGGGTGTATGATGTGTCTTCCACTACATCGTGCAGTAAGGCTGCGGCAATGGCCGGAGCATCAAGTCCGATTTCATCGGCGACAATCTTGGCCACGGCAATGGGATGGAAGATATACGGCTCACCGGATTTCCGACGCTGTCCTTTATGGGCTTCAATAGCCAGATTGAAAGCTTCGCGGATTAACTTTTTATCGCTGTCACTAAGCTTTCTGTAGCTGACGCGCAGGAGTTCCTTATATTGCTGTGCAATCTCCTTATTTTCTTGTGCTGTGGCCTCGGGTGTATTCATAGAACCAAAATAGTAAAATTACTAAATTATTTGATTCTTCAAAAGATTTAAAATTTCGGTTAACAGTCGTTTTCTACTTCTCTTTAATGAAGAAGATGGCAGACAAAAAAAGCTGCCCGAAGGCAGCTTTAAAATAATTCTGTAAAGATTGGGAACTATTGGTTTAGTTCAAGTTGAAAACAACTCGTCGAACCAATTGTCGGGCTGCAGCAGAAGATTTATCTGCTGAATCGTTTTCTCCCATTCCTTCGGTAGAGATTCGACCTTCGTCGATTCCACTGGCTACCAAGATATCCTTCACGCGATCAGCTCGCTTTTCAGAAAGCTTTTGGTTATAATCAGTTTGTCCTAATTCATCGGCATAACCTTTCAGGTTTACGCTAACTGAAGGATTCTTCTTCAAGAAGTCAACAACATAGTTCAAAGCATCGTCAGAATAGCTTTGTGGCTCGGCTTTATCAAAGGGGAAGTAAACGCTCACATAATTGTTGATCAATTCCTTCATCACATCTACGTCTGGCATTTCACCTTTTTTCATGTATTTTTCATCCAGCGCATCTTCCATAAAATCAGGAATGCCGTTGTTGTTGTCATCCTTGGCGTGCTCTCTAAAATCTTGACCTTGGCTCTCAACTTCGTCTTGTACAGCGGCCAGATTGTCTTCTACTTGGTCTAAACGATTAGAGAGTTCGTCAAATTGCTTTCCTTCTCGGTTATACCAGTCGGCATGGGGTTTATTTCCGCCCAAGTAATAGGTTAAACCAATCGTGAAGTTAAAGTTATTTCCATTAAATCCACTTTTAGGATGATTTATTTTAGCTCCGTTCCAGTTGATATCCTGTCGAAAGTTTCCATAAATGGAACCGTCTGCGGTTAAGGCAAAATGATCTCCCAACCGAATTTGTGGAGTCAGACCGAAGGCAACATAACCGATTCCGTCAGATTCAGATTTGACCGGCTTTTTACCTTTTAATTGGCCAAATCCAACGCCGGTGTGAGCCAATAAGTTGAACGTATTGGTCCAGCTCCTGAATCCTAATAAGGTTCCGATATTGGCTACCCCTTGCAAATCTCCTCGAACTTGAGTGGTTTCGAAGCTTTTTGGGCTGCTGCTCTTCGATTCAAACTTATTGTACCCTACAGTGGCTTTTAAACCAAAGAGTTCATTGATCATATATCGAACGCCGAGGTCCCCTGCGAAGAAATCAAAGTTGGTCGTATAACCACTTTGAATGGGACGAGTGGGTTTTGTCAATCCTACCTGGGCTTCAATCGACCAGTGGTTGTAGTCCTGGTAATCATTTTGAGTCTGTGCTTTGGTCATTGCGGCAACAAGCAAGAACGCAAATAATAGCGATAACTTTTTCATAATAGATTATTTATAAAATGTATTTTACACGAATTATTTCGCAGCAAATATAGGATAGTTTATGGTTTCGCAAAAACTTAAACTATTTTTTTTAGATTTTTTAACTACATACCGAAAATATTCAGATTTCATTAGATTAATAGCAATTATTATCTATAGGTTAGGTATTAATAGCAATTTAAATCTGTATTCTTATTGTAAATGTAATTTTAAATCTATTTTTTGAAATCGGAACGACCACTTCCTCTTTTTACGAATTTATAAAAAAATATTGAAAAAGGGATTAGTATTTATTTATATTTTTCCAATTTATTTGCCGTTGTTTTTAATTATATTTGCGATTTATGCTATTATTAAACCTATTCATTTTCTATGCAAGATCAGACCAAGATAACTTATACCAAGACCGATGAGGCCCCTTATCTGGCAACTCATTCTTTGCTTCCGATTATAGAAGCTTTTACGATTTCTTCACGGATCATTTTTGAGACTAAGGATATTTCTTTGGCGGCTCGTATTCTTTCTCAATTTCCGGAGGTGTTGGACGATCAGCAGCAAGAAAAAGATGCTTTGGCGCAATTGGGAGAACTGGTAAAACGACCGGAGGCAAATATCATCAAACTTCCTAATATCAGTGCTTCTCTGCCGCAATTAATGAAAGCGATTAAAGAGCTGCAGGAAAAGGGGTATCCGCTTCCGGATTATCCTTTGGAACCCCGGGATGATACCGAGCGAAGAATTCGAGCGCGATACGACAAAGTGAAAGGGAGTGCCGTAAACCCGGTTATTCGGGAGGGAAATTCAGATCGTCGGGCCCCTCAGGCAGTAAAGAAATTTGCGATGAAGAACCCCTATAAGGTTCGTCCCTGGAATACGCCTTCAAAGACCCGGGTTGCTTCTATGGCAGCAGATGATTTTCATCATAACGAAAAATCGATCACTCGTGAAAAAGCGGGGAAAGTCCACCTTAAATTTACGGCAAAGGACGGAGCTTCCAAGCTTCTAAAAGAAGATTTAGCACTGCTAAAAGGAGAAGTGCTCGATGCTACCTATTTGAGTGTAAATGCCTTGGAATCCTTCTTAGAGAAGCAAATTGCGGCTGCTAAAGCCGATGATATCTTGTTTTCTCTTCACCTGAAAGCAACGATGATGAAGGTCTCCGATCCCAAGATTTTCGGGCACGCCGTTGAGGTGTACTTTAAAAAGGTATATGAGCAGTACGGGGAGGAGTTGAAGGCTGTCGGAGCCGATGCTACCAGTGGATTCGGATCGGTTTTAGAATCCATTAAAGAATTGCCGGAGGAAAAATATAAAGCGGTGAAAACGGCGTTTGATAAGGTCTTGAAAAATAATGCCAAATTGGCCATGGTCGATTCCGATAAAGGGATTACGAATTTACATGTTCCCAGTGATGTCATTATTGATGCATCCATGCCGGCGATGATTCGAAATGGTGGTAAAATGTGGAATGTCGAAGGAGAAACGGAAGAGACGCTGGCAGTCATTCCCGATAGCAGTTATGCCGGGTTGTATGATACTACGGTTGAGTTTGTAAAGGAGCACGGAGCCTTTGATCCGGCTACTATGGGAACCGTTCAAAATGTGGGACTGATGGCTCAAAAAGCCGAGGAATACGGTTCTCATGATAAAACTTTTTATATGCCCGCCGACGGAAAAGTAGAAGTAGTGGATGCCGATTCCGGAGCAGTATTAATTACGCATGAAGTTGAAAAAGGAGATATCTGGAGAGCTTGTCAAACTAAGGATGCCCCTGTTAAGAATTGGGTGCAGCTGGCCGTTAAAAGGGCTCGTGAGACCAGATGGCCAACGATCTTTTGGCTGGATGAAAACCGGGCTCATGATGCCGAACTTATAAAAAAGGTCAGAACGTATCTTAAAGCGGAAGATACGCAAGGCTTGGATATTCGGATTATGGGTATGAATGAGGCCACGGCCTATACCCTAAAGCGGGTAAAAGAAGGAAAGAATACGATTTCGGTGACCGGAAATGTGCTCCGGGACTATCTCACCGATTTGTTCCCTATTCTGGAGTTGGGAACCAGTGCAAAAATGCTGTCCATTGTTCCCTTGATGAACGGAGGCGGATTGTTTGAAACCGGAGCCGGCGGTTCTGCCCCCAAACATGTCCAGCAGTTTACCCGGGAAAATCATTTGCGTTGGGATTCTCTGGGGGAGTTTTTGGCACTGGCCACTGCCTTGGAGCATTTAGGAAAGACGTTTGATCAGCCGGCAGCCTTAGTGCTCGCTAAAGCCCTTGACGAGGCCAATGACAAGTATTTGGAAAATCAAAAGAATCCCTCCCGAAAGGTGAAGGAACTGGACAATCGTGGCAGCCACTTTTACTGGGCCATGTATTGGGCTCGGGCTTTGGCATCTCAAACAGAGGACGCACGCTTGCAACGTCAATTTGGGCCGATTGCCGATGAATTAGAGGCCAATGAAGAGAAGATTGTCAACGAATTGAATGAAGTGCAAGGGAACCCCGTAGATTTAGAAGGCTATTATTGGCCTCGTGAAGACCGGGTTTTTGACGCAATGCGACCGAGTAAAACGTTTAATGAAATTTTGAAAAAGATAACTCGGGGATAAGCGCACATACGACTCCTTTTGATTAGGAATAAAATCCCAGAGAATTTCATGTCCTTTGGGATTTTTTTAGTTGTTGTGAAGGGGTATGCGGAATTAACAGCGGTGTTTTATCGGGTTCAAAGTGAAGTCCGGTATGCTTTCGTTGAATTCGAAAGGGGATATTTACCGAGGGGATGATGATTCCGGTTAAACCATCCTCGTTTCAATACCCTAAGAGATTGCTTGTTAGGTAATTATTAAAGACCATGGATTTATTAAAAATAAGACATCATTTACATCGTTACCCCGAAGTATCGTGTGAGGAACTGAAAACGCAGGATTATGTTGTAGCCAACCTTCAGAGTGCCGGAGTAACACAGATTCACAAAGGTTTTTTTAAGACTGCCGTTATCGCCGAAATTGATACCGGGCACCCGGGCAAAACCATTCTTTTTAGAAGCGAGTTAGATGCACTGCCCATTCAGGATGTTAATGAGCATTTGCCGTATCGGTCGGTCGTTCCCGGTAAAAGTCATAAATGCGGCCATGACGGGCACATGACTATTCTTATCGGATTGGCCGAAAAGTTGGTAAGAAATCCTCCTCCATCGGGGAAGATTCTTCTCCTTTTTCAACCCGGAGAGGAAGATGGACAGGGAGCGCGGGGGATTCTGAATTCGGGAAAACTTAAGGAGTTTGCTATAGATTTTATTTTTGCACTACATAATATTCCCAAATATCCTTTTGGTCAAATTATTTGTAAACCCGGTAGTTTTACGCCTTCTGTGGAAAGCATTGATGTTGAACTTCGAGGTAAAACGGCCCATGCGGGAATGCCGTGGACCGGAGTAAATCCGGCAGAGACGATTGGGAAATTGATTACTTACTATCAGTCTTTACATCAACCTGAAACCGATGAAGACTCTTATTTTCTTTCCACGCCTATTCAAATTACTATGGGGAAGCGGGCGTATGGCGTTTCAGCGGGATCCGGCAGAGTAAGTTATACTTTTAGAGCTTATAACCGGATTTATTTTGAGGCGCAAAAAGTAGCCATTGAGAAGAAAACCCGAGAGATTATTGAAGAGACCCGGGGATTGACGGGTAAAATAACTTGGACGCAAGGATTTGAAGCCAATAAAAATGATCCCATAGCTTATGAGTTGATTAAAAATACGGCTCGGAATTTGGGAATGGATTTTAAAGAGAAAAAAACGGGGTTTAGCTGGGGAGAAGATTTTGGTCGGTTTACACAGCATTATAAAGGAGCGATGTTGGGGATCGGAGCTGGTGTAAATCATCCGGATTTACACAATCCGGACTATGATTTTCCGGATGATTTACTGGAGCCCGGGAAGACTATCTTCTATACACTGGCTCAATTGATTTTAACGGTATGATCAAAAATAGGAGTTCATATATTGAATTGGATAAATCTGCTTTGGCTCATAACGTCCGGTCTATTCGCGAATTGATACAAGACGAGGTTTTACTTTCCAGTGTTGTAAAAGCCAATGCTTACGGTCATGGGATTCGTGAAATGATCCCGTTACTGGAAGAAATAGGACAGCATCACTTTTCTGTTTTTAGTGCTTATGAGGCTCGGCTTGTGCAACAAGTGATGAACGAAGCGGGAGCGATCATGATTATGGGGGATATCCCGAAGGAAGACCGCGAATGGGTAGTTTTAAAGGGAATCGAATTTTTTACTTCTTCAACCCCGCATCTTGAGGTGATGCTGTTGGAAGCCCGGCGACTTCATAAAAAAATAAAAATTCATTTGGAATTGGAGACCGGAATGCACCGTCATGGGATAGAAGAAGATGAATTACCGGGGTTTTTGAACCTGTTGAAGAAAAATGAACAGTTTGTCGAAATTAAAGGGGTTTGTACGCATTTTGCCGGATCGGAAAACGAAGCCAATAATACGCGCATTCATCGCCAGCAGCAGGCCTTTTTACGAGGTGTAAAAAATATAAAGAGAGCCGGGTTTAATCCCGAATATCGCCACGTATCGTGCAGTGCCGCAGCTTTGAATTATCCGGATTGGAACTTGGATCTGGTTCGGGTAGGAATTTTACAATACGGGCTTTGGCCCAGTCAAGAGTCACGGGTTCGATACCAACGAAAATTGAAGTTACGCCCCATTTTAAGCTGGAAAACCCAAATTATGGGAATAAAGACAGTGCCGGCGGAGGAATATGTGGGGTACGGTACCTCTTTTTTGGCCGAAAAAGAAATGAAGATTGCCAGCTTTCCGATTGGATATGGGTACGGGTACACCCGGGTTTTGAGTAATCGGGGAACAGTTCTGATTAATGGGAAACATGCCCCGGTTGTAGGTACTATAAATATGAATATGACCCTTGTTGACTGTACCGGAATAGATGTGGAGATGGGCGATACGGTTACTTTAATCGGTGGTGAGGGAGACCAAGCGATTTATCCTCGATATTTTGGAAATGACAGCTCTCCGTTGAACTATGAAGTATTGGCTCGGTTGGACAAAAGTATCCCGCGATTAGTGTCATAAGAAAAGAGTTGGAGCTCCTTCAATCCAGATATTTATGAAGTACGTTGAGCTCTTGTGAGGATAATTGGGATTGCAGCCGGAGTAAAGCTTTTCGATGGCGGTCTTCTTGGAGTAGTTCTTGCAGGAGTTCGCGACCAAATTTTCTAAATTGCCAGGCGGGATGGGTAGTTGCCTGCATCAGATCGATATAATTCTTTTTTGTAAAGCGGTTGATTTGATAAAGAAAGCCAAAAGCATTTTGACGAATGGAAAGATCCAGTTTTGGGGACGTGTAACCGACGAGTTCTTGGTAATTGGCTTCTTTCTTATCGGGATGATACTGCGGCGTTACCAGACTTAATGTAAGCCATAGCGTTCGGATGTTTTTATCGTAAAATCCCTGTGTTTCTTTCAGTTTTTCAAGATATACAGGGGCGCACTCCGGGAAATTTTGCCAAAGGTTTAAAAGTGCTTTTTCTTGCGTTAGGTAGGAGTCGTCTTGTAACAGACTTTCGTAATCCCTTTGCAACGGTTTGGGAATATTGGTTAACGATCCTGCGATAGCTTGACGAACGAGAACATTATTGGTTGCAAATGCTTTTTGGTAGAGTTGTAGGCGCTTGGGAGATGGTTTTGCGGCCGACAGTTGGTAAGTGACTTCCTGGCCGATGTAGGGGTTAACGGGGAAATCGAGGGCTTTGTTAAGGGCTTTATATTTGTCGCGGATGGGGTGTGGTCGTAAACTTACGATTTCCATGTAGGAAGTAATAAAATCGGATTCCTTAAGAATTTCTAAGGCTTCTTGATCCTGAAAGGCCGATTGTTTTAACCATGTAGTGACAAAGTCGCTCAGATCCAGCCCTGATGATTCTTCCATAATCCGTATAAAATCTTGTACCGTCACATTTTGATAAGCATTAGTCAAAAGGTAGTTCCGGATACCTTTTTGAAAGGCTTCATCCCCCATTCGTTCCTGTAAAATATACAACGCCCAAGCACCTTTTTCATAGAAGGTGAGGGAGCTGGCTTTGGGATCGACTAAGGATTGACCTTTCCCCTGGTCACTTTCTGCCTTTAATTTTTCGGCACTTTCATAGAGTTTAAAATAGAAATAATCATCTCCGAATAATGCCCTTTCTGCCAGTAACGCATAATAGGATGCAAAGCCTTCTTGTAACCAGTGTTCCTTAGGAGATTCTTCGGTAACAAAGTCACCAAACCATTGATGCGCCAATTCATGGGCATTGACATTGACGAAGTTACGATCCGTGAATCCGGTAGAATCGACCAGGAAACGCTCGGAGAACAACGTGGTACCGGCATTTTCCATACCGGCATATAGAAAATCTCGTACCGGCACCATTTTGTAGTTTTTAAAGGGATAATCCACTCCGATTTGTTTTTCTAAAAAATCAAATATTTTTTTTGAATATCGGTAGGTGGGCTCCAATTTGGGGGCAAACGACTCTTCATAAAAGAATTGGATAGGAACGCCGGAAGAGGATTGGATTTCCTTTTTTTTATAATGTCCGACGGCCACGGCTACCAAGTAACTACTGATGGGATGTTGCATTTTATAGTGCCAGCGAGCTCTTGATTTTACTGTTTTGTGATCTATTAATACCCCGTTACCAATAGCGCGAAACCCCTTGGGGACCGTATAAGTGAGATCAAAGCTCATTTTGTCGTTGTTATCGTCAAGGCTCGGAAGCCAATAGGAATTGTTTTGCCCTTGTCCCTGAGACCAGATTTGAGGTTGATACCGGTCCTCCCAACCGATAAAATAGAGTGCTTTATCAGGATGATCGACCTGATAATTTATAGTTATGGAATATTCTTTTTTGGCTTTAAAAGGATGTATAAAATAGATTTTCTTTGTCGTTGTTTTAAGGATGGGTTTAAAGGAGTTTTTATCGGATAACCGGACTTTCATATTCCGAGCGTCGAGATAAACCGTATCGGTATTTTTTAAGACCCGAAAGGAGTATGTTATTTTCCCATCGACTTTTTGATTTTCCGGATAAAAGGAAATCTCCCCTTGGGCCGATTGGAAATCGACAGACTTGATTGGTTGTGCCGAAAGAGGTTGAATCAGCAATGAGAATAGCAAGAAGGGGAGGAAAAACTTCATTTCAGGATCGGTTTTACAGGGCTCAAAATACAAAATTCAATTATTATTTGAGAGGAGGAAGGTTTAGGATTCGCCTTTGTTTTAGTTGAGCGGAAATGAGGG
>CAZBXQ010000013.1:43214-62253 GCA_964495935.1 uncultured Flavobacteriaceae bacterium
CCAAAAGTAATAAAAAACAAAAGACAGCTTGTTTTGAGCTGTCTTTGAGGTCTTTTTTTGATATTTTCTTATAGGGTTTGCGTATCGTCGAAACCTTCGAGAATTTCTTTTATCCGTTTTATAAACCGACTGCCCAGCGATCCATTTACAACCCGGTGATCGTAGCTGTGCGATAAGAACATCTTTTGTCGGATACCGATAAAATCTCCTTCCGGAGTTTCAATAACAGCCGGCATTTTTCGGATGGCACCCAGTGCTAAAATTCCGACTTGGGGCTGATTGATGATGGGCGTTCCCATGACGCTTCCAAAGGCTCCTACGTTTGTCACGGTATAGGTGCCGCCACTGGTGGCGTCGGGAGCCAGCTTTCCATGGCGAGCCTGATCAGCGAGAGTGTTTACCCGTTTGGCCATCCCGACGAGGTTGAGTTCATCGGCATCCTTAATGACCGGGACAATCAGGTTTCCATCGGCAAGAGCGGTGGCCATCCCCAGGTTTATACGTTTGTGTTTTATAATTTGTTCTTTTTCGGCGTCCACGGCGATATTTAACATGGGGAATTCGGTAAGTGCCTTGGCCACGGCATGCATAAAGATGGGAGTAAAAGTGAATTTTTGCCCTTCTCGTTTAAGAAATTCTTCTTTTACCCGGTTGCGCCAGTTCCAGATTTTGGTAACATCGACTTCAATAAAGGATTGTACGTGAGCAGAAGTCTGTTTGCTGGCTGTCATGTGTTTGGCGATGATTTTTCCCATACGGGTCATCTCGAGGATCTCATCTTCCCCGCTAACACGAATCGGCACTGGTTCAACGCCATGAGTTTTTGCTTGTGAGGGGGATGTTTCCGGTATTGATGAAGTTGCCGATTCTGTAGTTCTGCTATTCACGTAGGCCAGTATATCGTTTTTCGTGACGCGTCCGTTTTTTCCGGTTCCTTTAATATTTTCTAATTCTTGTAGGCTCATGTTTTCCTCCCGGGCAATATTTTTGACTAATGGGGAATAGAAACGCGAGGATGCTGAAAAATCGGTGCTGGATCGGAGGGTTGCTTGCGCTTTTTGTACACTTTCTTCTACTGCTGCTACCCCTGATTCGACTGGAATGGATTCATTTTCTTCGGCTTCTTCCTCAGAATTTTGATCCTCCGGATTTTCCTCTTCTCCTTTGGTTTCGATGATGGCAATGGTCTGACCCACTTTTACCACATCATCTTCCTGAAAGAGGATTTCTTGAAGAACACCATCCACTTCACTGGGAACTTCACTATCGACTTTGTCTGTAGCAATTTCCAGGATAGCCTCGTCTTCTTCAATCTCGTCTCCAATGTTTTTCAGCCAGTTGGTAATCGTGGCTTCGGCTACACTTTCTCCCATTTTGGGAAGTTTTAATTCATATTTTGCCATATCTGAAACGCATTATTGTGCTTTAATCCTCCCTGTGGATTCGTTTTTATGAACCGCAGGCCGGGTTTAATTCTTTGGCTCGCTCAGTCATGTAGTGAGTTGGGCATCGCACAAAGTTGGGTAGTTCTTCTTTTTCGGCTGCTAATTTACGAAAAAATGACGGGTAAGTAAAAGGTTGGAAACTTTCTTGCCGGTATTTTAAGAGTTTAAAAAAAGAATCGTTTTTATGATTTTAAGGAGTTTTCAAAGGGCACACGATTGACAATGCTCCGGCCCAGAGTTACCTGATCGGCGTATTCCAATTCGTCACCAACTCCGATTCCCCGGGCAATGGTAGAAGTTTTTAAGGGATGATTCTTGAATTGTCTATAGATATAAAAATTGGTGGTATCCCCTTCCATGGTACTGCTCAAGGCAAAGATAATTTCTTCAACATCACCGGCTTTCACTTTTTCTATAAGACCGGTAATATTGAGATCGTTGGGACCAATTCCGTCCATCGGACTAATTTTACCCCCTAAAACATGGTATATCCCGCGATACTGACTTGTGTTTTCGATGGCCATGACGTCGCGGATGTCTTCTACTACACAGATGGTTTTATGGTCTCGATTGGGGTTTCGGCAAATCTCGCAAATCTCTCGATCACTAATGTTATGACAGTTTTTGCAAAAATTGATTGAGGTTCGTAAATCAATCAGGGCTTGGGCCAGATTTACGGTTTGCTCCTCGGGCCGTTTTAAAAGGTGTAAAAGTAGGCGTAAGGCTGTGCTTTTTCCAATTCCGGGGAGCTGAGCCATTTCATTGATGGCATTCTCCAAAAGTTTTGACGAATATTCCATGGGGGCAAAATTAAGACTTTTAATAAGTCCGGCGTTTTATAGACGTGAAATTTGTATTTTGCAAAACAAATTTAGGAGAATCCTGCGTATGGAGCCCCTTCAGATCACCCTTGTATTAGGCCTTTATTTCCTTGTCCTTTTTATCATCTCCTATTTTACGGGGAGAGGAGCCGATAATGATACTTTTTTTAAAGCCGAACAAAAAGCTCCTTGGTATTTGGTCGCCTTTGGAATGGTGGGTGCCACACTTTCGGGAGTGACTTTTATTTCTGTTCCGGGTTGGGTGGCAGCTTCTCAATTCAGTTATGTGCAGGTTATATTGGGGAATATATTGGGGTATCTGGTGATTACCTTCATCTTGCTCCCGGTGTATTACAGGTTACAGGTTACCTCGATTTATGAATATCTGGAACATCGCTTTGGAAAAGTAAGTTATAAGACCGGAGCGACTTTTTTCTTTATTTCCCGGGTTATTGGTTCGGCTTTCCGACTTTTTCTGGTGGCCTTGGTTCTACAGTATTTTATATTTGACGCCTGGAATGTGCCTTTTGTGGTAACAGTGGTGGTTTCGATTCTATTGATTTGGCTATATACGGCAAAAGGGGGAATAAAAACGGTGATTTGGACCGATACTTTCCAAACGCTGTTTATGCTGACTTCTGTTTTTGTAACTATTTATTTTATCATGAACCGATTGGGATGGGGAATTGGTGATCTCTTTACCGCTCCCGAGATTCAACCTTATACCAAAACATTTTTCTTTGATGATGTTTTGGCCAAAGATTATTTTTGGAAATCTTTTATTGGCGGGGCTTTTATTACCATAGCAATGACGGGAT
Organism: uncultured Flavobacteriaceae bacterium; assembly: GCA_964495935.1. Taxonomy (GTDB): domain Bacteria; phylum Bacteroidota; class Bacteroidia; order Flavobacteriales; family Flavobacteriaceae; genus JAJYSO01. The sequence continues at coordinate 46,299 of CAZBXQ010000013.1, forward strand.
TGGATCAAGATATGATGCAAAAGAATTTGACTATTTCAAATTTACGGGATGCTCAAAAAAATGTACTTTCCTATAGTGCTGTTTTTATCCCCGTAGTTTTTTTGTTTTTGATTTTGGGAGCACTCCTTTATGTTTATGCCGCTAAGGAAGGGATTGCACTACCGGATCGCGCTGATTTGATGTTTCCCGAGATCGCCATTAACGGAAATCTGGGAACCGGTCTGGCCGTGGTCTTTTTGTTAGGTTTGATTGCGACGGCTTATTCCAGTGCCGATAGTGCTTTAACCGCCTTGACTACGAGTTTTTGTATTGATTTTTTGGCGATTCAAAAGAAAAATCCGGAGTTACAAAAGCGAATTCGAAAACAAGCGCATATTGGGATTAGCGTACTTTTGGTATTGGTAATCGTTATTTTTAATTACTTGTTGGACGACAGTGTTATCGATTTGCTGTTTATGGCTGCTTCTTATACCTATGGACCGTTACTGGGATTATTTGCCTTTGGAATCTTTACAAACTATCAGGTTCGGGATAAATGGGTGGCCGTTGTGGCGGTTCTTTCGGCGGGAATTACATTTGCCCTGGGGTTGATCCCGGCCGAATATTTAGGAGGATATCAGGTGAATTATGAACTCCTTGTGTTGAATGGAACTCTGATGTTTGTCGGTATGTTTATGATTCGTCAAAAAAAACACGTGTAAAATAAACCCGAATAAACAACTGTGTTTGTATGAGTCCCGGATTTATATTGCTGATTATCGGAATCTATTTTGCAGTATTAATGCTTATTTCCTGGCAGACGGGAAAAGATGATAGTAATGGGGCTTTTTTTAAAGCTAAAAATAATTCCCTCTGGTATGTGGTTGCTTTTGGGATGATCGGTGCTTCTTTGTCCGGGGTTACTTTTATATCGGTTCCGGGTTGGGTGCAGACCTCACAGTTTAGCTATATGCAGGTGGTCTTTGGATATGCTTTGGGATATGGAATTATTACCTTTCTCCTGCTCCCGCTTTATTATCGATTAAATGTTACCTCTATTTATGAGTATTTGGGGCAGCGATTCGGGCCGGTAAGTTACCAAACCGGGGCTTTCTTTTTTATGCTTTCAAGACTATTAGGCGCGTCTTTCCGACTTTTTCTGGTGGCTTCGGTATTACAATATTTTGTATTCGAGGCCTGGGGCATTCCTTTTGTGATCACCGTTATTCTTTCGATTTTTTTTATTTGGCTATATACGGCACGAGCCGGTATCAATACCATTGTTTGGACCGATGCCCTTCAAACTTTTTGTATGTTGGGGGCCTTACTGTGGGCAGTAATACTCATCCTTAACGAATTAGATTGGGGAATTGGAGAAATTTTACGAGCGCAGGAAATGAAGGACTATACCCAAATCTTTTTTACGGATACGGTATTGCATAAAAATTATTTTTGGAAAGCATTTATCGGCGGGGTTTTTATTACCGTTGTTATGACCGGACTGGATCAGGATATGATGCAGAAAAATTTGACGTGTCGAAATTTAAAGGAAGCAAAGAAAAATATGCTTACCTATGGGATGACCTTTATTCCCATTAATATCATTTTTTTGACCTTGGGGGCCCTGTTATTCGTTTATGCACAAAAAACGGGAATCCCGATTCCCGAGCGAACCGATTTTCTCTTTCCGCAGATTGCCTTGCGTGCGGATTTGGGAACCGGATTGGGGGTGGTTTTTCTATTGGGATTAATTGCCGCTACTTTTTCCAGTGCCGATAGCGGTATGACGGCTCTGACCACAAGTTTTTGCGTGGATTTTTTAGCGATTGACAAACGACCCGTTACGGAGCAGAAAAGTATGCGAAAGAAGGTTCATCTCGGGGTTAGTGCGGCCTTGGTGATCGTTATCGTAATCTTTAATTATCTATTGAGTAGTTCGATTATAGATTTATTGCTTACCGCGGCCACCTATACTTATGGGCCTCTTCTTGGACTTTTTGCTTTTGGTATTTTTACAAAGCGAGAGGTGCATGATCGATATGTGATTTATATGGCATTAGTTGCTGCGGCATGTTCCTTTTTGATCGATCAATTGCCGGCTGAATTTCTTGGCGGTTATGAATTTAATTATGAATTATTGGTACTCAATGGCCTATTGATGTATTTGGGGTTATGGGCTATTAGTCGAAAAAAGGAGGGCATTACAAGACGTTTGTGAAGCTTGAAGACATTTTTAGGTCGAGGGAACGTGGTTGTCTTTCCAGGTTTCATAGCCCCCTTGGAGGCTATAGGTATGTTTGAAGCCGTTAAAATCTAAGACTTGACAGGCTTGCCGGGATCGGTTGCCGGATTTGCAATAAACATAATACCTTTTGGATTTATCCAGCGTTTTGATTTTGTCCATAAAGTCTTGAGGCTCGTTTACGTTGATTTGCTGTGCTCCCGGGATATGATCAAGTTCATATTCTTCTGTTGTTCGCACATCGAGAATAACGGCTTCCCGATCCTTTTTTAAAGCGTCATCCCACTTTTTTAGACTGAGGTACTTCATAGGACTATTTTTGGATTTCGGTTCAACGTGGGTAAATATAGGTATTTTTCCGGTCCTGAAAATATTGAGAACAGGATTATCGGGCTTGGTTTTTTATCTGAAATCAATGTAAAAATCAGAATAAGGGTGCTCGAAAAAGAGAATTAACGATAATTATTATTTAGTTTTAAGAGGTAAAAAACTGATTATCAATAAATAATAAAGTTTTTATAAAATCCTTTTCAAGTTTAGTTTTACCGCTATATTTGCCCGCTGAAATCAAAGGCATTTAGATTGAAAAATCATTGTATAGAAGTCCTTTGGAAAAGTTATTTTTGTGCAAAAGAAGATAGCAAAACTGTCGATGTTACCCGCTTTGGGGGCGTTGATATTTTTTAATTTTTCTACGAAAAGCAACGAAGAAAGTAGTACATCTTCAACCGACAAAGAAATACGAATTACCGATGATCAATCGGCGAGGAGCTACCGCGTTGACTCCTCGATCACGGCTTATCCCATGCTTCAAAAGGACTACAGCGGGTTTAAGGCGGCTGTGGCTTTTCAGGAATCCCGGGGGCAGTACCGGCTTATCAATACTTTGGGCTATATGGGGAAGTACCAGTTTGGGCAGATTACACTGGCCGCTCTGGGGGTCCATGATCCTCAGGGTTTTCTATTGAATCCTTCCTTGCAAGAAGAAGTGTTTTATGTTTTTCTGGCGAGGAATAAATGGATCCTCGAAAAAGATATTAAACGCTACGAAGGAAAAATTATTGACGGTGTTGAAGTCACTGAATCGGGAATTTTGGCGGCTGCGCATTTGGCCGGTCCCGGCGGAATTCGAAAATATTTAAGAAGTGGCGGCCGACACGGGGCAACCGATATTTTCGGTACCACGATCAAGCACTATTTGGAGCGGTTTGGGGGGTATGATTTATCAAATGTCCGCCCCGTTAAAAACGCAAAGGTAAAAGCTCCTATAGCACAACGCTGATTCTGGTAGCAAGGGAAATCCGATTTCTTTTGACTACGACCTCATGCTCGTGAAGCATTGGTAGAAGCTTTTATTCCTCGTGGTATTCAAGTGGAAAAAGCAGTTTTATATTTTCATAAGAATTTTTTAGAGCAGCCTTGGCAGCTTTGAAATTTTTCCATTCGGCTCGGGTAATGTCTTCTTCCGTCTGGGGAATAAGGTTTTTGTCAAAGGTAGTTTTCATTTCATACCAATAGGTGATTTTTAAACGATATTTCCCTTTTCGCTTCATAATATGATAAGTAGGAACCAGAGCTTTGGTTATTTTTAAGGGATGAACACCTGTTTCCTCTTCGACTTCCCGTAAGGCCGTTTCTTCCAGACTTTCATTTTTTTCTGCTTTTCCTTTTGGGAGGTCCCAGCAGCCCCGTCGGTAAATAAAGAGAATCTCCTTATTGGGGTTGTAAACCAATCCCCCTCCGGCGGTAATGGGTTTGATTTGTTTAATAAAGTGCTTTAAGAGTTTATGCTCCTTAGGATGATAAAGATTTACCTTTTGTAGTTTTCCTTTTTTTACTTTTTTGATGATTTCGTTTATATTCGTTTCCTTGATGGGAAGGGTGTGAAAACCTTCACCGGGATCCTGTTGAGTGGAAAGGAATATGGGGGTGGAGCCCACAAAAATTCTATACATGACCGAGATTCTTTATCGAAGTGTAAAATTAAAACTGAAATGCAATTTAACTGAAATACAGGGATTGCAAAAGAGAATTATAAATTTAACGAAAAGAATATAATAATTTGATTATGGATATAAACAGTGAAAAAATTCAATTGTCCCACGATGTGAAAACGAGTTATGGATTTTTGAGTCAGCCGGAAAATTACGAACGTTTAATGCCCGATAGTGTTGAACAGTTCAAACTGAATGAAGGTGGCGGTTTTTTATTTCAGTTGAAGGGAATGCCCGCTATTTCTTTGAAATTGGAAGAGCAGTCACCCTATGATAAAGTGGTGTGGGGTTCGGCCAGCGAAAAGTTTAAATTTAAACTATGGGCAGAAATAAATCCCGTTACGGAAACTGAATCAGAAGTGCAGTTCTGCTTTCATGGCGATTTGAATCCCATGATTACCATGATGGCCAAAAAGCCATTAGGCCGATTTATCGAGACTTTATCTTCCAATTTGGCCGCAGCGAAGTTTTAATAGAGGAGTTTTATTTCTTTGAGTTGGAACTCCTCAATTCCCTCTGCAAATAGAATACGGAGTTTTCCCGTTGGTGACACGCCTTTAATCTGGCCGTCTTTAACAGTGCTGTCGGGAAATTCGAATTTAGCGTTGATATCTTTTTTAAAGAGCTTTTCTTCATATCGCTGAAGAACTTCACCCCATGGTTTTTCAAGGTAGTGCTTCAGATTATCATTCAGTACTTCGGTGAGATTTCTCCATAAATCCTCGAGATTGTAAGTGAGACCGGTAAGATTTTTTAAGGAAGTTGCTTTGGGAAGATGTTCAAACTTGGTTTGATTGACATTTAGCCCCATTCCGATAATGGAGTTATGAATATGACTTCCCATTAATATGTTTTCGATGAGTATGCCACATATTTTATGGCGGCCTGCCAATATGTCGTTTGGCCATTTTATGCAAAAGTGAGCCTCAGCAGTCAAACTTTGTAGAAACTGCTGAATACTAAGGCTGATAATGGCGTTTAATTTAAAATTTTCTACTGCTTTTAACTCCAGATTATTTAATAAAATACTGAAAGTAAGGTTTTTATGATTTTTTGATGACCATTGAGTGCCGCGTTGTCCCCGGCCTTCTCGTTGATGAAGAGCAAACAAGCTGGTATTGGAGATCCGCGGGTTTCGGGCGAGGCGTCTTTTTAACTCACTATTAGTAGAGTCTGTGGCAAGGACTTTGATATAATGCATACGGCAAGTGGTGAATAATGTTTTAATTTATTTACGAGAATAGAAGTTTAAAAGTAATAACTTTGCAAAAATTGAATCAGATTTAATGACAGAAACTAAGAAGCGCATTAATAAGTTAGTTGATCTTATTGTTGAAGGGATTGAAGATTTGAAGGGGCAAGATATTAAAGTTCTTGATATGAGAGCTATCGATAGCGCGGTATGTGATTATTTTGTGATCTGCAACGGTACCTCAAATACACATGTAAACGCTATTGTGAATTCGGTTCAAAAAAAGGTAAGTAAAACCACCCATGAAAAGCCGTGGCATGTTGAAGGAACAGAAAATGGGGAGTGGGTACTTTTAGATTATGTAACTATAGTAGTTCATGTTTTTCAAAAGCATATACGGGATTACTATGATATTGAAAGTCTTTGGGGGGATGCAAAGTTTATCGCTGTTCAGGACTAATTAATTGAAAAAAGAGACTACATGGCATTGAATAATAAAGATTCTAAGAAGTCGCCAACCAAGGGAAAACCGCCAAAGTTTAATTCATACTGGATTTTGGCCGGTATCGTTTTAATCTTTTTGGGGATCAACTTCTTTGGAGAGGGAGGTTTTGGAGAACCCAAAACCATAAGCCCGTCAACGTATGAAAAATATCTGAGAGATGGAGATATCAAAAAGATTGAGATTATCCATCACAAGACAGCAAATGTTTATTTGACTGCTGCGGCCAAAAAGAAATCGGAGCATAAATCGACTGAAAGTAATGGATTTCTGCCCAGTGCCGATACTCCCGATTATACTTTTGAGCTCGGAGATCTGAGTAATTTTGAAGATAAATTTGACGAAACGGTACAGAAATATGATCTGGATACCGAAAAAACCTATAAAAACCCGACAAACATCTGGGGCGATATACTGCCGCTTTTGATTCCGTTTGGAATTATCCTCTTGATTTGGATTTTTATCATGCGGCGTATGAGCGGCGGCGCAGGAGGAGGACCGGGAAGTCAGATTTTTAATATCGGCAAGTCGAAAGCAAAGTTATTTGATCAAAAAAATGATGTAAAGACCTCATTTAAAGATGTAGCCGGATTGGAGGGAGCCAAAGAAGAGGTGCAGGAAGTAGTGGATTTTCTAAAATTCCCCGAGAAATACACATCCCTGGGAGGGAAAATCCCCAAGGGGGTCATGTTGGTAGGGCCTCCGGGAACGGGAAAAACTTTATTGGCCAAGGCTGTTGCGGGGGAAGCGCATGTTCCTTTCTTTTCCCTCTCGGGATCTGATTTTGTGGAAATGTTTGTAGGAGTCGGTGCCTCCCGAGTGCGAGATTTATTTAAGCAGGCCAAAGCAAAATCTCCTTCAATTATCTTTATTGACGAGATTGATGCCATCGGTCGAGCCCGGGGGAAGAGTAATTTTGGAGGATCAAATGACGAACGGGAAAATACCCTGAACCAATTACTTACCGAGATGGATGGATTCGGAACGCATACCAACGTTATTGTGATTGCGGCCACCAACCGTCAGGATGTATTGGATAAAGCCCTGATGCGGGCAGGACGTTTTGATCGGATGATTCATGTTGAGCTCCCCGATGTACGGGAGCGAAAAGAAATTTTTGAAGTACATTTAAAACCCTTAAAAAAGGTAGATAGTGAGTTGGATATCGAGTTTCTGGCAAGGCAAACACCGGGTTTTTCGGGGGCTGATATTGCTAATGTTTGTAACGAAGCCGCCCTTATTGCTGCGCGAAATGGCCGAAAAGCAGTAGGAAAGCAAGATTTCTTGGATGCCGTTGACCGAATTATTGGGGGCTTAGAGAAGAAAAACAAGATTATTACCCCACAGGAAAAACGAGCTATCGCCTTTCATGAAGCAGGTCATGCTACAGTGAGCTGGATGCTGGAACATGCCGCACCGTTGGTAAAGGTAACGATTGTTCCGCGAGGTCAATCTCTGGGGGCAGCTTGGTATCTGCCGGAAGAACGTCTCATTGTGCGTACTGAGCAAATGCTGGACGAAATGTGTGCCGCTATGGGAGGGCGTGCTGCCGAGAAAATTATGTTTGATAAGATTTCAACCGGGGCCTTGAGTGATTTGGAAAAAGTGACCAAGCAAGCCAAAGCCATGGTGACCATATACGGGTTAAATGAAAAAGTAGGAAATATTACCTATTATGATTCACAAGGGCAAAGTGAATATAGCTTTACCAAACCCTATAGTGAAAAAACGGCGGAGGTCATTGATCGGGAGATCTCCAAGATTATTGAAACGCAATATCAGCGGGCTCTGGAGTTGCTTCGAAAGCATAAGGACAAGCTTACTCAATTAGCCGAGATTTTATTGGAGAAAGAAGTGATTTTTAAGGCAGATTTAGTGAAGATATTTGGTGAGCAGCCCTATCATAAGAAGGATGATGAGGAAGTGAAAAATGGAGACCATGGAGAAATTGAGGTCAAAGAAGCAGCTTCTTCCGGAGGCCAGAAAAATGATGAGCAGGGAGAAACGATGGAAACGGAAACTTCGGCAAAAGAGCAGAATAATGAAGAACCGGATACCGCCTCCTCATGAACCTGATGGTAGAAACCCGTTAATAATTTGGGGTTTAGAGAGTTAAAACTTTGATAAACTTCGGAGTGATAAAGGTGACATTTTACTTTTCCCTATAAATTTTGGATATTTGTTGAAAATGGGATGTAGAGGGGGTATAAAAATTCGAGTACGATCGAAATAAAGAAATCGACATGACGTTATCTATTTGTAGTTTTGAGAGCAAACTATAAATAGTAAAGTACGGTTGAATTTTGAAGTAATTATTCTCTTCTCAGGATATAGGCAGGAATAGTTGTATATGGGATTGATAAAAAAACTTTTTGAAAAATATAAAAGAATAGGGGAGGAATCCTCTTCCAAAGTTGGTAATGCCGGGCAGACCAGTGAGTTTATGCCAAAGCCAAATATGCCTATAGAGGATAAGTTCTTGATTAATTTTAAAGAGAACGGAGGGAAATTTCTGTATTGTACCGATTTTGATGAGGCACTTTCTTATTTTAACGGGATATTGAAGGAGAATGATTGGACCCATGCATTTTGTAAGGAAAAGCGATTGCAAGGTCTTTTTTCTAAATCTAAGATTTCATTTTTTACACATGGAGATAATGATTTTGCACTCACAGCCTGCGAATTTTTAGTTGCCGATACCGGTGCTATTCTTTTATCTTCTAATCAAATTGGCGAGAAAAGATTATATGATCTTCCTGAGAATCTCGTCGTTTTTGCCAGTGTTGGACAGTTAATTCCTACTCTAAGCGACGGCTTGCAAAATATTAATCTGAGGCGGCAGAAAATACCGTCTAACATTACCACGATTAAAAATTTTTATACGCAACAAAAACAGTCAAGCCACTTTATGAATTACGGAAGCGTGGCTAAAAATACCTATTTGCTCCTGTTGGAAGATTTTTGATATTTCAAAGTCAAATCCACCATTTGATAATGAGGAAATAATATCTTTGACTGAGGTTTTTAGTGAACGGACTTCTGATGAATGAAACTGTAATAAGAATTATTTCCGGAGCGATTTATGCAATTTTGCTTTTGCTTTCGATTTTTATTTCTGAGTACACCTTTGTCGGGCTGGTCTTTGTCTTTGGTATTATTACGCTTCGGGAATTACTACAGCTACTGCATTTAGAGTCTTATTTAGCCTATTTTGTATTGGTGTTGGCATTCTTCTTTTTTAGTGTCTATCATTATGGGGGGCATAAGAATGTCTTACTGGTTTTGATGATTTTTACGCTCATCATCAATGTCCTTTTAATACGGGATCTCATCGTCATTCGTAAGATTCCCATGTTTGAAGGCAGGAAGTATTTAATTGTGTTTTTTTATTTGATTTCTTCGCTGGTCTTTTTGACGATGTTACCATATGCCAACTCGCGCAATATTTATAGTCCTCGAATTGTTGTGGGGGTGTTTCTTTTGATCTGGTCGAATGATTCCTTTGCTTATTTGATAGGGAAAACCTTTGGAAAACGTAAGCTTTTTGAGCGGATTTCTCCCAATAAAACCATTGAAGGCTTTATAGGAGGCGTGATCCTGACCTTGGTTGTTAGTTATGGAGTTTATCGCTATGCCGAGGTCTATAGCTTTGAAATATGGTTGGTCATTGCGGCTATAACCTGTATTTTTGGTACCTTTGGAGACCTTATACAATCCAAATTGAAACGACAGGCAGGGGTTAAGGATAGCGGCCGATTAATGCCGGGACACGGCGGATTGTTAGACCGATTGGATAGTATTATTTTTGCAGTGACCTTTATATACTCATTTTTAGTTATTATAAAGTATGTTTCATAAGGAGGGTTTTGGAATTATACGATTTACATTGATTGTGCTTCTCATTGTAAATGTAGTTAGTTTCTGGCAGATTGCCAGTACGACCGTAAATGTTTTGGTGCTTTTTGGGAGTATCGTCTTTTTTATTTTGATTCTTCAATTTTTTAGAAACCCCAAACGGATAACGACCCCCGACGATCAATGTGTTGTGGCACCCGTTGACGGAAAAGTGGTCGTTATACAAGAAGTATATGAAAAGGAATATTTTAAAGATCAACGAATTCAGGTGTCGGTTTTTATGTCTCCGGTAAATGTACATGTAACCCGCTATCCGGTAGGGGGTAAAGTAATCTTCAGCAAGTACCATCCGGGGCAATATCTGGTGGCCTGGCATCCTAAATCCAGTGAGAAAAATGAACGCACTACCGTGGTGGTTAAAAATCCGGTTTTTGGTGAAGTTCTGTACCGGCAGATTGCGGGGGCAGTGGCTCGACGTATTGTAAATTATGCTGTTGTAGGAGAGTCGGTCACACAGGGAAGTGACAGTGGATTTATTAAATTTGGATCGAGATTGGATGTTTTTTTACCTTTGGGAACAGAAATTGAAGTAAACGTAGAGGATAAAGTGCGAGGAGGTGAGACAATTTTGGCAAAATTCAACCCATATGAAAAAGGTTAAAAGTAAGTTACAGATTGAATTTGAAGATGCAGTAAAACGGGTGTCGGAGACCAATAATGCGTTTGCTCCAGATATAAAATTACTGTTTTATGCCTACTATAAACGAGCTTTGGGAAATGCCTTTCAAGCACGTGAGGTGCAGATTCATAAACGGCCGGATAATGCCTTGGTAAGAGGGTTTAAAATGAATGCTCTATTTCAGGTCTCTACGATCTCAGAGGAAGAAGCGAAAAAAAAATATATCCAATTGGCCGAGGAATATTTATAATGAATACAGTCTATTAAGCGAATTTCTAAATATAGCATCGAATGCGGGCATTGGTAATTTCTGGCGGAGGAAGTAAGGGAGCTTATGCCGGAGGAGTAGCCGAACATTTGATTCGTGTTCAAAAAAACAAGTACGACCTCTTTGTCGGGACTTCTACCGGGAGTCTGTTATTAACGCACCTGGCGATTGGGAAGATTGATAAGTTGCATGACCTCTACACGGGAGTAAGTCAAAAAAACATTTTTAGCAGAAATCCGTTTGTTATCAGGCGAAAGGGGAATCGAGAGTATGTGGGGATTAATTATTTCAATACGATTATTCAATTTATAAGACGGCGGCGAACCTTTGGAGAAAGTGAGAATTTAAAGAAATTGATTAACCGGAATGTTTCCCGAGAAGAGTTTCAAAAAGCGAGAACCAGTGCCAAAGATATCGTGGTTACGGTTTCTAATCTGAGTAAAGGGATTGTGGAGTATAAATCCATTCAGGAATACAATTATGAAGAGTTTTGTGATTGGATCTGGATTTCCTGTAATTTCGTTCCGTTTATGAGTTTGGCAAAGCGAAAGGGAAGTGAATATGCCGATGGGGGATTTGGTGCCTTGGTCCCGATTCGGGAGGCCATTCGTAGAGGTGCGACTTCGGTAGATGCTATTATTTTAAAATCGGAAAGCCTGGATCGTCGGCAAGCCCTGGGAAAGAACCCTTTTTCCCTTATGATGAGTTTGTTTCAATTTATGTCTAATCAGATTGAAAATAACAATGTAATCGAGGGAGATTTGGCGGCCCAGCTGAAGGATGTGAAACTCAATCTCTATTATACCCCGAGTAAACTCATTGAGAACTCTCTTATTTTTGATAAAACGCTAATGAAAAATTGGTGGCAGCAGGGGTTTGATTATGCCTCCCAACGAGCCCAAGAGAAACGGGAAGTCACAACGGTGGGAAAATGGATTGAATTTTTGCGTAAACGGAATCCCTTCCGTTCCAATGAGGAACAGGAGTAAGGAGTGAGAGGGCCGGATATACGCAGCGGCATTCAGCATTTCTTTTGGTACTTTTCAAAACTAATCTTCCAGTCGGGAAACGTATGCGCAAAAGTCTTTTCAAATTTACGTTTATCCAGTACGGAATAGCGAGGACGTTTGGCAGTTGTGGGATATTCGGATGTAGGGATGGCCTCACATTTTCCGGAATACCCCGAAGCCGATAATATCGTATCGGCAAATTCGAACCAGGAAGCCTTTCCTCGGTTCCCGATATGATAGGTTCCGTAGGGCTGAGTTTCCCAATGGATAATTTTAAGGAGAGCTTCGATTACGGTGGAAGTATGGGTGGGAGTGCCGATTTGGTCGTTGACGACTCGGATTGTATCGTGGGTTTTGGCCAATCGTTTCATGGTTTTATAAAAATTGTTTCCATAGGAAGAATAGACCCATCCCGAACGGAGAATATAATACTGGTCGAGGTACTGTCGGATATAATCCTCTCCTTGTAGCTTGGTTGCCCCATAATAGTTAAGAGGTTGTGCAGGATCATTTTCTTTGTATGGAGATTGTTGATTACCGTCAAACACATAGTCGGTGGAGAGATGGATTAAGACGACGTCGTTTTTTTGACATGCCCGGGCCAGATGTTGAAGTGCCCGGGCATTTACTGCAAAAGCACGTGCACGTTCGTGTTCCGCTTGATCAACAGCGGTGTAGGCTGCAAAATTCAGGATATAATCGTACTTTTTTGTCGGGGCAAAAAGGGAGGAGATAGCTGTGATTTTGGTGACATCTACTGCTGTAGAGTCAAAGAAATTCCATTGTATCTCATCATTGCTGGAATGCGCATAGGCTTGTAGGCTCTGCCCCAATTGCCCATTGGCTCCTAAAACAGCTACTTTTGGCATTGCTATAGGTTAAGGTCTTTAAGATAAGGGAGTTTAGCGTCTTTTTCAGAAAGGATTTCTCGTCCTGCAGGAATTTTCCAATCAATTTGTAAATCGGGATCATCATAACGGACGCCAAATCCGGAGGAGCCGTTAAAAAAATTATCGCACTTATAAAAGAATAAAGCCGTTTTGCTCAGGGTTGAAAATCCATGTAGAAATCCGCGTGGGATATAGAGTTGTTGATGATTGTCAGAAGAGAGAATAAGGCTAAAGCTTTTTTTAAAACTCGGCGACTCCGGGCGCAGATCTACGACAACATCGAGGACCTTGCCTTGCATAACACTCACTATTTTAGCTTGTGAGAACTCTCCTTGCTGCGCATGAAAACCCCGAATGACTCCATATCGCGAGAAGGATGTATTGTCTTGTTTGGGGATAAATTCCTTTTGTGTCAATTGATCAAAGTCCCGTTGATTAAACTGCTCATAAAAAAAGCCACGACCGTCTTTGTGGATTGTAGGCATTAGAATTAAACAGTCTTGCAAAGGAGTTTCTTCAACAAGCATAAAAGCAGGTATTTGATGAGATGGATAGTAAAAACTGTAAATATACAAGGAAAATAAGGCTGCTTCCTTCCATTCAAGGATTTTTTCTTCGGGGAGGTCCTTTTTGAGTTTCAATATTCGATCCTGTTTAAATTTTGTTGCGCGGAGTATGATCTTCTGAAACGAAAAGGCACTCACCATACTGAAGGTATGGAATATCATTACCTCCGGGTGTAATCCGAAGCCGATAATCGGGGATTGAAAAGAGAACTCCGGCAGGAATTCAACAACAGCGGTCGTGCTCCCCAATAACTTTCCGCTCAAAGGTTCGATGAATTCCAATTTCATCCGGATATATAAAAGACAGATCCTATAGGTAAACTCTTCAGAGAATGAGATGGGTGCTATCTCGAATTAACCCGTAGCTGCACTATGCTTGCTATGGAGTACTAACATTGGCCTCCAATCGGGATCAGTCTTATTTAATTTTTGCCCAATGGCAACCTATGATAGACATATCATGTGATAGATGCTCATGGTAATTGATGTTCGAACCTCGAATTAAATAACTCTCAATAGAATAGTTTAGATCATTTTATGATATAGAGGTGGCTTAAACTTTTGGAATTGAAGCGAAACCTGCCAAGCCGGCAGGCTGGAATAGAGATTATTGTTCCAGGTGACGGCTTTTTTGTAGAGCATAGCCATAGCTACGGTCGAAAAAAATATTAAACCCGCCTGCTACGGCCAAGTCTGGGGCAATAATATTATTTTGCAGCCCATTTTTGAAAGTTTAGATGACCTCATAAACTAAAAAAATTAGAATTAAGCTTTTTAGGGTATTATTAATGCGACAAAGCATGTGGTTTTGCAGGGGGGAATCAATTGTGCGGCACGACTTCAATGCCCAGTTCCGCAAGCATGTTTTTTCTTCCCGTGGCCGTAAATTGGATTTCTCTCGAATTCGGCGTTTCGGAAGCCCATCCTTTATGAATGAGTTTCTTGAGTAGAGCATCTCCCAGTTTCCCTCCAAGGTGGGATTTTCGTTCACTAAAGTCCAAGCATTGTTTTGTAAGACGACTTCCGTTTTGGGCAAAGCTTTCTTTTTCGATTCCGAGTTTTGAAAACCATTTCCAGCCCGCCGGTGTGATTTCATAATTTCCGTAATCCTCATTTACACGTTGTGGGATAATAAAATTTTGGCTGACCAGTGCCTCGGTTAATTGTACCCCTACATAACCGGCCAAATGGTTGTAGCAATGTCGGGAATACTTCATCCCTTCGGGGTCTTTGGAGGTGTTTTTATCGTTTTTAGCCAGCGTTTTGATATAATCGATTTTCAGCGGTTCCGGGATGAAATAGTAATCCCGTTTTCGATTTTTTCGAGTTTTGACCACTTCCATGGTTCCCAAGTCTTTTAAGATTTCTCTCGTCTTGCGTTTTGAAGTTTTTGTTTTTTTGGATAATTCTATCAAGGTATAAGCTCGACCGGAACTTAAATGGGTGAGTAATCTTTGTAGGCTGTCATTGACTTTGGATCGGATTCGTAATTGTTCACTAACTTTCATGGTTATTTTAAAACAGTGTTAATTCAATCTATAATGCAGAAGATAAGGCTTTTACAAATTCAATTAGCGTTAGCGTTGATGGGGTTTAGGTAGCATATCGTAGAAATTATTCAAGTTCGGCAACCTCCCGTTGGTTCACAGTATAGCCATTATTTTGATCATTTCCTCAAAATGTGATGATTATCTTTCCTGTGAAGTCCCGGGATTCCATGGTTTGGTGGGCATCAATTATGTTTTCTACCGGGAATTGCCGGCTTACCATCGGGTCAAAACCCTCACTTTCCAATAATGGGAATGCTTTTTCTTGAATCTCATCCCGGAGGCTTCTTTTAAAGCTATATGATCGGGATCGCAGGGTGCTGCCGGTAATCCAGATTCGCTTTTGTAACATTTTAAAAAGATCCAGTTGGGGGTGCCCCCCGAGCATAGCGTTAATATAAATTAACCGGCCTTCCGGTTGAAGAAGGTCGAGGTTGGTGCCGAGGTAATTGCCACCAAAGGAGTCAAAAATCAAATCCATCGAATTTTCGCCCCATTCTTTTATCATGTCGTCTGTTTTGTAGTTTAAAACCCGATTGGCACCCAGCGATTTGCAGTATTCAATTTTTTTGTCAGTGCTGGCCAGGGTGTTGACGGCGGCTCCGAAACGGTTGATGAGTTGGATAGCCATTGATCCGATTCCTCCCGATCCGCCATATATCAAAACTTGTTCTCCTTGTTGTAGAGCTCCTCGCTGAAAGACATTATACCAAACCGTGAATAACGTTTCCGGAAGTGCAGCAGCTTGGCATAGAGAATAAGAGTTTGGAACAGGAAGACAACTCCCGGCATCGACCGTTACATATTCAGAATAACCACCTCCCGGGAGCAGGGCACATACTTCTTGGCCGATTTCCCAATTTTTTACTTTTTCCCCCCGAGCTTCGATGTGGCCGGAGACCTCTAACCCCAATATTTTTTGCGGAGTTCCCGGTGGTGCCGGATAATGTCCTTTTCGTTGAGCAATATCAGCGCGGTTTAATCCCGCTGCAGCAACTTTGATAAGGACTTCATGATCTTTTGGGGTGGGTTTCTTGTGGTTTTCTACCCGAAGACCCGAGGCGTCTCCGTATTCTTTTAAAACGACAACTCGCATAAAATGTAGTAGTTTTACGTCCAAAGATACGCCAAATTTCAATATTTCCTGAATTCGTTAAACGAAGGTATGATTCTCAGTTAGCCATCCCCCGAAAATCTATTTAGAATTGTGGTAAAGCATTGTATTTACTGG